>JAAXXY010000037.1 GCA_013334225.1 Chlorobiaceae bacterium
AAATCCATCTTTGTTATGAACGAACCGGTGAGGTTTATATCAAACAGATGGGTACAAGCAAATTTACAAACGAGGTTCAGCAACTCCTTGAGTTCTGAGTTTTGGCACTAACTGGCACAACTCGGGAGCAACATCAAGGAAAGTGTCGTCCTCTTCATGGGAATCGACAAGGCGCGTTTCCGCAAGCCTGTCATTCCCGGAGATACGCTGGTGATCGAAGCCACGATGACCAACAAGCGCAGGAATGTCTGCCAGTTCGATGCAAAGGCCTATGTCAGGGGCGAACTGGTATGCGAAGCCTCGCTCATGGCTACAGTAGTGCCCAAAACAACTGCATAAGCCATCATGATCTGACAACAGCCCCTTTCTTTCATATCCCGAGAGGGGTCGTTGTCAACAGTATATCAACAAATCATCAACAATTCGTTCCGGCAGGACTCAAGTGCGTTGAATCCGGCATTTCATTTATTTACAGCCACTTGGAAAATCCGCAATATCGGGCCTTTTTTTTCATTGAAAAGTTATCCATATCCGGAATGACCGTTCCGGTATCATATTGCAATGAAAGAAGATGGAGAAAAGCTACGATATATCGCCCTGACCCTTGTGGATTTTGTAGAATCTGATGCAGTAGAGAACGAAGGAATAAAAGAGAGTTACCGCTGAAAGGTAAAGGAAAAACTCCTTGAAGTGAAATCGTACAAAGAGAGGAAGAGGCCATACCATTGAAATGAACATCATCGAAACAAAACCGACCGCCCATTTGCCTGGCCATAGCGAGGTTGTTACAACTGAATGGCGGACCTTGACATAGGCTGCACCTGCAAAAATCAGCGCATCCCTGAGAACGGCAGATATAACAAACCAGAGAGGAAGCTGACCGATCCAGAAAAAATACACTGCAACGCTGGCAAGACAGAGTTTGTCGGCAAGAGGATCGAGAATTTTGCCCATTTCCGAAACATCGTTCGTCCATCGGGCGGCACGGCCGTCAAACCAGTCGCTCAAAACAGCGATGAGCATGATGATGATGGCAACCGTAAGATGGCCGTTATGAAAATAATACAGAAAAAAAGGGATAAGTATTATTCTCAAAAAACTGAGAAAATTCGGCAGATTTAAGATACGGCCTTCCACCATAATTAATTTTTTTCAGTCAGTCTGTTTATAAAGCACCTGTCATTCTGTCACTCAGGCAAGCTGCTCTAACGGATAACCATATGCGGATATTCCCTGACAAACGTTGACCAGCCGCCTCCTTTGGACCGTAAACCCGTTTGAGGCATGACAGCTTCAGTTCTCCCGGAACGCAAAAGATCGCACAAGGCAAGGCCGAGTGCATCCGATATATCATATGGCCTGGGTTCTTCATGCAACCCGAGCATTCTCGATACCATGAACGAAACCTGTTCCTTGCGTGCAGCTCCTTTGCCGGTAACGGCAAGCTTCACTTCCTTTGGAGCATATTCATGCAAACCAAGTCCCTTGTTCATCGCAAGGGCTATAACAGCTCCTCTGACCTGACCGAGTTTCAGAGCAGACTGCGGGTTCCTGCAGAGAAAAACGGTTTCAAGCGCAGCCCGCTCAGGTTTGAATATATCGATAACTTTTTCAAGCTCCCCGTAGATTCGTCCGATTCTCTCGGCATGGCTGCGAAACGAATGCAGACGGATAACGCCGCATGATAGCATCGAGAAAGCCCCGGAATCACAACTGATCACACCATAACCGGTATTCAGGCTTCCGGGATCTACCCCGAGAACTACCATATCGTTACCCGTTTAAGCTGTTCATGGCGCTCTCGCTTATCTCCATATTACTATAGACAGCCTGAACGTCATCATTGCTCTCAAGCGCGTCAATCAGCTTGATCACCTTCTGTGCATCTTCAACGTCAAGTTCTATATAGTTGTCAGGTATGAAATCAAGCCTCGCATTCTCATAGGCGAGTCCTTTGTCTTCGAGCGCTTTTTTCACCCCTTCGAGGTCCTTGATGTCACAAATCACGGTGTAATAGTTCTCGTCGTCGATGTCGAGATCTTCCAGTCCCGCATCAAGCAGGATCTCCATCAGCATCTCTTCGTCTGTTGCACTTTTCGGCACATCGACGCTCCCCTTGCGCTGGAACATCCAGCTCACACTGCCGCTTTCACCGAGGGAACCGTTGTTGCGGCTCATGATATGGCGCATGTCTGCCACTGTCCTGTTGCGGTTGTCGGTGGCAGTCTCGACGATCAGCGCTATGCCTGCAGGACCATAGCCTTCGTAGGTTATCTCATCGTAACTGACACCTTCGAGTTCACCGGTACCCTTCTTGATCGCTCGCTGGATATTGTCCATCGGCATGGAATTCGACCTTGCCGTATCGATGGCAAGACGCAGACGAGGGTTTCCCGAAGGATCACCGCCACCCATTTTTGCCGCTATCGTTATTTCCTTGACCAGTTTGGTGAACAGATTGCCCCTTTTCTGGTCGGTTGCCGCCTTTTTCCGTTTAATGGTGGCCCATTTGCTGTGTCCTGACATGATGAAAAAACCGCTTATTTGTGTATTGCCGGAAAAGCCCGTTTATGATAATAGATTTATTTTCTTTAAATAAAATCAAACCTGACAGGGAAAGTTAATAACAAGATAAAATAATGACAAACGTGTTGACTGCATATCAGGGAGAACCTGGAGCTTACAGCGAAATCGCCGCGCTCAGAGTCGGCGAACCGAAACCGTTCGGCTCGTTCGAAGAGGTTTTTGCCGCAGTGGAAAGCAGGCAGGTCGATTATGCGGTTATTCCTATCGAAAACTCTCTGGGCGGAAGCATCCACCAGAATTACGACCTGATGCTTCAGCACCCGGTCGTTATCGTTGCCGAAACCTTCGTGAAAGTCGATCACTGCCTTCTCGGCGTCCACGGCGCCACGGCTGAAAAAGCCGAAAAGGTGCTCTCACACCCGCAAGCTCTTTCACAATGCAGGAATTTCTTTGCAACCCACAGGTGGCTCAAGGCGGAAGCGGCCTATGATACGGCCGGAAGCGCAAAAATGATCGCTGCCGAAGGGAATACCCGACAGCTCGCCATCGCATCGAAACGCGCCGCAGAGCTTTACGGTCTCGAAATCCTGCAGGAAAACCTGGCAGACGAGGAATGGAACATCACCCGTTTTTTCTGCATCACTCATGATCTCCCGCCCGGTGCACCACCCCTGAAAACATCCCCGGATACCCCCCGGCACAAGACATCGATGGTATTCACGCTGCCAAACGTACCCGGTTCGCTTTTCAAGGCGCTTGCAACACTTGCCATGCGCGATATCGACCTGACCAAGATCGAATCGAGGCCGTTCAGGAAAAAAGCTTTCGAATACCTTTTCTACGTCGATTTCATCGGTCACCAGGACGACCGCAATATACAGAACGCGCTCGGTCACCTGAGGGAATTCGCCACCATGGTCAAGGTTCTCGGCAGCTACGGAGTCATTGCGGAATGAATGAAAACCAGCTTGCATTCTTCTCTTCTGCCGAAAGTGAAGTAAAGATTGAAAACGTGCCCCCTAAGCCGCCGCAGGGAAAACCGGAGCTTTTCCTGCTTGACGGAATGGCGCTTGTTTACCGTGCCTTTTTCGCAATGCAGCGTGCGGGAATGAGAAGCCGCGACGGGATGCCGACAGGAGCGATTTACGGCTTTGCCGGCGCCCTGCTTAAAATCCTCGAAACCTACAGGCCTCACTTTCTGGCATGTGCGTTCGACAGCCGTGAAAAAACCTTCCGGCACGACCTCTACGCACAGTACAAGGCAAACCGGCCCGCACCGCCGGAGGATCTCATCTGCCAGCTTGAAGCTGTCTTCGAACTGCTCGATGCGTTCGACATACCTCTCATCAAATACCCCGGATTCGAGGCTGACGACCTCATTGGCACCGCTTCGCACAACTTCGAACAGGACTGCACCATCTATATCGTCACTCCGGACAAGGACCTTTCCCAGCTGGTGCATGACGGGATCAAAATCCTCAGGCCGGGAAAAAACCAGAATGAACTCGAGCTGCTCGGCAAAAAGGAGATCGAAGAGGTGTTCGGGGTCAAACCCGAACTTTTCACCGATCTGCTCACACTCTGCGGCGATACTTCCGACAATATTCCCGGAGCGAAGGGAATCGGTCCTAAAACGGCCACATCACTGCTTGTCAGGTACGGTTCAATCGAGAACATATATTGCCATCTCGATGAAATTTCCCCGAAAGTCAGGCAAAGCCTCGTCGATTTCCAGCCAAACCTGGAACTTGTCAGAAAGCTTGTCACCATACGCACCGATATCGATATAGACCTGCCGCTTCAAAAACTCGCCTGCGGCGAACCTGACCGCGGCAAGCTCATGCCGCTCCTCGAGAAGCTCGAGCTCAGAAGCATCGCCACAAGGGTCCAGTCTCTCTATCCGGGGTTCATGCAGCAGGATGCGGATGAAATACATCCGGCTCCGGACATTCCGCAGGGACCGGAACGACAGCCGGATCCGCCTCTGAAGGATCACATTCCGGCCGATTACACCCTGATCCGCACTCCTGAAGAACTCGACACTCTCATTGCTTCGCTCGAAGGCATTGAACGGATCGCGGTCGATACCGAAACCACCAGCCTCGATACCTTCCAGGCCGAACTTGCCGGTATTTCGATTTCCGCAGAAGCCGGCAAATCAAGTTTCATATACTTCGGCCATGGCGCCCTCGATCCCCAAAAAGCCCTCGAACGGCTGAAGCTGTTACTGGAAAATCCCGGGGTGTCAAAAAGCGGGCAGAACCTGAAATACGATATTCTCGTCCTGAAAAAGTACGGCATCGATCTCTCTCCCGTCGGGTTCGACACCATGCTGGCAAGCTATGTGTTCGATCCCGAAGAACGGCACAACCTCGACGACCTTGCCGCACGGTACCTCGGCTACAAGACCATAACCTTTGACGAACTGGTCGGGACAGGAAAACAGAAACTGCACATTTTTGAGGTCGATCCTCTCAAACTGCGTGACTACGCATGCCAGGATGCCGATATCGCCCTCAGGCTCGAAGAGGTCTTCCGGGATAAATTCGAGGCTGAAAAAGAGCTCCTCTGGCTATGCGAAAACCTGGAATTCCCGCTCGTTTCCGTCCTTGCCGAAATGGAATTCGAAGGCGTATCGATCGATACCGGACACCTTGCAAAGACTTCTGTGACGGTCGGAAAACAGCTCGACCTCCTGAAAGAAAAAATCTACGCCTCAGCCGGCACGGTTTTCAATATCGATTCGCCGAAGCAGCTTTCCAATATCCTGTTCAACGTTCTGGGACTGCCGGCGAAAAAAGCCACGAAAACGGGTTTTTCAACCAATTTCGAGGTGCTCGAGGAACTTGCGCCGCTGCATCCGGTGGCAAGCGACCTTCTCGAATACAGAAGCTTCCAGAAGCTGAAAACCACCTACATCGACGCGCTGCCGCTTATGATCAATCCGGTTACAGGAAAGGTGCACACCTCTTTCAACCAGCAGATCACTGCAACCGGCCGGCTCTCTTCATCGAATCCGAACCTGCAGAACATTCCCATAAGAACCGCGCTTGGCAAGGAGATCCGCAGGGCATTCATTCCATCGTCACCTGAAAAGTCACTGCTCTCTGCAGATTATTCACAGATAGAACTGAGAATAGCCGCCGAGATTTCAGGAGACCCCAAACTTATCGAAGCGTTCCGCAATCATGAGGATATCCATTCGGCAACGGCAAAAGTGATTTTCGCTGCCGACGAAGTCACATCAGACATGCGGCGCAAGGCTAAAGAGGTTAATTTCGGCGTCCTTTACGGCATCATGCCGTTCGGGCTCTCGAAAAGGCTCAATATTCCCCGTTCTGAAGCGTCGACAATCATCGAAACATACAAATCAAAATATCCGGGCCTGTTCGAGTCACTACATGATATTATCGAAAACGGCAGAAAAAAGGGCTATGTATCCACACTCCTCGGCAGACGCCGGTATATCCCTGACCTGAACAGCCGCAACTCGAATGTACAGAAAGCGGCTGAAAGAGTCGCCATGAATACCCCGATACAGGGTACCGCTGCCGATATCATCAAGTGCGCCATGAATCTCTGCAGTGAAAGAATGAAAAAAAACAGAATGAAATCCGTCATGCTTCTGCAGGTTCATGACGAGCTCCTGTTTGAAACAGACGATCATGAAAAAAAATCGCTCGAAATGCTGGTAAAACAGGCAATGCTCGATGCGGCAATAACTTGCGGGTTAAAAACCGTACCGGTTGAAGTCGATACGGGAATCGGAAAAAACTGGCTGGAAGCCCACTGAACACTATCTTATAACAAAAAGTTTTTTATATTTTTCCTATTGTTGGCTGGTTACGAACTGTCACGATCTCTCGATAATAATTCCAAATAAAGCTTTATGACTTCGAAGAAAAGATTGTCACATCTGCCGGGACGCACCTGGCAAGGATTGATTTGGAATTTTGCATGCAGGGTTTCCGCTTTACTGATTCTTGTTCTTCCACTTTCAGGTATGACATCCTCCGCTCTTGCCGGAGAAAAAGATCCTGTAAAAGGCCATGAAGCATCATCAACAAGAACAGCTGAAGGACTTCTGACAACTACTGAAGAAATGATCGAGCAACTTATTCTTCAGATCGATCGTCAGAACGAAAACACCCAGGAAAAGAAAGAACTTGCCGAATACTCCAATCCCTCACCACTCTACTCGAGCATACCAACCATCAAACCGGTACAGGGTTCCATCACCAGTGAATTCGGCATGAGAATGCACCCGGTGCACAAATCCGTCCTGTTCCATGCCGGGGTCGACATTTCCGCGTCTACCGGCACTGAAGTCCATGCAACCGGTGACGGTATCGTTGCATTTGCAGGATATGATGGAGGATACGGCCAGAAAGTGACCATCAACCACGGTTACGGTTATAAAACGATTTATGCACATCTTTCCAAAGCTCTTGTCCGGGAAGGTCAGAGAATCAAGCGGGGTGAAATCATAGCACTCTCAGGAAGCACTGGAGTGTCAACCGGTCCGCATCTGCATTATGAAGTTCAGAAAAATGGAGTAACCGTCAATCCGACAGCCTATTTCGAAGATGCTGCGGACAAGAAGTTCATGACTCATAAAAATATACCTGATTACAGCGACAGCAACTCTTAAACGATTCAACAAACGCAGTATGTATTGGAATTTAGATCTCGCACGCTATATAGCAGATGCCCCCTGGCCTTTAACGAAAGATGAACTGATCAATTATGCCAACAGAACCGGTGCTCCTCAACAGGTTATCGACAACCTCGAAGATCTTCCTGACAGCGACGAAATGTACGAAAGCATAGATGAGATCTGGCCCGACTACCCTACCGACGAGGATTTCTGTTATGGCGACGAAGAACTGTTGACATAGGACAATCATAAAACAACCCCGATGTTTTTTTTTTCAGAAAATACAGGCTTTACCGGATAACGACATCCGTTCTTTGTGTTCTATTCGTTTCACTCCTGTTCTGTCCTTTTCATTATTCCATAGCCGAACAGAATGCTTCATCCAGCCTTCCTTATGTAAGCAAAATCCACTTCAGCGGAAATAAGGCGGTAACGACTGAAGAACTCCGTCAGATCATCAATACATCCGAGCCGACTTCCTTTATGGGACTGGGGCTGTTCGGTTCGGCCCGCAAGCCGTTCAATGCCGAAACGTTCCAGAAAGACCTCGCCATCATAAAAAAGCTTTATGCCTACAAAGGATACTTTTTCACTGAAATCGATACATCGATCGTCAGACAGAACAATGGTAAAAAATTGAAACTGAATATTCTGATACGTGAAAAACAGCCATCCCGAATCGATTCCCTGCGTTACGACGGTATAGAAGAGATTTCACAAGAAATCAGAACCGGGTATCTCGGTAAAAAACGCCTGAAGGTCAACGATATTTTCACGGTCGAACGCCTGATCGAGGAAAGGGACAGGTCGCTGACTTTTTTCAAGGATTACGGTTATACTTTTTTCAATGAAGACAGTATCCGCATCAAGGTCGATACGGCCGGAACACATGCGGGCATTCTTTTCAGGCTCCGCTTGCCGAAGCAGAACAGGTATGGACCTGTCAATGTGGTAGTCCATAACCCTCTGAAAAAAGATAACTCGAACTTCGTAAAAAACTTTTCAAGGGACAATATCGAGGGCAGAATAGAAGGGAAACAGAAAATTTCACCGGTACTGATCACTTCCGCCATCAAGTTCCGCCCGGGAGAGCTGACCAATCAGAGCCATGAACAGCAAACCGTTGAAAATCTTGGCAGCACCAATGTGTTTGCATCCATTTATATCAATCCCGATTCTGTAAAAGCCGGAGAAATATACACCACCTTACACCTCGAACCGGCCCCGAAACACCAGATAGAACCGAAAATACTTTTGGACAACCGTTACGGTGCCCTGTTTTTCGGCGGTTCTCTCGCCTATGAAAACAAAAATCTGTTCGGAGGTGCCGAACAGCTGCGAACTTCGGTCGAATACGGAACCCAGTCCGGCTACAGCAACAGTCTGCTTGGCAACCTGACTGAAAGCCAGTACGAAAAAATCATCCCCTATGAATTCAGGGTTAAAAACAGCCTTGTCATGCCGGTACTGAAACGGCCGGGCAATTTTTACCTGGCAACTGCTGAATATGCAAACACAAAACAACCGATTCTTCTGGCAAGCAAGAGTGCTCTGCTTCGCGGCACATACAGCACCCGGCTGACCAGTTCGTCCAGGCTCAATTTCGACTTTTTTGAAATTGAATGGATAAAACAGGATTCACTCAGAGGGTTCAGGCAGTTGTTCAAAACAGACCTTGCATCAAACATCGGAATAGATCCAACCAATACAACCAGGGTCAATGCCGCTGTAGACAGTCTTCTCGAAGCACATATCAACCAGACATTCAGGCTCCGCTACAATTATAACAACCGGATGAAAGTCGCACCTGAAAAAACGGTACTGAATCTTGACCTGCTTTTTGAAAACGCCGGTATCCTTCCATGGATTATCGATAAATACATAGACAATAAATCATACACCGGGTTCAGCCAGAGCAACCCTCAGATATTCGGCACAGCCTATTCCCAGTATGTCAAGCTCGAATCGGGAGTCAGCCTCACAAAAAATATCACTCCGAAAAGCCAGGTTGCCGGAAGGCTTATCACCGGATGGATGGCACCTTACGGCAAGGCGGAAACGACACCCGAAGAACGCCGTTTTTACGCAGGAGGTTCCAACAGCATGAGGGGCTGGCTTTTCAACACACTGGGGCCGGGAAGCAGCACGAGCAGGGCGGCTGCGAATTTCGGAGCTGACATCAAACTCGAGATGAACCTCGAATACAGGCTGAAATTTTTCAAACTGTTCGATCAGCCTTCCGGTATTACCATTTTCAGCGATACCGGCAACATCTGGGACAGAGAAGGCCCGTATGCCTTTTCACTGTCCTCGCTGAAAAATGATTTCGCATGGGACATGGGCATCGGGCTGCGACTGGGTTCACCGGTAGGACCGTTCCGACTGGATTTCGCATGGAAACTGCATGATCCGACCAGTTCCCATCCCTGGCAGATTTCAAACTGGAAACCTGGCGACTTCACCTTCAATTTTGGAATTGGTGAAGCTTTTTGATTATTTAGTCACCTCGAACAAAGGCAGAGCATTTTTTTCACCTTCAATTACGTGTCATTATGCCGGCAACTTCCACGCTTCTTGCTCCATCCATTCTTTCCGCAGACTTCACCCGCCTTGCAGCATCGATCGAGATCGCTGAAAAAGCCGGTGCCGACTGGATGCATTGTGATATCATGGACGGCGCTTTCGTACCCAACATCACCTTCGGGCCCTTCATCGTCCAGACAATCGCATCATGTACAAAGATGGTCATCGACACGCACCTCATGATCACCGATCCGGACCGTTATATTGAAGATTTCGTCAAGGCCGGTTCCCATCAGATCACGGTCCATCAGGAAGCCTGCACGCACCTGCACCGGACCGTACAGTTCATAAAAAGCCTCGGAGCAAAAGCTGGAGTTTCCATCAATCCGGCAACACCGGTTTCAACGCTCGAATCAATTCTTCCGGACCTCGATCTTGTGCTGATCATGTCGGTAAACCCGGGTTTCGGAGGACAGAAATTCATCCCTTCAGCGATCGGAAAAATCCGTCAGCTTCATGATATGAGGCTGGAAATGAACCCGGATCTCGTGATCGCTGTGGACGGAGGAATAACCGAGGATAATGCCGGGTCAGTGGTTTCGGCCGGTGCGGACGCACTTATTGCCGGCACGGCATTTTTCAAATCACAGGACCCTGCAGGCACCGCGGCAAAAATCAAAGCCTTGACCAGGTAATTTTTGAAAGTTCGGGATGTGTATGCAGCCCCTCACCAATCAGAACGGCATCGAAAGATGCATTTCTGATGAGGGCTATGTCATCCTGTGTCTTCATTCCGCTTTCTGAAACGGCGATAACCCCGGATGGAATGAATGGACGGAGAGCAACAGATGTTTCCGGTCTGACGGAAAAATCTCTCAGGTCGCGGTTGTTCACACCTATGATCCCGGCCCCGCATTCTATCGCCGTGTCAAGCTCACGCCGGTCATGCACTTCGACAAGCGCATGGAGGCCGAGGCCGTGGGCTATCTGAAGGTAGTCGGCAAGCTGAATCGAATCGAGCGCGGCCACGATAAGAAGGATGGCATCGGCACCGATTATGCGTGAATGGAAAATCTGGGACTCGTCAACGACGAAATCCTTGCGGAGCACCGGCAGGGGGTAACTCTGCCTCACTTTCACGAGGTAGTCGTCAGAGCCCTGGAAGAACATGCGGTCGGTAAGCACCGAAAAGGCTGAGGCGCCAAGCTCGAAATAGCGGCCGGCGATGGTTACCGGATCGAAATCCTCGACAATGACCCCGCGTGAAGGGGAAGCTTTTTTCACTTCGGCTATGAGGCGAAGCGCTCCGTTGCCTCCGGTAATTGCCCCGTTGAAATCCCTCACGGAACCGAGCGATCCCCGAAGTTCTTCATAACGCTGCACGGGTTTCCCTTTTTTCAGCTCAAGAACTTCCCTCTGTTTCTCCTCGAGTATCCGGGTGAGGTAGGTCATACCGTTCTTTCAGTGCCGGCGAGCTCCCGCAGCTCGTTTTCTATTTCGACGATCTGTCTGATATTGTCGAGGAACCAGGGATCGATACGTGTCGATTGGTAGACCTCGTCAACTGTCGCCCCGGCCTGGAATGCATAGCGGAGGTAGAACATCCTGTCCGCTTTCGGAATTTTTATCTTTTCGAGAAGGTCTTCCTTGGCGAACTTCTTCTGCTGCGGGGTCATATCGAGCACGTTGATGATATCCTTTCCGTCGCAGCCGAGCCCTGCACGGCCGATCTCGAGCGCACGCAGCGATTTCTGGAGCGCTTCCCGGATGTTCCTGCCGAAAGCCATCACTTCGCCTACCGACTTCATCTGCACGCCGAGTCGGGCATCGACGTTCTTGAACTTCTCGAAATCCCAGCGAGGCACCTTCACGACACAGTAGTCGATGGCCGGCTCGAAGCTTGCCGGAGTGCTCTTGGTAATGTCGTTGAGAATTTCATCCAGCCTGTACCCCACCGCAAGTTTTGCCGCGACCTTGGCGATCGGAAAGCCCGTGGCTTTCGACGCGAGCGCAGAGCTGCGCGATACGCGCGGGTTCATTTCTATGACAACGATGCGTCCGTTATCCGGATTGATGGCGAACTGGATATTGCTGCCGCCTGTCTCGACGCCGATCTCACGGATAATCCTGACCGAAGCGTCCCTGAGCTCCTGGTACTGGCGATCCGTCAGGGTCTGAGCAGGAGCCACGGTGATGCTGTCTCCGGTATGTACACCCATCGGATCGACATTCTCGATGGAACAGACGATGATCACGTTGTCCGCAAGGTCGCGGATAACCTCAAGCTCGAACTCCTTCCAGCCGATCAGGCACTCCTCGACAAGCACTTCGCTGATAGGACTTTCGGCAAGCCCCCTGCGCACAGCCTCGTAATAATCGGCCTTGGTTTCCGCGAAACCTCCGCCGGTTCCTCCGAGGGTGAATGATGGACGGATAACGATCGGAAGCCCTATTTCCTCGAGGGCATCCCTTGCTTCTTTCTCGTTGCGCACGAAAAAGCCCTTGGCCATTTCGAGGCCTATCTTTTTCATGGCATCGCTGAAGAACTCACGGTTCTCGGCTTTCCTGATAGCCCTGAGCTTCGCTCCGATAAGCTCTACTCCGTTGCGCTCGAGTACTCCCGATTCGGCGAGGCTCACCGCCGTGTTCAGCGCCGTCTGTCCGCCCATGGTTGGCAGAAGCGCATCCGGTTTCTCCTTCTCTATGATTTTCTGGACATATTCCGGTGTGATCGGCTCGATATAAGTGGCATCTGCCAGTTCTATATCAGTCATGATGGTCGCCGGATTGCTGTTCACCAGCACGACACGGTACCCGTCCTCCTTGAGGGCACGGCACGCCTGCGTACCTGAATAATCAAATTCACAGGCCTGGCCGATGACGATCGGACCCGCACCTATCACTAAAATCGACTTGATATCTTCCCGCTTTGGCACGTTGTTTTCCGCGTTTAATACGTTATAAACTTTATCGTTTCGTAATGTACAAAATATTCATGGAGTTTCGTCCACCTGTTCATCCGCAATTTATTCGACCACCCGTATCTGCTCCTGATGAAATCCTCCTGACTCCCGCCTGAACCATGCCGTTACAGCCTTCGGTTCGGAATTCAACAGTGAAATGATAAGCATTGAATGGCCCGGTTTAGCAAAATCGATATCGTGGCGTGAAGGAACAGCAGGAGAACCGATGTGGGAATGGTAGGAGCCGACAATCACAAAGCCCATGCTTTCCGCTTCCCGTTCAACAGCGAGATACTCCTGATGGGATATTTCAAAACCATGCTCCTTCCCGTAATAGAGGCAATTGTTGCAAGGCGCTATCTCGTAAACGACATTTTCGATATTTCCCCGGTGGTCGACATTCCTTTTTCCTGCAAGCAGTCCGCAGCATTCATAAGGCATGTCCCGAACGGCATGTTCCTGTATAATCTCGAATGGACGCCGGAATAACTTCATAAACCAGATAAAAGCTGAAAATTAAAGGGCCTTGGCCCCGATATCCTTCCGGTAATAGGCTCCTTCAAAACTGATTTTCCCGACAGCCTGATATGCACGGTCGATGCTCTCCCTGAGGGTATCGCCAAGTGCCGTCACGGAAAAAACCCTGCCTCCCGCCGTCAGCAGGCTGCCGTTTTCATACGAAGTGCCTGCATGAAATACCATGCACTGTTCCAGAGAATCCATGTCAGAGGCAATGGAGACGACTTTGCCTGTTTCATAATGATCAGGGTAGCCTCCGGAAGCGATCACGACAGTAGATGCCGATTTACCTTCGTGCATTTCGAACGGAACTTCGGAAAGCTTTTCGTTGAAACACGCTTCGAGCGCTGTAATGAAATCACTTTTCAGCAGCGGCAGCACCACCTGTGTCTCCGGGTCGCCGAGACGGGCGTTATACTCCACTACCGAAGGTTCTCCGTTGTCGATCATCAGGCCGACATAGAGAAACCCGGTATAGGGAGAACCATCTTCAGTCATTCCCCTGAGGGTCGGGCGGATAATCCGCTCTTCGACTTTACGCATGACCTCCTCAGTGACCATGGGTGCAGGGGAATAGGCGCCCATGCCCCCGGTATTCTTGCCGGTGTCGCCATCCCCGATACGTTTATGGTCCTGGGCCGGAAGGAAAAGCCGGTAACGGGTGCCATCGGTCAGCACGAAAACGCTCGCTTCCTGTCCCTTGAGAAAATCTTCAACAATGACCTCATCGGCTGCATCACCGAATATGCGTTCCTCGAACAGATCGTTATTCGCCTGAAGAGCCTCTTCACGGTCAAGAGCGATGAAAACACCCTTTCCGGCACACAACCCGCTTGCCTTGATGACTTTTGGAAACGTTGCGGCAGGAGAGTTTTCGATATGGTTGTTTGCAGATAAAACGTCATGGAAAACATGATAACCGGCGGTAGGAATGCCATAACGCATCATGAACTCCTTGGCAAAAGCCTTGCTTGATTCAAGGCGTGCCGCGGCTTTGGTCGGACCTGTTATTTTTTTCCCTGCACTGCGGAAAAGATCGACGATTCCCAGTTCGAGAGGTTGTTCAGGCCCGACAATGGTGAGCTCAACCTGATGTTCCTCCGCAAATCGAAAGAGCCCTTCAGGATCGGTGGCTTTCAGGGAAACATTGCAAACCTTGCCGCCCATCAAAGCCGTGCCGCCGTTGCCCGGGGCAACAAACACTTTTTCCACCTTTTCGCTCCGCATTACAGCCTGCACCATGGCATGCTCACGTGCTCCGTTTCCGACAACCAGAACATTCATACTTGGGGACCACTTCAATAACCGTATTTCACTCTGTGATTAATCGGCTTAGTTTGTTAAATTAATTTTCGTATGTAATAAAAAATTGCAAGCTATTATACTACAGGCAGGATTAAATAAATAATTAATTAAAAAAATTATTTTCGTCAACCGAATCATCCTGAAATCGGCAATTATTCTGTTCCCCATATGACTCTCTCCCCGGTAATTTCTCGCCATATCTTGCCTTTTTCGCTGAAACTGCTCTATGCAAGCCTCAGGATATCGGTAACTCCAGGGAATATGCTGTTTCCGGAGAAAGGAGCGATCTTCGCTTTCTGGCATGGCAAAATGGCCGGGGGATGGCTGCTTGCAAAAAAACTGTTTCCGGGCAGGAAAATAACGGCGGTCGTCAGCCTTTCAAAGGACGGGGAACTGTTGTCAGACACCCTTTCCCGGCTCGGTTTCTCCCTTATCCGCGGCTCAAGTTCAAGAGGTGGCGATGAAGTGAAACGCTCCATGCTCGATGCCCTGAGGAAAGAAACGGTCGTCGTTCTTACACCGGACGGGCCCCAGGGCCCGCCCCACCAGTTCAAGTACGGAACGATACGGCTCGCATCCGCAAACCGTTACCCACTGATTTTTGCCGATATCAATTTTGCAAATGCATGGAAATTGAAAAGCTGGGACATGTTTGAAATCCCCAAACCGTTCACCAGAACGGACGTCAGGCTCCATAGCTTTGAACTGCCGGAATTCGGCAATGAAGAAGAGTTGCGCCGGTATACCAGTAACCTCTCAGCCCGGTTTGCTCATGCCTGATCCCCTCTCAATTCTGCTCCGGCCGTTATCGCTCCTGTTCCGTTCAACGGTACAGGTCCGCAATTCGCTTTTTGAGCACCGTATCTTTAAAAAATGGAAATCCCCGGTTCCCGTTGTTTCGATAGGAAACCTCACGGCTGGCGGTACAGGAAAAACCCCCCTTGTCGACTGGGTGGTGAAATATTACCTCTCCATCGGATGCAAGCCCGCGATCATATCGAGGGGATACCGTCGTGAATCAAAAGGAGTCCAGCTTGTCTCGGACGGAAACAGGGTTCTGCTCAGCAGCCGGGAATCGGGTGATGAAACCGCAATGCTTGCATGGAACAACCCCGATGCCATCGTCGTTGTGGGTGAAAAGAGAAAAGATGCCGTAAACTATATCCTTCAGCATTTTGCCCGGAGACTGCCCGCCGTCATCGTTCTTGACGACGCGTTTCAGCACCGTCAGATCGCCCGGAACCTCGACATTGCCGTCATCAATGCCTCGGAACCTCTGCTGAAGGCAAAAATGCTGCCTGCAGGACGACTGAGGGAACCGCTTAAAAACATCGCCAGGGCAGACATGATCCTGCTCAATAAAATTTCCGACACGCAGCAGGCGGACCTTATCATTAAAAAACTCGAAGATATCGGACGGCCTCTGGTAAAAGCCCGCATAAAAATCGGTGACCTGGTCTGCGTTTCCGGCAACTTCAGATCACCCGAGGAAGTGCCTGCACCTCATAACCTGAGGGTACTGGCCTTTGCCGGCATCGCGTTCCCGGAAAGTTTCGTTGAATGTCTGATAAAGGAAGGGGTTCATGTCGAAGCCCACCATTTCTTCCAGGACCATGAGCCCTATTCCGCGAAAAAGCTGCAGGCCCTGCGCAGGGAAGCCGAACAAAAAGAGCTGAGCCTCGTCACCACGGAAAAAGACTATTTCCGTATGCTCGGACGGCCGGAACTGATCAGCATCATCACGACACGTCCCTGTTTCTATCTGAAAATCGAAACAGATATTTTCGAAGGCAGGGAAAAACTGCAGGAAATGCTGAGAACTGCAGTGGGAAAATAGTGAAAGCTGCCAGGCTCCGGCTTCCGGGTCCCGACAGCCTTCGTTTCACATATTTATTCTTTCACGATTTTTGAAATCGCCTTGAAACGGTCGCCCTCCGCTACGCGGAGAAGTTCAAATACCGCCATCTCCGTACTGGTCAGAGAAGCCCCGGCCTTTTCGATACAGCTTATACCGAGTTTCTTGTTCTCCTCGGTCCTCGAGGAAACCGCATCGGTCACAAGGTGGACATTGTACCCGAAGTCGATAAGTTCCACTGAAGTCTGATAGACACAGACATGGGTTTCCACGCCTGCAACGAGAATATCGTTGCGTTTGAAAGAACGGAGCTTCTTCATGAAATCCTCCGTTCCGCAGCAGCTGAAAGAGAGTTTTTCGACAGGATCGTTACCCGGAAGAAGTTCCATGATCGGCTCGATGGTGTGGCCAAGACCTTTCGGGTACTGTTCGGTGACAACTATCGGTATTTCAAGGACCTGACAGGCCCTTACCAGTTTACTGATATTGGTTTCAATTACATCTGACTGAAAAACTGTTTTAGCCAGCTTACCCTGTACGTCGATAATGAGAAAAAGCGTTTGTTTGGGAGTGATCATAATGACTCGTCAGGTATTTTACGTTAAAACAACTTCATCCGGTAAATTCTGAAAATAGCAAAAAATACATATACGTAGAATCTTCCGGAAAGGGACAACCTTAAGAAAAAACCAGTACTTGAATAGTTTCCTAAAAATCTCATCCGGAAAAAAGCCTGAACACACAGACTCTTTCCTGATGGAAATAAACAGATCGGATTGCCGGATAGTAATTTTGCCGGGAAACGGGATTTTCAATGACTTCCATAACCATATCCGCATCAGCACATTCGGTACGGAAGCATTATCAAGATAATTATTTCAGGCATAATTACTGATATCTCTCCTGTAAATGGGTAATGGGACTGATCGGTCAGATCCGCCCCACTCCCCACTCCCCATTTGCCTTTTTTCCCGCGAACGGTTACTTTTTCCTGAAACCGATGTGTTTGTGCAACGAACCTAAAAAAGGAGCGGCATCATGAAAAAAATAGGCGTTATTCTCGCAGGATGCGGATTTATCGATGGAGCGGAAATCCAGGAATCGGTCCTCACCCTTCTTGCAATAGACAGAGCCGGAGCTGAAGCCGTCTGCCTGGCACCTGACATCGAACAACACCATGTGTTCAATCATCTTACCGGAAAACCGGTTCCCGGCGAATCCCGCAACGTGCTTATAGAATCGGCACGGATAGCAAGGGGCAACATAACCGACCTCAAAAATATCGGCACGCTTGATCTCGACGCACTTATTCTCACGGGAGGATACGGCGCGGCCAAGAACCTCTGCGATTACGCCTTCAAGGGAGCTGACTGTAAAGTCAATCCGGATGTAGCCGCTGCGGTTCAATCTTTTCACAAAGCAGGAAAACCTGTCGGCTTCATGTGTATCGCTCCGGTCATAGCTGCAAAATTGCTTGGCTGTGAACATGTCGAGCTCACGATCGGCAACGACCCTGATACCGCGAACGATATCGAAGCCATGGGTGCAAGGCACGTCGAGTGTCCTGTCTGGAACACCGTTGTCAGCCGGGAGAAAAAAGTGGTCACTACACCGGCCTACATGCTCGGCCCGACGATCGGAGAGGTTTCGAAAGGCATCGAAAAACTGGTCGAAGATCTGCTCGCCTTACTCTGACCGGCGTTTCTTGTCAAAGGGGACACCCACATCCCGCGGTGCTGACGATTTACCGATAAAGCCGGCAAGCACGATCAGCGTGACGACATAGGGAAACGACTGGACAAGTTGTGACGGGATCCATCCGGTCTGAAACCAGATTTCCATAGATTCGGCCGAAGCGAACATAAGACTTGCAAGCGCCGCGCCGATCGGTGTCCACTTGCCGATGATCATTGCGGCCAGTGCAATATATCCCCTTCCTGCCGACATGTTGTCCGTGAAGGTATGCTGCTGGAAAACAAGGAAAGCACCTGCAAGCGAAGCGAGCGCTCCCGAAACGAGCACCCCTGAATATCGCATTGCATTCACATTTATACCGGCACTGTCCGCAGTTTGCGCACTTTCGCCCGTTGCCCTCAGCCTTAAACCGTATGGTGTCCTGAACAGCAGCAGATGACCGGCAAAAACCGAAAACAGAGCTGTAAGAAACAGGGGATCGAGAAATACAAAGGGAACCTCGATGCCGGCGATGCGGGCAGAATTCATGGTGCTGCCGAACATCAGACTGAGACCGAAACGGGTAGCGCCCATGATAAAAATATTGGTGGCAATACCTGCAACAATCTGGTCGGCCTTGAGTGATACCGTGATAAAAGCGAACAGCAGGGCAACACCAAGTCCACAGAGAAGCGCGAAAAAAATCCCGGCCGCTGCGGAACCGGTGACGTGCTGTCCGATAGCTGCGCCGAACGCACCGGTCAGGATCATCCCTTCAAGCGCAAGATTGATGACACCTCCTCTTTCGGAGAATGTCGCGCCTACGGACGTCAGAACATAGGGTACGGATATACGAAGTATCTGCAGAAAGATGATCGAGAGCTCTATTCCCATAATGTTTCCGATGAAAAACATTCAGGTAGTTTTTCCTACCGATTTTTTTCTTAAATTTTATTTCGTTTTAAAGTAATCAAAGTGGGCAATTTCATCTGCTTTTTTACCACACGGCGATGTCTTTTTATACGGTCGAAAAACCAAAACCACTCCTGAACATCATGTCAACATCAGAAATTACCAAAGAAAAACCTGCCGGTAAACAGTACGTTTACAATTTCTCCGGCGGGTCCGCCGAGGGTGACGCATCAATGAAAAACCTTCTTGGAGGAAAGGGCGCCAACCTTGCTGAAATGGCGAACATCGGTTTGCCGGTGCCTCCCGGATTCACGATATCGACAGAAGTCTGTACATACTATTACGACCACGAAAAAACCTACCCCGAAAACCTTTTCGAAAAAGACATCCCGGAAGCCCTGAAAAAAATTGAAGATGACCTCGGCAAACAGTTCGGAGACCCTGAAAATCCCCTGCTCGTATCCGTACGTTCAGGCGCGAGAGCTTCGATGCCCGGCATGATGGATACCATTCTCAACCTCGGCCTGAATGAAAAAACCGTTGCAGGACTGGCAAAAAAATCAGGTAATCCCCGTTTCGCATGGGACTGCTACCGCCGTTTCGTACAGATGTACGGCGACGTCGTGCTCGACCTGAAACCTGCGAACAAAAAAGAAATCGATCCCTTCGAAAAAATCCTTGAAGCAAAGAAACACAAGCTCGGCATCAAGCTCGATACCGATTTCAACGTCGATGACCTCCAGGAAATCGTAACCGAATACAAAGCGGCAATTCTTGAAAAAACCGGAAGGACATTTCCCGAAGATCCCCATGAACAGCTCAGGGGTGCCATCGGCGCGGTTTTCAACAGCTGGAACAACGAACGTGCCATCGTTTACCGCAAGCTCAACCACATCCCGGGCTACTGGGGAACGGCCTGCAACGTCCAGGCAATGGTTTTCGGCAACATGGGCAGCGATTGCGGCACCGGCGTGGCATTCACCCGTGACGCCGCAACAGGCGACAATATCTTCTACGGCGAGTTTCTCATGAACGCGCAGGGTGAGGACGTGGTTGCAGGCACAAGAACACCGCTGAAAATCGAACAGCTCAAAACCGATAACCCTGAAATTTACCAGCAGCTCGACGACATCCGCTCGATCCTCGAACATCACTACCATGACATGATGGACATCGAGTTCACCATCGAGAACAACAAGCTTTTCATGCTGCAGTGCCGTGTCGGAAAAAGAACAGGCCTTGCAGCTGTAAAAATCGCGGTTGACATGTTCAATGAAAAGCTGATCGACGAGAAGGAAGCCCTCATGCGTATCGAACCCGAGCAGCTCAACCAGCTCCTCAGGCCGGTGTTCGACATGAAAGAGAAGCAGGCCGCAATCGATGAAGGAAGATTTCTCGCTACAGGCCTCAACGCCGGCCCCGGCGCGGCAACCGGAAAAATCTATTTCAATGCGGTCGATGCCTTTGAAGCCGGAAAACGCGGTGAACCGGTTATCCTCGTCAGGATCGAAACCTCCCCTGAAGACATCAAGGGAATGGACGCTTCCGAAGGTATCCTGACCGAACGCGGAGGCATGACCTCACACGCGGCTCTGGTAGCCCGCCAGATGGGCAAAGTCTGCGTCGCCGGATGCGGAGCGCTCATGATCGACTACCAGAAAGGCGAACTTCGGGTACAGGGCAGCGATATCGTCCTGAACGAAGGTGATTACATCTCCATCGACGGCAGCACCGGAGAGGTTATCGCCGGCAAGGTCGCAACGAAAAACTCCGAGATCATCGAGGTCCTTATCGACAAGACCCTCAAACCCGAAGACGCTCCAACCTGGCCTATTTACAAACAGCTTATGGAATGGGCCGACAAATACCGCAAGCTCAATATCCGCACCAATGCCGACCAGCCCGACCAGGCCGAGATCGCCATTACCTTCGGCGCTGAAGGTATCGGCCTCTGCCGCACCGAGCACATGTTCTTCGGCGGTGAGCGCATTGACGCCATGCGGGAAATGATCCTCGCGGAAGATGTGGAGGGACGGAAAAAAGCGCTCGAAAAACTGCTTCCCTACCAGCGTGAAGACTTTTACGGCCTGTTCAAAGCCATGGGTGCACGCCCGGTCACCATCAGGCTCCTCGATCCGCCGCTTCATGAATTCCTGCCGCACACCGACAGCGAAGTCGAAATCCTTGCCGGCAAGATCGGAAAATCGTTTGAAGCAATCAAGGAACGCATCAGCGATCTGCACGAATTCAACCCGATGCTCGGTCTTCGCGGCTGCAGGCTCGGCATCCTGCATCCTGAAATCACGGTCATGCAGGTAAGGGCGATCATTGAAGCGGCCTGCCGGATCAAGAAAGAAGGATCGGAAGTCGTTCCTGAAATCATGGTTCCCCTTGTCAGTACCGTCAAGGAACTTGAAATCACCAGTGAAATCATTCACAAAACAGCACGGAGCGTCATTGCCGAACAGGGCACCGGCGTCAAATACCTTGTCGGCACCATGATCGAGGTACCACGTGCAGCGATCACTTCCGAGCAGATTGCCACCGCAGCCGATTTCTTCAGCTACGGCACCAATGACCTCACCCAGATGGGCCTCGGCATGAGCCGCGACGACTCCGGACAGTTCCTGCCGATTTACCAGCAGCATGAGATCTTTGCACGCAACCCCTTCGAATCGATCGACATCGACGGTGTAGGCCGTCTGATGAGCATTTCCGCAAAAGAAGGCCGCAACGTGAAACCGGACCTCAAGCTCGGTATCTGCGGCGAACATGGCGGCGACCCGGCAACAGTCGAGTTCTGCCACAAGGTCGGACTGAACTACGTATCATGCAGCCCTTACAGGGTGCCCATCGCTCGTCTTGCAGCAGCAAGAGCAGCGCTGAAAAACTGAACGTTTTCAACACAACAAAAAAAGGCGACCAACCGGTCGCCTTTTTTTTGGGGGAATGGGGAGTGGGGAATGGGTAGCAGGTACTGGGGAAGATGGAAATCCCGCAGGGATGACATATCGGTAGCCGGATGCGCAAGCGCCGGGGGGTTGGTAAGTGGGTAGCAGGTACTGGGTAGCAGGTACTGGGTAGCAGGTACTGGGTAGCAGGTACTGGGTAGCAGGTACTGGGGAAGATGGAAATCCCGCAGGGATGACATATCGGTAGCGCGGGGTGTAAACCCCGGGTATGGCATCCCATATATCCGGGTTTCAGCTCCGCGGAGCGGCATATCGGGACTCTTCCCCACTCCCCACTCCCCATTTCCCATTTCCCACTCCCCACCCAGAACTGTCGCTATAAATGAGAAAGCTTGTCATCAAAGTTTTTTCCATAAAAAGAAACCATTATCCTTTAGATTGCTGTTGATTTTCACATCCTGACCGGAATAAAAAAACCGATGCAGGACAAGCTATTTTATCAGAGAGAAAGGGCATTAACGAACCATGGAATTCAGTCATATAACAATCAGGGGAGCAAGAGTCCACAACCTCAAAAACATCTCCCTTGACATACCGCGCAACAGGTTTGTAGTCATTACAGGACTGTCCGGATCAGGTAAATCGAGCCTCGCTTTCGATACCATCTATGCCGAAGGTCAGCGACGTTTCATGGAAACCCTCTCGCCATATGCCCGCCAGTATATCGGAAATATCGAGCGTCCCGATGTCGATTTCATCGAGGGCCTTTCGCCGGTCATTTCCATCGACCAGAAAAGCACCAGCCGTTCGCCCCGGTCCACGGTCGGAACGATAACCGAAATACACGATTTCGTCCGCCTTCTCTATGCCAAAGCCGGCAGGCGGTATGATCCCGTTACAGGCAGGATGCTGCAGAAACAGAGCGAAGAGAGCATCATCGAAGCCATCCTCTCCTTGCCTGAAAACACGAAAGTCCAGATACTCTCCCCGCTGGTCACAGGAAGGAAAGGCCATTACCGGGAACTGTTCGAACGCCTGCTCGCAAAGGGTTTCCTTCGTGTGCGCATTGACGGAACATACCGTGAGATGGAAAAAAACATGCAGATCGAACGATACAAAAGCCACTCCATCGAACTGGTCGTCGACCGGCTTGTCATCACGTCTGACTGCAGGGATCGGCTGAAAGAAGCCGTCCAGCTCGCCATCGGCATGTCGGAGCACAAATCTTCGGTGATCTGCGACCCGGCAGGCAACGATCTGAAAGAGCTTGTTTTCAGTACGCGTTATGCCTATTCGGACGGCTCCGTGCCGGTCGATACGCTCGCCCCGAACCATTTCAGTTTCAATTCACCTTACGGAGCATGCCCTGAATGCAACGGGCTCGGCGAACTCATGCAGTTCTCCCGGGAGCTTTTGGTTCCCGACCGCTCATTATCGATCGGCGAGGGAGGGATCGATCCTTTCGGCAAACCCGGTAAACGCAATCTCTGGCAGATCATCAGAGCGATCGCTAAGTCGTTCGGTTTCACCCTCGACGCTCCGATCGAAAGCATTCCTGAAGAAGCCTTGAACATCCTGATCAACGGATCAGGCAGCCGCACCTTCGATGTCAGCTATACCTATTCCGGCAGGGAAACCCTTTACCCTCAGGTTTTTCCCGGTGCGCTACCCTACGTCGCCGATATTCTGAAAAATGCATCCACCGCTAAAGTGCGCGAATGGGCGGAAAGCTACATGGTCCGTCAGCCCTGCCCTTCATGCGGCGGCGCAAGACTGCGCAGGGAAAGCCTGCTGGTGAAAATCGACAATCTCAACATTGCCGAAGCCGAATCGCTTCCACTTCCTGAAGCACATGCTTTTTTCTGCTCTTTACCGGAAAAGCTCACCGTGAAAGAACGCCTCGTCGCGACTCCGGTCCTCTATGAAATCAGGAAACGGCTGGAATTTCTCCTTAATGTCGGGCTCGGTTATCTCTCCCTCGACCGGAGTTCCCAGACCCTGTCCGGCGGCGAAGCCCAGCGAATACGGCTCGCCTCGCAGCTCGGATCACAACTGAGCGGCGTGCTTTACGTCCTTGACGAACCAAGCATCGGACTGCATCAGCGAGACAACCACCAGCTCATCGATTCTCTTAAACACCTCCGGGACCTTGGCAACACCGTACTGGTTGTAGAACATGACCGCGATACCATGCTTGAAGCCGATGAAATCATCGATCTCGGCCCCGGTGCCGGTGAGTATGGAGGCAGGATAGTCGCCCAGGGACCGGCTGCGTCGCTCGACAGAAAATCCCAGACCGCCGAGTTTCTCAACGGAACGCGCCATGTTTTTTTCGAAGGAGAAAAAAACAGGGAAAAAACCGAACCGCAATACCTGAGGCTGAAAGGATGCAGGGGGAACAACCTGAAAAACATCGATCTCACCATACCCCTCGGTTCGCTTGTCAGCATCACCGGCGTCAGCGGTTCCGGAAAATCGACACTGATCAACGAAACACTTTTTCCGATC
This sequence comes from Chlorobiaceae bacterium, assembly GCA_013334225.1. GTDB lineage: Bacteria > Bacteroidota > Chlorobiia > Chlorobiales > Chlorobiaceae > Chlorobium. The sequence goes on from JAAXXY010000037.1 coordinate 24,355, forward strand.
CTCTCACGTCATTTTTACCGGTCGAAACTGCTGACCTATCCATATGACAGTATCGAGGGAATCACGAACATCGACAAGGTAGTCAATGTCGATCAATCGCCTATCGGCCGGACGCCCCGCTCCAACCCGGCAACCTACACGGGAGCGTTCACCTTCATCCGCGACTTTTTCACCCACCTGCCGGAAGCCCAGATAAGGGGTTACAAGGCTGGAAGGTTCAGCTTCAACGTCAAGGGCGGGAGATGCGAAGTCTGCCAGGGGGCCGGAACCAGGAAAATCGAGATGAACTTTCTTCCCGATGTCTATGTCGAGTGCGAAAACTGCAAAGGCAAGCGGTACAACCGCGAAACCCTGCTGGTGAAATACCGCGGGAAATCGATAGCCGACGTGCTCGAACTGACGATCGAGGAAGCCGCCGGATTTTTCACAGATTTTCCGAGAATCATGCGCATTCTCAACACCATGAAGAGTGTCGGTCTCGGATACCTCAAGCTCGGCCAGCCTTCACCCATGCTTTCGGGAGGAGAGGCTCAGCGCATCAAGCTGTCCGCCGAGCTCGCCAAGATACAGACCGGCAAGACCCTCTATATCCTCGATGAACCGACCACCGGGCTGCACTTCCAGGACATCCAGCACCTCCTCGAAGTCCTTCGCAAGCTCGTCGACAAGGGCAATACCGTCATCATCATCGAGCATAACCTCGATATCGTCAAGAACAGCGACTGGGTAATCGATCTCGGACCGGAAGGCGGAAGCGAAGGAGGCCTGATGATCGCCGAAGGAACCCCTCAGGAGATCGCCCGCATGGAACACTCCCATACCGGCAGGTTTCTGCGGAAGGAACTGGGGAATGGGTAATAGGGAGTGGGTACTGGGGAATGGGTAGTAGGTAATGGGGAAGAAGGACTGAGTGCTGAGGACTGAGTGGGTAGCAGGTATTGGGTAGCAGGTATTGGGTAGCAGGTACTGGGTAGCAGGTACTGGGTAGCAGGTACTGGGTAGCAGGTACTGGGTAGCAGGTACTGGGTAGCAGGTACTGGGTAGCAGGTACTGGGTAGCAGGTACTGGGTAGCAGGTACTGGGTAGCAGGTACTGGGGAAGATGGAAATCCCGCATGGATGACATATCGGTAGTGCGGGGTGCAAACCCCGGGATATTGGGAACTTGGTAATGGGGAATGGGTAATAGGGATTGGGGAGTGGGTGAAGTGCTCCGCAGGAGCGGCATATCGGTAGCGCGGGGTGAAAGCCCTGGGTTTTCTCCTGTCATCCTGAACGAAGCATAGCGGAGTGAAGGATCCATCTTCCTGTAAAACGAAAACATCTGGATTCTTCACTCCGTTCAGAATGACATCAAAAAGGAGTTTATTCTAAAAGATAGCTGATACTCTTAATCGCCGGAGTAATAACATATTTTCCCATTACCCACTCCCCATTACCCATTACCCACTCCCCACTCCGCCAGGTAGACCGGAGGAGTTTCACCTCCAGTCCCCTACAGATCCGTACGTGAGCGTCTCCGCTCATACGGCTCGTGCCAGCCATACTCCGGCAACCTTACGATTGCTGGTCGACAACAATGTA
>JAAXXY010000098.1 GCA_013334225.1 Chlorobiaceae bacterium
CTCATTTGTACATATTTCGCTTGAACGTAATGGCGGACAGGAATGTCCGCCCTCCGTTAAATCCCTCTTTGAATTATTCAATTCAGGATAAATTCCTATTAAAAGTTGGTAGGCAGGCAATACCATGCCTGAAAAACAATAAATAAAAAAAGCCCATATTTGCACTCAGAAGGATACCCTTCAACGGCGTGGAGCCGACCTTCATGCAACACAGGCTTTTTAATTATACAAAAGTATCGGGCAGTAAACAAAAACAGGCAGAAATCCCGTCTCTTATACTCACCAGAACTGATTTCCAGATAACCTCCTCCTCATAGGTTCGGAACGCTAACGATAAAACATGCTGATGAATAAAGCCTTCGGCTTTCGATGCCAGGCTGGGGCCTGGCGCTCCCAAGATGTGTCCTATGCATCCTTTCAGCTCTTCATGCCCTGATGTTTCCGCATCTCCTCGACGTATGAGCGAAGAACTGCATGTATTTTTTTCTGGTAGCCTTTACCCTGGCTGCGGAAGAATTCCAGGATATCATAGTCTACCCTCATGTTGAGCACAGCTTTTGGGCCGGGTATCTCGACCGAGACAGTCGACCAGTCAACCACCATCCCTGCTTCATCCTCGTCGCTGGCGATCGCGGCTTCGATTTCTTCTTCCGTCATGGCCGCTGCCGCTGCCCAATCGCTTTTGCTTTCACCCCGTTGCATCATCGCACGAAGCTCTTCATCCGAATATCTCACGATATGTTCTTTTTTCGACATTTCTTGCCCTCCTCATCAAGGTTACAGCAACTCAAGAAACCGTTCGATGTCAATCCTGGCCTGTTTGAGAATGTGAGACAACGTTGAACGTTTTATCGGACGATGGGCCGGTATAGTCAATTTCAGGGTTTCTTCCTCTGTATGCTTTTGAAGCCTGATGTGGCTCCCCCGTTGACGAACTACTACCCAGCCATCCTTGCGTAAGGCTCGAATGACTTTATCGTAGTTCTCGCTCGGAACCTTAGTCATACGGCAACTTCCAGAAATTCAGCTTTCTCGCTGAAATCCATATCATCTTCGACCGGTTCCAAATACAATGCTATTGCTTCCTGAATATTGTGAAGCGCATCTTCTCGAGTTTCACCCTCGCTTATGCAGCCCGGCAATGAGGGAACAAGAACAGTATAACCACCATCGTCGCTCGGTTCCAGCACCACTCTTAATTGCATAAATAAATTACGTTTATGTTTCACGGACAGTTCGGTTCTGTTGTTCATCATTGACAACAATCAAACTGTATTAATAAATAACCGAACTCTTCAACAATTTACAAGTTCAGCTCGTTTCATTTGAGCGCTTCCCGATTATTAAACTACATACAAAGGAAACTCGGGGGCAATCACAACTCCTTAAAATAAGGATACTCTTTTGATGAGGAAAACTCATCCTGATCCTTCGACCAGTCAATGCTTTTCGCGCAACTGCAAAAAAAGCAAGTATCAGGTCAAGATGAATTCCAGGGGAAAAGGGGGAGGCATGAAATGCTCCAGAGGTCGGAAAGATCGATGGAGCATCCCGGGAAATCACGAATATCCCTTATCCAGATATAAAAAAAGCCTGCGCGGATGACCTTGCAGGCTTTATAAAGATATAAGCATCAAAAGAGGATTCCAACCTCCCGCTTCTCACTTCCCGCTTCCCACTTCCCCCCTACTTCTTCTCCTCTTTCGCCGGAGGGAGGTCGATCTT
>JAAXXY010000006.1 GCA_013334225.1 Chlorobiaceae bacterium
GGCGTTATCCTGAATGAATCGCCGCATCTGTACAAAGGCATTCATAATCTGTATGGAAACCTTGACCGCTATATTACTTCGCAGAACCGCCGAAAGCATGGAAATGCCCTGTTCGGTAAAAGCATAAGGGTTGACTGTCGAATGCTTCAGGGATTCGAACCGGTCGCAATTTGCGACCAGTTCCGCTTTCTCCTCATTGGTCAGCTGAAAACGAAATGCTTCGGGAAAGCGCTCGACATTACGTTTTACCTGCTCATTAAGACGTTTGTTTTCAACCCCATAGACAGCAGCCAGATCCCGATCGATCATCACCTGAACACCCCGGATAGTAAAAATCAGGTTCTGTATCTGATCTGCCTTGATGATATCATCGTGCTGTATCATGCCATGAGCTTCCTGGTTCATTGAACGCGTTGTTCCATTTCCTGATTCAAGACGCGAAGTTCTGATGCTTCTTTGGCTGTAACGCTCTTTTCATACCCCTACTCCCAACTGTCTGAGAATTTCCCGCAGGGCTTTGTCGGTTGCTTTGGCTTCCTCTTCGATGGCATTCAGCTCCTCGACTATTTCGGCGATGGGCCGGTAGGTTTCGGGTTCGCCGGTGTGAATGTATCGGCTGGGGGAGATGTTGAAGTCGTTCTTCTTCAGCTCGGCGTGATCGACGATGCGGCTGAGTTTCTCCTCTTCCTTCCACCCGATGAGGGTCTCGACAATGCGCCTGATGCCTTCTTCCGGGATGAAGTTCTTGGGATCGCCCTTTTCGAAAATCCGGCTGGCGTTGACGAGCAGCACGCGGTGCTGCCGCTCTTTCGGCTTCGCCTTGTTCAGGAACAGCACAATTCCCGGAGCGGTGGTGTTATAGAAGAGGTTCTCGGGCAGGTAGAGCACGCTTTCGATCATGTCGTGATCGACAAACCACTGACGGACGCTTTTCTCCTTGTTGGTACCGGCATTGCCCGATCCGCGAGATGCCGCGCCGGTATCGAGGACGACAGCCGCGCGGCCTTTATAATTCATACTGGCATGGATGTGCTGGACCCAGCCCCAGTCGGCGGAGGATTTTCCGGGGAAACCGGCACCCGGAGGGAAGCGGTCGAATTCGTCGTTGTCGTAATCAGCCTCGGTGAACCAGTCCTGGTTCCACATGGGATTGGCGACGACGCGGTCGAAGGTGCGGAGCCTGCCCTTGCTGTCGCGGAACTTGGGGTTCTTGAACGTGTCGCCGATCTCGATCTCGCCCTCCATGTCGTGTATGATCATGTTCATGTTGGCCATGGCCCAAGTTTCGGGCGTATACTCCTGCCCGAACAGTTGCAACGGAGCGATCGTGCGCACTCTGCCTTTTGCGCTTTCCTCCATGGCGATCTCGCATTTGACGAGCAGGCCGCCTGAACCGCAGGTGGGATCGTAGATTTCCATGCCGGGCTCGGGCTGGAGCACCCTCGACATGATGGTGCCGACCTCGGGCGGGGTGTAGAACTCCCCTGCGCTCTGACCCCCGCCTTCGGCGAACTTGCGTATCAGGTATTCGTAGCTCTTGCCGATGATGTCGGCTTCGACGTCGTCAAGCCCGAGGCGTTTCGTGCTTATGGCTTCGATCAGGTTGGAAAGCCGGTCGTCGTCGAGGTCGCGCTGGCCATGTGTGGTGGCGTTGAAATCGACGCGGTCGATGATCCCCTGCAGGAGCGGATTTTCCCGGGCGATCTCCCGCATGTATGTGGTGATGCCTTCGCCGATCTTGTCGGAGAGCTTGCGGATGACCGACCAGACCGGCTGCTCCGGATCATCCGGCATGAGAGGAAGATAAAAACGTACCAGCTTGTGGTCGGCCCTGGCGATCTGGAAAGCTTTTCTGCGCGAGCCGACCTCGTCGGCGATACGGTTCAGCTCGTCGTCGAAAACGTCGCAGAGCCGCTTGGTGAAAATGAGCGGGAGAATGTAATCCTTATATTTCGGTGCATCCCTGGCCCCCCGGATGGAGCATGCCGCATCCCAGATCCAGGATTCCAGGGATTTACCGTTACCATTGCTGTTTGCCATCTGCGATCAGTCCTTGTTACTTTGCGCATAACCATATTTTAATGTACTTAATCGCATACATTTTTCAGTATTTCTGCGAATGGCACAACAGCTGGACAACGATCGTTCCAGTCCGGCAGAAGGGGCCAATACCAGACATATTGCTGAATATCAGAACAGCTTTCCGACAAAATCCCCGATCCCTCCGAGATTCCCGAAATTGCCGAGAAAGTTCTCGAGCAGCTCGCCGCCCGGACTGGCGTTGTCGACCATCTCAGGCAAAGCATCGGCTATTGCTGTTTGCGCGCTTTCTGTGGAAATGCCGAGCCGGCTCGCGAATTCCTGGATTTTGCCCGGTCCGATAACGTTCGTGACAGATTCGGGTGAAATCGGGGCGTTGGCCCCCGTTCCGAGCCATGAAGCTGCGATGTCGCCGAGGCCGCTCTGCTGCATGCCGGATACAAGAGCGCCCAGGTCAAGTCCTCCACCCTGTGCGCCAAGGATGTTCCTGAGCGCTGAAACCAGGCTGTCCGTTGCAAGCCCTGTCGTCGTCTCGTCGTGGTTCCGCTGGATGACAGAAGCCCCAATCTCCAATATTCTGGTCAAGTCCATGATGCTGCTCCTCGTTACAGGTTTTCTGAATGATCAATGCGTGACTTTTCTCGTCAGCCCCTTTGCCAGGGTTATCCAGCTTTCCACTTCCGACAAGGCAGGTATCCTTCCAACAAGATTTCTGGCTTCATTTATCTCGGCCATCTTGCCGTGGAGATTCTCCGCGTTCCTTTGCGCAAGTTCAGGAACCGTATCGACACCGGAGACTTCGAGCAGCTCCGCAAATTCACCCCCAACCCCTTTCAGACGGAACAGATCGGCATGGTTGACCCACTTCAGGATAAGCTTTTCGCTGATACCAGTCGATTCGGCAAGTTCTGTTCTTCCGGCAGGATCGGCCCCTTTTTCAAGCAACGATTCAACGGTTCCAATTCCTGCATCCTGCAACTTCGCCGCATAGCTTTCGCCGACACCTTCGATCTCGGATATTTTCGACATAACGTCCCCCTGTATTTAACGGTTTATTTTGTATGGAGTTATTTATATACCCTGCATAAAAATGCATTTTCATTACTCTATTCGCATTTTTATTCAAGTAATTTAACTCGGCAAAACATGTCAAACAATCAATTCCACTCTATCGTATACGTACATCGAAAGAATGATGACGTGTATAACTTTAACGATGGCGTAAACTGCACAATGCATTTATGCTGCAGTCTGCATGCATAACCATCGAAACACTTCATTCGTTTACATTTCAGAGTGTCCGTTATTTCTTTATTTTAAGAGAGTTAAAGCTGTACTGTTTCATACGTTCGAAGTCACGTGAAATCCACCGTTTCATGGAAAAACGTATCCTGATCGTTCTCGGCCATCCTGACAGTGAAAGCTTCTGCGGGGCGATTGCCTCGGCTTACGAAACCGCCGCCAGAACTGCCGGACACAAGGTGCTGCGAATCGACCTCGGAAAGATCCGCTTCGACCCAGTCCTGCACAAAGGCTACAGCGAGATTCAGCCGCTCGAACCCGATCTGCTTGATGCGCAGGAGACTATCATTAAAGCTGACCATCTTGTTTTCGTCTACCCCGTCTGGTGGGGCGGGCCTCCTGCTCTGATGAAGGGTTTTTTCGACAGGCTTTTCCTGCCTGGGTTTGCATACAAATTCAACTCCCCGGAATCCCTGACCTGGGAGAGGCTTCTTTCCGGACGATCGGCCCGGCTGCTTGTAACCATGGACACTCCTCCCTGGTATTACCGTTTTATATACCGTATGCCCGGACACAATCAGATGAAACGCACTATCCTTGATTTCTGCGGAGTAAAACCGGTTTCCATATCCGAATTCGGTCCTCTCAAGACATCGAGCCCGGCACAGCGCAGCAAATGGCTCGATGCGGTTTCGCAACTCGGACGGAAAGCCGGATAAAAAGATCGTTCTTCAATAGAGTTGGAACGCGCCGGTAGCAACGGTCGGATTTATGCCTTATCTTTTTCTGAAGCGGAATCGAGGTTAATTCACGGGCAATGCCCATACGCAATGGAAAAACAGGTGCCTGACAAATGGCTGACGATAAAAATCGTCGCTTCAGCGATTCTGGCCCTGGCATTCCTGCTTGCTGGCAGCACCCTGCTTCAGCCGAAAGAAAAAATTTCCCCGGAAGCATACCGGACCGCATATTCGGCGCTCGATCGCTACCGCGCGCTGCACCCTGAAGAAAACCCCCGTATCCTGGCGATTGTCGATTATTCAAAACCATCCTATGTTAAACGGATGGCAGTCCTTGACCTGAAGTACGGCAACAGGTCATTTTACCGGGTAGCTCACGGCAGAAAAACCGGCATGCTTTATCCGACAGCGTTTTCCAACGTTCGAGAATCGAACATGAGCAGCCTCGGCCTCTACAAGGTGCTCGAAGCGTATAACGGCGATCACGGCAAGGCCATGCGGCTCGAAGGTCTCGACCCGGCGGTGAACGACAGCGCATTCGTCCGTGACATTGTGCTGCACTCGGCCGGCTACGTTTCGCAGGGCTATATCCTGCTCAACCTCCTGACGCTGAACGGACCGATGATCGGCAGAAGCAACGCCTGCTTCGTCGTCTCACCCTCAGAGATCGATGAGATAGTCGCAACGTTCGTCCAGGGCGCCTTCATCTACGCCTGGACTGACACTACCGCTCTGAGGATAGGCAGATAAATAAACGTGAACAGGGTTTCTCAATAGAAATAAAAAAAGAGGCTGCCTCAGTTTTTGATTCTGAGACAGCCTCGTCTGTTTTCTTATGACCGGTACCGGTTACAAGGCATCGATAATCGTATTGAACGTTGCGCTGGGGCGCATCGCTGCAGTGGTGAGCCTGTCGTCCGGATGGTAGTAGCCGCCCATGTCGACCGGTTTGCCCTGCGCGCCGATAAGCTCCTCGTTGATCTTGGCTTCGTTTGCCGCAAGTTCGGCTGCAACTCCGGCAAAGCGCTGACTGAGCTCCGCATCGGCACTCTGGCCAGCGAGCGCTTCAGCCCAGTAAAGGGCGAGATAGAAATGGCTGCCCCTGTTGTCGATCTGTCCGACCTTGCGTGCCGGTGACTTCCTTTCGTCGAGGAATTTGCCGATAGCCTGGTCGAGGGTGTCGGCAAGGACCTGGACTTTCGGATTGCTGAATACTTTGGCGAGGTGCTCGAACGACGCGGCAAGAGCTGAAAACTCTCCGAGCGAATCCCAGCGGAGGTATCCTTCCTTCTGGAACTGCTGGACATGTTTCGGAGCGGAACCGCCTGCGCCTGTTTCGAAAAGGCCGCCGCCGTTCATGAGCGGTACGATGGACAGCATCTTTGCGCTGGTGCCGAGCTCGATGATCGGAAAGAGATCGGTAAGGTAGTCACGAAGCACGTTGCCTGTAACGGAGATGGTATCCTTTCCGGCCCTGAAACGATCGAGCGAGAATTTCATGGCATCTACCGGAGGAAGAATGCAGATTTCAAGTCCGGTGGTATCATGCTCTCTCAGGTATTCGTTGACTTTCGAGATGATCTGGCTGTCATGCGCGCGATTGCTGTCGAGCCAGAAAACAGCCGGAGCTCCGGCAGCTCTGGCGCGATTGACGGCAAGCTTCACCCAGTCGCGGATCGGGGCATCCTTGACCTGGCACATCCTGAAGATGTCGCCGGTCTCGACGGCCTGTTCCATCAGGGTCTCGCCGGAAGCGTCGACGACACGGACCGTGCCGTTGCCGGATACGATGAATGTCTTGTCGTGTGAACCGTATTCCTCGGCTTTCTGTGCCATGAGGCCGACGTTCGGAACACTGCCGATCGTGGAGGGATCGAATGCGCCATGCTTTTTACAATCTTCGACCATAGCCTGGTACATAGTCGCATAGCAGCGGTCCGGGATCATGGCGATGGTATCGTGCAGCTGGCCGTCCGGTCCCCACATCTTGCCGGAATCGCGGATGACAACCGGCATGGAGGCATCGACAATGATGTCGTTTGGAACGTGCAGGTTGGTGATTCCCTTGTCGGAATCGACCATGGCGAGAGCCGGGCGGGTTTCGTACACAGCTTTGATATCGGCTTCGATCTCCGCACGTTTCTCTTCAGGAAGGTTCTGAATTTTCGCGTACAGGTCGCCAAGACCGTTGGCCACGTTGACACCGAGCTCACTGATCACAGCGGCATGCTTTTCAAAAACATCCTTGTAGTAAACCGAAACTGCATGACCGAACATGACCGGATCGGACACTTTCATCATGGTGGCTTTCAGGTGAAGGGAAAGCAGGACGCCCTGTTCCTTCGAAGCCGCGATCTGGTCTGCATAAAACTGGCGGAGCGCTGCCACGTTCATGACGGCAGTATCGATAACCTCATCCTTCTGAAGAGCGGTCTTTTCCTTGAGCACAGTCACATTGCCGCTGTTGTCGACATATTCGATACGAACGGTCGTCGGCTGGCCGATAGCGACAGATTTTTCACTGCCGTAGAAATCCTTGCCGCTCATGTGGGCCACATATGATTTCGAGTCGCCGCTCCATGCGCCCATCTTGTGGGGATGCTTTTTCGCATACTGTTTGACCGAAAGAGGTGCGCGGCGGTCGGAGTTGCCTTCACGGAGCACCGGGTTCACGGCGCTGCCGAGCACTTTCGCATAACGGACCTGTATCTGCTTTTCAGCGTCGTTTGAAGGAGCTTCCGGATAGTCCGGCAGATTGTAGCCATGCTGCTGCAGTTCCTTGATTGCCGCTTTCAGCTGGGGAATCGAAGCACTGATATTCGGCAGTTTGATGATATTCGCTTCCGGTGTCAGCGCAAGTTCACCAAGTTCGGCAAGCTGGTCGGTGATTTTCTGGTCATCCCTGAGATTGTCGGGGAAGTTCGCGATGATCCTGCCTGCGAGTGAAATATCACGTGTTTCGACCTGGACGCCGGTACCCTTCGTAAATGCCTGGATGACAGGCAGGAGGGAATAAGTCGCCAGAGCCGGAGCCTCATCGATCTTGGTATAGATGATCGTTGCTGGTTTCGTCATATTTGTAACGGTTTTATGGATTGAATTGAATATTCTGAAAAAATCACAACACAATACCTGCCGGCAACTCAGGGCCTGAAATCAGGCTGTTGCCGAAAAAAAAACAGCTGTAACCGGGATAATGCATGAAATTCTTATGGCTTTTGCTATTACAGAACGAACCCGTAACAAAAAGCTCTCTTCACCGCCGGTCTTCAAACCGCGGTTATTATCACTAACAGAATAAGGTGCAAGGCCTGCTGGAAACCGGCAGGCCGGGAAACAGGAAACTGATCTGAAATCAGAACCCGGAAAAAAACGAAATTCCTGTTACCCGAATATCATCCGGGCAACTGATAGTGCAACTGTCGATGAATAACAGGGAAACCTGCTACGAACCGGTTCCTCTGGAAATTACCTGGAGGAAAAATACTCATCAAGACCGACTTTTTCAGCAAGATCTTTATCGTTCAATACTTCATGGGCAAGTTTGATCATGGGAATTGTCGCTCCCATGGAACTGTAGCCACCGTCATGGAAAAGGTTCTGCATGGTTACCTTGCGGGAAAGGTCGCTGAGCAGGGTCATGGAATATTCCGCACACTCCTCTGCTGATGCATTTCCCAGTGGAGACATGAGATCGCTGTATTCGTACATTTTTTCAAACCCGGGAATACCGCTTCCAGCCTTGGTATAAGTAGGGCTTTGAGAAATGGTATTGATACGGATTCCAAACTTTGCAAGCCGCGGCCCGTAACTGCGAACTATGGATTCCAGCAGCGACTTCGCATCACCCATATCCGAATAGGTCCAGTAATTTCTCTGGGATGCGATATAGGAAAGCGCCAGGATGCTCCCCCCGGCATTGACCGCTTCGTTTTTCAAAGCATAGGATACAATCCTGTGGAGCGAAAGGCCCGAAACATCGAGGGTCCTCATGAACCACTCGTAATTGAGGTCTTCATAAGGAAGCTGTTTGCGTATGTTCTGCGACATGCCGATCGAGTGAACGATGAAATCAACAGAACCGATTTTCTCTTTAAGTTCCTTGAAACAGTTGTCAACATCTTCGTTTTTTGAAGCATCGCACAGTATTACAGGGGCATTGCCGCAGAGTGCCGACAGCTCATCCATGTTACCGAAACGCAACGCCGGAGCGACATTGGATATGGCGATCTGAGCGCCTTCCTTATAAGCGTGAAGAGCGATCTGCCAACCGATACTGCTTTCATCGAGCGGACCGAAAACAATCCCTTTTTTTCCTTTCAACAGGCCATAGTGCGCTTTCTCGGACATGATATATGCTGGTTCTTTATCGAAGATTGGGGGCAAAAGCCCATTAACTCATTATTATAAACATTGAAGATAAAAGATTCGAGTGAAAACTTAAACAGTTTCCCTTGAATTTTTCACTGTCAAAGCGGGCGTAACCGTCAGCTATATCTTCAACCTCCTCATTGAACGGAGCTTGTCAAGCATGTTCTTGTTGACACTCAGCTCCATCTCTTCCTTTTCAACCGGAATTTCCTTGAACACCACCCTGAGCAGGTTGTCCTCCCGGTAATATTTCTCCAACTCGAGGCTGTAGAGGGCCCTTGGAAGCGTGATGATGCGTTGAGCCCTGTCAATGGTCACCACGATATCGGTACCCATGCGCTCGACAACCACTTCCTCGACATCCTTGAGAAATGGTATCTTGATGCAGAGAATCTCCTGGTGGTCTTCCGTGACGGCATTTTTCTTGGTTTCGATCCAGAAATTCTTGCCGGAATAAAAGATCTTGTCCGGCAGCTGGTCCCCGAATACCTTTTTACTGATATCAAAAAGGGCATCAGTGCCGATAGGCTCGGTCCTCTGAAGCTGGCAGCGGAAAACAGGAGTGGGATAAAATGAATTATCGATCTCCATGAGGTACCTGCTGTGCAGATCAGCCCAGAACTCGAAATACTCTCCTACCGTTTTCGATGTAGGGAGAATTTTATTGATGACGATACCGTCGATATTGATGCCATAAAGATGAACGAAGGTATAAGCCCGTTTTGTCTCGAGAATGGAGAGTTTTTCAGGGTTAAGGACAAGGCGGAACGTGACTTCCGGACTGAGAATGAATTTGTTGATATCCTCCATCTGCTTGAGCAGCACATTGATTTCATTGAAAAACTCGTCATCGGGAATGGAGTTTCCGCTCAGCGGACGGGCAATCGACGACATGCTTTTATACAGCTTGAAAAACTGTTTTCCCATGTTTCCGCCAATGATGATCTCTGGATAGGCAAGCAGGCGGAGCGTGTTGCCTGTGGGCGATGTATCGAGCACGACGGTATCCCATCTGCCTGACTGGGCTTCATCGAGCAGGCGGCTCAAAGCGAAAATTTCGTCAAGGCCCGGCTGGGTCGTCAGCTCGGTGGCCATACCGGAGTCGATCCCCTTGTTTTTATAGGAAGAAGAAACAAATTTCTGGAAACCCGACATGTTTTTCTTCAGCTCATAGATCGTATCGACCTCCAGACCATACAGGTTATGCTCGATCTTCTGGGGATCGTTACGGCTGATGCGCATGTTGAACACATCGGAAAGCGAATGGGCGGGATCGGAAGACATGATAAGAACTTTCTTGTTCTGCCTTGCGAGGGAAACCGCAGTGGAAGACGAAATCGTCGTTTTCCCTGTTCCTCCCTTGCCTGAATAAATTATTACTCTTGTACGCAGTTCGTTTTCCGCTAAATCCCTCGAGGACATAAACACTCCGCTGTTAAAGGTCATTGATCCTGAAAAACCTCCCTTCCGGAAGGATAACCAAAGGCATAATTTAATAAAGTATCATTTTTCCCCTGCTTGGTGAAAAACAATCTTTTTCTTCAGTGCCGTCCCGAGCAGTGCCATATACTCCTCGTGACTGATTTCAAATGCGCCCAGCTTGCCCAGATGCGGGTTCATGATCTGGGCATCGAGAAGCAGATATCCCCGGTTCCGCAAGTGAAAAACCAGCCGGTCGAATGCCACCTGCGACGCATATGAACGCCTGAAAAACATCGATTCTCCGAAAAAAGCCCCGCAAATCGCTATCCCGTAAAGCCCGCCGGCAAGTTCGCCTTTGTACCAGCTTTCAAAACTGTGCGCAAGGCCGAGATGATGAAGCGTGATATACGCTTCGATGATATCATCTGAAATCCAGGTCTCGCTGTCCGATGCCCTCGGTGCGGCACACTCCCTGATCACCTGCTCGAAAGTCCTGTCGATCGTGACGGTGAACTCTCTTTTCCTGATCACTCTGCTGACCTGCCGTGAAGGTTTGTATGTTTCAAGAGAAAAAACAGCTCTCCTGTGAGGCTGGCACCAGTAAACCTTTCCGTCTGACGGATCGGACATCGGGAAAAAACCTGTACGATATGCCCTGATCAGATCTTCAATGCGGATCATTGCTTCCGGCGAGATTCACTGCGTTTACGGAACTCAAGCAGAACGTCATCCAGCATCCTTTTGGGAACATGATGGATATGGTGTGCATCCTCGAAGGAAGCAGTGGGATCATCTCCCGATATCTGATCGATGACGACGGTTTCCAGAGGTTTGCCGAGTGCAATGACCATGAGAATGGAGAAATATCCGGGGATATGCAGTTGTTCCCGAATACCCTCCCTGTCGAGCGATGTTGTCATACATCCGCCATATCCTGCGTCAGTTGCCCCGAGCAGGATGGTCTGGGCTGCGATGCCGCTGTCAAAGGAAAATTCACTGCTGATGCGGAGATCACCGAGCATCACGATAAAAGCCATCGGCCGTTCTTCTTCCGCTGTGCCCGGCCAGTTGCAGGATGGTCCGTTATCGAGCAGAAAGGAAAAAACAGCAGCAACATCGGGGGCATCCGATACGGCAAGGTATTTCAACGGCTGAAGATTGCCCTTTGAAGGCACATAACAGGCAAGCTCCACAAGGTCACGGAGCAGTTCATCCGGGACAGCCGCTGAAGCGCTGAATTTCCGGTAGCTCCGGCATTTGGTGACAAGTTCCCTGAACAGCATCCTTTACAAATTTATGGCTTTTCACGCCATGCAGCATCGGTATATTTCTGAAGGTCTTCCCATTTGCCGCTACCGATCCACTCCGCAATATAATCCACCGTTCTTGAATAGTTCATCGGTTCCCTGTCGGGTTTTTCAAGCCAGTCGCCGAGAACCGCACGGTCAAGGGAGTGCATCACCATGCCGAACCCGAGCATGTCGATGGCCAGAGCGTTAGATTCCTGCTCGATCTGTCCGTCGAGCGGCCTGAGAAGAAGCTTCTTGCCGAGATGCAGGGCTTCGCCGGGAAGTTCGAAACCGGCATTGCAGACCACTCCATTGGACTCCATGAGATCTGCGAGAAATCCTTCCCTCGAGTACGTTCTGTAATGCATATGGCCATTGTCGAGCACTTCACGGACTTTTCCGTAGATGAAAAAATCATACCCTTCAAAAGGTGCTATGAAATCGGTAACATCCTCCACCTCTTCAAACGGAAGATAGACAAGAATTTTTCCCTTTACCGGTTTGAGAATTTCCCTGTCGTATAGGGTCGCCGGAATGACCGGGGGGAATATCGGCTGATCGAAATGGCTCCAGTGCAGCCCGGCATTGTAACGTGCGGGAGCAAAATTCAGAAGCGTGTATTTTTCAAAAACATTGCCTTTCGCGAAAGGTATATCGAACCTGAATGCATACTGGTGCCCGAACCCCATCGAAGGAATGTTCCTGATCCTTGCCGCCATCGAGGTGATGGGCTCGAAATCGGTAATGACGAGATCTGTTCCGTACGTATCGAGCATGAGAACGTCGGACATCAACCGCATGAGATCAAGCTGGAACATCGTTTCGATGTAGTTCATCCTGCCCTTGTAGGTGACGAGAGTCATTCCCTTCATGACCCGGTACGGACTGAACACCTCTATTTCCTTCAGTTCACTCTCTTTCCTGCCGCTGATGACGACCTGAACATCATGCCCGTCCTCCTTGAGCTTGCGGACAAGCTCCCTGCTCCGGCTGATATGACCGTTTCCCGTTCCCTGAACACCGAAAAGGATCTTCATGCTGCTGATACAATTTAAGTGGAATGCCCCTGCCTATTGCTGAACCTTCAGATTTGCATACTGGACCATCAGCGTCTTTTCTCCTGCACTCCGGAAGTTTATTCTTGCTTTCTGTTTGGCTCCGGAGCCCTGGACATCGAGCACCATCCCGGAACCGAATACGGCATGATGCACCTTCGTCCCTTTCCGGATTCCCTCGCTCTGCTGTTTGGGCCGGTTTTCAGAAAGTGCGGCCGCGGCCGGTACCGGTTCTGGCATCTGCTGACGTGCAAGCGGCGAACGTGCAAATGCTCCTCCTGCTTTTTCTTTTTCAGTTTGCTCCGACAGAAAAGCGCCGCCTTCCCTCTGAACGATGGAAGCATCGATCTCGCCGATAAACATCGATTTCAGGCAGTAATGCGGCTGGCCGTACTGATAGCGGCTCTTTGCCCATGACAGAAAAATCTTCTCCTGGGCCCTTGTCATAGCGACATAGAAAAGTCTCCTCTCTTCCTCGAGCTCTTCGGGCTCGTAAGTATTCAGCGGAAAAAGCCGTTCCTCGAGACCTGTAACAAAAACTACAGGGAACTCGAGACCTTTGGCAGCATGTACGGTCATCAGGGAAACGTAGTTATCAGATTCCTGCGTCTCATCGTAGGTGGAGGCAAGAGAAATATTCTCGAGGAAATCGGAGAGCGTGCATCCGTCAGGATTATGGTCGGAGAAATCTCTCGCCATCGAGAGCAGTTCCTGAAGGTTTTCATAACGGGCCATCGATTCGGCGGTATTCTCGGCCTGCAGGAGCATCGGTATGGAAGTTAGATTGAACAGTTCGCTGAGGACTTCATAAACCGTTGCATTCTCCGCCATCGCCTTGAGTTGTTCAACCACACTGATGAATGAGCTCAGGGCATTCATCAGCCGTTGCTGGAATACGCCTTCTTCTGCGCGCCTGATGGCTTCATACAGCGGGATACCTTTTTCTTCGGCAAAATCCCTGAGCTTTGTGATGCTGACATCACCGATTTTCCTTGGCGGGAAATTGAGGATCCTGAGCAGCGACTCGGTGTCGCGGTCATTGAGGATAAAGCGGAGATAGGCAACGGCATCCTTGATCTCCTTGCGTTTGTAGAACGATACGCTGCCGAAAATCCTGTACGGGATCCTCTGCCTGCGCATGAGGTCCTCGATCACCCTCGACTGGGCATTGGTGCGGTAGAAAACGGCGAAACTGCTGAATTCATACCCATTCTTCACATGCATTGAAATAATCCGTTCCCCGACTTTTTCCGCCTCATGACGTTCGTCAAGAGCCTCCATAAGCGTCAGTGGTTCGCCGTCGCTCCGGTGTGAAACCAGTTCTTTTTTTATCTGCCGGACATTGCGGCTGATCACGCTGTTCGCAGCTCTGAGGATATTGCCCGTGCTCCGGTAATTTTCGATCAGTTTGAATGTCCTGGCATCCTGGTAATCTTCCTGGAAATTGAGAATGTTCGTAATGTCCGCTCCCCGCCATGAATAAATGGACTGGGCATCGTCACCGACGACAAATATGTTGCGGTATCGGGCACCGAGCATTCTGGCCACAAGGTACTGCGCCCGGTTGGTATCCTGGTATTCGTCGATCAGGATATAGCGGAACATCTCCTGCAGTTCTGCGAGAACCTGCGGATGCTCGTTGAAAAGCTCGATCGGCTTGATCAGCAGGTCGTCAAAATCAAGTGCGTTGTTCTCCCGCAGCTTTCTGTTGTAAACTTCGTAGATAAGCGCAGCTTTCTGCTGATTGTAGTCCGATACATTGCGATGAAATGCCGACGGGAGAATGAAACTGTTTTTTGCCCTGCTGATAATACCCTGGACCGTGTTGACCGGCAGGGCATCCTGCGATATATTGAGTTCGGCCATCGACTGCCTGATCAGGCTTTTACTGTCATCGGCATCGAAAATGGTAAAATTCCGGCTGAACCCGAGAAGATGAATGTAACTGCGCAGGAGGCGGGCAAACACGGAATGGAACGTACCGATCCACAAGCCGCCTGCACTGCCCTGCCGGAGGAGGGTATCGACGCGCTGGCGCATCTCTCCTGCCGCCTTGTTGGTAAATGTCAGGGCAAGGATGTTTTCAGGCGGAACACCTTCATTCCGGATAAGGTATGCAATTCGGTAGGTGATGACTCTCGTCTTTCCCGAACCTGCTCCAGCAAGCACCATGACCGGACCTGATGTTGCTGTGACAGCACTGCGCTGCACATCATTGAGATCGTTTAAAAAATCTGTCAAACTCTTGACTACCAGTTAACAGTTGCAGTACTGCCGTCGTCGTTAAGGTAACGGGACAGCACCGAAAAATATCCAGTTGAATTTCGTATAACTTTATCCTTTTTACAAATAACCGGCAAACAAATCACAGGGTGACCCGCCATCGGTTTAACAAAGGAAATCACTCTTTTCCTTTACTATCAGCAGTTTTCCTGGAAGAGACCCTTATAACCGTATCCGGAAAGAATAACACAGGACTTTCTGAATATTTTAACAATCGATTACCCTTGATTGCGCAAAGAGTTGCTATATTTACGTTCAAATCGTATCGCAATAAAAATAACGTTCATGTTTCCTCTCGTTTACGAAATAAACACCAGAATCTGGCTGAGAAAACTAAGCACCCTGCATAACCGTAAAATCATGCTCGGCGATATTCCGGAAAGCGAGTTCGCTTTTTTTTCAGCCTGCGGGTTCGATATTGTATGGCTCATGGGCGTCTGGAAACCAAGTCTTTACAGCAAAGCGATCGCAACAGCTCATCCCGGGCTCAGAACATCTTTCCTGGAACATATTGATGAAGTTGATCCGGGCGATATAGCCTCGTCACCCTATTCAATACCCTCATATACGGTAAACGAGACCCTGGGCGGAGAACAGGGCCTGCTCGAATTCCGAAGCAGACTGCATTCCCATGGAATCAGGCTGATGCTCGATTTCGTGCCGAACCATCTCTCGCTTGACAATGAATGGCTGCCCCAACATCCCGAATATTTCATTCCTCTGTCGAGAGCGGAATGGAACAATGATCACGGCTCGGGTTTCGAATACACCCGCGGCAAATACCTTGCCTGCGGCAAGGACCCTTATTTCGCACCCTGGACCGACACCCTGCAGCTCAATTACGCGAGGATGGAGACGCATGAAATGATGATCGGCAACCTTCATAAAATCAGTGCCCTGTGCGATGCGGTAAGGTGCGACGTTGCCATGCTTGTCCTGAAAAGTGTATTCAATACAACCTGGAGCCGCCTGAGCGGCCCGATGACACAGGAATTCTGGACCTCGGCTATTGCATCTGTCAGAAAGAAACACCCTGAGTTTCTCTTTCTTGCCGAATCCTACTGGAACAAGGAGTGGGATCTGCAGCAGCTCGGGTTTGACTTCACCTACGACAAACCGTTTTACGACTTCATAAGCAGTTCTCCGGTCAATGTCGAAAAGCTTTCCGGACATCTCAGAGCCCAGTGGGAGTATCAGAAGCATCTCTGCCGGTTCATTGAAAACCATGACGAACCAAGGGCGGCAGAAAAAATCCGGCTGAACAACAAGGCTGCGGCACTTGTTTTACTCACCGCGCCCGGCATGCATCTTGTCCATCAGGACCAGATATCGGGATTTCACAAGAAAATACCGGTTCAGCTTGTCAGACAGTCGCCGGAGATCAATGACACTGATCTCGAGGAACTGTATAAACAACTCTATATCCTGCAGAAAAAACCGCTTTTCCAGGAAGGCCAGATCGACTGGCTCGACTTGAATACCGCATGTTCATCGCACTGTTTCGGCTTCCGGCGTTCATATGGTGACCAGCATGCCTTCGTTCTCGCCAATTTCAGCGCAACGGGCATTTCAATAGAGTTCCGGCATCCTTCGCTTGAACACACCGATATCAGCATGCTGAATATTCTGAGTTCGGAACATGTGGACAAAAGTGACGATATCTTTTTTGAACTGCCGTTTCTGCATGTTCACCTCGCACCTCATGAAGCTGTGGTGATCACCCTCTGACATATGCCCCTGCCTGCAGACTCTTGCGGGACCTCTTTTTTATTTTCTTGTTTACCGGGAAACCTTTAACCGTTTTACGCCATGCAATTCATCATCAAAAACATTTCCCTCCGGACAACGAAACCAATTGAAATAATCGATATCACAGCAGAAGCTATGGCGGCTGTCGCTGCTTCAGGATTGCAGAACGGCCAGCTAACTATAATGAGCCGTCATACAACCGCATATATCGCAATCAACGAAAGAGAAGAGAGCCTGCTTGATGATATGGAAACATTCCTCAAACGCTTTGTTCCGAAAGACGGTAACTACGGACACAATATCACATCAGTCGATGGAAGGGACAATGCCCATTCCCATCTTCTCGGACTGTTCATGAACGCTTCAGCCACTGTTCCCGTATCGGAAGGCAAACTGCTGCTTGGCCAGTGGCAGTCACTCTTCTTCATCGAACTGGACGGACCGCGCGACAGAAGGAATGTCCTCCTGCAAATATCAGGTATATAAGCGAATTACTCTTTGAAAGTACTCTATGGAACCGGAAAGCCCGAAATGTGGTTAGTGCAATTGTTTAGTGCATAAAATAAAACGAATCTCAACCTGAAACAGACAACCGTCATGCCCGATTCCAAAACGCTTCCTGTCATATTCAATCCCCTCAGAATAGCTGATATCAACTCACCGGACGACCTGAAAAACCTCAGCATTCCCGAGCTTGAATCGATAGCGGAACAATGCAGGAAGGAAGTGATCAATCTGGTTTCCATGAATGGCGGGCATTTCGCTTCGAGCCTCGGTGTCGTGGAATTGACCGTTGCGCTTCATCATGTTTACAATACTCCGCAGGACAAAATCATCTGGGACGTCGGGCATCAGGCATACGTTCATAAAATTCTGACCGGAAGGCTGAATCGCATGCATACGAACCGTCAGTACGGCGGGCTTGCCGGTTTTCCGAAAGTATCCGAAAGCCCTCACGACGCATTCGGTACCGGCCATGCTTCCACCTCTATATCTGCGGCGGCGGGAATAGCGGCGGCAAGGGACCTTGTCGGCGGAAAAGAAAAGGTAATAGCCGTGATCGGAGATGGTAGCATGACCGGCGGGATGGCATTCGAGGCGATGAACCACCTCGGAGACCTGAAAAGCGATGTCCTCGTCATTCTCAATGACAATCAGATGGCCATTTCGCCAAGTACCGGCGGTCTGAGAAATCATTTCGTGAACATAAGCCTTAACAAAACCTACAACAAGCTCCGCAAACTGATCTGGCAGTCCGTATCCCTGTTCAACAACGATCTCGGCAATACAGCAAAGAACGCTCTGCACAAAATAGAAGACGGCATAAAGGCGGCGCTCACTCCGGGTGCATTTTTCGAAGCCCTCGGATTGCGGTATTTCGGACCGATCGACGGTCATGACATGGAACAGCTTGTCAAGGCACTGAAGGAAATGCATGACCTTCCCCACCCGAAGCTGCTGCATATCATGACGACCAAAGGCAAAGGGTTCAAACCGGCCGAGGAAGACCAGAGCAAATGGCATGCCCACAGCGGCGGATTCGACACCGTAACAGGTAAAACCCTGAAAAAAGCCGATAAGACTCTGCCGCCGAAGTACCAGGAAGTTTTCGGTGAAGCACTTGTCGAACTCGCCCGCAAAGACATCCGTATCACCGCCATTACTGCGGCAATGCCCACCGGCACATCGCTCGACCTGTTCCAGAACGCCTTTCCTAAACGATTCTACGACGTAGGCATAGCCGAACCGCATGGCGTCACTTTCGCCGCCGGACTGGCAATACAGGGGATGAAGCCTGTATGTGCCATTTATTCGACTTTCCTGCAGCGGGCCTACGACCAGATCATCCACGATGTCGCCCAGCAGAAACTCCATGTCGTTTTTGCCATAGACCGGGCAGGTCTCGTAGGCGAAGATGGCCCGACCCATCACGGTTCATTCGATCTCTCCTACCTGCAGGTTGTCCCCGGCATGGTAATCATGGCGCCGTCCGACGAGCAGGAACTGCGCGATATGCTCTATACCGCGCTCTACAATGTCAATGGTCCGGTTGCGATACGGTATCCGAGAGGCAACGGTACCGGCATACCGTTGAACAGGGAGTTCTCTGCACTCGAAATCGGCAAAGGCCGGTTTGTAAGGGAAGGAGAGAGCATTGCGCTCCTCTGTATGGGCACCATGACCGGCAAAGGGCTCGAAACGGCAGAAGCTCTCGCGCAATCCGGTATCAATCCATCAGTGGTCGACATGAGGTTTCTCAAACCGCTCGACACGAATATCCTCGAAGAAATCGCATCCCGTTCGACCCATATCGTAGTACTGGAAGAGAACAGCTGTATCGGAGGGCTTGGCAGTGCAGTCATCGACCACCTCAACGAACTAGGCCTGAAACTTCCGGTCCTGAAACTCGGGCTGCCCGATGCATTCGTAACGCACGGGCATATGGACGACCTATACCGGGATACCGGCCTCGACACACCGTCTCTTACCGAAAAAATCAAACGGTTTTACAAGCCTGAAGGCAAGTGAAACAGAGGGAGGAGGAACAGCACTCCCCTTACGGAAAGATTGGCAAACAGGCCGGCGAGAATATCGTCGGCCATTATCCCCCATCCTCCCGGCAGATTCTGCGCGGAATTTACAGGGCCGGGCTTCGCGATATCGAAAAACCGGAAAAAAGCAAACGAAAGCGCCAGTGGCAAAGCTCCCGCAGGAATTGCAACAAGCGCTATCCATTGTCCTGCAAGTTCATCGATGGTGACAATCGAAGGGTCGTTGCCGAACTGCTCCTCCATGACATAACCTGACCAGATCCCTGCAGCGCTGGAAAGTAAAATCAGGATAAGCATAACCGGAACATCCCTGATACCGGGAAGAAGGAGATACAAGGCAACAGCCGCCGCGCTGGTCACCGTACCAGGGGCTACAGGAAAAAATCCGATCCCGGAACAGGTCGAGACAATTTTTGCAACAGTAAGTTTCATACCTGCATCAACCCTGGAAAGGCTTCTGGAGATAGACCTTCCAGTTGCTGACAAGGTATGATATACCGGTATAAACGGTAAAGATGGTAACGGCGAACATGATATAGTCGAGAATGCCCGACATGAGAAAGCTGCTGATCATTTTTGTGACACTCCTGCCGAAAAAGGCCGTCTCCTTGAGCAGAACGAGAAACATCACCGCATAAACGAACAGATGCTGGACAAGTGTCTTGTATTTCGCTTCCATGCTCGTTACCACCGGCTTGTCTTTCATTTCGGCATAGACTCTCAGCCCGGTAACAAGAACATCCCTTATCACGACAAGCACCACCATCCAGAGGACAAGGTAGCCGAGCCAGACATAGAGAAGAAAAGCCGCTGTAATGAGCAGTTTATCGGCCAGGGGATCGAGAAAAGCACCGAGACGTGTTGTCTCGCCATATTTCCTCGCATGATAACCGTCATAAATATCGGTCAGGGAGGCAATGGCAAAGACAGCAACTCCGAGAATCTTCAGAAACGGGTCATCCTGAAGCAGCAACACGACGAAAACCGGCACAAGAAGTATTCTCAGGGCAGTCAACTGATTGGGAATGGTCAGGTATGTCTGTAACGGCGTTTTCAAGCCTTCTTTATTATGTTGCATGCTTTGCGCAGGTGAACTTATACGGCTTAAGATACGGTATTGAAACCGGTTTTTCAATGCAACTTCAGATAAGGAAACGACAAAGGATTCACTTAAGTTCCACAACGGTTACCCCGCTTCCCCCTTCGTTCCACTCACCGAGACGGAAACTTTTTACCGATGGATGCTGCTGAAGGAACTCCGTGGTCCTCTGCCGCAGCGAACCGCTTCCCTTCCCATGAACAATCATACCCGAACGGATAGCGTTCAGGCGCATCGAATCGATAAAACGGTCGATTTTCAAGATCGCTTCGTCCCCGCTGAGGCCGCGAAGATCGAGCCTCGTCGAATCGATTCCTCCGGAAGTGACCGACCATGATGTTTTTCCGGATTGCTCTGCGGAATCCCTGTGGATTTTTTTCTCCTCTCTCCTTGAAATTTTCTCGATGTTCTTAAGGGAGGTCGTGAGCCTGAAATTTCCGCACCTGACAACGGCCGTTTCCCTGCTGACACTTTCAACTTCTCCCGTAGCGCTTGAATCAAGGATCCGGACAAGATCACCTTCACGTATCGAGTAATCGGTCTTTTCTTCTGTTTCCCCGATAATAACGGATACATCTTTTTCAGCGCTCTTCTTTTTCGCCTCGAGCTTTTTTCTTGCTTCCCGAATTTTCAGTTCATCGTCCGGTGAGCTTTTAACCTCATGAAGGATACCCTTTATCTCTTTCCGGGCATGCTCAACCTCCCTCATGAGTTCCTTCGCTGCACCGAGCCTGAGCTCTTTCCTTTTTCTTGAAAACAGGTTTTCTTCCTCGCGAAGCGTACGTTCGCGTTCTTCGAGCTCCCGTTCCTCTCCGGCAAGACGTTTCCTCAGGACACGGTTTTCCTCCAGCAGGGCTTGCAGATCATCGAGCATCCGATCGAGACCGATACGCTCACTGTGCATGTAGCTCAATGCCTTGTCAACCATGGAAGCGGGAAAACCCATCCGCTTCATCATGGCGAAGGCAAAGCTGTTGCCGGGGAGTCCCTTTATAAACCTGAAGGTCGGTTCGAGCCCCGACCGGTCGAACTCCATTGCACCGTTCAGCACTCCTTCTCGTTCATGGGCGTAGGCTTTGAGTTCGCCGATATGTGTTGTAACTATCGCCTTGCCTGCGTGAACGAGCAGATCTTCGATCACGGCCCTTGCAATCGCGCCTCCCTCCTCGACATCGGTACCCGCACAAAGTTCATCGATCATGACAAGGTCCGATGTGCCTGCGGCATCGAGTATTTTTCTTATTTCCCCAAGATGGGAACTGAATGTTGAAAGATCGTTCTCGATTGACTGATCATCACCGATCTCGATAAAAATATCACTGAAAAGGGGAAAAGCCGAGCTTTCACTGCATGGAGGCAGATAACCGTGAACCAGCATGCAGCACAGGAGCCCGACGGTTTTCATGGCAACGGTCTTTCCGCCTGCATTCGGGCCTGAAATCACAAGCACCCGTTCATTTTCCTCGAGGGCCAGATCGAGAGGAAAAACTTTCTTGTCGCGGTGCGATATAAGCAGCCAAGGGTGAAAGCCTCTTACTATCCGCAGTGTATTCGTTTCGGATATCTGCGGCAGCACACCTTGAATTTCAACAGCAAAACGAGCCCGCCCGTAAAGGGAGTCAAACTCGCAAAGCAGGTTCTCATTGTGCCTGATGTTTTCGAGATCATAACGGAGTTTGTCCGAAACCTCCTTCAATATGCGTTCTATCTCCCTCCGTTCCGCTATCTGAAGGTGCTGGATCCTGTTGCTGAGATCGAGCGTTTCTGCCGGTTCGATAAAAACCGTCTGGCCCGAGCCTGAATAATCCTGGATATAGCCATTCAGCTTGTGCCTGTACTCGACTTTCAGGCCAAGTGTCAGACGGCCGTTCTTCACGGCGACAACTTCCTCCATGAGCCATCCGCTGGCGGAACAGTGCCTGAGCAGACGATCCATCTTCCTGCGGATCTGTTCCCTTCCGGAACTCAGTTCCTGCCTGATCATCAGCAGCGTATCGCTGGCCGTATCCTTCACGTTGTCCTGTTCGTCGATTATGGTACGGATCGCAGCCTGCAGACTCCTTTCAAGCCAGAGATTTATCGTCAGGTCATTGGTCCTGGGATACACCTCCCGGTTCTGGAACATGAATTTCCTGAGCTGTACCGAAGAATAGAGAAGATGAAAGATATCCTGAAGTTCCTCAGGCTCGAGGTAGCTTTCAAGAATTTCAAGCTTTTTCAGATGCGGTCGCGTATCCGGCAGGCAGGAAACCGGAACTGAAAGGCCTTCTTCAAGCAGGTTTTTCAGCTCGAGCACCTTTTCAAGCTCTGAAACAAGCTCGTGACGTGAAAGGAATGGCTTCGCGGCAAGAAGTCTGTCCCGCCCCATTGCAGAAAGACAGTACCTGGCCGCATGGTCGGATACCCTGTCGAATTCGAGTTTTTTTAACGTAAAGCTGTTCATAAACACTGTCCGAGTTCCATATACGCATTCAATCAGTTTTTCATCGCCGTAAACATAAAAAAAGGCGCCTGGCTTTCAAACACTCTTTCAACTTAGCAAATTTCCATGAAGTTGGTCTGCTTTTTCAAGGATGAAAAAGGAATCAATAACAGAAGGCTACCGTTCCGGAAAATAGTCGGAAATGAAATGAATTCATCAATCATGGAGGGCTTTATGCAGCGGAACGTTACCCTGAAAAGATCGCTGATCAAGGCGATCACTTACCGCATCTTCATTGTCTGCCTTGACTTCCTGACCATTTACCTTTTAACCGGAAAAATGCAGCTTGCCCTGGGGTTTATGATTGTGAGCAACATCTACACTTCACTCGGCTATTTTCTGCATGAAAGGATATGGAACCGTATCCGTTGGGGAATCAGTGAGGGTTGAGCCGCGTTATCTCTTTTCTTTTTTTTTTCATTACTTTCGCATTACATCCGGACAGCCTTTGAACCTGAAGATCCGGTCTGAGTTTTTACAACTGTTTATCACCGAACATACATGAGATTAGCCGTCAATATAGATCACATCGCCACATTGCGGAACGCACGCGGAGAGGGTGTTCCCGATCCGGTCGAGGCCGCCATTGCGGCTGAAAAAAGCGGTGCCGCAGGTATCGTCTGCCACCTTCGCGAAGACCGCCGACACATAAAAGACGATGACCTCACGAACCTGCGCTCTGCAGTCACGACGAAACTCGACCTCGAAATGGCCATGACGCCCGAAATGCAGGCTATCGCGCTCAGAACAAAACCTGAGCTTATCACGCTCGTTCCTGAAAAACGCGAGGAACTAACAACTGAAGGCGGATTCAATATCGTCGCCCATTATAGTTCTCTCGTCGAATTCGTGAAGCCCTTCAAGGGATCAGGAATCGAGGTCAGCCTGTTCATCGAACCTGAAAAACAGGCTATCGATCTCTCCTTCGGGGCTGGAGCCGATCTCGTCGAACTGCACACCGGTAAATATGCCCTGCAGCATGATGAAGAAAATATTGCACGTGAATTCCGCAGGATCAGTGAGGCTGCGGCTTACGCAAAAAACCTCGGCTTGAAAGTCGTTGCCGGACATGGGCTCAACTATGGCAACATCGCACCTTTCGGAAAAATTGTTGAAATAGAGGAAGTCAGCATCGGCCATGCCATTATCGCGCGTGCCGTCATGACAGGACTTGCCGAAGCGGTAAGGGAAATGATCAGCATCATTGGATAACGGCGATGAGCACAAATTCTGAAAACAGGATCACGATCGTGCTCGCCACGGGAAATCGTGACAAGGTCAGGGAAATACGCCCACTTCTCGAAAACATTTCACCTCTGATCGAGATATTCTGCCTCCGGGACCTCGGAGCCGAAATCGAGGTCGACGAAACCGAAGAAACCCTTGAAGGAAATGCGCTGCTCAAGGCAAAAGCCATATTCAGCCACCTTGCCGGTCGTTTCCGGTACATGATCGCCCTCGCTGATGACACCGGACTCGAGGTTGACTCCCTGCAGGGAGCTCCCGGTGTTTATTCAGCCCGTTATGCACCCATGCCGGACCATAGGCCGCCGGCTTATGAAGATAATGTCCGATATCTGCTCGAACGCATGCAGGGTATCGAAAACCGCAAAGCGTATTTCCGGACGGTGATCGCTCTGAAAGGATGCATTCCGTCCGCCGGCGGAGATTTTTCTTTCGAGCATACCTGTGAAGGATCTGTAAGCGGAACGATAACCCAGGAAAGGAAGGGTGGCGAAGGGTTCGGCTACGATCCTGTTTTCATGGTCGATGGAACCGGCAGAACCTATGCTGAAATGAGCATCGCTGAAAAAAACTCCCTCAGCCACCGAGCCCTTGCCGTTCGAAAAGCTGTCACCGACCTGAATAACATTTTGCAGCAATCATCTTCCCCCAATCGCCAACCTGAAAAACAATGACCACTCCTGAAGCGGCTTTTCTCGGCCTGATACAGGGATTGACGGAATTTCTGCCTGTCAGCAGCACCGCTCACCTGAGAATCGTGCCCGCCCTTGCCGGATGGGAAGATCCCGGAGCCGCTTTCACTGCGATCATTCAGCTCGGTACTCTTGCTGCCGTGCTGATCTATTTCCGCAATGATATTTTCACGATCTCAAGGGCAGTTATCCAGGGATTGCTCAACCGGAAACCGCTGGAAACCACTGAATCGAAAATGGGATGGATGATTGCTGCTGGCACCGTTCCGATCGTTTTCTTCGGTCTTCTGTTCAAATCGCAGATTGAAACAAGCCTTCGTTCCCTTTACTGGATCAGCGGAGCCCTCATCATCCTTGCCTTTGTGCTTATCCTGGCTGAACTGAAAATAAAGAAAAGGCTTGAAAAGAACCTTCCAATGAAATCCCTTGACAATATCGGATGGAAGGAAGCGATCCTCATCGGATTTGCACAGAGTGTCGCACTTATTCCAGGATCTTCACGTTCAGGTGTCACGATAACGGGAGGACTTCTGCTGAATCTCGATCGCGCTACCGCTGCCAGATTCTCCTTCCTGCTCTCACTTCCTTCCGTATTTGCCGCTGCGATCCTGGAACTTTATCATACGTGGCACGGCATCGCATCATCGCCGGCAAGCGCACTGAACCTGATTGTCGCTACAGCAGTTGCCGGTATCACAGGCTATGCTTCCATAGCCTTTCTGCTCAACTACCTGAAAAAGCATACGACAACGGTATTCATTGCATACCGTATTGCAGCCGGAGCAGGTATCCTGTACCTCATTTCCTCGGGACTGCTGACGCCCTGACAAGGAGAGAACCACTCGGAAAATATTTCCTGGCCGACTCAGTTAACGCTGTGTTTTTAAAGCATATCCCGATTTCGGGGTATGCCTGGCCATGTTTTTCAGATGGCAACTTTTTACCATGAAAAATAATTCTCATTTCTGTAAAACGGACTGCGAATTTTTCTTATATATAGATATGATACAATTAACAACTTAACCATACAGCCATGCCGTACAGCTCGTCAGGCGTAGGGCATAATGGCTTTGAAAAAGCAGACTTACATATACACACAAAATGTTCAGATGGCATTTTCACACCGGAGGAGATTGTAGATAAAGCAGTCCAGTCCGGATTGAAGGCTATTAGTATAACTGATCATGACTCTGTTTTAGGTATTGACAAAGCAAAGCCATTAGCCTTGGAGAAAGGCGTTGAGCTTATTCCGGGTGTGGAAATGAGCTCGACATACAAGGGGTATGATATTCATGTCCTCGGTTATTTTTTCAATTATCAGCACTCGGAGCTGAAAAGATATCTCGACCATTGCCGCCAGCTTCGTACCGAAAGGGCTGAACGTATGGTAACCAAACTTGCCAAGATGGGTGTGAAGATCGGTATTGAGCAGATCATTACCAAAGCCCAGAACGGCAGTGTAGGCAGACCTCATATTGCCGCCGTGCTTCAGGATGTCGGATATGTGAAGAGCTTCAGCGAGGCTTTCAGCAAGTATCTCGGTTCGCACAGCCCCGCTTATGTGAAAAGCATTGAAACGCATCCGGCCGAAGTAATCAGGCTCATTAACGAGGCATCGGGGCTCTCTTTTCTTGCCCATCCGGCACAGAACATACCCGATGAAACCCTCAAGCAACTGATCACGTTCGGCCTTGACGGCATTGAAATTGTTCATCCATCCCATGATGCGTACAAACAGAATTACTATCGGGAAATCGCTAACGAGTATTTTCTCCTCTTTTCCGGGGGGTCCGATTACCATGGACTGAAAGAGCGTGATGAAGACACCTTCGGGAGGGTAACCATCCCCTACCAGTGGGTGACGAAAATGAAGTGCCGGCTTGTAAATGCCTGAAAAATATGTGATTTGGCTTTTAACGAAGTTTTGCTATTATTTCGAACATGTTTTTCAGGCTCTGCTGTCTACGGGCAGTGACCCTTATCATTAAACGTTTATGCTGTCAAACATCATAGGGAATCTGTGGAAACAGTTCACCTCCGATCTCAAGGAATTTCTCTACAACATTCAGGAGTTTTTCTTTTTTTCATTGAGGGCTTTTTTCACGTTTCCGAAAATGAAACGTTACTGGAGAGACGTTCTTGACCAGATGGCAATATGCGGCACTGACTCGATTCCGATTGTTCTGGTAAGTTCCATATCGATCGGGGCCCTGCTTGCAATCGAGGTCGGAAACCTACTTGAAGATTTCGGAGCAAAAACCATGCTCGGAAGATCTACGTCCATTTCCGTTCTCCGGGAACTTGGCCCCCTGCTGATGGGGCTCATGCTCTCTGCACGGTTCGGGTCAAGAAACGGCGCCGAGCTTGGCGCCATGAAAATTTCCGAACAGATCGATGCCCTTCGTGCCTTCGGTACCGATCCGATTGCAAAACTGGTCATGCCGAGACTGGTCGCTGCTCTCATCATGTTTTTTCCACTGACCGCACTTTCTGATTATGCAGGACTGCACAGTGCCGCCTATCTTGCCGAGCATTACCACAAGCTCGATCCGGGCATATTCTGGAATTCGGTTTACCCGAGGCTTGTGCCGAAAGATTTCGTGGTGGGATTTCTCAAGGCCCCGGTTTTCGCAATAATTATCACGCTTGTCAGCAGTTTCAACGGCTTTTCCGCAAGGGGTGGAACGGCCGGCGTAGGGCGTTCGACCATCAAGGGAATCGTCGTGTCTTCCGGACTTGTGCTGGTTGCAAATTTTTACGTCTCCAAAATAGTCCTGGAAAACATGTAGTCCCATGATCGAGTTGAAAAATGTATGCCTGAGCTTCGGAGACAAACAGATCCTGAAAAATATCTCCCTGAAGGTACAGGATAACACCATCAAGGCAATTCTCGGACCGAGCGGCGTGGGAAAAAGTACGATTCTCAAGCTGATGCTCGGCCTGATAAAACCGGATTGCGGCAAAGTGCTGGTTGATGATACCGATATCACCAGCATGAAGGAAATCGAGCTCTATGAAATCCGGCGGAAAATGGGAATGGTGTTTCAGGGAAATGCGCTTTTCGATTCTCTGACAATCAGCCAGAACCTCGGTTTTTTTCTTCGGGAAAACCTGAACCTTCCGGAACCGGAGGTCACTCAGAGAGTGGGAGAACAGATCCGGTTCGCTGGCCTCGAAGGATACGAAGACAAGCTTCCCGAAAGCCTGAGCGGCGGTATGCGTAAAAGGGTTGCGATCGGCAGGGCACTGATATTCAAGCCTCACATGATCCTTTTTGACGAACCTACGGCAGGTCTGGACCCGGTCAGCTCGAAAAAAATCCTATCCCTTATCAGTGAACTGCGTCACAACAACAACCTCGGAGCCGTTATCGTCACCCATATTATTGACGATGTGTTTCATTCAGCTGATTGTGTCGCCGTTCTCTACCAGGGTGAGATCATATTCGACGATGTCACGGAAAAGCTCCATGACTCGCAGCATCCGTTTATACGATCAATACTGTCAGACAAAATTCTTGAATTATAACTTCCAAATGACTTTTCCTGTATGAAAAATCCGAACGCTTTGAAATGGAGCGATCTGAAAACCGGCATCTTTTTCATTCTCGGCATCGGTTTTGCAGCTTACCTCGGACTGGTGATCGGCAAGAACACAAACATGTTCACCGGCGTAACGACCGTAAAAGTCATGTCGCAGGATATGCAGAGCCTTGCTGAAAACAATTTCGTCTCGGTTTCAGGCAAGAAGATCGGCTCGGTTTCGAAAATGGAATTTGTATCGAGACATGATTCACTCTTCGTCGTTGCCGAGCTCCGGCTGAAAAACGAGTTCGCTCAGCTTGTAACAAAGGATTCGAAAGCCACGATCAAATCACTTGGCATTCTCGGAGACAAATATATAGACATCACGACAGGAAAAGGTGCCATAGTCAAAAACGGAGATTTTATCGCTCTCAAGACCGAAGACGGCATGGCTTCACTTACGGACAAGGCTGCTTCGACATTTGAAAAAGTAAACGAACTGCTCGACCATCTGAACAATGGGAAAGGAATGGCCGGAAGGCTTGTTTCCGACGAAAAACTCGGCAATGAACTTGCTGAAACTGTCGGTAATCTGAAAAACGCGACAACCGAACTTTCAGCCCTTTCCAGAAAGGCATCACATGGTGATGGGCTTCTGCCGAAGCTCATCAACGACAAAGCGATGGCTAAAAACACCGAAGAGACTATTGAGCGCCTCAACCAGGCGGCCCAGCAGACTGAAACACTGCTTGCAAAGATCAACAGCGACAAAGGTACGCTCGGTCAGCTTGCTTCAAACCCGAAGCTCTATAACAACCTGAACCATACACTCTCTTCGCTTGATTCCGTCCTGGTCGACCTGAAAAGGAAACCGGGCCGGTATGTGAAATTCTCGCTCTTTTAGCGCCGGAAATTCCCATGAGCGTGCACCGTACCATCAAAGCAGCATGGCTTTGCCTCGTCTGTCTTTGTGTATCGTTACAGGCAGAGGCTTCAGGCTATGATTTCCGCCCCCTCGACGCCGCTATTGAAAAAGCGGTAAGGGACAGTGTCTTTCCGGGTGCAGGCATAGCCGTTATCTGCAGGGATCAGGTGGTTTACCGGAAAGCGTTCGGCCGTATGACCTATGACAGCGAAAGCCGCCGGGTGGATACAGAAACGGTTTATGATCTCGCCTCACTTACCAAGGCTGTAGCCACGACAAGCATAATCATGCAGCTTGCAGAACGGGACTCACTTTCCCTGGGGGCTCCTGTTTGCCGTTACCTTCCGGATTTCGAAAGAAACGGCAAGGAAAAAGTCACCATCGAAAACCTCCTGCGTCATAATTCGGGTCTCAGGGCGCATACCTGGTTCGCGAAAACCTGCAGGACCCCCGATGAGGTATACACGTCTGTCTATAACGATACTCTGATCAATCCCCCCAATACAACCACGGTATACAGCGACCTTGGTTTCATCCTGCTCGGCAGAATCATTGAAACGATTACCGGAAAAAGTCTCTCTTCCAACTTCCACGAGCGCTTCGCCCTGCCGCTCGGTATGAACACAACGATGTTCAATCCACCTCAGTCGCTGATATGGCATATCGCTCCTGTTGAAAAAGACCGTGACTGGCCTCTTGCAACTCCCCGGCCCCTTGTGCACGACCAGAACGCTGCCCTTCTCGGAGGAGCCGCAGGGCATGCCGGACTGTATTCGACAACCGGCGACCTTGTTCTGTTCACAAGGATGATGATGAGCGGAGGCAAGCTTGACAACAAAACCTTTGTAGAGGAAAACACCATACGGAAATTCCTGTCGCATCCTGAAGGCCTTCGGGCGCTTGGATGGGATGTTCGTTCACCCGGCGGAAGCTCATCGGCGGGTACCCTCTTTTCAATCGCATCCTATGGTCATCTTGGTTACACCGGTACAAGCATCTGGATCGACCCGACGAGGAACCTGGCTGTGATATTTCTCTGCAACAGGGTCTATCCGACATCCGAAAACATCAAAATCCGCAAGTTCAGACCTCTGCTGCACGACACCGTCGTCAAATGCCTCGACCTTCAGTAGTCATGCAAAAATTCCTTCCATGGGAACGATGGGTAGTGGCACGGTTTTAAGCGATTCGTTTCGGAAAACAGCGTTTGCAGCCATACGCCCGGTAAAAGCCGCGGCTTCCATGAGAAAAACCGGAGCATCCACCCTTACCCAGTCTCCTGCAAGAAAAAGGTTGGCAATCGGAGTTTCGACACCGGGACGTGAAGCATGCTCCCCCGGTGCCCACCTGGTAAAATTGGACTGCTGCATATATAATTCGTGCAAAACGTTCGCACCTGCAATTTCAGGAAACATCGAGCGCATCTCACTTTGCATCGTGGATTTTATCTCCTCTTCCGGCCTGATATCAGAGGGAGCTATGGCATAGGCGTGAAGCTCGATAACCGATCCTCCTCTTTTTTTGGCCCACGAAATGAACGGATCCTGGAAATGGGAGTAGATCGTGGCTGAATCGGTATAGGTATATCCCGATGTTGTATAGAAGGGAAAGTGAGTCTTATCGAGCGGTTTGTCGAGCCAGAGCCTGTAGACCGTGTATGGATCGGCCTCTCCAAGCGAAGCGACCTGCTTTTCGAAAGCCGGTTCTTCAATTGAGGATGCCTTTACAAGTTCACGGGTACCACTTACATTGGATGCCACTATGCAATAGTCGCATGCCAGAAGTTCCCCTCCCCTTTCAGCTGCTGACGTTACGACAAGCCGACCACCTTCAATCGAAACCGGAAGCAGGTTCAGTGAAGCTTTTGGCGGACCGCTTACGGGTTTGCCGGACAGATCATACCGGCCTGAATGACAGGGGCAGTAAAATCCCCCGCTCTGAGCCTCATAACTGACAGGGCAGCCCATATGCGTACACCTCGCGTCAAAAGCCGCAAATCCTCCTTCATGCTTTCCGATCAGTACAGGAACGCCTTCCGGGGTATGAAAAACACCGAATCCTTTCTCAGGCACTTCAGTCCTGGCGATATCGAGATACACCGAGTTGCTGCTCACACCTGAATCGAGGAGCACACCCGTAACTTTTCGGCCTTCCGTGACAAGTTTCCTTGCCGTACATCCTTTTCTGAGCTTGACCCCCAAGCCGAGCAGCTTCGCTTCGAGCGGATCGATAAGCGCGCTCATACAGTCACGGTTCGTTATCCGGAAAGCAAGACCTTCAGGGCTGCCCATGAAATAAAAATGGAAGTAACGGAGAGCTTCAGCAGCCGAAAGTACCTCCATCCGGTTCATGGTAGCATCAGCGAAAGGGTGGAGAACAGTATCGACAAAAGCGGGCAGGATATTTTTCCTGCGGCAGAAGGTCAGGAAATCGATGGAATCATAACGGGTGAATGCCGTTCCATAATCATACTGGAAGAGTTGCAGCGTTGAAAAAAGCCCCTTCGAATTTTTCAGAAACGACATCAGGTCCAGTCGTCGTGACTGGCCGAGGATGGAAAAAACATTGAAAGGAAAATATTTCGGGGTCTGGCCGAATACTTCAGCAGGAAACTCCCTGAAAAGCACAGGATAACCGGGCGATTCATTGAAGACTTCCCGCTTTACCCCTCCGAGAGAAAAAATTTCGTTCAGGTTGTAGTACTGGTCAAAAAAGCCGTGAAAACCATGCTCGACCGGAAAACGCTCACCAAGTGCATCAAGCTGCCAGCCGGTCAGTTTTCCGCCAAGTGAAGGGGACGATTCAATCAGCGTGACCTGGAACCCTTTCATCGCGAGCTCGAGTGCAGAACTGATACCGGCAAGACCTCCACCGATAATCACCGCCTTTCTCGATCTGTCGAGTTTTTCCTTTCCTTCATTCTCCCGGGAGTTCTTCCGGTAAAATTCCTTCCTCGGCTGATAATAACCGACGAGACCGGCAGTACCTGCAGCCGCAGCACCAGCTCCAATAGCGGTCCGCTTAAAAAGTCTTCTTAAGAATTCACGTCTTTCCATGCCATACGGAGGTGATGAAGCAAACGGCAGAATCGTTGTCTTTCCTGAAAAGTGCACTGAAATTGCCGGAAGTATAGAAAAAAAACGAAATTCTCATTGGCTTTTCAGCAAGTGCAGAATGACATAATGTATTCCCGATACAATTTAACAGAAATGACCTGTATATTTATTTAGCGATATTTACTTGCTTAACCAACCTTTAAATACATTTTTCCATCAATGGCCGCAAAACAGCCCGATCTTGTACGTAAAATCCGCAGGGAGGCGTCACGGCTTGGATTCGCGGCAATCGGTTTTTCATCTCCCCGGGAACAGAAAACAGCAATCGAACGGTACGAACAGATGATCCGTGAAAAAAGGCATGGAGACATGACTTTCCTTGAAAAACATCTGCAGGAAAGGGCAAATCCCGAAATACTTCTTCCCGGCCTGAAAACCATCATTTCAACTGCAATCAGTTACAATATTCCAATCGATATTGCCGCCGGAAAGCCGAAGATATCGAGATATGCACTGGCCGGTGACTATCATGTCATTATCCGGAGCAAACTCGAAGAACTGGGAAACTTCCTGGCAAAACTTTTCAATGAACCTGTAAAAACAGCAGTGGCAGTAGACAGTTCTCCCGTTCTGGAAAAAACGTGGGCTGAACAGTCCGGGATCGGAAGACCCGGTAAAAATACCCTGCTGATAGTACCTTCGGCAGGATCCTATATCTTCCTCGGAGAGCTCCTGATCGACCGGGAAATCACGGATATAAAACAGCCACTTCCCTATCCCTGCGGCGGATGCAATTCCTGCCTTGAAAACTGCCCGACCGGAGCGCTTCTTGAGGCTGGAAAAATTGATGCCACCAAATGCATCTCATACCTCACCATTGAAATGAAACGGGAGTTTACACCCGAAGAATCTACATTGATCGGTGATAATCTTTTCGGATGCGACAGATGTCAGGAGGTCTGTCCCTACAACATGCAGGCTATTGTCGGGGCCGACGACTCGTTTGTACTGAAAAAAAGCCTGCTTGATATTACGGCTGAAGAGATCCGGAGCCTGACAAAATCAGGTTTCCGCGATCTTTTCTCAGGCACACCCGTCTATCGCATCGGCCTGCGACGACTGAAACGCAACGCCCGGGCCGTAGCTGAAAATATTTCCGGCAGAAAAAAAGCACAATAATCGACGCTACTTGAAAGGTTGGAGAAACATCGGATATAAATGATGAAATATTTGCGTATCAGTCTTTGGCGTTTTACATTATTGTTATAATTTACAATTGTTAACCGTCGCAATAAAAGATACGATCCCCCCCCCATAACCCAACATGTACGTCAAAGATGAAAATGACAATCCAAAACAGGTTGCACCGTAATTGCGCAAACATGCTGTTTGCCGGCCTATGCATCGCAATGACATCAACATTGGCTGATGCCGCTCCACTCGCTGTCGGAAGCAGTTTCGGCGGCGGAAAAGTCGCATATATCCTTAAACCCGAAGATAAAGGGTACGACCCGAAGGAACAGCACGGGCTGGTGGCCGATACTGCCGACCTCAACGGCGTGTACGACTGGCCAGACGCTCTTGCTGCTTCCGAACGGCTGAAAAAAAACGGCTACAGCGACTGGTACCTCCCTGACAGGAATGAACTGGACAAGCTCTTTGCAAAGAAATCGGCCATTGGAGGGTTTGCAAAAAATCCGAAACAGGAAATTTTCTACTGGAGCTCATCGGAAAAAGATGCCGACTACTCCTGGGGACAAGGCTTTAAAACAGGGAAACAGTACACTACCGATAAAATGTCGAAAACCGGTCATGTCCGGGCTGTCAGAACGTTTTGAACCAGTGAGCCTCACTGTTCCGTTTTGCAATACAAATTGGATGGTGAGGCTCTGAATTAATTGGTATATCGAAATGAATACTTGCGATCAGTGCTTGAAATGACGCATGCCAGTAAACACCATGGAAAGGTTGTTCTCATCCGCGGCCTCGATCACTTCGTTGTCACGGATTGACCCGCCCGGCTGAATGACAGCGGTCACTCCTGCTTCCGCGGCTGCAAGAAGGCCGTCGGCGAACGGGAAAAATGCATCCGAAGCCACGACAGAGCCATTCAGGTCGAGACCGGCTTCACTTGCTTTCCATCGTGCGATCTTCGATGAATCCACGCGCGACATCTGGCCTGCGCCTACACCGTAAGTCTGGCGGTTCTTGACATAGAGGATAGTGTTCGATTTGATATGTTTGCAGATTTTCCAGGCAAACAGCAGGTTCGATAGTTCCGCTTCGGTCGGTTGCCTTTTCGTCACAACTTTAAGATCTTCCTTTGCAACGGATTTCGTGTCACGTTCCTGAACAAGCATCCCGAACGGAGTTGATTTGAACTCCCGGCCGCCCTTCAGAAGAGACTGTTTCTGCAATACAAGCCTGCGGTCCTTCTTTTTCATGAGAAGGTCGAGCACGCCATCCTCGAAGGCGGGTGCAATGAGTATTTCGGTGAATATCTCGTTCACTGCTGTTGCCGTATCCATATCGAGAGGTCGATTGAACGCAATGATACCGCCAAAAGGTGCCTGAGTATCGGTTGAAAACGCCCTGCGGTATGCATCGACAAGCGTCGAAGCCTGTGCTGCACCGCAGGGATTGGTATGCTTGACGATCACAACTGAAGGGTCCTCCCCGCGGAACTCCTCGATGATGCCGGCAGCTGCGGCTATATCGAGCATGTTGTTGTAGGAAAGATCCTTGCCGTGCAGCTTCTCGAAACAGGCCGCGAATGAACGGCTTCCCAGAGAATCGGTGAGTTTGTAGAATCCGGCGCTCTGATGCGGGTTCTCCCCGTAACGCATGTCAAGTTCTTTCTCGAGCCTGACCGTTATAGAATCTGCCGCAACCTCAGATGCAGCGCCTTCCGCCCTGACAAGGTAATCAGCGATTGCCCGGTCATAACGGGATGTCAGTTCGAACACCTTGCGGGCAAGCCTGAGGCGGGTAGGCCTGGTTGTCGCACCTCCGGTCCCGCGCATCTCTTCGAGCACCTGGGCATAATCGCCGCTGTCTACAAGCACCGTAACCGATTCATTGTTCTTCGCCGCGCTTCTGAGCATGGACGGTCCGCCGATATCGATATTCTCGATGGCGTCCTCGAAGGTAACGTCCGGTTTTGCGACAGTCGCTTCGAACGGATAGAGGTTGACGACTACCATGTCGATAAAGCCGATACCATTCTCTTCGGCCTGTCTGACATGATCTGCATTGTGCCTGACGGCAAGCAGGCCGCCGTGGATTTTCGGATGGAGCGTCTTCACCCTTCCATCCATGATCTCCGGAAATCCCGTGATGGTTGAAATAGATGCCGCTGCAATTCCTGCATCCTGCAGTGCTTTCAGGGTTCCGCCCGTCGAAAAGATTTCAACGCCGAGCGACGACAGTTCACGGCAGAAATCTACTATACCGGTTTTATCGGATACAGAGACCAGCGCCCGTTTGATGACAGGATCAGACATGTACAGAAGATTTATATGTTGGTTTGCTATGGTAAACGGCGAATTTAAGAAATAAACAGCAATTATTTCAGGCTCATTCCATAAGCATCAATACCCCCTCCCGTTCTTCCGTTGCCTGTCCAACAGTTAGATACAGGTTTACCGGTACATATTCCGGTTCGGGAATCCCGGGGCGGTTGAAAAACACGAAACGGAATTGGTCTGAAAACATTTTTTAACGTAATTTTTCATACTACTGATGATCTGTTGAAAAACGCAACACCATTCATCGAAAAATTATGAAACAGGTTACCTTAAGTCACGAAATGCAGCATATTTCCATATTCCAGCAGCGGAAAATCGAGCTCGGCGTCCTTGCGCCTCTCTACAAGGAGATGATCAATGCAGTTGGACCGGAAACCGCAAAAGAAATAATGCAGCGAACCGTTTCAGGACTTGCAAGGAATGTCGGGGCAGAATGGGCCAAAAGCCACCCTGAACGTGACCTCGAAGGTATACGTGCAATCTGGCAGAAACTTGCGGATGGAAAGGTCCTTGACGCCGAGATCAGGGAACTTCCTGAAGGACTTGAAATAACGGTCCGCAGGTGTGATTATGCCACCATGTACGGCGAAGCTGGACTCGAGGAACTCGGCCATATCCTGAGCTGTTCTAGGGATGAGCCTTTTACCGAGGGATTTTCCGATCACATAACTTTTTCCCGTAGCAGCTGCCTGCTCGAAGGCGACGAGTGCTGCATCATGAAATACGGGATAAAAGAAAATACACCGAAGTAAAGCGGCACCCGGGACATTCGCCGAAACCGGCACCGGAAGGAGCGGTGGGCAAATATCATGTGTCTCGGGGTTTCCAGGACATATTCATATACAATCTGCCCCCCGCCAGTTCACAAAGCATCTGTTGAAGGCGTTTCATCTTCGTATCCTCGCGTCTGGCACGGTTGATCCGCCCGAGATAGTCGTTCCTCTGGTATGGAGGACGAGCCCGGTAAGCATCAATGAGACCCTGTTCTTCAAGAGCCTCGCGAACGAATTCCGGCATAGGGTTCTCAGGACGCTTCAGGGTGCTTTCACGCTTTGCCATCATTCCTGAAGGAAATCACGAGGTTTTGCCGGACCATGATGCCGGCGGCTTGAGCGCCCAGACCCAGGCAATGTAATCGGTCATTGGCGGATTGATGCCGAGCTCACGCAGCCTCGAGTTAACCTGCCCGCGATGATAGGCACTGTGAGCATGAACCTGAATCAGTGTTTCTCCGAGAGTTGGTTCGGCAACTTCGAAACCGAGATTTCTGCTGACCAGCTCCGCCCATGGAAGCCGGACCGGGGCATCGAGCATGCCGTTTGTCAGTGTATCGAGAAACTCTCCGAATTCCCGGTGGTTCCCCCGGACATATCCTTCAAGTTCAAGGATATCGAAGGACCGGGTCTCCTCCGGATTGATGGTTTTGTTACGCCAGACATCAAGAAAAACTTTCTGCACAAGATGAAGGTGGCGCAATAACCCGAGAAGTCGCTCGTCCTTGCCTGCCTCCGGATGAGCGTCAATTGCCGAAAACACGACTGCATCGGCCCATTGCGTATGCCCTGAAAGTTCACGAAGCAGTGTCAGTGTATCCATGATCGAATTCCTTTCCAAATGATGGTTATCATATTGTCAGAAAAACCTCCGGAACAGATTATACGCATCGACATTGCCGATACCCGGTGCCGTTTCAAGATAACGGAATATTTCGAGATTCACGATCTCTTTGAGGGGTATCAGAAACCCCTGAACTTCTAACCGGAAACCAGACGGATGATGATAAATACAATGACCATTGCCGAACCGGCAAGATATATCCGGCGGATATCGGTAATCCTGCCGGGCCGGCCGGTATTCAGGAGGTTGCGGACGGAGTGCACGATTACTGCATCGAAAATCGCAACCGGTGGAAAATAAGTCCACTTCAACCAACCGAAAACGAAAGGAAGAAAACTGCAGGTTATAACAATACCGAATACACCTGCTGCTATCCGCATGGCTTTAAGCGGTCCGAAAAGAACAGCAAGTGAACGGGAACCGCTCAGTCGGTCGCCTTCAATGTCGAGAACATCAGCGGCAATTTCTTCTCCAAGATCTACAAGCATGGCTGTCACAGCGAGAAACCAGACCGATTTCTCATATGGATTGCCTGCGACAACCCCTCCATAAATAAATGCCATCCCCACAGAAAAACCTACTGTCAGATTGCCGATGAAACCGGTTCTCTTGAACTTCCAGTTGTACAGCAAACCAGCTATCCATACAATGAAAACAAGTGCGAACGCATGAAGTCCCGTCATAAGACTCGACAGAAAACCAAGTAAGGCAACGACAGCAGAAAGAACAATCACCTCTTTTTTTAAGACAATGCCGGCCGGCAGCGGACGGGAAGGTGCATTGATCCGGTCTGTTTCGATATCGAATAAGTCATTCAGGATCAGGGCGGCAGCGGAAATAAAGAAAAAACTCAGGAAACCGGACATTGCCTGGCAAAGTGAAGGAATACCCCTGAGAGCGAGGAGCTCGGCAAGAAGAACACATGCACCGGCTGCGATCGAAAGTTCCAGACGGAAAAGACGCATCAGACCGGTCAACTTTGCATAATTCATCATATGTCCGGAAAAAGAAATTCAATTCATGAATTGCTCCTGAAAATTCTCATCAAACGGGAAAAGATAGTCTGTTTCGGAATACTTTTTACCGGCAGACCTGCCCGTTCCCAACTGATGATGCCGTTCTGCATATTGAAAACCTGCGTGTAACCGCTGTTTACAAGAATACGCGCTGCCATCAGGCTGCGATTGCCGCTACGACAGGCTATGATCACTTTCCGGCTGGAGGCGATTTCCGTAAAACGCTTTCCGAATGTACTGAGCGGTATATTGACGACCCCGGGAATATCGAATGATTTTCGGGCAACTTCGCGAGGTTCGCGCACATCGACCAGCAGCGCACCTTTTCTGACCATCGCCAATGCGTTGGAAGGGGAAATATCTTTAACCTTTACCATATTTTATTTAGAACATTACAAATCTTATACCCATACCCCGTTCTGGTATATAAAATACGAAAAACAGGTATGGAATTCCAACAGGAATTTCTAGAAGCAGTTGAAAAAAACTGCACATGCTTGTTGTCACTTCCCTTGAAAATGTGCCGATATAAAATCATGACCTAAAAATCACATCCTCAGGTGCACCATGAACATGATCCTGTGCCTGTCGGCTATGAATGCCATGTACCTGTCGAGCAGG
The DNA here is from genome assembly GCA_013334225.1 of Chlorobiaceae bacterium. Classification (GTDB taxonomy): domain Bacteria; phylum Bacteroidota; class Chlorobiia; order Chlorobiales; family Chlorobiaceae; genus Chlorobium. Next base: position 38,548 of record JAAXXY010000006.1, read on the forward strand.
CACAAGCCTTTTTTCATTCCGCTGTAAACCGGGTAATCCTCGATAACCTCTATATGGCTGTTCCATTTGCGTATATCGGAAGCATGTTCGATGCCCCATTTCAGGAAAGAACGTTCGTCAAGTCCGACGTTCTGTATGACTTTCCTGTTCGCCATTCTCACGCCCATATGCGAAGCCGCATCGAAGACAAATTCGCTCCCGGGAAATGTCGAGCATATTTTATCGAAAATCTCCCTCACCTGGTTTTCCTCGAAATAGTACAGCACTCCTGCAGCCATGAGGAAAACGTTCTGATGAACCTTTATCTGATTGAACCAGCACTCGTCGAGAAAAGAACAGGGAAGGAATTTCCGCCTTTCGCTTTCCTGAATGAATTTCCTGCGTAACTCGATAGCATCGGAAAGATCGAGGTCATACCAGAAAAGGCGACCATTATCGACCCTCTCGAAAGTCGTATCCAGCCCGCATCCTACGTTGATGATCGTAGCGGCAGGATGCGCAGCGAGAAATTCCCTGATCGTCCTGTCAATATGCACGCTTCTGGCGATCCATTCCAGCTGTGTGACATTGTGGATGCCAGAAGCGATTTTAGAAAAATCATAGTCGATCCTGTCTATGATTTCAACGGCTTTTCTGTCGATGAGCCTGGGTTTCGTTTTCCGGGTTTCCATAGCCCTTCCCCATAGCGGAAGCAACAGGGTAGTCTGAACGCTGCCAAGGTCAACTGCAATTTTTTCAGACATGTTCCGATATCCTCCTTGAAAAGGTTCACGGTAACAGGTATATAGTTTTTCAAGTTAATAATAATCCTGCTGATATGCATCCACTCTTTCCTGAACTCATTGGAAGGAGGTTCATTCCGCCGCTTGAAGAAAATATTTCCGAATCATGGGGAGTACCACTACAAAAAAAAGGGACAGAATAATTCAGTCAGACGAGGAAATACAGGTCCGTCAGACACGTTTCACACCGGGTACTGCAGAGAAAACTTTTCCCGGAGCAGCGAAGGAAGTTCCCCGGAGCTCACCGTCCGCTCATTGGATCGACCCTCGGAAACTGATTTGAAGCGATTTCCGAGCAGTATATTCTTCCCTGAGGGGTTCTGCAGAACGATCATCAGGCTGCGCACAAATATCGAATCAGGGTGCCTGGAGTTCAGAAAATTGGCGGGTTCGAAATCCACCCATTCCTGAGGGGAAAGATCGAACTCATAGAGGTTTTTCCATGCGCCGTCGGCAAAAGATTGCAGGACATAATCCCGATCTGTGGTCATCGTCATTCTGTACATGTCGTAATCCTGCCTGACCTCCTTGCCGGTCCATGCAAGATTGTATGGTTCACGTATGCCGTAACTGCCGAAACCCAGATCGCAGAACCACTCTCCGCCATCCATTTCGACAACAATTGCCATATGTGTTTTCGGACGACGTACAGGATAGGTCATCGGCCGTGCTGCAACAAACCGGTAGGGAATCCCGATCGTTTCGAGCGCCATGGCAAAGATGCCGTTCACTTCATAGCAATACCCGCCACGATTCCGTTCAACGATTTTGCTGTATATCTCCGCAGGCTCGAGCGAAATGATCTTCCCAGCCTGGACATCGAGGTTTTCGAAAGGAACCGAAAAGAGCTGGCACCTCATCATGCGCTTCAGCGTCGCGAAATCGGCCGATGCTTGCCCCTGGAAACCGATCCTCGACAAATATGCGGAAAAGTTGAAATTTTCAGCTTTCATCGTATACAACATCTTTACTTGAAAAAAGGCGGCTTATCCCTTCATACGCCTGAACACTCGGTACTGCAGTACGAAAAGCCCTGCAACAGCAAGCAAAACAACAAAATAGAGCAGGAATTTGTACCTCTCGGTAAAAGGCATGCGCGCATCTGAGCCGGCGAATTTTGTGTTCTTGCGAACATTTCCGAACTGTGCCTCCGGCAGTTGATCAACGTTCTGTTGTTCTATGACACCGGCAAGATCATAAACCGGCATATCAGCACCGGGATTGCCCCAGAAAAGGTGGAAGCGCCTACCTGGATAAATCTTGAATACCAGTACTCTCCGGAATCCTTCACCGTTCACCCGGTTCACGGTAAGCGGAGGGCTGTCGTGATTCATGAAAACCAGCCGGAACTCCCGGGCAGCTGCTTCAGGTATCTCGACTGCCGTCTGCCTGAGATGCATTGCCGGAGTGTCAAAGCTGTAAATTGTCCCGGCGGCAACATCCTGCCAGTTTCCGCTTTCGTTTTTCTTCTGGACAGTGACGACTCGCTGGAAATTGGTCTCGGTGGTTTCAACAATCAGCCGGTTAATGGGAAAGACTGTCTGCATCCGGACAATAACGCTGTTTTCCTTGCGGTTTGCATCGTTCTCCTGTTTGCCGACAATGGCGTTGATCATGTAGCTTTCTCCAGGAGATTCGTTCTCCTGCAGAGCCCTGACATCGGTTATTGAGAGTGGTTTTTCCCCGCCATTGATGATTTTGAGAGCAAGACGGGGAAAGTTGCTTTGAACAAATGACATACGGGTATTCTGCATTTTTTCTCCGCGGTTTATATCGAAAAGAACTCCTGCCGTGCGAATAACGCTCCACGTTTTGCCATCCGTACTGCCAAGTACTTCAGCCTGCCGGATGTAATCCGTGTCCGGTGTCACGAGCTGAAGAGCATTGACCATTGCGCCTTTTTCCTTGAGCTGGATTTCTGCCCAGGTTTCGCCTTTGGCGGTAGTCGAAAGGTTCAGCATCTCGTGAGGGATTTCCGTTATCCGCTTCACAGGTCTTTTCGACACGACCCGGCACGGAATTTCCTCTCTCCGGTCCGAGACGACACGAAAGTCCGCGAAAGGAACCTTTGCGTCAAGATCACCAAACCGGTAAGGATCGAGATTGATCACAGCAAGGGATGATTTGTTGAAACCCTGTGGCAATTCAATATCGGTGTATTTTTCCCAGAACCTTTCATCGAAAGTGGCACCGATGCCGGTTGAGCCGTGAAACACCATAATCATCCAGATCAATAAGCTGACAATATTTTTCTTCATGACTGATCTTCTCCGAATATGATGTGTTTGAAACGGTTGTAGCCATAGGAAACTGCGAGAAGCAGCAGTCCGAGGACAATAAAGGATATAATGCGATAGAAGGTTTCAAGCGATGAGAGATCGACAAAAAACACTTTAAGTACAGTCATGCCAAGCAGCAGAATACCAAGTATGCGTGCCCTGCGTATCCGCTTCAGGATACCGGCTCCGGTTAAAATCGAAGCATACAACGCCCAGAGCACGGAAAGAGAGAGTTCGAAAGCATAAGTCGAATAACCCGTGTCCGTAGATGCGAGCAGGAAGAAATCACGCACCTCCATAGATAAAAGGATCAGGGACAAAGCCTGCGTGATGAAAAAAATGATCATGTAAACGGCACGCTCATTGGCATCGAGTTTATCCTTGTACCGAGACATGGTATACAGCAAGGCATAAAAAGCTGCTATGGCAACCGAACAAACGAGAAAACGGCTGTTGAACAGCGGCAGGAAACGCTCGAATGGCTCAGGGTGATAAACTGAGTTGGCTGCAAATCCCTGGAGCACAACAAGCGCGAGCAGATAGACCCCCCACCGGAATTCCGGGAAATCAAGCCTGAACCAGCACCAGCCGAGAACGGCCATCTCTATTGCCAATGCCGGCAGGACCCAGTATTGATCGAAAATAATAAAAGTCGCTATGACAGTCATGATAACGGACACTGCCGTATATGCAACAGTTGTCTTCCTTGAAGCTTTTGAGCGGCTTCCCAGAAGCTCTGCAAAACCGGTCTCCGCACCCGAAAGAAAGACTGCGAAAAACTTGACCGTCCAGGTATATGCCCAAAAGTGTTGCGCAAGGAAAGCGAGCAGAAAAAAAGCCGCGGCAACGAAAATGACAAACAGGTCGGCTTTCGATTCATCGTTTTTCGATTGCAGTCGTGAAAGCAGGACGTAGAAGTTGTAGCAGAGGAAAAATACCGCGGCAACACCGAAAGCGAGCCACTTCTGCTCATCGTTGTAATAAGCCCCATGCCAGGTAAAATAGAGCAGTGATGTGCCGATGAGGGATGAAAGCACAAGTGAAGGCCAGCGGCGAAACCTCTGAAGGAGCAGGGTTCCGGCATCTAGCAGCAGAACATAACCGAAAAGGACCAGCGGCTGGTTCTCGCCGCTCGACAGCAGAAGCGGAGTCAGGAAACCGCCGAGAAGGGCTATGCCGGACAAGGACAACGCTGAATACCGGAGAGAAAGGGTCATACCGGTGGTCGTGACCGCTATCATGCCGACTGCGGCAAGCGGCATGGGAATCAGGTGATAGAATGCAAAAGCAGCATACAGAGACAGGTAGAATAGAGCAAGCCCTCCTCCGCTGATCATCTGTCCGTACAAACCGAGCTCCTTCTTCTTCTGCAGGTATTCCCCGGCTCCTAGGAAAACAGCTCCAAGCAGCAGACCGAGGATAATCCGCCCGGATTCACCGATCAGGTTGTTGTCAAACGAATATTTAAGGAAAAACCCGACACCGAGAATAACGGCGGCAAGGCCTATCCTGCCGATCCAGCGAGTACCGATAACGTTCTCGATCGAGGATTTCGGCGGCTTTCCTGCCGGGGGTTTCTGTTCAGGCACAGCTTTCGCCGGTATCGGAACCGGCACTTCAGCTATATGCTCCCTCATCTGAGGTTTTCTGCCGGATAGTTCTCCCTTCAGCGATGCGATTTCCCTTTCAAGTTCCTGCACTTTCGCGAGAAGCAGGTCGATACACTCATCGCGCTGTTTATCGGATCGAATTTCCATGATATCACCGAAGATCAGTTGCTAAACCTTTTACCGAAAAACAGTTTCCATCTCAATCCAGCAGCACTCATTTTGAGCTCCGGTCTTTCAATTCACTGTACCATAACTATAGACAAACCGGCATAATAACTGGAACAGCAAATTCAGACATCCGGGCGAAAATCGGCTTTCTCTTTTAACAGCTTTATTTTTGAATTTTGGCCCCTCGGACAGATACTCAAAGGGCTTTCCGTCTGAACTAAAAACACAATGGTCCGGGATGATTCTAAAGAAAGATACCAGGATTATACAGTGATATCCAATTCTCCTTACCTCGGTCAAATACGTTACCATGCCGAATTCTGCAATATGATCAAAAGAAATTGCCGGGACCGGGAAAACGAAAACAGGATGACTTATAAAAGCCGCCGCGGAACTTCGATCAGTTTTTCAAGAGCTTCCGGATCGGTTACCGGAGGATGGCAGGCATTGTTTTCGCAGACAAGCACTGAAACATCGCTGCCCTTTTCCCCAGAAGGCGGGACCTGGATTATCGCTGTATCCGGCAGGTACTTTCCTTCGAGTGTTTTCCGGAAACGCTCGAAGGAAGCGCTTCCCGGGGTACCGGTGAGCTCGACTCTGCGTATACCGCTGTGATGTATCATGGCTGCTGTCAGCATAGCCGGCAGGTGATATCCGGAAGTATTGAGAATTTCACTGTAACACTCGATGGTTTTTTCTGCGACCTCTGTAAAATCATCACGTTCACTGATTTCTCCAAGTCTCAACAGGTTCCTGAGCGTAATTGAATCAGACGACGGTTCCGCTCCATCGTAATCCTCTTTCATGCGCAGAGGAACAGAAGTGTCATCCGACGGTGTGCTGAAAAAGCCACCCGTTACCTCGTCGTAACAAAGCTCGATCTGTTTTTCCATCAGAGAAATGGCCGTTTTCTGATAGTTTGGATCAAAAGAGGCTTCATAAAGGTCCAGCAGCGCCTGGATGAAAAATGCATAATCGTCGGCTTTTGCCCGGATACCGGCCACACCGTTCCGGTATCGGCGCAGAAGCCTGCCATTTTCTTTTTCGAGCAGGTTCTCAAGAATGAAACTCGCTGCCCGTTTCGCCGCATCTAGGTGTTTGCTGTTTCCCAAAGCGTTATATGCCTTGCAGAAAGCGCTGATCATGAGGCCGTTCCAGGATGTGAGAATCTTGTCGTCCCGGTCAGGTCTCGGCCTTGATTGCCTCGTCTCGAAAAGTTTCCTTTTCGCATTCTCAAGAACCGATTTCACTGTTTCGTGCGGTATTCCGAATTTTCCTGCTGCATCTTCCTCGACGTGCTCGATCATCAGCACATTCTGCCCGTCAAACTCTTCATGAGGGTCATCCTGCACGTTCCCCTCGCCTTTCACTCCGTAAACGTAACAGAAAAGCTCGCTCTCCGAACGATCGAGTACAGCTTCAACTTCCTTCCGGCTCCAGAGATAAAAACTGCCCTCTTTTTTAACCACGCTCTTTCCGGCAGGAATGCTGTCCGCATCTTCAGCGGAATAAAAGCCGCCTTCACTTGCGCTCATATCGCAAAGTACATAGTTCAGAATGTCCTCTGCACATGATGCAAATGATCGGTCACCGGAAATCCTGAATGCATCGATAAAGGTCGAGGCAAGCTGTGCGTTGTCGTAAAGCATTTTCTCGAAATGAGGTACATGCCAGCGGCGATCGGTCGAGTAGCGAGCGAAACCTCCCCCGCCCAATTCTCCGACACCGATATGATCATGAATTCCCCCGGCGTTCATTTTCCGCAGGGTGAAAAGGACCATGTCCTGATATTCACGTTTGCCGGTATAAAACGAGTATGCAAGGAGAAAATCGAGAATGGAGGGCTGGGGAAACTTCGGCGCTTCACCAAAACCCCCGTATGCCGGATCATATTGACGTTTGAATACATCGGCAGCATCATGATACGTCTTGCCGGAAAGCAACGATGGGTCACCGGAGTGCATGGAGAGTGCCGTCAGTTCAGCGAACATGCGGTCTGCGGAAAGTACAAGCCTTGCCTTGTCCTGTTTCCATGTACGTTCGATTGAAAGCAGAAGATTATAAAAACCTGGTTGGCCATACCGGTCGGCCGGAGGAAAATAGCTGCCCCCGAAAAATGGCCTTCTGTCCGGCGTGAGCCAAACCGACATCGGCCATCCTCCCCGCCCGGTAGTGGCCTGAACGTATGTCATATAGAGCCTGTCGATATCGGGATGTTCCTCCCGGTCGACTTTCACGGAAACAAACGACCGGTTCAGGAGTGCGGCTATGGTCTCGTTCTCGAACGATTCCCGTTCCATAACATGACACCAGTGACAGGTGGAGTAGCCCGTTGAAAGAAATACCGGCTTGTCTTCCTTGCGTGCCTTTTCAAAAGCCTCATCACCCCAGGGAAACCACTTGACAGGGTTGTATGCATGCTGGAGAAGATAGGGGCTTGTTTCTCCGATAAGGAGGTTCGGATTCCGATCCTGTTGTGTCATGTGCTGCTTCATTTAGTTTTGTTCCTATTCAACAATCCTGCCCGAAGAGAAGTTCACCTGTAAGGCACAGTATTGCCGGATGAAACGGAGAACCGATAACAATTGTTATTTATCATGAAAGTGTTAATGAAAAAAGTTGATGAGATATGAGAAAGTTACGGGTCTTGATTTTGCTTCTGCTGTTTGCAGCAATAACATCTGTATCGGCATATGCTGCCGGTATCCCTTCGAAAAAGGAACCGCATTACATTGCAACGGCACTTTTCTCCGGGGGCTGTTTCTGGGGTATGGAACACGGTTTTGAAAACAGACCGGGAGTAATCAGGGTGACATCGGGGTATACCGGCGGAAAAACGGATCATCCATCCTACCCGGAAGTCTCGGCAGGAAATACCGGTCATGCGGAAGCAATCAAGGTCGAGTATGATCCTTCAAAAATCACGTACGAAAAGCTCGCGAAACTGTTCTTTGAAATCCACGACCCGACACAGTTGAACCGGCAGGGGCCGGACATCGGTTCACAGTATCGTTCAGCAATTTTCTATGGAAACAATGAGGAGAAGAATACAGCCATAAAACTCATTGCCAAACTGAAGTCATTCGGATATAAAGTCATAACGCAGGTTGAACCCGCCGGGAAGTTCTACCCCGCCGAAGAATACCACCAGAATTACTACGAAAGAACCGGCGGGCAACCATACTGCCACATCTACCGGAAGAGATTCAAGGATTGAGCATCCAGTGATTTGAAAGGCAGGAGACAGCAAAACAATTTGGCAGATATTATAACCGTGTAATACACTGCCATTCCGATTCGTTCAAGTGACCACCGGTTTTTCCCTCACTCGCACATGCTGCATGGGAAGAGTCGCTGGTGGTGAGTCGATTGAATTGCTCAAGTCGCAGGAGTTGACACTCTCATGGAAATGGGCGGTATCGACTTAAGAATCGCTATGAACTGAAGGATTATCTGAGGTATGGAAAGCGGAATGGTATGAATCAGGTTTTGCCTGAACGGCTGATTTGCCTTGTACCCGGAAAATCAAGATCATGGCCGCCTGCCTGATGCATTCTGAAAAAATCGTCACCTCCGCCCTTTCCAGCCTTCCCCGTGTTCGGCTCCCTCATTGAAGCCATGAACGTTGACCGGAAGTCTTTCAAGCAAAAGAATAAAAAACTGCAGTTTCGTAATATATCGAAAGTTATAATGCTTGTTCGTAACATCTGTTTTCGGAAATTACGGATTATGCCCCCGTAATCGCGTCAGTCATGGCTTCTGCGTAAATTTTCTGAAAAAATATCTACTCAAACGCAGCTTTTGTTTTGTTTTTTTAAAAGTATTGATTACTTATTTGCCTGTGAATACTTACGGAGGCCTCAAGGTTCTTTGCAAGGACTGATTCTCCGATACTTATGATACCTGTAACTATGATTATCCGGATCGTTGAACATGAACAGCAACAAACTCATCGAACGGCTCGAACACGCACTCGAAGCCACTGAAAGCAGGGCCCCTGCCCGTGCTCTCGATGTCGGCAGCACATATCCCGCTGACACAAGAAAGAAAAAAAGAAACCTTAAGCTCGATCTCCTGATCAGGAAAGTACTGTCCAGGGGCATCGACCCGCACTGGCTCCTCACAGGCGAAGGGTGCATGTACCGCAAGGAATGCAATGCAGACGCCCTGAAGGAAGCCCGGGAACTCCAGAAAATGGAGCACGTACTGAAGAGAGTCTACCACAAGCTCAGGACAGTTGGATAAAGCAGTGAAAGTCCGGTCATCGCCGGACTTTTTTTATTATCCCACCCTCCTCTGTACCAGTCCGCTTTGGCGGTTTCAGTTCCTCATTCGCCTGAAGTTGCTTATTTTAAGGGATATGCACGTGCATGCACCGGTGAAAGCATGCTGCTGCTTGAAACGTTATGGATTTTCGTTACGCTGAAAAAAACATTCGATGGCTGAACATAAAACCAGGCTTGCTGTTTTCTGCTCGGGAACCGGCAGCAATTTCAGGGCCCTTCATCGTGCCATTACAGAAAAACATATCGATGCCGAATTCGTGCTCTGTCTCTCCAATCGTTCCGAGTGCGGAGCGATGGAGTACGCAAGGGAAAACGGCATTCCGGCGCTGCAAGTCTCCGAAAACCAGTATCCCGATTATAAGGACTTCGTCGCAGCCATGCTTTACGCTCTGAATGAGCACCGGATTGAATACATCATCCTTGCCGGTTACATGCGCAAGATACCCGATGCGATCGTCAAGACATACCACGAAAGAATCGTCAACATCCATCCCGCCCTGCTCCCCAAATTCGGCGGTGAAGGAATGTACGGTAGTCGTGTTCATACCGCTGTGCTTTCAGCCGGAGAAACAGAAAGCGGTGCAACCGTGCATATGGTCGATGAAGAGTACGATCGGGGCAGGATCCTGATGCAGGAGACTGTGCCGGTGCTTCCCGGAGACACGCCCGAAACCCTTGCACGGCGGGTACTCACCTGCGAGCACGAGCTCTACCCGCGTGCGCTAAGGAAACTGCTCAACGCACAGTAAACCAAAGAACCCCTTATGAGCCTCCATATCAGCGAAATCTTCCATTCCATCCAGGGGGAATCCTCGTTCGCCGGATGGCCCTGCACCTTCCTGCGGCTTGCCGGTTGCGGCCACTGTTGCAGGTACTGCGATACTGCTTATGCCGAAGAAGAAGGAATTTCAATGGAGCTTGACGAAGTCCTGCAAAAAGTTTCTGAAATTGCCTCACCAGTTGTGGAGATCACTGGAGGCGAACCGCTTCTGCAGAAAGAGGTCTATCCGCTGATGAAGAAGCTCTGCGACCGGGGAGAAACGGTGCTGCTCGAAACCGGAGGCTTCATTTCTGTTGCCGATGTCGATCCGAGGGTGCATTGTATCATCGACCTCAAAGCGCCATCGTCCGGAGTTTCGGATGGAAATCATCCTGAGAATATTTCTCTTGCGCTCTCAAGCGATCCTGGAACTAAAAAACATATCGAGTTCAAGATCGTCGTTGCAGACAGGAACGATTACCTGTGGGCGAAGAAACTGCTTGACGAAACCGGTCTTCATGAAACATCCACCATAATGATGGGTGTGGTATTCGGCAAACTGGAACCGGCAGATCTTGCCGGATGGGTCCTTGGCGACAGCCTCAGGGTAAGGATGCAGCTGCAGCTTCACAAATATATATGGGATCCGGGAACGAGAGGCGTATAGACCACTTTTTTGATTATTGCCTGTTTACTCGTTACTTTCATTCTGAACATTCAACTCTTTATCGTAAGAGATCTTGCCGTCACTTTCCGTCATCGTCCCGCTGTTCAATGAACTGGAGTCGCTTCCCGAGCTGCTCGACCGGCTCTATGCCGCCATGCGCGAAAAGGAGCTGCACGATCTGTTTGAAAAACCGTTCAGCTTCGAGGTCATCATGGTAGATGACGGCTCGACCGACGGCTCCCCGGAAATGATAGGCAATCTTATCCAGGAAAAACCCGAGCTGCGCCTGATCTCTTTCCAGAGGAACTTCGGAAAAACCGCTGCGCTTTCGGCAGGATTCATGGCTGCTTCCGGCGAATATGTCTGCACGATCGACGCCGATCTGCAGGACGACCCCTTTGCCATCAGAACCATGCTGAAAAAGCTGCAGGAGGGGTATGATCTCGTGAGCGGATGGAAGCAGGAGCGCAGGGATCCCTTTTCAAAAATCTTCCCGTCAAAGATTTTCAACCTGGTCACCCGTCTCTTTACCGGTATCACGATACATGATTTCAACTGCGGCCTGAAGGTATACCGCAGGAATGTGTCCAGCCGTCTCGAACTGCACGGTGAGATGCACCGCTATATCCCGGTACTTGCCGACTGGATGGGGTTCAGGATCGCCGAGGTTCCCGTCCCGCACAGCGCCCGCAAATTCGGCAATTCGAAATTCGGCTCGTCGCGCTTTTTTGCAGGGCTATTCGATTTTCTTTCGGTGCTCTTCATTACCCGTTACCTGCGCCGTCCCATGCATTTCTTCGGCATGGCAGGGCTGGTCAGCTTTGTATCGGGATTCCTGATCAGCCTCTACGTCACGTTCGACAAGGTCCTGCTGCACAAGCCGATCGGCAACCGTCCGATCCTTTTCCTCGGCATCCTGCTGCTTATCCTCGGCGTACAGCTCTTTTCCACAGGCCTGCTGGGTGAGCTGTTCATCACCTCGATGGCCAAAGGTACTCCTTTCGCGATCCGAGAAACAAGGAACCTCGGGGAAACGCAAAAGAAGCTGCTGGAAAATCGGTAACGGAATCGGACCGATTGTACTGATCGGTCGGATCGGTACAATCACAAAGCAAGCGAATAAAGAAGCTGGATTTCCTCCTTCCAGAGGTCTGAATCCGGGGTTTCGAGGATCAGCGGGATTTCGTCGAATGACGGGCTTGACATGATATACCGGAAAGCATCCAGCCCGATCGTGCCTTTTCCGATACTCGCATGGCGGTCGAGCTTGCTTCCGGCAGGATGCCTGGCGTCGTTCAGGTGCATACCCCTGAGGTAGCGCATGCCCACGACACTGTCGAATTCGCTGAAAACTCTTCGAACAGTTTCCACGGTACCGAGGTCATAACCGCTCGCATGAAGGTGACAGGTATCAAGGCAGATTCCGGCCCTCGATTTATCTTCTATCATATCGATGAGTGCGGCAAGCTGCTCGAAGCGGAATCCGAGGTTACTCCCCTGTCCCGCGGTATTTTCAATGACAGCGATAACACTGGAGGTTGCCTCAAGTGCCTTGTTGACCGATTCTGCTATCAGCCGGAGACACTCATCAACGGAGATTCCGTTCAGATGGCTTCCAGGGTGGAAATTGAGCATTGAAAGACCGAGCCGTTCAACGCGTATCATTTCCTCTACGAAAGCTTCCCGGGAACGCTGCAGCTTGTCTATTTCAGGACTCCCGAGGTTGATCAGATAGCTGTCATGGGGCAGGATATGACCGGGGCTGAAACCGTTTTCCATGCAATTTATCCGGAAACTGTCGATGGATTCCGGAGAGAGTTTCGGAGCCTTCCACTGACGCTGGTTTTTCGTGAACATGGCAAACGCTTTCGCTCCAATCCCTGCCGCATTGAGTGGAGCGTTTTCGATGCCTCCGGCAATGCTGACATGTGCTCCGATGCGTTTCATCGATCTGTTGTTTTAAGATAGGACGGGTCACCCATTCCCCATTCCCCATTCCCCATTCCCCATCACCATTTCGAAATACCGCGCAGATACTGCCCTACTGAAAGCGCGCTGCCGAAAATACCGAGCAATATGCCAAGCAGCACCACTGCAGGAAAAATCAGCAATGTGGATGGCTGAAGTATGGAGTAGATAGCCTTGTCATAGGTTAAGAGCACTTTATCGAGCAGCAGGTATACCGTCAGGGCAGCGAGCAGGCCGGAAACAATTCCCTGCAATGCCCCTTCGATCACATAGGGCGCTCCGATAAACCATCCCGTCGCTCCGACAAATCGCATGGTGCGGATACGTTCCTGCCTTGCATACATGGCAAGCCGTATGGTGTAACCGACGAGCACGATCGTAGAAATGGAAATGAGAATACCAATACCTCCCGTAAGAATCGTGAACAACCTGGCATTCTTCTCGATCCTGCCAAGCAGCGCCTGGTTGTAACGGATATCGGCATCGGGAGCGATCTTGCGTACAAGCGGCACGATCTTCTTCTCGATGCTGTCGGGAGAAGTGTATTCCGGAAGAAATTTCAGTTTCACCGATCTCGGAAGCGGGTTCGAACCAAGGATTTTAACAACGTCCTCACCGAAATCGTGGGAAAAAATCTTTGCAGCTTCTTCTTTTGAAACAAAATACGAATCTCGAACTCCCCTGATGGCTTTCATCTGTTTTGCTGCATCGACAGCCTCGGATTCGTTCGTCGACTCACTGAAAAACACCTCGAGCTCCACCTTGCTGCGCAGTTCCTGCATCACGTCATAAAAGCTCAGCGAAACAGAACCGAAAATTCCCAGCAGCACAAGAGCGAAAAAACTGATCACGGTGGTTATGACAGCCGGAAGTTTCGCCCTGCCTATGCCCGAAAAACCTTCCTTGACGATAAATGACAGTGACATGACCCTTTCCTGAATTTTGAAGGAGACCGAGCTGACTGATCGGACGGATCCGTCCGATCAGTCAACCCATTACCCATTACCATAAAATGAAAGAATGATCAAAACAAGTTGGAAAAACAAGTTTTTTTTCTTTTAATTAGAGCAGGAAAACGGGGCTATAGCTCAGTTGGTAGAGCATTTGCATGGCATGCAAAGGGTCAGGAGTTCGAGTCTCCTTAGCTCCACATAAAAAAAGCGCAGCATGAATACTGCGCTTTTTTCGTTTACAGAAACCTGCACCCTTCCTGTGCCGGATTTCATCCCTTCCTGCTTCCGACCTTCCCTACAATGAAAATGATACCGACAATGAGAGACGCGGCAAGTCCCGCCGCGATATTGAACAGTGCCGCAAGAAAAATCGCCGGAACGGAGAATTCGACCGTCAGATCAAATATTCTCGCCGCAAGGGAAAAATTCGCGGCCGTCAGCCCGGTAAATAAAAAGCTCGTGGCTATGCTTCCCGCAAAGGAAATGAAAATCTTCTCCCCTTTTCCTTCGTTGATGTCCTGCCAGCGCCGCACCTGCTTCGTGCTTCCGGGATCGATCACGCGCTTCACCAGCATGGCTGCAAGAGCGAACACTACCAGTATTGCTGCATGAATTCCGTAAACACTGAAAATCTCACGCCAGGACGGATTGAAAAAGCCCTGCCTCAGTATATCCGAAGCTGCTTTGAGCATGAAAATCGAGGTAAAGAAAAACACCGTGCCCCAGAGAAGGGTTACTGATATCCAGATAAACGGGCCCGGAGGCCTCTGATCTTTTTTTGCCGTTAATGCCATGATATTCCGGAAATGGTGAATGGAAATGCCGTAAACTGTTGTCTCTACGTTAAAAAGAGTTATCGTTCAAGACGATACAAAAACATGCAACGATTATTTTAATTATTCCGTTTGAATATTGTCATCCATTTTCGATTTTAGGATGCTCGAGAGTTTACACAACTTTAACATAAGATTGCCTATGTGTGGAGTTTTCGGTGTTTTTAATTCAAAAACTCCCGCGGAAGATACTTTCTATGGCCTGTACTCCCTGCAGCACAGGGGTCAGGAAGCAGCAGGTATTGTTGTCGCAGAATATAACAAGACAAAAAAGAAGACCATTTTCAAGCAGCACAAGGGAATGGGTCTTGTCTCGGAAGTGTTCAAGGATGAAATGGTGTTTGAAAACCTCAGCGGCTATGCTGCTATCGGCCACAACCGATATTCAACCACCGGCTCGTCGAAATCCACCAACAACACCCAGCCTTTTTCGCTCACTTACCGCTCCGGAAGCCTTGCAATAGCCCACAACGGAAACCTTACCAACGCGCGGACACTCCGGCGTGAACTGACGGAGCTCGGTGTGATCTTCCAGGCATCGTCCGACACGGAGATCATCCCGCATCTTGCTGCACGGAGCCGTGAAAAGGAACCGATCCAGCAGATATACCATGCCCTCAATCAGGTGCAGGGTGCATACTCGATGGTGATCCTCGCAAACAACCAGATGATCGCCGCGAGGGATCCCTATGGGTTCAGGCCGCTTGCACTCGGAAAGAAAGTCGACCCGCTCACCGGTGAACTTGCCTACATAGTGGCCAGCGAAACCTGCGCCTTCGATATCATACAAGCCGAATATATCCGTGATATCGAACCGGGCGAAATCCTGCTGATCGATCATCTTGCCGTTGCGAACGAAAAGCCTACCTCGCTTTTCCTTCCTCCAGCGCCCTACAAAGCCCGCTGTATATTTGAATATGTCTATTTCGCCCGTCCGGACAGTTTCATATTCCAGAATTCCGTTGACAAGATAAGGCGCAACCTCGGAAAGAACCTTGCAAGGGAATCGAAGATCCGGCCTCAGGAAGGCGACAAGGAACTAACGGTTGTCAGCGTTCCCGACTCTTCGAACACCGCCGCGCTCGGGTTTGTGCGTGAAAGCTTAAAACTCGGCAGACCGGCAAGGTTCGAGCACGGACTTATCAGGAACCATTACGTCGGAAGAACCTTCATCCAGCCGGGCATTCACAGCCGTGATATCAAGGTCCGTTCCAAATACAATATCGTTCGTGGCGTCCTGCTGGACAGGCCGATCATTCTCATCGACGATTCTATCGTACGCGGCACAACCGCTAAAATGCTGATCAAGCTTATACGGGAAGCCGACCCGAAGGCAATTCATCTGCATATCAGTTCTCCACCGATCACGAGTCCCTGCTTCTATGGCATGGATTTCCCGACAAAACGGCAGTTGCTGACCCATATGTTCGACAGCTTTGACAATAACGATGAGGAGATCGAAAAAATCAGGGAATTTATCGGTGTCGATTCTCTGAAATACCTCTCCATGCAGGGACTGATAAACAGCGTACCCTCATTCGAGAACGAAACCAGGAGCTATTGCACGGCCTGCTTCAGCGGCGATTACCCGATACAGATTGTCGACGCCACCACCGATAAGGAGGAAAACGACTGACGCTCCGGAAATGACAGCAAATAAAAAAGCTGCCTCATGACATAAAGAAACATGAGGCAGCTTTTTTTACGCTCTGCAACCGTGATTTTACTTTTTACCCTGCTTGAATTCGATCCTGACAGCGGTATGAGGGACAGCTTCCAGCCTTTTCTTCGGAATGGGCTTGCCGGATTTCACACAGATGCCGTAGGTTTTATTCCTGATCCTGTCGAGGGCCTGGTCAATGTAACCGATATATTTCTCGTCCCTGGCTATAAACATGAAGCGCTGTTCACGGTCCATGGTCTCGGTTCCGTGGTCAGCCATGTGCATGGAATAATTTGAATTGATAGAATCTTCCACGTTTTCATCGGAAAGCGATGAGCGCAGAATATCCAGATCCCGAAGCACCTCATCACGCCTTTTGAGCAGGATCTGCCGAAAATGCTCGAGCTCTTCATCGGTTAAATAGGTCTTTGTCAGAACCGGTTCGTCGATAATCTCGTTTTCCTTCTTGGAGGCACTGCTGCTTTTTTTAGTAGCCATATTCCACCTGTTTGCTGATTCTAACTAATACTTTAAAAAAACCGATTTTGAGTATACGATTACCCCGCATTTTTTTCAAGTGATAACCGGCAGATTTCACCGTTAACAGACTCATCTTTTCCGCTTGTTGCTGACGATGAACCAGGTAAAGAGACCGTGAGTGCTGTTGCAAGGGTTTCAGACTTAATATACGCATCATTTCGTTTCACCGCATCGAGAAGTTTTTCCGAACCCTCGATTGCCAGCGAAATCCGGTCTGTGATATCGAGCCCGCTTTCCTTGCGGAGCGACTGAATACGGCTGACAAGCTCTCGCGACAGGCCGAGCATCTCAAGCTCCTCGTTCATCTCGGTGTCAAGAGCTACCATGATGCCGTGTATTTCATCGGAAGCGACAAGCCATCCTTCTATATCTTCGTGAACGATCTCGACATCTTCGCGCAGAACTTCAAAAACTTTTCCCTGAACATCGAGCATTGTCCTGCCCTCTTTTTCCAGAATGGCAATCTGCTTGTGGCTCATACACCTGATGGACTCTGCAAGTATCTTCATATCCTTGCCGAAACGGGGGCCGAGGGCTTTGAAATTCGGCTTCACTTTTTTGCTTATAACCGAACCCTCGTCTTCAATGTACTCTATTTTCTGGACATTCACCTCTTCAAGAATGATATCCCCGACCAAAGAGTACTCTTCCTTTGCCTCAGCATCCTCGACGGCGAGCAGGATCCTCTTGAGCGGCTGGCGTACCTTGATGGAAGCCTTCTCCCGCATCGTACGCACCAGTGATGTGATGATCTGGGCTTTCTTCATGCGCCGTTCGAGCGGGCGGTCGATCGCGGCGTTGTCCATCACCGGAAAATCAGCGAGATGAACGGACTTCTGCTGCCCGAGCCCACTGACATCGTTGAGATTCAGCCAGATGCGGTCCGAAATGAACGGCGTGAACGGTGCAAGAAGCCTTGCAAGTGTTTCGAGTGCGGTATAGAGCGACTGGTATGCAGCAATCTTGTCCTGTCCCATGTCGCTTTTCCAGAACCGCTTTCGTGAACGTCTGATATACCAGTTCGAGAGGTCGTCGACTATGAATTCGTTAATCAGCCTTACCGCACCGGTCAGGTCATAATGTTCCATGCGCGAATGGACCGCGCCGACAAGTGTGTTAAGACAGGACAGGATCCAGCGGTCAAGCTCCGAGCGATCTCCGACAGGTATGGATGGTTCCGATCCGTGGAAGCCGTCTACGTTGGCATA
Source organism: Chlorobiaceae bacterium (assembly GCA_013334225.1). Taxonomy (GTDB): domain Bacteria; phylum Bacteroidota; class Chlorobiia; order Chlorobiales; family Chlorobiaceae; genus Chlorobium. Next base: position 56,265 of record JAAXXY010000006.1, read on the forward strand.
GAGTACAAAAAAATTGTAGCTGTTTATGAATGCACGGAAGAATTTCCGCTGCTCTTCCTCGATTTCGTCTGCATTAAAGGATTTCGGCCTCCACGGAGGACTTGTCACGAGCAGATACCAGCGCAGGGCGTCCGCGCCGTAACGTTCCATGGTTTCGAAAGGATCGACGACATTCCCTTTCGATTTCGACATTTTGTGGCCGTTCCTGTCGAGAATATGGCCGTTCACGATGAGGTTGCGATATGCCGGCTTGTCGAATATCAGCGTGGCGATCGCATGAAGAGTATAAAACCATCCCCTGGTCTGGTCGACCCCCTCGGCAATGAAATCGGCAGGGAAGGTCCTGTCGAACAGTTCGCGGTTCTCGAACGGATAATGGAGCTGGGCAAAGGGCATGGAGCCGCTGTCGAACCAGACATCTACAAGCTCCGGAGTACGGTGGAAGCGTTTGCCGTCCCTGATGAAATAGATGCGGTCCACGAACGGTTTGTGCAGGTCGAGCTCAACCAGTCCCTTGTCAAGCGCTTCACCGAGAAGGTAGCGTTCACCATCTATATCGATGAACCCTTCCCGCAGCTCGGCAACGGAACCGATTGCAAAAATCCTTCCGGACTCGCATCCGTCACCGATTGAAAAGTCCTCGGAAACCCAGAGCGGAAGCGGAGAACCCCAGAAGCGCTCGCGTGAAAGCGCCCAGTCCTTGTTCTCTTCAAGCCAGTTGCCGAAACGACCCGTCCCGATTTCGGGCGGGCACCAGTTGATGGTTTTGTTCAACTCCACCATGCGGTCGGCAATAGCGGTCGTTCTGATATACCAGGACTCTCTTGCATAGTAGATCACGGGCACATCATATCGCCATGAAAAGGGATAGGTATGAGTGATGGTCTCCTTGCGGTAGATCTTTCCTGCCTCCTTGAGCCGGCGGATGATATCAGGATCGGCTTCCTTGAAAAACACCCCGTCGTAATCGCTCACCTCTGAAGTAAAGCATCCATTGCGGGCGACCGGCTGCAGCATAGGAAGGTCGTATTTTTTCGCAAGTTCGTAGTCGTCCGCACCGAACGCCGGAGCTATATGCACGATACCGGTTCCGTCCCCCGTCGATACGAAAGGCCCGGAAGCGACATACCAGCATTTCCTCGACGGCTGCATATAGGTGAAAAGAGGCTCATATGACGTGCCTTCGAGATCGCGGCCTTTCATGCTCTCGGTTACCTGCCAGAGCGATTCTCCGGCTTCGTTCTTCTCGAGAAGCACCTGCAGGCGCGACTGGGCCAGGATCAGCACCTCCCCTGTCTCGCTGTTGCGGACCTTCACATAATCGATATCAGGGCCGACGCAGAGAGCTACATTTGAAATCAGTGTCCATGGCGTGGTTGTCCAGACCAGGAACGATTCATCTGAACCTTTCAGTCTGAACTTCACATAGATACTCGGATCTTTCACTTCGCGGTACCCGAGGGCAAGCTCGTGTGAACTGAGGACCGTCTCGGATTTCGGGTCCTGAGGTACGATCTTGTAATCCTTGTAGATCAGACCCTTATCGAAAATGGTCTTTAGCGCCCACCAGACCGACTCGATATAGTTGTTCTCACAAGTTATGTAGGGGTGGTCCATATCGACCCAGTACCCCATCTGCTCGGTAAGTTTTCCCCATCCTTCACGGTTGTCGTCGATATGATGGTAGACGAGGGAGCGTGCTTCGGCGTTGAACTCACCCTCACCATACTCTTCGACCTGGGCCTTGTTTTTCAGGCCGAGTTTCTTTTCTACTGAAATTTCAACAGGAAGCCCGTGGGTATCCCAGCCCGCCATCCGTGGAACACGGTAGCCCTGCATGGTTTTGTAGCGGCAGACCACATCCTTGATGGTACGGCTGAATACGTGGTGTACACCGGGTTTGCCGTTTACCGTCGGAGGGCCTTCATAAAACGAGTATATGCGTCCTGCGGGTTTTTTATCGAGGCTTTTCCTGAAAATTCCGTTCTCATTCCAGTGAGCCAGTACATCGGCCTCCACTGCACTGTATGATACAGTGGAGGGATACTCTGCAAATTTATCAGCCATTTTTCTTAATAATCATTCGGTCAAAACAGGTTTTTCCGCACCTGCATTTAATAAAAAAGAAGCAATATACGAGAATACTTGTATAAATAGTTCAGGCAAGCCTTCCAATTATTGAAAAGCTTGCCTGAAAACATACCGCAGAGGACGCCGAAGCCAATGCCTGAAATACCAGGCTCTTATTTGTTGCCGAGCGTGGTGTTGACGCCTTCAAGGATCTGCTTCGCGACTCCGGCCAGGGAGTCGAGAGTCTCGGCAACCAGCTTGCCAAGAGGAGTGAGTGCACTGTCAAGAAGTGAACCTACGCCAACCAGGATCGTTGAAAAATCGCCTTTGACAACATCACCAGCACTCCCGGAAGATTTCATTTCTTCAGCCATATGATACTGATATTTAGGGTTATTGACTTTTACACAGGAACATATGAGCTCAATATACTTAATAAATTTTACCTTCAAAAAAATTCACATGCCTACAGGCGTCCATAAAGGTCTTCCACCCTGATAATATCATCCTCTCCAAGGTAATCTCCTGACTGCACCTCGATAAGTTCAAGAGGAATTTCCTCCTGGTTTTCGAGACGGTGAAAAGTCTCGACAGGGATGTAGGTCGACTGGTTTTCCGCCAGATGGATTTTTTTATCTGCAACGGTCACGACTGCTTTTCCTTTTACCACGACCCAGTGCTCGGCCCTGTGGAGATGTTTCTGGAGCGAAAGCGCCGCTCCGGGTTTCACGTTGATGCGCTTCACCTTGAAACGTTCACCGAAATCGACTGTTTCATAAAAACCCCAGGGACGGTAAACCCGCCTGTGCGTCTCAATCTCTTCTCGCTTGTTTTTCTGCAGTTCCTCAACAAGCTTCCTGACATGCTGGACACGGTCTTTCGACGCAACGAGCACTGCGTCCGCTGTCTCGACTATGATATGTCCTTCAAGACCTACCGCCGTGACCAGACGGCTTGTGGCCTGAATATAGGAGTCCCTGACGTCATGAACGAACACATCGCCTTTCTTCACATTGCCCTCTTCATCCCGCTCATGCACATCCAAGAGCGAAGACCAGGCTCCGACATCATTCCAGCCCGCTTCAAGAGGCACAAGTGCCGCCTTCGCCGTTTTTTCCATGACAGCATAGTCTATGGAATCTGAAGGACAGCTCTGGAAAGAGGCTGGGTCAAGACGAAGAAAATCGAGATCTTCAGCCGCCTTACCGAGGGACTCACGGCAAGCGTCAACCATAGCGGGGTTTTGCCGCCCGAGCTCATCGAGATATGCTTCCGCCTTGAAAAGAAACATGCCGCTGTTCCAGTAATAATCTCCCGAAGCAAGATACTCTTCGGCTTTCTCCCTGTCAGGCTTTTCGACAAACCGGATCACCGGGTATACTCCATGCTCATCCTTTTCATTCGCCGACACCCTGACATAACCATATCCGGTTTCAGGTGAAACCGGCACGATCCCGAATGTCACAAGCCTTCCTTCTTCTGCTGCAGTTTTTCCTGCAGCGACCGCAGCGCCAAAAGCCTTTGGATCGAGGATAACGTGGTCTGCAGGCAGAATCAGCATGATTGCACCCGGATATGCCTTTTCAACGAGCAAGGCGGCAATAGCAGCAGCAGGAGCGGTATTACGGCCGAAAGGTTCGAGAACGATACCTCCGGTCTCCGCTTTGATTTCGCGCAGCTGTTCGGCTACGAGAAAACGATGGCTTTCATTGCAGATACAGTAAACGGGTCCGGCCCCTTCAACAGCATCGAGCCGGAGCACGGTGTCCTGAAGCATGGTTTTTTCACCTGTCAGAGCCAGTAGCTGCTTGGGATAGAGCGAACGGGAAAGCGGCCAGAGCCTTGTGCCCGATCCGCCGCTGAGTATTACGGGAATAATCATCAATGATAGGGGTTTATTAATGGATAACTATTCTTTTTTCGTACATCTTCCAGGTTGACGTGATCAAAGTATCGACATCGCTGTATTTCGGCTCCCACCCGAGAAGCTCCCTGGCCTTTTCCGAACTAGCGACAAGTTCGGCCGGATCGCCAGCTCTCCTTCCGGTCAGTTCAGCGGGAATGGTCCTTCCGGTCAGAACACGGGCCCGGTCGACCATCTCGAATACGCTCACACCGGTTTGGCTGCCGAGGTTGACGGAAAAACTCCTGTTGTTTTCGAGAATATGTTCGAAAGCCTTTACATGCGCTTCGGCGAGATCGCTAACATGGACATAATCGCGAATACAGCTTCCATCCCTTGTCGGATAGTCATTGCCGAATATCGAAAGCTTCGTCCTGATTCCGGCGGCGGTTTCCATGACAATCGGCAGAAGGTTTTCAGGATTGAGCTCGAGACCCTTTATCCGGCCCTTCACATCGTAGCCTGCCGCGTTGAAGTAGCGTATGGCGGCATACCGCAATCCTTTCAGTTTGTCATACCATTCGAGAATCCGTTCGATTTCGAGTTTGGTGAAACCGTAAAAGTTTTCAGGTTCCTTAGGATGCTTCTCATCAATGGGCAGATAACGGGGTGATCCATATACCGCGGCTGAAGAGGAAAAAATAACCGCTGATATGCCTGCGGCAACCGCCTGGTTCAGGATATGGATGGTTCCCGTAATATTTGCTTCGGCATATTCTTCCGGCTTTACCATCGACTGTCCTGCAGCTTTCAGAGCAGCGAGGTGCACACATCCGTCAAATCCACTGGCCATGGCGGTTCGAAGCTGGTCAGAACGCATGATATCGCCGTGAATGAAACGGGCGTCCTCGAAAAGGTTCTCACGAACGCCGCTCTGCAGGTTGTCAAATACCGTCACGTCATAACCCCGGTCGAGGAAAGCCCTTGCCACATGGCTGCCGATATAGCCCGCTCCACCGATAACCAGTATTCTCTTCATAAACAGATTGTTGGTTTTTTTTCGTTTGTGATTTCCTACCTGCTCCCGTACATCTCCTCGTAATAGTGCATATAGCTTCCCGAAGTGACGTTGTCAAGCCACTCCTGGTTCCCGAGGTACCAGTCCACAGTTTCCTCGAGCCCCTCTTCGAAGGTTATGGATGGAACCCAGCCAAGCTCCCGCTGCAGTTTCGACGAATCGATCGCGTAGCGGAGATCATGGCCCGCACGGTCGGTCACGTAGGTTATGAGCTTCGCCGACTCTCCCGCTTCCCTCCCGAGCTTCCTGTCCATGATGCAGCAAAGCAGCCTGATCAGATCGATGTTGGTCCATTCGTTATGGCCGCCTATGTTGTAGGTTTCACCGGTTTTCCCGCGATGGAAGATCACGTCGATTGCCTGTGCATGGTCCACAACCCACAGCCAGTCACGGATGTTTTCACCTTTTCCGTAAACCGGCAGCGGTTTGCCCAGGCGGATATTATTGATGAAAAGAGGTATAAGCTTTTCCGGAAACTGGTATGCCCCGTAATTGTTCGAGCAGTTGCTGATGACCGTCGGAAGTCCGTAGGTATCGTGATAAGCCCGAACGAAATGATCGGATGCGGCTTTTGATGCTGAATAGGGACTGTGCGGATCATACGGGGTCTCTTCGGTGAACAGACCATCTTTTCCGAGTGAACCGTAAACCTCGTCGGTTGAAATATGATAAAACCTTTTTCCGTCGTATTTCCCTTTCCAGGAGCTTCTTGCCGCATTGAGCAGGTTGACCGTTCCAAGCACGTTGGTTTTCACGAACGCCGTCGGATCGGCTATGGAACGGTCCACATGCGATTCTGCCGCAAGATGGATCACGCCGTCAAAACAATATTCACTGAAAAGGTTTATCAGGAATTCCGCATCGGTGATATCACCTTTAACGAACCGGTAATCCGGCATGCTTTCGAGGTCCCTGAGATTGTTCAGGTTGCCCGCATAGGTGAGGCTGTCGAGATTGATCACCCTGTAGCCGGGGTAGGTTGCAAGAAAATGCCTGATGACATGCGATCCGATAAACCCGGCGCCGCCGGTAATAAGTATATGCATGGAGTAAACGATAATTGATTTCTGTTAACCGCTTTTTACTTCCTTACTATGAATACTCTATTTCTCCCGGTTCATTTCAGCAGCTTTTCGATCTCACGTAAAAGCGATGCCCTCCAGTGAGGGATATGAATGCCCCAATCCCTTTTTATGGCTGATTTGTTCAGAACGCTGAAATGAGGCCGCCTCGCGGTCTGGGGATATTCCGAACTTTCGACAGGCCTTACCATGCAGCCGAGCCCGGCTATATCCATGATCGATACCGCGAAATCGTACCAGGAACAGACCCCTTCATTTGAATAATGATATGTATGACGGTACCGATGAGCAGAATCGGTCCGGTCGAGAAGAAAAAGGATAGCGCCAGCCATGTCCGATGCGCTTGTCGGGCTCCCGATCTGGTCAAAAACCACGTTCAGGCTCTCGCGTTCCGCGCCAAGACGAAGCATGGTCTTCAGGAAATTTGCTCCGTGGGAGGAGTAAAGCCAGGAGGTCCTGATGATGAAATACGAAGGGGAAATCTCCCTGATACGCTCTTCACCTTCCCATTTCGATATACCGTAAACCCCGATCGGTGATGCGTGGTCGCTTTCGCGGTACGGGGTGAAAGCTTCCCCGTTGAATACATAATCTGTGGATATATGCACAAGCAGTGCATTGTATTTCGAAGCGCACGACGCAAGCACGGCCGCGCCTTCCCTGTTGACCAGGAATGCAGCTTCTGCATCCGACTCAGCCTTGTCGACAGCTGTATATGCCGCGCAATTGATGATGGAGCCTATCTTTTTCTCCCGGCAGAAGGTATCGACCTGCTCCTTGTTTGTGATATCGAGATCGGGAAGATCAAGAAAAAGAAAATGACGATCAGGGTAAAGAGACGCCTGAGCCCGTATTTCAGACCCGAGCTGCCCATTGCTTCCGGTTACAAGAATATTCATGAACATTCGGTAAAATATGATAACAAGAAGCTTCCCGGATTCCGACAACTGAATGCCGACAGTGTCGTCCGGAAAACCGGTTTGCTGTCCGGGGGAAAAAGAAAACGGCTCATGAAAGCTTTATGGGGTCATTTACAGTTAGCCGACTTAAGGGTACAGACGATGATGCTCGTAATCTTCATACCGGAAATAGACATCTTCGCCGAACTTCGGCAGTGAAGCGTCCTTCTGCGACACCCTGATCTCTTCCAGAGGCAAACCCCAGCCGATAGCAAGTGAGGGATCGCCCCAGAACACTCCGGCATCATGGGCAGGGGAATAATAATTGTCGCACTTGTATGTGAAAACAGCTTCAGGAGACAAGACCAGAAATCCATGAGCAAATCCTTTCGGGATCCAGAGCATGTTTTTCCGTTCAGCATCGAGCCGGCAGGTCACATGCTTTCCATAGGTCGGAGATCCGAAACGCAGGTCAACGGCAACATCAAGCACACTGCCGGAAACAACTCTCACCAGCTTTGATTGCGTAAAGGGAGGCTTCTGAAAATGCAGGCCACGAAGCACACCGTATGACGATTTGGATTCATTGTCCTGGACAAAGGAGACTTTTCCTGCATGCCGTTCAAAAATATCCTGACGAAATGATTCGAAAAAATATCCCCGGTCGTCCCCGAAAACTTTCGGTTCAAAAACAAGAACATCGGCAATAGCTGTAGGTATAACCTGCATAACACTGGAATATCTTTATAATTGAACTCGTTTTATTTCTGGACAAGCAACCGCATCAGGTACTCGCCGTAATTGCTTTTCATAAGCGGTCTGGCAAGCTTGACAAGTTCCTCGTCGCCTATCCATCCCTGACGCCATGCTATTTCCTCCGGACAGGCAACCTTCAGGCCCTGGCGTTTTTCCACGGTCTGGATAAAATTGCCCGCTTCCTGGAAAGACTCGTGCGTACCGGTATCGAGCCATGCGAAACCCCGCCCCAGTATCGAGCATTTCAGCTGTCCCCTGCGGAGATATTCTTCGTTCACGGAGGTGATTTCAAGCTCTCCCCGCGCAGAAGGTTTGACCACTCCGGCAATCTCCACGACATCGTTCGTATAGAAATAAAGCCCGACAACGGCAAAATTCGATCTCGGGTTCTGCGGCTTTTCCTCTATAGTCAATACATTTCCACCCTCGTCGAATTCAGCAACCCCGTACCGTTCAGGATCACTGACATAATAGCCGAAGATATTGGCTTTGCGATCCTCCCGGACAGTCCTCGCCGCATCTTCGAGCATCTGGCTGAAGGCATAGCCGAAGAAAATATTGTCACCGAGAATCAGGGCCACATCATCAGCACCGATAAATTCCTCGCCAAGTATGAACGCCTGCGCAAGACCGTCGGGAGAAGGCTGAACCGTATAGGCAAGCGAAATTCCCCATTCACTGCCGTCACCGAGCAGCTTCATGAACATCGGCCGGTCTTCAGGGGTTGTGATAATGAGAATATCCCTGATCCCGGAAAGCATCAGCGTGGTCAGGGGGTAATAAATCATCGGTTTGTCATATATCGGAAGCAGTTGTTTCGATATACCCTTTGTAACGGGATAAAGCCTCGTCCCGGAACCGCCGGCAAGTATTATTCCTTTCATAGACGATTACTTGTTGTAAACAACCTCTAAAGATTTACGGAACAAACCTGTTCAATCTAAAAAATAATCCGCCCAAACTGCCAGAACAGTATGAAGTTACCTGAACAAAACAACAGAACAAAAAGAATTGAGGGGGATGGGAACTGTGTAATTTCAAAGTCATTCTACAAAACCATAACACAAAATACAAATCCAGGATACCTCGGCACAGCATTTTCCTGTTATATCAAAAATAATATTTGAAAGAAACGCATTCACTGTTTCTTAATACACTTAGGCTTCAGAAAAAATACTTTCGCCGATAATAAAAGCCGTCAAGTCCTGACACCTGTCACCATGCATGTGAAAATAATCGTCATGACTCCTGTTGCCGCCCTTACCTTCAGCGGCGCATGCAGTTCCATATCCCTGCAGGAAAATGTCCGATACACCATCCAAAATCAATGATCCCAGACCCACTCTGCTATTGTACGTATATCGTTAGCTGAAATCGGCAGTCTTGACATCAGGCCATACTTTCTGACTGCATCGGGAGCAAGGGCATTTTTAATATTCGGCAGCTTTATAAATACCGCAATGCGTTCGACGCCTTCCTTTTTTGACGAATATTTTCCGCGGTACATAGCCGCGATCGATCGAAGGGGAGGAGCAAGTTTCGGGGGCGGGTTCATCGTATGACATACACTGCAGTACTTGTTGTAAATAGCGTCACCTGTCATCGGTTTTGTCGCCGCAAACGACGATGAGCAGAAAAACAAGCCGATCCCGATCACAAGAAAAAATTGTTTCATAAATGTCGATATCATTTGACGCTGAAGGTAATGTAAAATCTCTGATATTCATCTGCTGAAAAACCTTGAATGCAAGCATTTTTTTATTCAGATCGGAATCGGGGGCAATGGACAGGCTTTTCCTTGAAAGCCGTAACAAAAAGCTCGATTACTGAAGCAGATCAACTATTTCTGAACTTATCCTCATACACTTACGAGCCGCTTCAACAGCAATCAAAGCTTCATTTTCACTGAATAAATCCCATGGCAATCGGTAATCACTTTCGTCACCATATTTTGCAAGCATTTTTTCATGCGAGTCATGTTTCTCCAGCTCGGGAAGAAGCTCTTTCACCAGAGCGGCAACTTCCTCTGAAACCGTTCCTTCAGAGACAAGCTGTTTCAGATGTTTGCCGGGCTTATGGGTCAGGGAAGAAACACCGAAAAGCATCAGCACGGCAAGTCCGGTATTTTCAACAACAAGTATGGAAGCAGAGACACAGGCGCGCCACTGTTTGAGTTCAAATTCCTGCTCAGCTTCGTCAAGAAAGCCACGGGCAAGTTGGAGCCGATAGGCAATATCTTTTTGTGATCCCATAGTATTCCCTCCTTTTCTTTTACTGCTTGTTGCAGTTATTGCTTGTCACCATCCGGAAACCACCCTGTCAAAAATATCATCGGTAATCTGGTTAAGTGAAAAACGGATAGCTTCCCTCTGTGCTGTAAAATTTCCCACCGGATAATCGGCAAAGCCGACAAACGTCTGCGAGAATACTTTTGATTTTTTTACCCTGTCTTCCATTGCCACCTGAACAACAATGGTTATACGGTTCGTTACCGCTCTTTCTGTCTTGCTCGACAGTTGGCTTGGAGAATCGGAAAAGGAAACGATCACCCCTTCGATCAACGCATCTGCACTGGCCATTGACGGGGTGATACGAAGCGGGCTCTGCGATTCAATCCTGTCCGCCAGACCTCTGGTCAATTCCCCTCTGTATTGAGCGATACCGGCTCCGGAACGATCGTCGAAAACAGGGACTGCAACTGTTTTCAGATGAGAGGGGAGCGAAGATCCGTTAAAACTGTAACAACCCTGAAACAGGCAGAGAAAAAGAAATAGCAGGCCGGCAAGGGTTAGTTTTGTCTTCTGCATGATAAACCGGGTATTAATAAGTTCTTCGATCGATCCTGTTCATTATTTTACGGAAGGGATAGCTGAGGAGCAACCATTTTTTTCTACTTCCATTCAAAGCGGAAAGATAAATCCCGGTTTTCGTATCGCTCCATTCCGAAGCCATTTTAACGGCAAGGAGGGCTGCCACGGAGGGCGGCTGGGCGAAAATGTCGAGAATGGTATTGAAAGTCTCCATCTGGCGCTGAAGCTCGGGAGTTGGATGTTCGGAACTCAGCATCTCGGTTCTTACGAGCCCCGGATGCAGAAGCATGACGGATATCCCTGTGTTCCTGTACTCTTCTGCAACAGCGAAAGTGAACCGCGCTATCGCTGCTTTCGTTGCGCCATAGGCGCTCATCCATGGGGTATTCGATTTCCTGTCGGTTCCGGAACCGGCCATATTGATAACCTTTCCCCTGATATTTTCTTTCATGAAATAAGAAATGGCAGCCCTTGTTCCGTAATAGGTGCCTTTCAGGTTCGTATCGATCACTTTTCCCCACTTGAGCGGATCGCTCTGGGTTATCGGCATGAATGGATCAGAGATACCTGCATTGTTGATGAAACAGTCAATCCGGCCGAACCGTGCCGAAACCGAAGCCACGAGTCTCTCCATGTCGGAAATTGAGGAAACATCGCAAACGCAGCCATAAACGCTGCCTTCCGGAAATTCCGCGACAGCATTCTCCACATTAGCAGCGGACGAAGAGGTTATAACAACTTTCGCACCCTCGCTTACGAACCTTAGCGCTATAGCTTTACCGATTCCTTTTGTAGAACCGGTTATGATGGCAACCTTCTGGTCAAGTTGTCCCATGAACAGTGTGCTCCCTGGATATAGGATGCTACTTTTTTTCGCCGGCCACCTCAATCATAGCCTTGAGCTCTTCATGCTGATCGGCATAGGTTTCAAGGGATACACCTTTCTCGATGGCCTCCCAGGCCTGGCGAATGCTCGCCGCACCGGCTTTCGGACCCATCGGATGGCCGAAAATGCCCCTGCCCGGAACGAAACCGAAATCGATGCTTCCCACTTTACGGTATACTGTCTCCAGAGTAAGTGCGGAATCACTCCCGCCCGGTACAGGCAGTGATCGTTTTATATGCCCGAAATCCTGAAGACATTCCTGAATATTCTCCCTGACCTCTTCTTCCGGGGTCATCATCCGGTTGCCGAATCCCGGCATGATAATGGAGTCGAGACCGGCAAGGCGCTGCAATTTGGTCATGACCTTTGAATGTACACCGAATTTTTCCATGCGGCTGAAAGCGGCGATAAAGGGAAAATGACCGATCAGAGGGACCTTTGTATGTTTTGCAAGCATTCTCACGGCACTGAGCCCGACAGGAAGAGCATTGACAAGCAGGGCATTTGCACCGTTCCTGACGGCAATGTCGTGCTGTTCGATCAGACGGTCGACTTCATCGGTTATGTTGGCAAGGTAGACTTTCGGATCCCCGGTTTCCTTTTCGGCCAGTCGCCTTGCCTCACCAAGTACACGGGAACGTTCCTCGAGTGTCGACCATTGCACATCGGCCAACATTTCATCGTCCTTTGCAATATCGAGACCCCCGAGCCAGCTCTGGCCGGCAATTTCGGCAAAATGCCGGGGACTGAGACCGATATTGGGTTTCACTACACCGAAAAATATCGGGCGGTTGTACGCTTTCAGGAGGTCACGGATACCGTCTATGCCGAATTTCGGCCCGTCAAACGCATTCAGGTAAGATTCCGGAAATCCGATATCGAGCAGTTTCACCAAAGGAACTCCGGGAGTGAAAAATGCTCCTTCTCCGCAGACAGCGGATATCAGGTTTGGCAGTTTGGGTCCGAAATTGCGGTGAGGATGGGCAACAGTCACCCGGCAGGCATGAATGGGTCCGGTTTCGAAATGCCTTACCGGATAGCTGAGCTCCGGCAATTCCCCTTCTACAGTGAGGCTGATTACTTTTGCGGCGTATTTCGGGCGGAAATCCTCATCATAATCGACACGCTTCCACTGAGCAGTTGATTGCTCGCTGCAAAAATGCGCCAATGCGGTTTCGATATCACCGACACACTCCAGGTAATAATCAAGCGTCAGGTAGTCAGCCATGTCAAGCTGCTCCCTTGTAGAAAAAAAACCTTGTATATCCTCAGTGTTCATAGAAAAACGTCATGCCTCCCTTCATATCACCGACGGAGAATTTAGGGAGGCGTGTTATAAAAATTGCTCTGCGGCAGATACTGAACCCCTGCCGCAGAAAGGCACCTGATGCTGGTTATCCTTCCGCTTTAATGCTGTTGAAATATTCGAAAGCGTCGTTGGGTTGCATCTTTTCATGGACAACCTTGTTGACGGCTTTCATCATGGCGAGAGGCGCCTCGCTCTGGAAAATATTGCGGCCCATGTCAACACCTGCTGCGCCTTCATCAATTGCACGATAAGACATGGTAAGAGCCTCGAGCTCGGAGATCTTCCTGCCTCCAGCCATAACGATGGGGACCGGACAAGAGTTCACCACCGTTTCGAAATCCTCTGGAACATAGTAGGTCTTTACGATCTGTGCACCGAGTTCTGCCGATATCCTGCAGGCAAGCCTGAAATATTTCGCATCGCGTACCATATCCTTGCCGACAGCCGTGACTGCCATGGTCGGAATTCCATACCGGAGTCCCATATCCACAAGCCTTGTCATATTGCGGATTGAACGGGTCTCGAATTCGCCTCCGATAAAAACCTGAAGCGTTATGGCCGCCACATTCATACGGATGGCGTCTTCGATATCGACGGCAAGTTCTTCGTCGGACAGTTCCTTGAGAATGCTGGGACCGCCGCTGCAGCGCATGACCACAGCTTTGGTCAGGCTCGGAGGAACGGTGGTACGCAGGATGCCGCGGGTAAGCATGATGGCGTCTGCATAAGGCATGAGCGGAACGATATTGACGTCAGGACGTTCAAGGCCGGTCGTAGGTCCCTGAAAATATCCATGATCGATAGCGAACATGACAGTCTTTCCAGTATCGGGACGGAAAATCCTTGAAAGACGGTTTTTCATCCCCCAATCAAGCGAATGAGCACCTTTAAGGAAAAATCCGTAGTTGTTTACCGGAATATCGGTATAGTACTCTTTTGCCTGCTTGTCTTTATCGTATTCCGCCATGATGGTGGTCTCCTGTTTCAGTTTTTTTGATTGACTGTAAGAATTTTCTTCCCCGTCAACGCAGAGCGGCAGCTATGTTGCCTCCGTCCACGGTGACGATCGATCCTGTTGTTTTTGTTTCAAGCGCAAGATGCACAAAAGCCTGCGCAACGTCATCGGCCGTCACCTCGATCTGCAATAGGTTACCGGCCATATATTCTCTTTCGCTCAATCCCCTTGCAGAAGAGCGGGACTTGATCATTTCGGCGGTCAGAAGACCGGTACGGATACGGTCGGCATTGATACCGTTGGCACGGATGCCATCGCGGCCGTGATCGAGCGCATACTGGCGCACGAGGAACATCGTTGCAGCTTTAGGCAGGCCGTACGGACCGAAATCGGGCCCCGGGTTCACGGCCTGCTTTGAAACGTTGTAGAGCAGGACGCCGCCGGTTCCCTGCAGCCTCATGACTCTGACGGCCTCCTGGGAAATGTATTGATGCGAGAAAAAGTTCAGTTCGAAACTCTTGCGAAGCAGTTCATCGGCCACATCTCCGATACGTCCCTGGAAAGCCGCCCCTACGTTCGATACGACAATGTCCACCCCGCCGAATTTCCGGCAGGCGCCATCGAATGCTGCCCGGACATCTTTACGCGACGTGACGTCGCAGGTCATGGCAAGGAGGGTTCCGCCAATCTCTTTGGCAGCATGGTCGAGCGCCTCCCGGGAAAGGTCGAGGATAACAAGTTCCGCACCTTTCTGGCGGAAAGCTTTCGCGGTCGCGAACCCGATTCCGCTGGCCGCACCGGTCACCATGACAACCTTTCCGGCAAAAACATCGTTGTGCACCTTGTTCATCTTGGCCTGCTCCATATCCCAGTATTCTATCTCGAACGCCTGGCGATCGTCGATCGACTCGAAGCAGCCGAGCGATTCCGCGTCGAGGATCGCCGAAGCGGTACTTGCCGCTATATCGGCATTGACCGTCGCCGCATGGGAATTCTTCCCGAGACCGAACAATCCGAGTCCCGGTACAAGCACAACCCTCGGAAGGGGATCGAGCATGCTGACCTTAAGCCCCGTTTCCTGATGCTGGGTGTTAAAATACCCGGTATATTCCTCACAATATCGATCAACCGCATCATGAACAGCCTGTCTGAAACCGGCAAGATCGGAAGCATCCGGAGCAGGAACAACAAGAGGCTTGTTTTTCGTACGGATAATGAAATCCGGGGTCATCGCACCTTTCTGGCTCATCTGCAAGAGATCGACGCTGTTGACATAGTCGAGAATCTCGGGTGAAGTCCTGAAATCGAGAATGAACTGTTCGTAATCTCGCATTCCCGGAATTTTCTCTTCGACACATGCCCCTCTGATCACAGCGGCGACATCTTCCTGTGAAGCGATCGAAGCCGGCAGGGATAACCTGGCAAACTGTTTTCTTCCTGCCGCGGATATTCTCCGCTCTATGCGGGTGACCGCGTCAATCATCCGGTCGTAGGCTTCCTTTGCCGTATTTCCGAAAGTAACCAGCCCATGCTTCTGCAATACCAGCCCTTCGATATTGTTGTCGGCTTCATAGACATCGTGGGCCGACAGTGCAAGATGAAGCCCCGGCTTGATGTATGGAACCGAACCGAACCCCTCTCCGAGCACCTCTTTACAGAGTTTCTCGCCGTCAGGCTGGTTGCTCAGGGTCAGCAGTGCAAGTGAATGCGTATGCAGGATGTAACGATGCGGCAGGAATGCGTGAAGCAGGGTTTCGATAGAGGGTGTCAGGCGCTTTTCGGCCATATGGTCCGTGAGGCTGAAGAGATTCAAAAGCAGGATATGCTTGAACTCTTTCGTAGAAAAACGCTGCAGTTCTTCTTCGCTTATCCGGTCGTTCTCTTTGAAAAGATGTCCAAGATTACGAAGGGGAGCAAGCTTGACCGGTGTATAATCATGACCGGTTACCTGGCTGAGGTCTACACCACTGGCCTTTATCAGAAGCACATCGACACGGTTTCCGACCATGTCGACAAGTTCGCATTTTGCAGATGTATTGCCCCCTCCGTGCATGACAAGTGAATTTTCGCTGCCAAGCAGCCTTGAAACATAGACAAGCTCGGCCAGCTCCGAAGCAAGTTCGGGAGTTCCGGAAAACTCCTCTGCGGAGCGTTGAAGG
This sequence comes from Chlorobiaceae bacterium, assembly GCA_013334225.1. Taxonomy (GTDB): domain Bacteria; phylum Bacteroidota; class Chlorobiia; order Chlorobiales; family Chlorobiaceae; genus Chlorobium. The sequence goes on from JAAXXY010000006.1 coordinate 72,112, forward strand.
TCAGCATCATTCCAGCTGTTCTGCATAGTGATAATGTACTTCTCACACCTCTTCGGTGTGTTTGGTTGATAAATTTGAAACAGGCAGCAGGAACCATTCCATTACACAAGGCCCTGTTTCTTTTTATGCCAGCCTTCGATCCAGAATCCCGCAAAATAGATCATGAGAAAACCGGGAATCACGATGGAAAGAAAGATGAGCTTGTCCTCTACTGTCAGCAACTGGCCGGAAGACCAGACCATCCAGACCAGTACATACCAGCCCGGCCCGACAAAGAGAAACATGGTATTCCAGAGTTTTTTAAAACTGTATTTCATGGAGTGTACGACATTGTTCACTTTGATCCTCTTACAGATGCCCTTCCATTCTCATTCTGCGTTCATTTCGTTTTTCAAGTATGATCCTTATCAGGTACTGCATTGCGTTGATCACATAGGTGAAATAGGCGATATAGGCATCCCAGACCAACACTTCACGGGGATAATCAAAGAAAGCGAGATAAAAATAAAAGAGATGGAAAAACGCAGCGACGGTACTGCCGATATCTTCCCAGAGAAATTCTTTCGAGTATACCCACTGATCGAAAATCTCTTTCTCGAAAAACATTCCGGTCGTAAAAAGCAGTGCAAAAAACAGTGTCTTGAAAAGGATGGCTATGCTGACCCAGTAAAAACTGTTCTGAAAGAATCCGTTCACATAAAGAGTGGTAACAGTAACGCCGGCAACGAAAAAAATGAACTGGACCGGAGCAAGAATGATCTGGATATCTGTCCAGACTGAAGCATTTCTTTTGGCGAGCTGTTCCGGAGTATAGCGAGGCATCTTGAATTTGTACTTGACTTAACAGTTTATGGCGACAAGGGAGTAAGGTTCTGAGATGGATATTAACCCCACCCAGGCCTCAAACCATAAAGCATGGAATATAGCAAAATAGCGGAGAGAGAAAAACTCCAGGGCAGAGAATGAAAGAGGAAGAGAGAGCAAATCCGGTGCTTCAGCATGAACTGCATGGGCCACTACAGAAAGATTGTATATGAAAGGTGCAGTGTAAATTTGCAAAGGATGATCGAATACGTATATATTTTGTATTGCATGGTAAATAAATATTCAATTGTGGTTTAACAGGAAAAGGGATAAAAAAGCCCTCAATATGCAATAATAACCTGAAGTATCCATTAATCCCTAAGAACATCGACCATGAATGCTCCTCGTTCCTTTCTCACTCTTATGCTTGCACTGTCTTGGTCATCAACCGCGATGGCTGCAGATGTCGTGAAAATAGCCCTTACAGGACCTTTTTCCGGAGGATCGGCTCCGATGGGCGTTTCGATGAGAGACGGCTCAAAACTGGCTATTTCCCAGATCAATAAGAAAGGCGGCATTGACGTAGCGGGAAAGAAAATGAAAATCGAGATCATAGAAAGGGATGATGAAGGCAAAAACGACCGGGGTGCTCTGATTGCTCAGGAGGTATCGTCGATGAATGATGTCTCGGCGGTTATCGGCACCGTCAATACCGGGATTGCCATCATGGGAGACAAATATTATGTGCAGAAAGGGATCGTCAAAATCATCAGTCCTGCCGCAGGAAGCGCGTCCATGACCCAGTGGAGCAAGGCCGGAATCCAGGATCTTCCGATTTTCAGGTTTGCCGCCCACGATGGCATCCAGTCGCAGATGGTTGTGGAACAGGCTGTAAAACTCGGCGCCACGAAGGTTGCGGTCCTGCATGACGATACCAATTACGGTGTTTCGGGACGTGATGACCTTCTCTCGCAGATCCGGAATCAGGGAGGAAAACTGAAAGTGGTTGCCATCGAAAAGTTTGCGATCGGTGACAAGGACATGACCGGGCAGCTTATGAAGGCAAAAATCGCCGGGGCCCAGGCAATCCTGATCTGGGGTATCGGACCCGAACTGGCTGCAGTAGCTTCCGGAAAAAAGAAACTCGGATACAATGTACCGATGATCGGCGGATGGACACTGTCGATGAGCAACTTTATCGATACGGCAGGTCCTGCCGGTAACGGAGCCCTCATGCCTCAGACATTCATCGAGGATGAATCGATAGCAAGGGCTAAACCTTTCATCCAGGCATACCACAAGGCTTACAATGTCAACAGGATCCCGTCGCCGGTATCAGCCGCCCAGGGGTATGATGCTGCGCTGCTTCTCGCTGAAGCTATCCACGAAGCAGGCTCTGCACAGCCATCGAAAATCAAGATTGCGCTCGAAAACCTCACTGGTATCGTCAAGGGGGCAATTGCCGACTGGAAAAAACCATGGTCGAAGTGGAATCCGGCTAATGAAGAGACCCATGAAGCATTCCGGAGGAGTTATACCGTCATGGGCAAGGTTCAGAATGGGCGGGTTGTCCTTGCAAACCCGGCTGACAAAGCATTTCTGGAAAGAGGTTCCGGTAAATAACATCTGATTTCAAAAAGTCCAGGAACCGCGCATGAATCCCGAACTGCTCGCTTATGCCCAGATGGCTGTCAGTGGCGCCCTCATGGGTCTTGCATATGCATTGGTAGCTTACGGCTTCCAGCTTACCTATGCCGCCGGAAAAGCCGTCAATTTCGGACAGGGTGAGCTCGTCATGCTTGGCGCGTTCATAGGCCTTACGCTCACTGGTCTCGGAATCCCCTACTGGCTGTCGATCGCCGGTGCGATGGCTGCCGGAACCGGACTCGGATGGTTTGTCGAACGAAGCGCTGTTCGTCTCGCATTGAAACAGCATAATGAAGGATGGATACTTCTCACCATTATCATCGGACTTTTTGCCGTTTCGGCAGCTGAAAACATTTGGGGCCGTGAGGACAAACCCTATCCCGTTCCCTGGCAGGACGGCTCGATCGATATTTACGGCATTTCGATAACCTGGCCTGAAATTACGATCGCCGCCGGTGCCCTCGGCGCAATGATCGTGATCGAGCTCGCAAAACGGTATACGATGATCGGCATTGCCGTACAGGCGGTCAGTGCAGATCCGGACACAGCTGAACTGTGCGGAATCCGTTCAACCTCTGCAACAGCTCTCTCCTGGGCTGTCTCCGGTGCTGCTGCAGCTTTTGCCGGGACGATTATCGGTCCTGTCACCACTGTTGGTCCGACAATGGCGGCTGCATTGACACTCAAGGCATTTTCCGTTGCTGTGGTGGCAGGACTCGACAGTGCAATCGGACTTGTATTCACAGGTATATTCCTCGGAACAGTTGAAAATCTGTCCGGTTTTCTCCTTGGCAGCGGATGGCGTGAAACTCCCGGACTGATACTGCTCATTCTCGCCCTCGCCCTCCGTCCCCAGGGAATTTTCGGAAAAAAAATAATCCGTAAAGTTTAAGGACCTTTCTATGTTCAGCAGCATCAATCCGGGAGTCAAAGAAAAAACGGCTGAACATACTATCCGTTTAGTCCTTTTTTTATTTCTCGCTTTCCTGCCGTCAGTGTGGCAGGGGCAGTATGCTCTCGGCCTGCTCACGCTCATGGCGGTTTACGGGATCCTGCTCATTGGCCTCGATGCAACCGTCGGATACCTTGGTCAGGTCAATCTGGCACATGCCGCCCTCTTTGCCATTGGTGCCTATGGAACCGCTCTGAGCATAAAAGCCGGAGCGCCATTTCCCTTCGCACTGCTTGCCGGTATCATAGCTGCGTTCATCCCTGGTGCAGCCCTTGCGATACCGTCACTGAGACTGGAAGGACCGCAATTCGCGCTCTCCACCCTTTCTTTCGCGTCACTGACCATCGTTGTTCTCAATCAATGTGAATCCATAACGAACGGTGCGCTTGGCCTCACGATCGAACGGCCGTCTTTTTTTTCAATCAAACTCGACCCGACAGGCTTCTACTGGCTCTGCCTCGTGGTTTTGTACTCCGTCTGGCTGGCATCCGACCAGTTTCTCAAGTCACGGATAGGCATGGCTATCGAAGCGTTACATGACTCCCCTACCGCTACCGATGCTCTCGGTATAGGATCACTGAGGCACAAAGTACTTGCCTTTGCCTGGGGCAGTGCGCTTGCCGGCCTTGCAGGAGGTCTGCATGTGATGAATTTCGGCTATCTGCAACCGGCTGCTTTCGGTTACGATCTCATGGTAATACTGCTGCTTGGTGTTGTATTTGGCGGCCGAAGAAGCCAATGGGGCGCATTTCTGGGGGCAGCCGTCGTTACAATGCTCCCAAATCTGCTTTCGAACAGGATACTGTTCTCTGCTTTGGTCACGACCAGTTGCCTGCTTGCATTTATTTCTCCGGTCAAAACACTCGTATCCAGGAGAATGCCCTCGTTCAATGAAGCCGCACCTGCATGTGCAATGCTTTTCGCTCTTCTGCTCTCGCTTTTCGTTCCAAACATAGAAGAATGGCGAAAAGGAATCTTTGCTCTCTTTCTTTTTGCAGCAGTGGTAGGGCTACCTGATGGCATTGCCGGAGCTTTGGCCGCAGCAGTAAACCATCTCCTGGTGTTTACCCTCGAACCTCTGCCGGAAGGAAAAGGATCGATCCCTTCACCAAAAGTGACAACCGGGGACCCTTTGCGGATCAAAAACCTCAATAAATCTTTCGGAGGTATAACCGCTGTAGACAAATTTTCACTTGACATCAATCCTGGAGAGATCGTCGGGCTTATAGGCCCCAATGGTTCCGGAAAAACAACATTGATAAACCTTGTAAGCGGACTTTATTCTCCCGACACCGGCTCGATAGAAATCGCAGGATCACATCCCAGGCATGGCAGCCTGATGGCAGCCGCAACTGCAGGAGCATCCCGGACATTTCAGAACCTTCAACCATTTTACAGCCTTACCGCACTCGATTCAATCATAGTATGCCAGAAAAAAGTTGACAGACCGGCGGCTATTGGCCTTCTTCGTACGGTTGGTCTTGGGGATAAAGCCCGAAAACGGTGTTCTGAACTTTCGTTCGGCGATCTTCGATTTCTCGAGATCGGAAGAGCCCTTGCAACCCGTCCCCGCATCCTGATGCTCGACGAACCAGCTGCCGGAATGTCAAAACCCGATATTACCCGGCTTGTAGGTCTGATCGATTCGATAAAGCAAACCGCAAGCATCGGAATTCTGCTGATTGAACACCACCAGGATGTTATAACCGAGCTCTGCAACCGTGTCGCCGTCATGAACGGAGGCAGTCTCATCGCACTTGGAACACCAGAGGAGATCAGGAAAAATCCCAGGGTCATCGAAGCATATCTTGGTACCGACGAACTGCCTCCAGCACACGCGAACAAAGCGGAGAATTATTCATGCTGAAAGCCCTAAACCTTCACGCCGGATATGGCGGAGCAGATGTGCTGAACGGTATTTCTCTGGAAATTCCTGAAGGAAGCTGTGTCGCTCTGGTCGGGGCAAACGGCGCAGGCAAAACTACCCTTGCCAAAACACTTTGCGGTCTTCTCTCACCTCGAAAAGGCCGGATCTTTTTCAACGGAAAGGATATCACCGGGCTGGCGGCAAGTCGTATAGCAAGGGAAGGTCTTTGTCTCTGCCCGGAAGGCAGGCATGTTTTCGCACCACTTTCGGTAGAGGAAAACCTTCTCCTCGGAGCCTTCCCCCGACTGCCTTCCATAGGCCCTTTCAGAAGGAAAGCTTCACCGGACCTCGAAAAAATCTACGATATGTTTCCGATATTGCAGCAGCGCAGGGCTCAACAGGCAGGAAGCCTTTCGGGCGGGGAACAGCAGATGCTCGCCATCGGACGAGTACTCATGGCAAAACCTGGCCTCGTTATTCTTGATGAACCTTCGATGGGACTTGCTCCCCTCGTACTGAAAGAGGTTTTCGAAGCAATCGTCACCCTGCGGAAATCGGGAATGACGATTCTGCTTTCGGAACAGTTCGCAAGAAACGCCCTTTCGGTCTCTGACAAGGCCTACATCATGGAACAGGGTAAAGTCGTGCTCGAAGGGCAAAGCGCCGATATTGCAAAAGATCCTGCCGTTGCAGAAGCATATCTCGGTTAGATCGTTTAAAAAATATGTTTTGCTGAAATGCCTTCACAGATGGAAAACACTCTGGAAAGTGCAATGATCTTTGCGCTCAAGTTGCTGGGTATTCGCAATCACAGTCAGGAAGAACTCAGGAGGAAACTCCGTAAAAAGGGATTTGACCGGGATTGTATCGATCAGGTACTGGACAGGTTGGCATCCAGAGGCATTATTGACGATACGTCATTCGGATCGGAGCTGATCCGGAGCCATTCAAGGCGCAAACCGTCAGGAATATTGAAATTACGTGCCGAACTCCTTAAAAGAGGCGTTTCCGACTCGATTGCCGATGAGCTCCTGAAAAATTTTGACAGTGTTGAACTGTGTATGAAAGCGGCTGAAAAAAAAGCAGCCTCGCTTGGCGGGTTATCCGTTGCCGCACGGAAAAAAAAGCTGGAGACATTCCTGCGTAACCGGGGATTTGGCTGGCAGGAGATCAAAGAAGCTCTCGAACGTTTTTTCCCGGGCGGACCTGATCAGGATACTTACTGCTGATTAATTCGTTTCTCCCTTCACGAGCGTACCGACATGCTCGCCACTGAGAAGCCGGGTGAAATTCCCCTTTTCATTCATGTTCATGACTACAATTGGAAGAACGTTTTCCCGGCAGAGAGTGATGGCTGTCATATCCATAACCCTGAGGTTTTTGCGGATCACGTCGATATAGGAGATACTCGGGAAAAACTCTGCATCCGGATTTTTTTCCGGATCTGAATCATACACACCATCAACACGTGTGCCTTTGACAATCACGTCAGCTTCGATCTCGATCGCCCTCAGAGATGCGGCCGTATCGGTGGTGAAATAGGGGTTTCCGGTTCCGGCACCGAAAATGACCACCCTTCCCTTTTCAAGATGGCGGATGGCTCTGCGCCTGATGAACGGTTCGGCAATCTGTTCCATCTTGATGGCGGTCTGGAGCCTGGTGTAGACGCCGACACTTTCAAGTGCATCCTGAAAAGCAATGGCGTTTATTACGGTGGCAAGCATGCCCATGTAATCAGCCTGAACCCGGTCCATGTTCGATGCAGCTTCAGACATACCCCGGAAAATATTGCCGCCTCCGATAACGAGAGCTATTTCAGCACCCATGTCCTTTGCCTCTTTGATTTCCTCGGCATAACGTCGAAGCATGTCTGCATTGATGCCGTAACCATCCGTGCCGGCAAGTGCTTCGCCGCTCAATTTCAGCAAGATACGCTTGTACTGCAACATATTTCTCCTCCGAAACAAAGGTTTACGAAAACACTACCGTTGTGTGAATTGCAAAAAAAAAGCCTCGATCAACGAGGCTTTTCTTTTTTTTTCATTCTCCCAACTGGTAGCGGACAAATCCCGAAACATCGACTTTCGCCTGATGCTTCTTTCGGAAATCGCCGAGCACGTCGGATACTTTCATGGTATTGTCCTTGATGAAAGACTGCTCGGTAAGCACAACTTCCTGGTAGTACTTTTCAAGCCTACCGGTCACGATCTTGTCGACAAACTCCTCTTTCTTACCCTGCCCGAGAGCCTGCTGTCGGTAGATTTCCGCTTCCTTTGCAATATAGTCTGCAGGTACATCGGAACGGCTGGCGACGATCGGTGCCGCTGCCGCGATCTGCATGGCGAGATCTTTGGCAAGATCACCTGCCAGTTCCGGCTTGTCGGTTGAGACACGGACGATCGCTCCAAGCTGTGAACCGGGATGGATATATCCTTCGACGATACCATCGGGTGCGTCGCAGAAAACAAGATGTTTCAGCTGAAGCTTTTCTCCAAGCTTGCCGGTCATGGTCTTCAATGCATCTTCAACTGCTTCACCGCCAAATGCTTCTCCCATTTTGAGGGACATGGCGGCTTCAGGCGAAGCTGTGCGGCTGGAAAGGGCAAGTTCGGCAAGGGCACCGGTAAATCCGGTAAAGACCTCACCCCTCGCAACGAAATCCGTCTCGCAGTTAAGCTCGAGAATAACGCCGGATTTGCGGTCAGGAGCGATCCTGATGCAGATCATTCCCTCGCCCGCTTCCTTGCCTTCACGTTTGGCTGCAAGTGCCGCGCCTTTCTTGCGAAGGTATTCGATGGCTTTCTGCATGTCACCGGCACACTCTTCGAGGGCCTTTTTGCAGTCCATCATGCCTACGCCTGTTGTATCACGAAGATTCTTTACATCCTTTGCTGAAATCTGGCTCATTTAACAATCACTCTTAATGTTGAATTCGTATGTTATTCGCTGATGTCTTCCTTCTCTTCATCCGCTTCCTCTTCATCCATTTCGGCAATGACTTCCTGTTCGACCTTGTGCTGCCTTGCATTCAGGATCGTGTCGGCAACGGCCTTCACCATGAGCTGAATGGAGCGGAGCGCATCGTCGTTTGCAGGAATGACGTAGTCGATAAGTTCCGGATCGCAGTTGGTATCGACCATCGCGAAGATGGGAATACCGAGCGAACGTGCTTCCTTGACGGCAATATGTTCTTTCTTGATATCGACGACAAAAAGTGCGGCAGGAAGTCTGGTCATAGTGGCGATACCGCCCAGAATCCTCATGAGCTTTTCTTTTTCACGGGCGAGCATGAGGCGCTCTTTCTTGGTGATCATATCGAAAGTGCCGTCGGTTGCCATACGATCGATTGCGTTCATGCGCCTGATACTCTGGCGGATAGTCGAGAAATTGGTGAGCATGCCGCCAAGCCAGCGTTCGCAGACATAAGGCATACCTGCACGTTCTGCTTCCGCTGCAATGATGTGTTTGGCCTGTTTCTTGGTACCCACCAGCATGATCTCCCTGCCGGTCGATGCGATTGCCTCGAGGGCTTTGAGTGCCTCATCGGAAAGTACAAGGGTTTTCTGAAGGTCGATAATGTGAACGCCGTTTTTTTCCATGAAAATGTACGGCTTCATCTTTGGGCTCCAGCGGCGTGCGAGGTGACCGAAATGGACGCCTGCGCGAAGCAGGTCGTCAAGCTGAAAATACGACATAGCTGTTCTGTTGTTTAGTTGTTCCTCTACCACACCTGCCTGCCCCGGGATCCTGTGCAGGGCACAGGACACTTCCGGAAGCAGCATCCTGATAAAATCAGACCGGTACGGTATGCGTGATTATTGTCAAAAAAAAGATGAAAAATAAATCTTAACGTTTCGAGAACTGGAAGCGTTTACGTGCTTTCTTCCTTCCGAATTTCTTACGCTCGACCATACGTGGATCTCTGGTAAGCAGCTTCTCGGTCTTGAGCACAACTCTCGATGTTTCGTCGAACTCGACAAGAGCTCTCGCAATTGCGAGGCTGACCGCGCCGCACTGGCCGCTGATTCCGCCGCCCTGAACATTGACCTTGATATCGAACTCTTCCGTTTTTTCGGTAAGTGCGAGCGGCCTGAGCGCCTGCTGACGTTTGAGTTCATCCCTGAAATACTCCTCGACCGGCAGCTTGTTGATAATCACCCGGCCTTTTCCCGGAGACATAACCACTCTGGCCACCGAGGTTTTACGGCGTCCGACTGTATCTATAACCTCTTTCATTCCCTGTTCTTTATGGTTTAGTTAACTTTCATTTCAATCGGAGACTGCGCCGTATGAGGATGCTCCGGACCTGCATAAACTTTAAGTTTCCTGAAAAGCTGGCGGCCCAGGTTGTTGTGCGGAAGCATTCCCCAGACTGCATGCTCGATAACCCTTTCAGGTTTTTTCTTCAAAAGCTCCTTGACATGGTCGATTTTGCCTCCGCCCGGGTACTGGGAGTGTGTGAAATAGGTTTTCATTTCATTTTTCCTGCCGCTGAACCCGACTTTTTCCGCATTGGTGACAATAATGAAATCACCGGTATCGACATGCGGGGTAAATTGCGGTTTGTGCTTGCCCCTGAGGACCTTGGCTATTTCAGAAGCCATCCTGCCCAACATCTGCCCATCAGCATCAACGACATACCACTTGCGCTCGACTTCTGCTGGTTTTGCCGAATATGTTTTGAAACTTAACGTCTTGCTCATACTCTTACGATAGATTAACTGGTCTTTTCCGAAAAATAAAGTTTAGCAATGTAAATTATTCCACATAATTCTACAAATTATACCTGTGCATTTGTATACTTGTCCGGAATAGATACCGGAAATTTTTTATAAAGACCGCAAGTCAGTCATATGAAGCCGTTAATTGCTCTGGTCGGCCGGCCGAATGTCGGCAAATCCACCCTGTTCAACAGGATCCTCCGTCAGCGAAGTGCCATTGTCGACAGCACTCCCGGCGTCACAAGGGACCGGCACATCGCCGAAGGCGAGTGGCTGGGAAAACAGTTCCGGCTCATGGATACCGGGGGGTACAACACCTCCGACAGCGACACGATCAGCATGGCCATGCTCGAACAGACCCTCACCGCGATCAGTGATGCAGATATCGTGATTTTCATCACCGATGTCCGTTCAGGCCTGACCTACGATGATCTCGAACTGGCGAAGCTGCTTCAGAAGAACTTCATGGAAAAACCGATCTTCTTCGCGGTAAACAAGGTTGAAAGCCCTTCCCTTTCCATCGATGCGGAATCGTTCATCAGCACCGGGTTCACGAAACCCTATTTCATCTCGGCAAAAGACGGCAGCGGAGTTGCCGAACTGCTCGACGACATGCTCGCAGCGCTCCCCGAAAAAGAAACCGATGAAAGCGAGGAAGACGGAGCCATCAAGCTTGCCGTTGTCGGCCGGCCGAATGTCGGCAAATCGAGCTTCGTGAACGCCCTTCTCGGCTCGAACCGGCTCATCGTTTCAAATATTCCCGGCACGACCCGTGATGCCATCGACAGCCGTTTCACCCGTAACCGTCAGGAATATGTGCTGATCGATACCGCCGGCCTGAGGAAGCGTACGAAAATCGATGCTGGTATCGAATTTTACAGCTCGCTCCGCACCGAAAAAGCGATCGAGCGCTGCGATGTGGCCATTGTCATGCTTGATTCCGGACCGGGGCTCGAGAAACAGGACATGAAAATCATCAACATGGCGCTCGAGCGCAAGAAAGGAGTCCTGCTCCTCATCAACAAATGGGACCTGATAGAAAAGGATTCGAAAACCAGCAAGCTTTACGAAGACAATCTCCGGTCGATCATGGGCAATCTCTCCTACGTCCCGGTTATTTTTATTTCCGCACTTTCAAAAAAAAACCTTTACCGCGCTATCGATACCGCAAAAGAGATAAGCCTGCGACGCTCAAAGAAAATCTCTACAAGCCATCTGAACAGATTCCTCGAAGAGGCTCTTTCGCAGAAGCACCCCTCCACGAAATCCGGCCGTGAACTCAAAATCAAATACATGACACAGATAGAGGCTCCCTGGCCGGTTTTTGTATTTTTCTGCAACGATCCCGAGCTTGTGCAGGACAATTTCCGGAAATTCCTCGAAAAGAAACTCCGGGAACATTTCCCGCTCGAGGGAGTACCGGTTTCACTGCGGTTCCAGCAAAAATAAACCCTATGTTTTTTCAACTATCCAACCAATCAACATTCGTATGGCAAAAGTACAGGAATCCAGCATTTATGAAGCACTGAGCACCGTCATGGAACCGGATCTCAAAAAAGATCTGGTCACACTCGCCATGGTCGAGGACATCGAAATCGACAGTGAAAACAATGTCTCTTTTTCTGTCGTTCTTACTACTCCGGCCTGTCCGATGAAGGAGCAGATCAAAAATGCCTGTATCGAGGCAATCAGACAGCATGTTCCCGAAGCTGCAGGAGTGAGGGTGAACATGAAATCGAAGGTAACATCCTCATGCGGCCATCACCACTGCGACCATGACCGCCCCCTTAAAAACGTGAAGAACATCATCGCCGTAGCATCGGGAAAAGGCGGTGTCGGCAAATCGACCTTCGCGGCAAACCTCGCCGTGAGCCTCGCAAAGACAGGAGCCAAGGTAGGTCTGCTGGATGCCGACCTCTACGGACCGAGCATTCCGACCATGTTCGGCCTGCAGGATGCGAAACCGGAGGTGACTGACAAGAAGATCATCCCCCTTGAAAAGTTTGGTGTGAAACTCATGTCCATCGGCTTCCTCGTCGATAACGAAACAGCCGTCATATGGCGCGGGCCCATGGCGTCGAGCGCGATCAAACAGTTCATCAACGATGTGGAATGGAATGAGCTCGATTACCTGATTTTCGACATGCCGCCGGGCACTGGTGATATCCAGATCACGCTTGCCCAGACACTGCCCATCAGCGGCGCTGTGATCGTCACAACTCCGCAGGATGTCGCACTTGCCGACGTATCCAAAGCGGTCAGCATGTTCCGCCGGGTCAACATCCCCATTCTGGGACTTCTGGAAAACATGAGTTACTATGAACTTCCCGACGGTACAAGGGATTATATATTCGGTCACCACGGCGGTGAGATATTCGCGAAGGCTCAGGGCATGGCATTCCTCGGATCGGTCCCGATCCAGAGAAACATCCGCGAAGGTGGTGATGAAGGAGTCCCGTATGTGATCGGACATCCTGATTCACCGGCGTCGAAAGCAATCAACAACGCCGCTATGGAGGTGGCAAGAAGGGTTTCCATAACGAATGCCGGGCTCGATGCCGAACAGTAATCGTAAAATTGATATTGTTTTTTTGCACCGGAGGTTTGATATTAGGTCTTTGCAGGGCCGACATGTCAGACGCCCGGGCGAAAGCTATCTTCCATTACCCTTAAACAGTCAATACCATGAGTACCACCAAAGATTATCTGCCAAACAACGATGCAATCTATAACAGGGTCATTGCCGCACTTGAAACCGTACGTCCCTACCTTCAGGTTGACGGCGGTGACTGCCAGCTTGTCGGCGTAACGAAAGATATGGTTGTCGATGTAAAACTGCTGGGTGCATGCGGTTCATGCCCGATGAGCACCCTCACGCTGCGGGCAGGCGTCGAACAGGCAATCAAAAAGGCAATTCCTGAAATCATCCGTGTGGAATCCGTCTGAAATCTCACCCGTCAAGGTTTCTTAAAAGAAGCTCAAGGGAGTCTTCACTATTGATGAGGACTTCCCTTGGCCTGCTTCCGTCAGCTTCGCTGACAATCCCGTGAAATTCAAGCTGGTCCATCACCCTTGCAGCACGGCTGAACCCGAGCCGCAGCCTTCTCTGCAGAAGCGAAACGCTTGCCTGCTGATGCATCACCACAAGCCTTGCCGCATCCTCGAACATGCTGTCGCGGCCTTCCTTTTCCTGGTAGCCCGACTGTGACGCGCCTCCCTTCTGCATTTCCGCGGCGGGAAGCACATACATATTTTTCAGCGCATGCTGGGCACCGATGAAAGTCGTGATAGCCTCAACCTCATTCGAAGAGACATAGGGGCTCTGTATACGCATGGATTTAGGCTGGTTCGACGGCTGGTAAAGCATATCGCCGTTGCCGAGCAGCTGCTCCGCTCCCGATCCGTCGAGAATTGTCCGTGAATCCACCTTGCTTGCGACCTGGAAGGCGATCCTCGATGGAAAATTAGCCTTGATGATACCGGTGATGATATCCACCGATGGCCGCTGGGTAGCAACGATCAAATGAATACCGACAGCACGCGAAAGCTGCGCGAGCCTCGTGATCGGCTCCTCAACCTCCCTTCCGGCAGTGATCATGAGATCTGCAAGCTCGTCGATGATCACGACAAGATAGGGCAGGGCCTCTCCGGGCAGACGGCGGTTGTAATCACCGATGTTGCGCACCCCTGCTTTTTCGAGTATTTCATAACGCTGCTCCATCTCTTTTTCAACGCATTTGAGCGCGTATACCGCTTTCTGTGGTTCGGTGATGATTTGTTCGTCTATGCCGGGAAAACGGACAAGAAAATGATTTTTCAGGTGCTGGTAATGGAACAGCTCCACCCGTTTCGGATCGATCAGAACGAACTTCACCTTGTCCGGACTGCAGGAGTATAGCAGGCTCGAGATAATGACGTTGATGCATACCGATTTTCCAGCGCCCGTCGCACCGGCGATAAGAAGATGGGGCATCGCTGTCAGGTCGTCGATGTAGACTTCGTTAGCTATGGTTTTGCCGAGCACGACAGGCAGCATGAGCCTGGTGTTCTTGAATTTTTCCACCTGCAGCACCGAGCGGAGCCAGACGGTTTTCGGTTTTCCGTTGGGTATTTCGACACCGACCGCGTTTTTTCCGGGAATCGGTGCGATGATCCTGATGCCACGTGCCGCCAGCGCCATGGCAAGATCGTCTTCGAGGGATTTCACCCGGCTTATCTTCACGTCCGGGGCAAGCTCCATCTCGAAAAGCGTGACGCGAGGACCGACCGTGGTTGAAATCCTCACTACCTCGATCTTGTAGATGTTGAGTTTCTCGAGCAGCCGCCTCTTGCTTTCGGTCAGATGCTGCTCGTCGATTCGGTCATCGTCGTCAGAACCTCTGTCCAGCAGATCGATCGAGGGAATGCGGTAGGGTTCACGGTCCTTGGTTTTCACCTTCAGCTGCCGTTGGTCGAGATCGGCTTCCTTTTCCCTGACAGCCTGACGTATGACCATTTCAGGCTCTCCGGGGTTCCCTGGCCGGGCAACCTCCTTCGACTGTTCCGGCGCTGCAGGTTCGCTTGAATACGTTTCGCTCTCGAAGTCCGGATCCTGCCGGGTGGTGGAGACAGAAGAGGGGGGTTTCACAGCTTCCCGCGGTTTACGGGCACGTTGCCGTTCGAGCAGCTTTTCATGTTTCAGTCTTCTGCGCTCTTCTTTTGCGCTCCGTTTTTCCGCTTTTTTTTTTCTCTGTTCTTCGAACCAGGCACCTAAACCGGTCAGTGAACCGGAAATATTTTCGTTCATTGACCTCGCGCCCTGAGTAACAACCATCAGAATACTGCCTCCCGTATAGAAAGTCATCACCGCGGCAAGTACACCACAGAGAATCCAGGAACCGGTCATGCCGATGGCCCGTGAAAGCAGAGCGGCAAGCATCCTGCCGATCGCGCCGGACATCACGTCGCTGAAGGGTTCTGACGTGAGACCGAACATGATGGACAGATCGACCGACATAAAAACGGTGTACAGAAAAAAGAAAATGGCCGGCTTGAGGCTTTTTGCCCTTACGAGTGACCATCCGGAAAAAAGGACCGCCACCATAGGCAGAATGGATGGATAGCCGAGAAACGAGCGGACAAGGAAGTTCGAGACACGCGCACCGATAAGGCCGAAAGGATTATGGATGTTTTCGACAACTTCTCCGGCAGCCTTGCTGAAGATATCATGCCAGACAAGGCTTCTGAAGACGGCTTCGTCATCCGGATGAAAACAGAGCACTGCGGCAATCATGAAAAGAGAAACAAGTATGAGAGCGATTCCGGCCAGCTCTCTCTGCAGCACCTCCGTATCGAGATGTTTTCTGCCTGATTTCCCGTTTTCTTTTCTGATTTTCGTATTGTTCGCCACGTTGGGGACTCTTTAACTTTCAGCCAAGGGAAGGTTTCACGAACGGCAGACTTCTGATCACTCCACTGTGCAGAACCCCCCGGACCTCGACAAGAACAGGAGTTCCAGGCTTCAGGTACTCGCAAAAGATGCTGCAGGTGCCGACAGGCTGCTGAAGGGTTGGTGAAAGTGTTCCGCTGCAGACATATCCTATTTCCTGCCGGTCCGTATTGTAAACTTTGAAATGCTGACGGGGAAGCACCCGGCCTTCAAGGCTGAAGCCGGCAACACCTTTCTTCAGGTTCAGTTCGACCTGCCGGCAGGCCTCCTTGCCGATGAAATGCCCTTTATCCATCTTCACCACCCATTTCAGCCGTGCTTCAAGAGGATTGGTGTCCTGGTCGATTTCATGACCGTAAAGCGAGTATCCCATTTCGAGCCTGAGGGTATCACGTGCTCCGAGTCCGACCGGCTGGATACCGCACGCACGTCCTCCCTCTACCAGTGCTTCCCACAGGGGCAGGGCGCTCTCGTTCGGCATGCAGATTTCAACACCGGGCTCACCGGTGTATCCGGTACGGGCGATCATGATCTCGGCACCATGAAACCGGGTTTTGCAGAACTGGAAAGATCCAAGCGCGACGATGTCGACCGAAGGAAAAACGCCGGACAGGATCTTCAGTGCTGCCGGCCCCTGAAGGGCTATCAGCGACAGCTTGTCGGTATGGTCTTCGAGCTCGACTCCCTCGAAAGACCTGACATGATCCCTGATCCATTCGAAATCCTTAACGGTATTGCTTGCATTGACGATAAGAAAAAAGGTTTCGTCGTCAATGACATAAATGATCAGGTCATCGACGATTCCGCCGCTCGGATAGAGCATGAGATTGTACTGCGCTGTGCCCGGAGCAGCTTTCTCGAGGTCGTTGGTAGTGATGGACTGCAGGAACTCCTTCGCGTTCGGACCTTTGACATAAAAATTGCCCATATGGGAAACATCGAAAATACCCGCAGCGGTTCGAACTGCCGTATGCTCGGCAATGATCCCCGTATACTGGACCGGCATGAGATACCCGCCGAAGTCGATAATTTTGGCCCCGGCCTGTTCATGCCAGGAGTACAGCGCAGTTTTTTTCATGGCAAACCCTTGTTTTTCCGACCATTCCGGTCTTTGAATTACTTCCCCTGCTCCCCTTCCTGCTAATTTCCGTCCCAAAGCACATGAGAGCCGGAAAACACCTGCAAAAAGATAACTGTCATATAAAATAACAAATTTCGGGGGAATGTGACTTCGGGAAGGGAGGAAAATCCTGGAGAAAAAAACAGGTCGGGAGAAAATTTCACAAAAGATTTTGTCGCTTTCCGGGCAGCCACCGTTGTCTGACACTGGTGTGACATCAGCACTGTCGGCTGAGTGAAAACATGGTCATTTCTCTTGTTCATTCAAAACATGGGAGCAGCCAGGGATAATACACCATAAGCAAAAACAACCATACCGCAGAACCGCTTGACATACAGCATGAATGAGGATTTTCCCGTCCAGCCCAGATAGCGTTGAACCAGGCTGGTCATACTTCCGGCCATTGCAACGACAAGCACATGGCCGAATGCGAAGGCAAGGACAAGCAAGGCGGCAAAAACCCGGTTATCTGCGGATAACGAAAAAACGGCACCAAGCACCGGAGCAAAGAAAGCGAAAGTACATGGGCCAAGGCCGAGGCCGAAAACGAGCCCGAGCATGAATGCCCCTGTCAATCCGCCTTTCTGCTCATCCGACAGCCGGACAGCCGGCCAGTTAAGCCGCACGATATCCATGAGGTACAACCCCATCACGATAAAGACTCCGCTCACAAGATAGGTTCCCCAGCGCCCCATATCGCCTGCCATTCTTCCAAGCATGACGGTTATCAGACCGATGCCGGCTACGGTAACCAGCGTCCCGAGTGCAAACGTACCGGCAAGGGCTACGGCACTCCGGTCTCGTATCTGTCCGTTCCGGCTGATATAACCGATAACGAGAGGTATGCCTGCAAGATGGCAGGGGCTCAGCAAAACGCTCAGCACTCCCCAGCCGAAGGACGCTGTCATGGAAAGCAACTGGTTATCACCCAGCGCACCGGTCAACCATGTGAAAAGCGCCTCGGTCATCGCTGCTTTCCGGACAGTGAAGCAAGACCCTGTTGTTTCAGGAGCACGTCGATCTGCTCCTCAGATAAAAATCCTTCGTGACGGAAAAACTCTTTCCCGGTGCTGTCAAGAAACACCTGGGTTGGAATGACCCGTATGCCATACTTTGCCGCATACTGGCTCTGCTTCGGGTTCCATATATCGTAAAACACCACCTTGAGCTGCACTCCATACTTCTTCTCGACCGCCTGCATGATCGGCTGCATCTGCCTGCACGGCATGCAGTTAAGAGAACCAAGCTCGACAAAGGTCACTTTCTGGCCAACTTTCGGCAATTCACTGGCAGCCGACGGTCCAGGCGATTGCTTCTGCGAGCCCTGGCCTTTGGAGTCCGTACATCCTGCAATAAAAAGAAAAAGAATCATCAGAGCATAGTTAATCATACTTGCATGTCTCCGGTATACCGGTATTGAACCTGATTATGGTTTCGAGTAAAAAATATTCCCTGGTAAAATATGAACCGATCAAATTCGCAAAATTCAGGCTCCATGGGCAGCTTTTACCCTGCAGTGAAAACATATACCCTCGCTTATGCCGAGCATGTCCGAAACGAACGATGCTTTCTGCAATATGGAACATATCCCCGTTTTCAAGCGGTTATTTTGCGCCCTGCCGCATATGCTCCATCAGCGCCCTGGCTTCATCACCCCGCAACAGTTCCGCAAGACCCGCAAACCCATCCTCGAGATACCTGGATCGGTACCCTTTCGTACAAAGGTACAGCATGGCAAGGGCGGCGCGGTCTTTATGTGAACACGCCGTAACAATGATCCTGTCAGGGGAGAGTTCGATAAGTCTGTCAGGCAGATCATTCAGGGGAATGCTGCTGCCGAACCCCATATGCCAGGCGACATACTCATCCCTGAACCGGGTATCGACCAGTTGAGCCTTGCCCTCTTTCAGCAGTGTGAGCAACTCCCTGGACGACACTTTCATATCCTTCCGCTGCTCATGATCGAAAGCGCGGAGAAAGTGATCGAATGGAACCTCTACGGCATACAGCATTGTTGTAAAAGAGAAAAAAACTGCTGTTACCAGTGTAAATACTGTTTTCATGACGTCAGATATCATGGAATTTTCTTTTCACGCTTCTCCGGTCACACCCCCGAACCATTTTTCCCTGAACCAGAGCGAGACGTTCACGAGACTGACCAGCACCGGCACCTCGACCAGGGGGCCGATGACCGCAGCGAACGCTTCGCCTGAATTGATGCCGAAAACAGCGACAGCTACAGCGATGGCCAGCTCGAAATTGTTGCTTGCCGCCGTGAAGGAGAGCGTTGCCGATTTCGAATAATCGGCTCCGACTTTCTTTCCGAGGTAGAACGAAACAAGGAACATGATCACGAAATAGAGCAGGAGCGGGATGGCGATACGTACCACATCCAGCGGTATTTTCACGATGTATTCACCCTTTAGCGAGAACATCACGACGATGGTGAAGAGCAGGGCGACGAGCGTGAGCGGGCTGATGCGCGGGATGAACTTCTGTTCATACCACTCCCTGCCTTTGAGGCGCAGCAGGAAGAATCGTGTCAGGAAACCGGCGATGAAGGGAATGCCGAGGTAGATGAAAACCGACGAGGCGATTTCGGCGATCGTGATATCGACCCTGAACGAAGAGAGTCCCATCCAGCCCGGCAGAACGGTAAGGAAAATCCATGCATAAACCGAAAAG
Organism: Chlorobiaceae bacterium; assembly: GCA_013334225.1. Classification (GTDB taxonomy): domain Bacteria; phylum Bacteroidota; class Chlorobiia; order Chlorobiales; family Chlorobiaceae; genus Chlorobium. The sequence goes on from JAAXXY010000006.1 coordinate 91,336, forward strand.
AAAAGCACCTGGAAGATCGAATTGAATGCTACGAGACCGGCAGCGTACTCGGTATCTCCCCTGGCGAGTTCGTTCCAGACGATCACCATGGCGATACAGCGTGCAAGTCCGATCAGGATGAGGCCTGCCATGTAGTGCGGCATGTCGGAGAGGAAAAGGACGGCAAGCACAAACATCAGGATCGGTCCGATCACCCAGTTCTGCAGCAGCGAAAGGCCGAGCACCCTGGTGTTGCGGAACACGTCGCCAAGCTCCTCGTATTTCACCTTAGCCAGGGGAGGGTACATCATGACGATAAGCCCTATGGCGATGGGGATGTTGGTTGTGCCTGACTGAAAGGAGTTCCAGAACCCGGCCAGACCGGGAACGAGATAGCCGGAAAGCACACCGATACCCATGGCCAGGAATATCCAGAGCGTGAGATAGCGGTCGAGAAAAGAGAGTTGTCTGGCTGAAATGCCCATAATGCTACACTCCTGTCTGCATTGCGTTGTAGAAGCTTCTGAACCCTTCGCGGATTTCGTCGCGAACCCGACGGAAAACGGCGAGCACCTCTTCGCGGCTACCATCGGCTTCCGCAGGGTCGTCGAAGCCGATGTGCTGCCGCTGCTTCACCTCCCCCGTAAAGAGCGGGCAGGTCTCCCTGGCTCCGTCGCAGACCGTCACTACCCAGTCGAACGGTTTTGAAGTGAATTCCTCGACACTTTTCGGACGATAGCCCCGGATGTCGATCCCCGCTTCCTGCATCACCGCGACGGCAGTCGGGTGTACCGCTTCGGCCGGTTTCGTACCAGCCGAAAAAACTTCTAGTTCGGGGTCGAACGATTGCAGAAACCCTTCGGCCATCTGGCTGCGGCAGGAGTTTCCGGTACAGAGTATGAGCACTGACTGTTTCATGATAGTTGGACAGATGTCATATGGTTGGAAATACAGCATTGAATACGAACCCTACCAGCATGATGCCTGCAGCCACAACACCGGCAAAAACCGCAATAAGCTGCGGACGGAGAACCTTGCGCAGGATGATCATTTCAGGTGCGGAAAGCGCTATGACGCTCATCATGAATGCCATGACCGTGCCGAGCGCAGCACCCTTGCCGAGCAGCGCCTGCACGACGGGCAGGATTCCGGCGGCATTGGAGTACATCGGTACGCCGAGCAGCACCGCGGCCGGTACCGACCACCAGGCCTCGGCCCCCATGATCGAAGCCATGAAGTTCTCCGGCACGAAGCCGTGAATTCCGGCGCCGAGGCCGACGCCAAGAACGATGTAGAGCCAGACCTTGCCCACGATCTCACGAACATGAGTCACACCCTCCTGTATGCGCCTGTTCCAGGTCATGGCTTCGCCGGTTTCCTCACTACCGCAGCTGCAGCTCTGCTGGATCTGCTGCACCCACTCTTCGAGATAGCGTTCCATGCCGAGCCGGCCTATCACCATCCCTGACACTATCGCGACGAGCAGCCCCATCGTCATGTAGAGCAGGGCGACTTTCCATCCGAACATGCCGAAAAGGAGCGCGAGCGTCACTTCGTTGACCATCGGCGCAGAAATCAGGAATGAAAAAGTAACGCCGAGCGGCACGCCTGCCTGCAGGAACCCGATGAAGAGGGGTACGGCCGAACAGGAGCAGAAGGGCGTGACGATGCCCAGCGAGGCGGCAAGCATGTTGCCCACGCCGAGACGCCTTCCCGACAGGATGGCCCGCGTCCGCTCAGGAGATATGAAGGTGTGTACCACACCCATGACGAACACGACTGCGGTGAGCAGCATCAGCACCTTCGGCACCTCGTAGATGAAAAAGTGCAGCGCCTCTCCGAAACGGGTCGCACTGCTGAGGCCCGAAAAGTGCAGCAACATGTCGGCCAGAGGTTCGAGATTGCTGTACAACAGCAGCCACGCAACCACTGCCGAAGCAGCAGGACCGGCAAGTTTCATGCTTGATTTTCGCTGTTCAGGATTCATGGCGTTTTCATCGTATAACGGTTCAGCAGCAGCTGTGGTTGGTGCCGTCCGTGCCATGTGAACCGGAACCGCAACAGCATCCGCCTGTTTTCCGCTTCAGCGCTCCCTTCATGGGGAATCCTTTTTCGGCCCAGCGGACAATACCGTTCTGCATATTGACGACCTGTTCGTATCCGTGGTTCATCAGAAAGTATGTCGCCATCAGGCTGCGCTCCCCGACGTGACAGGCAATGATGACTTCGCGGTCGGCAGGGATTTCATGATACCGCTCCTCGAACTGGCTGAAGGGGATCAGCATGAGGTTGCTTACATCGAACGATGCTTCAGCAACCTCTTCGGGTTCTCGGACATCGACCAGCAGGATGCCTTTTTCGGTCAGTCCGAAAGCGGTCGTGGGGCATATTTCAAGGGCTTCTTTCATAGTTGTCAGTGTTATCGTGTTAATAAATTTTTCAGTTCTTCGCGCTCCGGTACACGGCCTTTGCAGCGTACTTCGCCGTCAACCACAAGGGCAGGGGTCGAGAGCACGTTGTATGCCATGATTTTCTGGATATCCTCGATTTTTTCGACCGATGCCTCGATATTATCAGAGGAAATGACAGCCTTGACCGCATCGGCAAGCTGGTTGCATTTCGCGCATCCCGTACCGAGAATTTTTACCTGTTTCATGTTTTTTTTGTTTACCATTTTTGTATATCGCAAATAAACGATTTGATTATCTCAATGATCTGCCAGCATTACCTCTCTCAACACTCGCACCCTGCGCTGGATTCATTGGCGAAAAACTCCCCGAACAGGAGTTGCGCCTTTTTCCAGTTTTCACGATTGATGCAATACTTCACTTTTGGGGGATTTATTTCGCCCTGGATGAGCCCCGCGTCAAGCAACGCTTTCAGGTGCTGGGAGATGGTGGACTGCGCCAGGGAAATGACTTCGGTCAGTTCGCCTGTGAAACAGCAGGTTTCGCCGGCAAGCAGCTTGAGAATCTGTATTCGAACAGGGTGGCTCAGCGCCTTGGCAATGGAGGCCATGGTCTTCTCATTGTTGCTGTAACTGATTTCAGCTGTGGTTCTCCGCATGTAATATCATTTTGTTTATCGTAAATAAACGATTATAAAACAAAAAAAACAAATTGATATTACGATTTCCCCAATCCAGGCCGACTTTATCCGATCGCCGAAAGCAGCGATATTAACGGCAAACCCTCAGCAGACAAGCTGCGCTATCCACTCGCGAAGTTTCTGCCGCAGTTCGTCCCTGACTGAACGGAATGCCGCAAGCTCCGCATCCGGGCCGCCGGTTGCCGCCGGATCATCGACCGGCCAGTAATGGCGGTTGCCTTCCGCCAGGCCGGGCCAGATCCGGGGACAGGTTGCCTGCGCTTTGTTGCACACCACGATCAGGTAGTGCACGGGAACCCTTCCGAGATAGACATCGACCGCTTTCGGCTTCTGGAAACCGATATCGATGCCGATTTCCCGCATGACCTCAACGGCGAGCGGATGCACCTCGTCCCTCGGGTCAAGTCCTGCGCTCATGGCTTCGAAACGGTCACCGGCCATTTCACGAAGCAGTCCTTCGGCTATCTGGCTGCGTGCCGAATTGCCGGTACAGAGAAAAAGCACGTTTTTTTTCTTTTCCATAACATAATACAAGGTTTCGGAAAGCTCCCGGATACCATGCGTCCCCTTGATCCGGAACGGATCGTATCCGATTTCTCATCCCGCAAGGATAACGACACTCTTTCGGGATACGAAGGACACTCGCCCTGAGAATTGTTTCTGTCGTCAAATATATCGACTGGATTGTCAAGGAAATATTACAGAAGTGTTAAATCAAACAGGACGGGGAAAAAACTGCGACATGAAGGAACCACTGCAACGACAGCTTCCGGGGGCTGGAGGACGCAGTGCAGAAAGGCCTGGACTCGGATCCCCCTTCACGCGAGCCATCAGAAACTGTTTTGTAAGGGACACGCCAATGACCCTGAGATCAGGGGAGTTTTTCTCAGTATCTTTCAGCCGCCGATAAGGATGGTGTCGGAGAGTTCATTGATGTCGCCCTCCTCACGGGGAAAGTGGGTGGCAAGGATATCGCCGCAGCGGTCGATAGCGCTCGATAACGCCTTGCCGGGAGCCTTGTCATGGAATCCGCCGGTAATGATATCGACGATTTCCTGCCATTTTGCCTGCTCGACTTTCTCGTTGATAGCCTTGTCTGCAACAACGCGAACCTTGTGCTCGAAAAGGGAGAGGTAAACCAGGATGCCGGTATGACCTGCGGTGCGGTTGATGCCACTCGTGTAAAAAGCCCTTATGGCCGCTTCCTCGACCTCTTCTCTCATATCCTTCCGGCTGATGAAAGGGCGCCTGAGCTGCAGGAAACGCCTGGAAAGTTCGTTCAGCAGCATGAAAAGGAGCGTAAAGGCAGAGAGGAAAAACCACATGCTTTCCCTGCCGAGGAGCAGCGAAACGGAAATTCCCCCGAGAAGAGAGAGAAGTGTACTGCCGAGCAGCCCTGCATAAGGATAATGGTAGCTCGAGGGAGCAACCATGACGACAATTTCGCCCGAAATGCGCTCTTCCGCCCTTGCAATCCGCTCCTCAACAAGTCGCCTCTCAGTTTCACTGAGAAAATTTTCTGTGATCTTCATCATCACGAATCTCCATAGATGTTCTTTCAGGTCTCCGAAATTTGGGATTTAGGGAATTCAGGGATGAGGACTGAGGACTGAGGGAAGATTGGTCCCCATTACCCACTACCCACTACCCATTACCCATTACCCATTACCCATTACCCATTACCCATTCACCAGTCGCCCGATGCGCCACCACCGCCGAAACCGCCGCCGCCGCCGCTGAAACCACCACCATCTGAACCGCCGCCGCCGAAGCCGCCCGGATACCATCCCCCCGGACCGCCGGGACCCATGAACCCGCCGCCACCCTGGCCCCTCCTTACCTGGCTGATCCAGTAAAAGAAAAAAATGAGAAGGATGAGAAGAAGGAGAGGGATGGACGGTGCATCCTTGTTGTTTCCAGCAGCAGGTTTACCTTTGTACTCGCCTCGGACGGCTTCCATGATCGCCGTTACACCTTTGGCAAACCCTTCGTCGAACTTGCCGTTCTTGAAGGAAGGTGCGACTTCGTCGCGAATGATCCTGCCGGCAAGCAGATCGGTCAGCCGGCCTTCGAGTCCGTAACCGACCTCGATACGGACTTTGTGATCATTCTTTGAAACAATGAAGAGCACGCCGTTGTCCGAACCCTTCTGGCCGATTTTCCAGGCTTCGGCAACCCGTATCGAAAAATCCTCGATCGGATCGCCCTCGAGCGACGGGATCGTCAGAATGACAATCTGGGTGGACTCCTGCTGCTCGAACTGTCTGAGCTTCCCTTCGATATCTGCCTTGGCCCCGGGCGAAATTATGGCGGCATAGTCGTTCACCCTTCCCGTAAGCGCTGGAACGGCAACGGCAAAAAGATCTCCACATGGCAGCAACTGCAGGAGAACTGCAATGAAAAAGAGGGCTGCATTGAACCTGCAGCCCTTCGGAAATTTCTTGCCGGTTGTCATCAGAATTTCACCTGGGGAACCACTTTCGCAGCTTCATCGGCTTTGAAATATTCCTTCGGCTTCAAATTGAGAAGCACGTTGTTGGTCAGGGAGTTCGGGAACTTCCTGATCGAGAAGTTGAAGGTCTCGACTGTGGAATTGTAACGCTGCCGGGCTACGCTGATACGGTTTTCCGTACCTTCGAGCTGGTTCTGCAGGTCCCTGAAGTTCTGGTTCGCCTTGAGCTCGGGATAACGCTCGACCGCGATCAGGAGGCGCGACAGGCTTGAAGAAAGCTCTCCCTGGGCAGCGCGGAATTTGCTCATTGCCTCGGGATCGCTGAGCTTGTCGGGAGTGATCTGGATTGAGGTGGCTTTCGCCCTTGCTTCGATTACGGCAGTCAGGGTCTCTTTTTCAAAATTGGCTGCACCTTTCACTGTCGCGACAAGGTTCGGAACAAGGTCGGCTCGCCGCTGCAGCTGCGACTGGAGATCACCCCATGACCGGTTTACAGCTTCCTCGTTCTGCTGAATGGTGTTGTAACCGCATCCGGACAGTGAGACAATGAAAAGAAAAAAAGCAACAAGCCTTGCAACTGATGTCTTCATGAATAGCTCCTTTCTGTAAGGTTTTTTTTTACTGTTTGTATCATCAATTCCTGACTGCAGATCTCTTTTTGGCTGAAGCAGTCCTTTGTCAAATAGTTTTTCAGCTTATAAGACGTTCAACGGTAAAGACACCCTGCACTTTTTTCAGTTTATCCATCAGGGTGCCGAGTTTTTCGGCATTGCGCACATAGATCATAAGAGTGCCGACAAACATGCCGTCACGGGCATGAAGCGAAATGCTGCGGATATTGGTATCGAACTTCGATATGACCGCCGTAAGCTGGTTCGTTATGCCAATCCTGTCCTCGCCGACAATCCGGATGCCTGCGAGAAAATCGGTATCGACCTTCCGGTTCCAGGAAACCGATACGATCCGTTCGCTTTTCAGGAGATTTTCGTTGCTGACATTAGCACAGTTCTTGCGATGGATCTTAACGACACCGTCAGCCGTGACAAAACCGATCACGTCATCACCGGGAACAGGCTGGCAGCATTTCGCATAGGAATAGGCGATATTGCTCATGCCTGCGATAACGACATCTTCGCGTTTCCTGTCAGAAATACCCTCTTCCTCCTGCTCCTTGCGCGCCTTGTGCAGGTAATCCTCGACCTGCCGGGCCTCCTCGGTGAAGGATTTCGGTGCAGCTTCACCATCCTTGCGGGTATTGGTGACCCTTTCGATAACCTCTTCACCGTTGATCTGCTGGTTGGCGAGGGCACTGAAGAAGTCCGCAGGAGTCCTTATACCGTACCTCTTGACCTGACGGATGATGTCGTTGTCGGAAAAGAGCCGCTTCGTTCCGGAAACCATCTTCTCCCACATGCCGCGCCCTTTCTCGATCTGGATACGGCGCTCTTCGTTGATGGCCGAACGTATCTTCAGCTTCGCGCGCTGGGTCACCACGATCTTGAGCCAGTCGGATTTCGGTTTCTGGGCCTTCGACGTGATGATCTCCACCCTGTCGCCCGATTTGAGCTGGGCATTGAGCCGGACGATCTTGCCGTTCACCTTGGCCCCGATACAGCCATGGCCGATCTCGGTATGGATGGAATAGGCGAAGTCAATCGGTGTCGCACCTGCCGGAAGGGTCTTCATATCGCCTTTCGGCGTGAAGACATAGATTTCGTCATGGTAGAGATTGAGCTTGAAACCTTCCATGAACTCGGCTGCGGAATCTGCATCCTTGATCAGTTCTCTCGCCCACCGCAGGAATGAATTGATATTCGCATCGTCCTTCGATATTTTTTCCTTGTAACGCCAGTGTGCGGCGACACCGAGTTCGGCGAACTCGTGCATACGCCTCGTGCGGATCTGCAGCTCTATCAGGTTGCCTTTCGGTCCTATGATGGCTGAATGCAGCGACTGGTAACCGTTATGCTTGGGAATAGAGATATAATCCTTGAAATGCAGCGGAACCGGCGGATATTTCTGGGTGATGAAACCATAAACCGCAAAGCAGTCGGCGATACGTTCCGTATCGACAATCACCCTGATGCCGTAGAGGTCATGGATATCCTCGAAAGTTTTGTTCTTGCTTCGCATCTTGTTGTAGATCGAAAAAAGATGCTTGGCCCTGCCCTGCACCTCGACCTTGAACCCCTGCTTTTCGAGGTCCGCCGTGATCGGATTGATCATCTTGTTGAGGTACGTGACCCTTTCAGCCCTGCTCAGACGGACTTTCTGCGACAGGAACTCGTACATTTCCGGATCGATATACTTAAGGGCAAGGTTTTCGAACTCGACCTTCATTTTACCGAGACCGAACCGGTGTGCAAGAGGTGCATAGATATCCCTGGTCTCGAGGGCGATCTTCAGGCGGCGGTGCTCGGGAAGTGAATCCAGGGTCCTCATGTTGTGCAGCCGGTCGCAGAACTTGATGAGAATGACCCTGATATCCTTGACCATCGAGAGCAGCATCTTCCGGAACCCTTCCGCCTGGGTGGTTTCACGGTTTATGACTATACCTGAAATCTTCGTGAGCCCCTCGACAATATCGGCAACTTCAACGCCAAGCTCAGCTACAAGGTCCTCATAGGTGTAGCCGCTGTCCTCGATAACGTCATGCAGCAGCGCAGCAGCGACCGATACACCGTCCAGTGGCAGTTCATTGAGCAGGATGGTGGCAACTTCTACCGGATGATAGAAAAAAGGTTCACCTGACGCCCGTTTCTCACCTTCATGCGCACGGTAGCACATGAAAAATGCCCGCTGAATCAGCGATTCGTCGAAATTCTTGAGATTCCGGCGGGAAAGCTGCAGTATCTCGTGAAGTTTACTGTAATGCTCTTTTTCTATCTGGGCTAACATGGCAACGTAAAATCAAATAATCTGCTTGTGAACAGGCACAACATCCAAATATCCTGTTCGTGAATTATAAAGCTATTTCCGTTCAAAAAAACAAACCGCATCAAAAATCCTCTATTTTCCGGAAAGTGGTTTCCTGTGAAGGACCTGTTCAAGTTTCGTGATCTCGTCACGCAGATAGGCGGCTTTTTCGTACTCCATCTGCATCGCCGCCTCATACATCTCAACCTTCAGTTCTTCGGCCATCGCTGAACATTCCTCCGGAGTGAGTGAATCGAGAACACCGGCGAGCAGCCTTTCCGGTTTCGGTTCGAGGCCGAACCGTTTCCTGCGGAACCGCTCTTCCGCATCGGCCACACTGGTGGTATCGAGAACCTGATCGACCGATTTGGTAATCGAGCGCGGAACAATGCCATGATCCTCATTATACTTCTGCTGGATCGCGCGCCGCCTTGCCGTTTCGTCAAGAACCTCCTGAATCGATCGTGTCACCTTGTCGGCGTATAGCAGGACGAAGCCTTCGATATTCCTTGCAGCTCTTCCGGCAATCTGCATCAGGGAACGGGTATTGCGCAGAAACCCCTCCTTGTCGGCATCGAGAATCGCCACAAGTGAAACTTCGGGCAGGTCGAGCCCCTCGCGCAGCAGGTTCACTCCCACAAGGACATCGATATCCCCGACCCTGAGCTCCCGAAGAATCTGCATGCGTTCAAGGCTCTTGATCTCTGAATGCAGATAACGGGAACGGATACCGGCTTTCCTGAAAAAGTCGTGCAGATCTTCGGCCATGCGTTTGGTCAGGGTCATCACAAGTACCTTGTGCCCTTTCGAACAGTGCCTGCGGATCTCGCCGAGAAGATTGTCGATCTGTCCCTTGACCGGACGGATTTCCACAAGAGGATCGAGCAGTCCCGTGGGCCGGACAAGCTGTTCAACCACAACGCCGCCTGAACGGTAAAGCTCATGGTCGCCGGGAGTAGCACTCACGCAGATGACCAGAGGTATCATTTCCTCGAACTCCTCGAACCTCAAAGGGCGGTTGTCGAGTGCCGACGGAAGCCTGAAACCATAATCGACAAGGATGGTTTTCCGTGAACGGTCGCCGCCATACATCCCCCGTATCTGCGGAAGGGTCACATGTGATTCGTCGATAACAACAAGGTAGTCCTCCGGGAAATAATCGAGAAGGCAGTAAGGCCTCTCACCATCCTTGCGCCCGGACAGGTAACGGGCATAGTTTTCGATACCTGAACAGTAGCCGAGTTCTTTCATCATCTCGAGGTCGTAACGGGTCCGCTCCTCGAGCCTCCGGGCCTCGAGCATCCGGTTGTCCGCCCTGAGCACGTTGAGCCGCGCCGCGAGTTCGTTCTCGATCGACAGCATCGCGAACTGCAGCTTTTCGTCTTCGGCGACAAACTGCCTGGCCGGATAGATGAATGCATAGTCTTCAAAACCGAACAGCTCGCCACTATGGATATCGAAGCTCTGAAGGCTTTCGATTTCCGTCCCGAAAAACTCGATCCTGAGCGCAATCTCCTCATGGGCCGGCACAAGATCGATAATATCGCCCCTCACCCTGAATTTGCCCGGCCCAGGCTGGACATCGTCACGGACATAGTGCAGGCCGATCAGTTCCCTGAGGAATATATCGCGGTCTTTCTCCATTCCCGGCCGCACTTCGATGATCTGGGCCTTCCAGTCATCAGGGGAACCGAGACCGTAGATGCTGCTCACCGAACTCACAACGATCACATCCCTTCTTCCGCTAAGGAGGGAGCTCGTGGATTTGAGCCGCAACCGTTCGATCTCGCTGTTGATACGCATGTCCTTGGCGATATATTTGTCCATGGCAGGCAGATAGGCCTCCGGCTGGTAAAAATCGTAGTAGCTGATGAAATATTCCACGGCGTTATCCGGAAAAAACTGCCTGAACTCGCCATAGAGCTGGGCCGCAAGGGTCTTGTTGTGGCTCATAACAAGTACCGGCTTGTTCACCCTTGCAATGACATTCGATATGGTGAACGTTTTTCCCGATCCGGTCACGCCGAGCAGAGTCTGGTAAGGATTCCCGGCAAGTATTCCTTCGCAAAGCGCCTCAATGGCTTTAGGCTGATCTCCTGCAGGACTGTATGGACTGACAAGGTTGAATGATCCATTGCCAGTGGTTCTCTTGTATAATTCGCTCAATTGATATTTTTCCCGTTAACCGCTCTTATTGCACTGTAAAAAAAACTCTTAATCCTCCCTGATAGTTCTGTAATGCATGCCTTTGTAAAAGCTGTCCGGAAGAAAACTGTATGACATAATCAGCATCGGATATGAAAAAATTAAGCTTCTTGAAGGAACGCCTTGCCGCAGCCCGAACGTTATTTTGCTGGACCGGATGAATATGATGTTGCAATTATGCGGTTTAAATTCCATTATTAAAGTTTTTTCAACCATGGGACGACCGTACTCTTCAGGAAGAATATATCTCCCGGGACAACTGCCGGATAACAGTATCAGTATTTAACTGCTTTGATCATATAATGAAAACATCGACTTCGTATCCATACACCTCCGTAGAGGGCGATTCCCTCAATACAAGAATCTACAGGCTCAGGAACGGACTTACCGTCTATATGAGCCCCTACAGCGACGAACCGCGCATATATACATCCATTGCGGTCCGGGCCGGAAGCAAGAATGATCCTGCCGAAACGACTGGCCTTGCCCATTATCTCGAACACATGCTGTTCAAAGGCACGGATGCCATCGGTTCCATCGATTATGAAAAGGAACATCCTGAACTCGAAAAAATA
>JAAXXY010000038.1 GCA_013334225.1 Chlorobiaceae bacterium
CCGTTATGGAACTCATCGATGAAGACGTATCTCCGTCGTAATCCCTTATGACGTAAGAGAAGGTATCGGTAAAACTGTCAATGACGACTGTCCTGGGTGTATAATAGGTATACACTCCGGTATCCATATTCACCACGATCTTCGAATTAACGGACAGGTCTGATCCGAAACCAAGTGTCGTGATGGTCAGGGTATCGCTTGCGGGATCGAAGCTGCTGCGGTCCGTGCCGTTGACCATGATCGATCCGCCGTTCGCAGGATCGTAAGTATAGGTCGTGCCGTCAATGGTTATCGAGGCCACCCTGGCAGGAGCATCCGCTCCTGCCGACTTGATCAGTGTTCCTGTTGTGGAACCGGGAACAACGGTGTCGGAAAGAATCGCGGAAAGATCGCTGACATCGGGAATGATAACGGCAACGTTTTCCATGCCGTCAGTGCCGTCATACGCTATCGGCTGGAGAGCATCAACATGAATATCATAACCGACACCGAACGCATAGCTGTCAATGCCGTATGTTTTCAGAAAGGACTCCCACTGGGCCTGTTCACAGCTGTCAATGCCTGCGGAAGCCGCAGGATCGTTAGGCTGGCCGTCCGAAATGAAATAGGAAACATTCTGTGTGGCGACAGTAGCCAGTTTGCCTGGCTCACCGTAAGTCTCCATCATTTTCTGGAGTGCCGCATCATAATTGGTAGTATTGCCATTCGGATCATCGAGCGTTTCGATGATCTCCTTGGCATCCTCTGCACTCGCCCATAACGCCAATGTTCTGGCATCTGTATCGAAAACGATGATCTGCACCCTGACCTCCCCGAGAGCGTCATACTCGTCGATGAGGTTCTTCGATGCTTCGATGATCAGAAAATCCGGATCAGTACTCCACATGGAAGACGATCGGTCAAGTATCAATGTCAGGTTCGTGTCGAGGGGCTTCGAAGTCATCAACTGGGCATTCGAAGCTGCGACGGGGATATCATTCTGAATATCGATAACCAGTCCCGCAGAAGTCTTGACCCTGTCTCCGTCGCCTTCGGTCATTGAAACTTCAGGTGCAAGATCGATGCTCAGGATACCGGTATCACCGTTTGCCGGGTGATCGACCTGATCGTTCAAGGTGAAACCATATGCACCTGCAGAGGCATCGGTAATCGTCAAGGTGAAAACAATGCGGTCATTTCCGGAGGTATACGATCCGTCTCCGTCCACATCAGCATAACCGGTAAGCACCGTTCCGTTGGGATCCGCAGTGTAATGGACCTGCACGCCCTGTGATGAAAGCACATCCCCTGAGGTCGTGTGAACCAGCGGATCTGAAGCTCCGGCTGTTGTATCTGTTTCGACACGGTAGCTTGCCCCGGTAGTGACGGCTGCCGGGAAAAGCACTGAAAGCATTCCGCTGAACGTGGAGACGGCCGAGCCGGTTTCATCATCGCCCTGCGACAGGTTGGGCGGATTGGTCAATGCATCTTCATCAACCTCCTCTTCGATGGAACCAGTGCCTGTTACCGCTATCGTCAGCGTCGTATATGACGTACCTCCATTTCCGTCGCTGATCGCATAACTGAACACATCCTGTACCGATGCTCCTGGCAGCAGCGCATGGGCCGCCGTTGTATCGGCCGAATAGGTATAACTGCCATCCGATTGCAGTGTCAGATGTCCGTAGGTGCCGGCTGTCGATGACCCGACATTGGACGTACCCGCCGTGTTGACCGCTGCCGCGCTGACGGCCGTTCCGGATACGACGCCGGTTACGGTCAGTGAATCGCCTTCAGGGTCGGTATCTGTTCCTGTCGAGTTTCCTGCGCTCTGGATGACGCCGTTCAACATGCCGACTTCGATCGTATTGTTGACTTTCACGGAATTCAGATCCGGATTTGCGGTTGGAGCATCGTTCACCGACGTCACCTTGATCGAGGCCGTCGCCGTCGAACTGTCGCCGTCGATGTCCGTGATCCTGTAGGTGAAGCTGTCCGGGCCGGTGTAGTCCGAATTCGGCGTGTAGGTGAAGCTGCCGTCAGCGCTCAGCGCCAGGACTCCGTGCAACGGGCTGCTCACCAGCGACCACGCGTTGCCCCCGTTGCCCGACGGCGTGTCGTTGCTCGATACGTTGCCGGAAATGGCCGTATCCTCCGCCGTCGTATACGTGTCGTCCACCGCAGCAGGGACGTCGTCCACAGGTAAAGGAACTTGAGCCTGCAACCTGTAAAGAGGGTTCTCTTCAGGGATGTTGACTACTCGTAAAACAGATTCAGACTGAGCGATACTGATCCCCTGAATCGACATCTGAATCCTATCGTCAGTCGTTGCCCTTCCTTCCAGAAAAGAATCAACGCCAGTTGTCCTGCCTTCGGACGAACTGCTGTAATTTCCGGTATAGGAAACAAACGTATAAGGAGAATTCCCGTCATGTTCTGCAAGACGCCCGACACGCAGGTAACCGTGAATACCGGTGCTTTCTGCTTCTGACCGCTGCAGATTCCCGCTGATTGCCGCATTTGCCGAACCTTTCACTGAAAAAACAGAAGATGCGGAATCTTCATCACCTGCTGCGATGCGCTCCTCAAAAAGACCGGCACTCAGGACAAGCTCCTTGCCCTGCATCACCTCGAGTCCGGCGCCGTTCATCGATACAAGTTTCACGCTGCCGCCGTCTTCAGTAACAATCACGTCACCTTCGTATACGGCATCTCCTTTCCTGAGAAACCGCAGGGATCCTTCACGAGACTTTACAATGACGTTGCCGGATACTTCGGAAACAAACGCGAGTGATATGGAATATTCTTCGCTCATGACCTTGATTTTTCAGAATGTGCTCGCTCATGCAAGAGTATGTTTTAAGTAAATAAAGTAATTTTTAAACGAAATAACAATATTTTGAAGTAAAATTATACTAATTCCTTGATATAACAGGATGGAATTTCACGGTAAGTCACGAAGAAATGAGAATTACCCGGCAGGATGAAAAAAGAGGAGAAACCGGTCGCTGCAGAACAGCTGACCGGTTTTCAGAAAAAGGATGATCGAAAAAAGAAACGTCAAAGGGCTATATCGTGCCCTTCTCGAACTCCGGGTAGAAAATCCGTTCGATACCGACTGTTTTGCCGGATTCCGTATCAAGAGAGAGCAGCACGGCGGAAAAATGGACATCATCCTCGGCACACTCATACTTGTGCGGAGTCTGATACAGCATCCTGTCGGTTGCCGATTTGATCTGCATGCCGATGACTGACTGGTATGGCCCGGTCATGCCTGCATCGGTCAGATACCCGGTCCCCTTGGGCAGTATCCGTTCATCGGCTGTCTGGATATGGGTATGGGTGCCGATGACCGCAGAGGCCCTGCCATCGAGATACCAGCCGAGCGCAACCTTTTCAGCGGTGGCTTCGGCATGGATATCGACAAAGATGAGCCTGACCTTTTCCTGCTCCCTGATTTGCTTGATGACCCAGTCTGCAGTCCGGAAAGGGCAGTCGATGGAATACATGAAACTCCTGCCCTGAAGGTTGATGACGGCTATATCCCCAAGACCGGACGGCAGCTTGTAAATCCCGTATCCCTTGCCGTAGGTTCCTTTCGGGTAGTTCTGCGGGCGAAGGACCTGGGGATGGGTTTTAAGCGTTTCGAAAAAATTGAAATTGCTCCAGGTATGGTTCCCGCCCGTCACGACATTGACGCCGGCCCCGAGAAGCTGGTTCAGCGCTTCGAGGCTCAAACCCTTGCCATTGTGGGCGTTTTCCCCGTTGCAGATGACAAAATCGACACTGTACTTTTTTATGAAGTTCTTCAGCATCAGATCGACCATCTTGAGACCCGGGGTTCCCACGACATCCCCGATAAACAATACCCTTGCGGTTTTTCTGGACATGCTCTGCTGTTTTACTGAGTTATAATCCCGTACTGACTGGAGGAAGTTACGCATAACTGCCCGAATTGAGCAACCGTATTTAAAAGGACAGGAAATAATGAACTTGTAAGCGCTCCGGAAGGGTTTCTAATCATTGACTGCTTCGCCTGAAAAATCTTCCTGCCGGTATCCGGCCACGGCTGGTCTTTCCGGTCCTGCAGCCTTTGGTCCGCTAATGGAAAAAGGAGTATCAACCATGAGCAGTGCGAGAAGAATACGTAAAGTGTTTAAAAGCAAGCCGGTTCAGGAAGGCGCAGGCGTAAACCTTAAACGGGCTTTCGGTTTCAGCCAGGTCCCCCAGTTCGATCCGTTCCTGCTTCTCGACGATTTCCGTTCCGACAATCCCGCAGATTATCTGAAAGGATTTCCCTGGCACCCCCACCGCGGCATCGAGACTATCACCTATGTGCTCGAAGGGAGCGTGGAGCATGGCGACAGCATGGGCAACAGCGGCGTCATCACCGCCGGGTCCGTGCAATGGATGACCGCGGGCGGCGGAATTATCCACCAGGAGATGCCTTTCGGCGACAGAAAGGGCTCCATGGCCGGGTTCCAGCTGTGGGCAAACCTCCCGGCATCGCAGAAAATGATTCCGCCCCGCTACCGGGACATCAAAGCGGAACAGATCCCGAAAATCCGGCTCGCCGACGGGAGCGAAATCCGGATTATCGCAGGAACGATCGGGGAAACGTCAGGCCCGGTCAACGACATCGCCATCGATCCTGAATATTTCGACATCTCGATACCTCCGGGTACGACCTGGACCCATCCGGTTGAAACCGGCCGCAACGCGTTCGCCTATGTCATTGCGGGCAGCGGGCTTTTCTGCCATGATGATGAACCGTTCTCCTATGAAACCGAGGGAGTGAGCTATTTCGACATGGAGGCCGGAACATTGGTCGAAAACGAAACGCTGGTGCTTTTTACCGACGGCGATTACCTGACGATCACGACCGAAGATGCCGCGATCCGATTCCTGCTGGTCACGGGGCACCCCCTGCACGAACCGATCGCCTGGCACGGGCCGATCGTCATGAACACCCGCGAAGAACTTCGCAAGGCATTCGAAGATTTCGAGAACGGGACCTTCATCCAGGGAAGTTCATGACTTCCGTACTACTGCTCCCTGTCGCCGTCAAAAAGCCTTTTGTAGTAAAAGCCCGAAGTATACAAGGCAGCTGCGGGGTTATGGCCCAATATCCTGTCCTTTGTCACGAGGGTCGTCACCGGGGCTGCGGAATGTTTCATAAACAGGGAATCGTGGCCGACACAAAGCCCGATAACGACGTTAAGCTCCGTTCCCTGTTTTTCAAGGACCCTGGCCTGCAGGATCGGGTTGCAGAGAGATTCATGGCATGACTTCCGAATTTTGAATTCCTCGGTTATCCCTATCTCCGTCTTGTCCACGGAGCCTGCCTTGCAAAACACGGAAAAGGGCTGGAGACCATTCGCATCGAGGACCCTCGTGAAAATGCGTGCTTCCTCGGCGAGGCCGATACAGGTCGCAAGCCCGATTTTCCTGAACCCCATGCGTCTGGAGAAAACGATGATCTCCTCAGCCCTCGTAAGCTTCCCGTAGTAAGCCCCTTCGATTTCCGCCGCGCTCCTTGCGATGCGGGCATCCATGCCCTCACCCCGGTACTGTTCGACAATTTCCGACTGCTCCCCTGCCGATATGGTTTCGGCGAGGCAGAACTCGGGAAACTGCTTTTCCCTGCGGTAGCAGTTCATCGTGCCACAATCGGCACAGCTCGGACCGGGTTGTTTCTTTCTCTTCTGTTTCATGTCATTCGATCAAGTTCAGACAGACGGTGCTCCTAACGGCTCGTCGGATCACAAACCCTCCCGATGAAGAGGACCGTTCCCTGTCTGTTGTCCCTGATCAGGAAAAGAAAGGGATGGTTCGCATTGAATTCCCTGGTGAAAGGAAGCGCTTTGGTCACGAACTCCACTGCCGTTGCCCCTGCCGCCTCGGTCCCCTCTTCGTTGACCTCGACAAACGCCTTGTGCCTGATCTGCCCTATCCAGACTTCTCCGGGACGGAAACCCATGCCCGTGAAATCTGCCTTTTCACCGAAAGCCTCTCTCATGCCCATCTTCCTGAACGGGCTTACCAGGTCATATCCGGCAGTCATCGTGAATTTCGGAAGCGAGAGTTTGATTTCCTCAGGCGTCTGACGGTCCAGCCTGGAGATCAGGTCGGAAAGTCTTTGGGGCGTCAGGGATCTTTCGAACTGGCCAAGGCCATCCTTTGCACCGGGCAGGAAGATCACCATGGAAAGCTCTCCGCCCCGGTATGGCAAACCGATAACCTTCAGCTCCTTGTCCTCGACCATGCTGAAATCGTGTTTCTGGTACATCATCTTCACCGTAACCTGTTTTTTCGGAGAGACGGAAAACGGCATGTCAGTGGTCGATTCCCTGCGGAAAGCAGACTCCCAGGAGCTCTTGAACCAGATCGCGTTGAGGAGGACAAACATGGAGTTGGGATCGAGCTGCTGCAGGATGGAAGGTATCCTGCCCATGGTTTTATCCGCCACCCATGCATTTATTTTATCAAGCCCGCCGGGAAATATTTCGGCATCGTAATATTTCCTGACCCTGTCGGTGTATGGCTTGCTGGGAGTGTCACCGGTCAGGACTAGCGCATTGGCAATATTCAGCTTCTGGCCGGAAGCCGATGCCCGTGACATCAGGTCATGGTTGCAGTTCCAGAAAGCCTCGGCGAGCTGTTCCCGGCCGAACCGGAAATGCAGTGCGTTCTGCACCTCAGCTGCCGTGTTCACCCTGGCCCCTTCGAAAACCATTCCCATTGCCGAGGAAATACTGTACGGTGAGAAAAAAAGGTTTTCACCTGAACGGTCCAGCTGTTTGAAAAGCGAAAGGGCGAAATCATTGTTCCCTTTGGTGAGGCCCCGCTGTGCATCCTGAGGCCCGGGATTGACTGCCCCGCGCACAGTGAAGGGGGTACAGAACAAAGCGGTCAGCAGTATGAGCGTCACGGCCAATGGATTGTGGAAAGATTTCCTTGCAGGGCAGGTTCCATTTTGAACTGGAAATTCCTTGCCCGGACGGGCGGAACTGATTGAATGGCACATCGAAGTCGGGGTTGATTCGAAAAGTATTGGTATTCCGGAGATATCGGGCATTCCAGGCCGCCTGTTTTGCGGTAAAGGCCCCCGCTACCGGCGTACCGGAAAACGTCTACATAACATATTACAAAATATACCTTTAAAACAACAACAGGGAACTTCTGTTTATGGTCGGAGAGGCAGGCGGTCACATTATTTCCGGCAGCGAAAACAGAATAAACGGAAGGTATTTCATGATAAAAGGAGCCGGAATGAACCGGCTCCTGCATTACGTTTTCGAGATCGATACAGATCTTCCAACGTAACCAACAAGTCTGCAATTGTGGAGTTTGCAGACACGGTCAATATAAAAAGGAATGATGATCAATGATATAGGCAATCTCGAAAAACGATCGAGATGCATCATCCTCCCGAAAGCATCACGATACTGTTTTACTGGTCAGATACCGGTTCATTCCAGAACCAGGAGCAGGTACATCAACGCTATGCCGCCGGAAATACAGCAGAGCTGGCCGAGGGAATGCAGGGGGTTGGTCGATTTGTGCAGTTCCGGAATGATGTCGGCAATTGCCACATACATGAAGCTTCCCGCGGCAAATGGAATGAGCCCGGATGTGATGCCGGCCGGATCGATGTTGAGGACCAGGATGAACACGGCGCCGAAAATCGCGGCTATTCCGGCGAGAACATTGTACAGCAGGGCTTTTGTCCTGCTGAAGCCGCCATAGAGCATGGAAGCGAAATCGCCGACCTCGTGCGGGACTTCATGGGAAACCACCGCAAGCGTCGTCGCGATGCCGACGGGTATGCTCACCAGGTAGCTGCCAGCGATGATCATGCCGTCGATAAAGTTATGGACCGCTTCCCCGATTAAAATGACATAGGGAAAACTCTCATTCCTTTCCTGGCATTCGACGTCATGGCAATGGTGCCAGTGGATGAATTTCTCGAGGACGAAAAATGCCAGGATCCCGGCAAGGAACGAAATCGAAATGCCGACGGAACTCCCGCCCTTGTAAGCTTCGGGAACAAGGTGCAGGAAGGCGTCGCCAAGCAGCGTGCCTGCGGCAAAAGCCACCGCCCAGATCAGGAACCTGCTGATTTTTTCCTTGCCGAACGGGAAAAAGACAAGGCCGAGCAGGGAAAGCAGGCTGACAAAGACAACCGACGACAAGGTATAGGACCAGATATGCATGCGGAAAACTCCCTGGTTATTTGCAATCAGACCGATGACAGATGCCCGCTATGAAAATAACAAACTCGCGGTTTCTTTACCGGTGGGTGAGGAGAATTTCCTCCCCGCTGCCGAAGCACCTCTTCCGGACGATCAGCATGACGACAAGGGAGGTCACCGCAGTGGAACCGACGAGCATGAACATCACCACGATCTGGTACCGGACCGCAATCAGGGGATCGGTGCCCGCGAGGACCTGGCCCGACATCATACCGGGAATGAACACCAGGCCAACCCCCATCATGGCGTTGATGGACGGTATCATTCCGGCTTTCACAGCGTTCCTGAACAGGTCATCGCTCGCCTCCCTGTAGTTCGCCCCCAGCGAAAGCTTCATTTCCACCACATCCCTCTGCTGGCGCATGTCGCGGAAAAGCCGTTCGAGCGCGATGGAGATGGCCGACATCGAGTTGCCGATAACCATACCGCCGGTCGGGATAAAATAACGGGGTTCCCACCACGGAGTAGTACCGACAATCATGCCCGAAACGAAGAGGGTCGTGATGAAATAGGTGAAAAACATCGTCAGGAAGGTCGGTACGATATAGGGAACCTGTTTTTCCCTCACCCGTCCTTTGACGATAAACATTGCGGAAAACACCATCACGGCAAACACGAGGAGGGTGAGCCAGACGTTTTCGAAACCAAGGATAAAGGTAAGGACGTAGCCCATGAGAAAGAGCTGGGAAAAGGTCCTCAGCGCCCCGACGGCGATATCCCGGTTCAGCCCCAGATGCCAGAAAAAGGAGCTGGCCTGGGCAAGCAGGATGAAAACGAAGGCAAGGAGCAGTTGCCAGGAGGAAATAGTGATAATGTGGCTCATCGTTCGAGGTTCAGTATTCGGTTTTCGAGCCTGTAAAAGACAGGCACCGCCTTTTCGGGGCGATAGTCGGTGTGGGTAACCGTAACCATCGACATTCCTTTCGACACGTTCAGCTGTTCCATGATCGAGAAAACCATGGCGGCGCTTTCGGTATCGAGGGCAGAGGTCGGTTCGTCGAGCAGCAGCAGTTCCGGTTGCTGCAGAATAGCCCGCATGATGGCCAGGCGCTGTTTCTGGCCTGTCGAAAGCTTCATGGCCGACTGATCGGGAGAAATATCGCCGAGATAGAAATCGTCGAGCATCTTTCGCACCGCCTCTTCGCCAGGCACGTTTTTTTTCCGGTTTGCGGCAAACGAAAACGGCAGCAGCAGGTTCTCCCTGACCGATGCGTCAACCATCTGCGGGACCTGGGCGACGTAACCGATAGCGGAACGCAGTTCCGGCGGAGGATAATCTTCGATTTTGCGGCCCTTGAACAAGATGGAGCCCGACTGCGGGCGGTTCAGCCGGCAGACAAGGCGCAGCAGGGTCGATTTGCCCGCCCCCGAAACACCCCTGACAAGGATGAACTGCCCGGCAGCGACCGTGAAGCCGAGGTTCTCGAAAACCGGTGAGGGCGCACCGTCATAACGGAAAACCAGGTCCCTGATTTCAAGCAGCGAATAGATCAGGTCAGAGCTCATGGAAATAAAAACAAATGATAAAACTCCGGCAATAAACCTTGAACAAGATACGGTCGGGAAGGCTATACCTCTGAACGATCAGGCACGGGAAACAGTTCTGAAAACGGTCTTATGGTTTCCGGCAACAACAAGTCGTTAGGAATCCCAGGCAGCACCGGTGTCATCCTGAACGAAGCACGGCGGAGTGAAGGATCCATTTCCTCTCAAACGAAAACATCAGGATTCTCCGCTCTGCTTTCCATGAAAAAGCGCTGTTCTTCCTGAATTTGCTTTCCGTTAATGACGTCGTCACTGTTCATGGTCCGTTTGCGGCAGCTACCGGATACGGGGAACTCGGAATGACAAAATCGGAGTTCTTGTTGTTGACTTGGATTGAGTGATTTAATCGCCGGCGCAATGAACATAAACAACAGATAAATACTCGGGAGCTGCCATGAAAAAAAATATGGGAAAAGCGGATAAAATTATCCGGCTCGTCATCGGTATCGTCATTATAGCTGTCGGGATCATGTATCAGCAATGGTGGGGCATCATCGGCCTTGTACTTGTCGTAACCTCATTCCTGAATTTCTGCCCGCTTTACACCATCTTCGGCATAAAAACCTGCACTTCATGCTGAAACAGAACGAACAGGCATCCGCCTGTTATCGTTATTTCGTGAAACAACCCTTGTGCAAACCATCGTCCTGTCCGCCGGGATGATGGTTTGTTTTTTTGCAACAATCATTCACGAAATGGGCTTAAAGCGTATAAAAAATTCCAGACGGGGGGCACCCTGATAAGCGAACTTTTTTATATTATCCGAAAGTAAAACAAAGCATTAGGGATATTCCCCGAAATACCGGTCCGGAACTTCCATCGCAACCCCCATTGCACGTCGCCATGAAAAGAAAAGAAAAAGCACTCGAACTGTTCAGGAATCATTGCAATTGCAGCCAGGCCGTATTTACCGCTTACCGGCAAGCCGATGTTATGGACGAAAAAAACGCCATGAAACTTGCGACCATGTTCGGTGCAGGATGTGCCGGAACGGGTAGCGAGTTGTGCGGAGCGGTCAACGGAGGGCTGCTGGCGCTTTCCATGAGGTACGGAATGGGCGAGCTGCAATCCATCGCACTCAAGGCGGAGTGCTATGCCAGGGGAAGGCATTTCATGGAGGAGTTCACGGCAATCCTCGGCTCCTGCGTTTGCGAAGATGTCATCGGGCTGAATCTGGGAACACCTGAAAACCTGCAGAAAGCCAAAGAGATGAAGCTTTTTGAAACCCGCTGCATCGAAGCCGTCAGAACAGCTGCGGATATTTTAGAAACAATGCTGTGAACCGCCCCTGATTTCTTTTCCGGCACGCTCCCCCTTTTCCCTCCTGGACCATCTTCAGCTCTTCGCTGCAAATTCCGATGCGTCATCACTCGCAATTATTACGCCCATATTTCTCTTTTTCCCTATATTCCATCAACACCCGCAGTCCTTCAGGCATTTTCAATCCGCTTTCGAGTAAGGAGCCATGCGATGACGGTTTTTCTGTTTATCCTTAAACTGCTGCTCATTTTATCCTCGCCCTTCATCCTGATTGCCTTTGTAAAATATTGCATCAGAAAAATTTCCGGAATGATCAGGGAGGCGGTCGCACGAAAACGATTCAAAAAATTCTGTCATTACCTCTCGAATATCGAAAACTTCTCCCCGACGAGATACCTCCTGAGCGCCCACCAGAAAACAGGCATCGCGTTCGACGAAAACAGCAACCTGCTTTGCCTGGTTACGATTTTCGGCAAGTATTCGCACTATCTCCTGCCGTACCGGGATATTATCGCGACGGAACTGTTCGAATACGACGATATCGTCGGGAAAAGCAGCGGCATGGTGATTGGAGGATTGGGTTTGGGAGTTTATTCGGGAAAGTCAACGGCATCGCCTCACACCTACAGAATCGACCTTGAAATCACAATCAACAACCTTGATTATCCTCTGCATACCCTGAATTTCCTGAATACGGCGACAACAAGGGGCAGCGACTTCTATAATGAACAGATGAGCCAGGCCAGATACTGGCAACGGTGTGTTCAGGGTGATCATCGCCAATGAAAGCGACACGAAAAGACTGGCATATCATTACAACCCCCAATTCCTCGTGAAAAAAGATTCCGTATCGGATGAAATACAAAAACTGGGCGATCTCAGGCGGCAGGGACTGTTGACGGAAGAAGAGTTCGAACAGAGAAAGGAAAAACTGCTTAACTGACACAGCCGAAAGAATTCTCGCAACATCCGGCAATACAAGCTGAGCGGCCATCGATCAGATTCGGGAGCCGTGAAAAAGTAAACTGAAAAAAACGTTTCTTTCAGCTGTTTTCTCCATAAGGCGTGAGGATCATGTCCTTGTTGACCAGCACGTTGACTTTCCGGCCTGCAAGGATTTTCAGGGTCGGCTGGATATCGAGATTCTTGCGGGTGATCTGCGAACCGACGTTGTTCAGGTTCTCACCGACATTCGCCGCCATCCGCTGCTGCATGGTCATGCTCGACTCATCGGTGTAAGCCCCCTGAGAAACCGAAGCCCCGACAGAGAGGAGTGACGAAAGGATGACCCCTCCGGCCAGCCGGTCGAAATGGTTGTCCACCCTGTCTTTGTATCCGCTGTTTCCCGCAAGGTCAACACCGGGCATGTTGTCAAGGAGAATCGAACTTCCGTCAGGCCTGACGATACGGTTCCAGTTGACCTGGACCCTGCTTTGGCCGTAGCTCACCATCGAGTCGTAACGGCCGAGTACGCGGGTGCCTTTTGGAATGAGAAGGTAGTCGCCGGTACGGGAATCGTAGACATCCTCGCTCACCATGGCGACGACATTGCCGGGCAGATCGCTGTTGATAGCGGTAACGAGGATAACCGGAATGACGCTGCCAGCTTTGATTTCATACTTGCTGAGTGGTGCATGCGCTGCTTTCGATACGTACTCCTTTTCATCCCCCGAGCCGTTCGAGAAAAAATCGTTTTTCCGGTCCTGCATGTTCTGCCCTCCACGGCCAAAGGCATTGGTATCGGTCTGAGCGTTGTTCTGCTGGCTGCCGGTCAGCGATGCCAGCAGGGACGAGGGCGT
Organism: Chlorobiaceae bacterium; assembly: GCA_013334225.1. Lineage (GTDB taxonomy): Bacteria > Bacteroidota > Chlorobiia > Chlorobiales > Chlorobiaceae > Chlorobium. The sequence goes on from JAAXXY010000038.1 coordinate 12,839, forward strand.
ATTCTCCGAATTCGGCCTGGAATTGCCGTTTCCGCCAAAAAAAGGGCTTGCCATTATTGCCGCCTGCTTTTCATTTTCTTCGGGATCCTGCCGGTAACCTCCGGAAATGCCGTTGTATGCCGTTTGCCGTGCCATTGCGTTTCTGGCGTTCATGATGGCTGATTCAGCAGTGACGGCAGATGGCTGGCCAGAGAGGAGTGCCGTTTCCGGATTGTCCGTTGTCCGGGCAGGCCCGACCATGAGCGGGGCGTCATTGCCCGGCCCTTTTCTGATGTTGTCGGGAATGGTGAATATCTGGTTCAGGGGGACGTCCTCTTTTTTCGTGGCCTTCGTTTTGTCTTTCGGCCAGATGGCCACAGTGAGGGCAACAACGATAATGCTCATGATCAGGGTTCCCAGGGCGAACACCGGCCCCTTTCTCAGGCGGCGGCCTTTTACCGCAGGCCTCCAAAGCCTCGGATCGTCAGTCGGGATCTTCGAAGCATGCACATCCCCGGCCATCCCTTCCGATCCGACCGATCGGTCCGATCGGACCGATCGTTTTTTTCTTCCAAATACCATAGTGTTTATCGGGCTTTTGTGATTCTGATAATCGTATCTCCATCCTGTCCACCCCGAAGTTCAGCTTTTTCGAACAGGCGGTCCACCACGTAGTAATCTTTCTTCACCCGGAAATTGACAAGCTGCATATCGTTTTTCGAGCCAAGGGCGAAAAGGACAGGACATTCCCGGTACTGCATTTCAACAGGAAACTGGATGAAGGTTTTCATTCCATCATCGAAGACTTTCGCCGGCAACCAGTAAGGCGTGCTGCCTTTTTTCACATCGATCCGGTAATTGAAATTGAGCGCAGCAACATTCACTTTCTGATCGATGGCATTGCTTTCGATACGGGAAATCTGCTGCATGTTGTACTGCTCGTAATTCCATGAAACCGCTGCCATATAGGTGGTTTCGTAACTGGTCAGCTCGATGTGGTAGGTTCTGAGGTTGGTGTTGAGACTCAGAGTTGTTTTCAGCCCGGGCCGGGTCGGTTTGATATAGACATGCTCCTGATCGAGGCCATTTACACGGCTTTTCGTCCGGGCAAGTATCCAGCGGACAGAATCGCCGCCTACCGGTTCCGATGTAAGGTTTTCACCCGGCTCGAGCTGGATATCGGTAATGCGCAAAGGAGCACAGTATAGCTGATAAAGCTGACCCTCCTCGTAATCATATTTCATGATGGCATTGTGGTAGCCGTAGCTGTCGGGGTTCCTCTGCGATTCATTGTTGGCCCTGTCAATAACCGCCTGCGGAGTGGCATGCGCATTGACCGTAAGGAAAATGGAAACCAGTAAACCGGAGCCAAGTCTCTTACAATTGAACATGTGCGTAGAATAGTTGATTGGATTTACGACTTACCTGACGATCTGGGCAATGTTGTATTCATCGACATAGAGACCAATCGGGTTGGAAACGAGATCTTTTTCCGTTTCCGGCTGTTTCAGGATAATCTTGAAAATTCCCCTCCAGTTGGTTTCTCCGAGAGGTTCTCCCATAATCCCCCACTGCGATTCTTTCCAGTCAACCTGCCAGGAATCTTCGGAAATTCTCACCATTGAAAGGAAATCGATGCCGACCCTTTCTCTGGATGAACGAATGAATGGATCGTTTTTCTGAACGTATGCAGAGAGCATATTGGCGCCCTTGGGGGATACCAGTTTGAATGCATCTAGCCAGTTTGCCTTGATAACACCGGCATCGCTGCTGATCATCCTAGTATCCATGATAAAACGATGCAGATGGTACTTTATAGATGGATCGGACGGCTTGTACTGACCCCATTGCTGACCGGCAACTCCGCGATAATACGCTCCGCCGTCCTGGGCGACCTCGACAATATGAGGCACCATTTTCGGCAGGGAGCCAAGATAGATCATCCCGCAAACCGAGGGAAATGCAACGAAAAGCAGAATGGTTAATGTTGCAAGCCTCCAATTTTTTGCCTGGATTACAGCATCGCCAATCCGCATATCCCATTCCTGAGACGCCCGTTTATACGGAGTATCGAGCCCTCCTTGAGGAGTCCAGACTTTTCCTGTTTTCATAGTTTTTTAGTACGTGAATTATTTAAAGGATTAAAGCCTGGGCTCAAAGCCCCCACCGGAAGGCCTGGCTTCCTCCGGAGTATTCTGCATGGCTTTCAGGACTTCCTTTGCCCAGCCAGATGATTTATCTTTCTTTTCCTCGCCCAATGCCGCAGCTGTTTTAACCTCCTTTTCATCCGACTTATCTGTACTAACGACCGCCTTTTCTGCGGCAACAGCAGTTTTATCAGCAAGAGCGCCAACTGTTTCTCCAGCTTTTTCCGCACTTTTTTCTGCAGCTTTTCCTGACACCTCGCCCGCTTTTTCAATACCCTTTCCTGCAGCGGAAATCCCTTTACCGGCAAAATCGGTAACAGCCCCTGCAGCACCGACAACCGCACCGGCAACTTGAGAAACAACAGGAATTGGGGTGGCTGCAATCTGTCCTCCTGCGGCCTTCATGCCTTGTCCCGCAGCAGAAACCCCCGCTCCGGCTTTCTGCACCGCTTGGCCCGCAACTTTTGAAGATTGTTTTATAGCTGCTCCGACTACTCTACCAGCTCCATTTCCGACATTTCCGCCAGAATTTTTACTATTATTATCAGAATGTGATGTAGTTGCAGCTTTGACCGCATTGAACACCGCACCACCGACAGATTTTGCCGCTCCCATAGTAGCTAATGCAGCAACACTACCAACAGCTACCGCATTTTGATATGCCACGCCTGCAGAAAGACTTGGACTGCCAGACATCAGTCCCGCCGCAACTCCAGGTGCGTTCCAGCATAGAAAAGCAAGGGCGCCAGACATTAACAGTATGCTCATACATTCATCCAGAGTGAGCTTCCCGGAAAAGGAAAGATCATGTAATGATGGCTGGATAATGGCAACAAGGAATGCCATTACCATGAGCTTGATTCCGGCAGAAATAATGGCACCAATAGATTTTTCAGCGAGGAATTTGGTTGGCTCAAAAAAGCCGAAAGGAAGAAAAAGCCCAACTAAAGCAACAATCAGGTAAAATTCCAGAACCGTATAAAAGATCTGCCAGGCAATAATAAGATAAGCTAAACCTATCAGAAGCAGACATACGATCAATGTTATAATATTCCCAAAATCATCAATAAAATTCATCGTAAATACTTCTTTAAATGCAGGAGTCAGATTATTAAGACCTATACCAAGTACGCTTGAGGGATCAAAGATGTTACCACCACTACCACCACCTGCGGTTTGCCCTGCAGCAACCAGTGATTTTACAAACGCGTTAGAAAGCTCCGGAAATTTCTTGATTATCATAGCCCAAGTCAGCAAATAGAGAAACTTCTTCATAATGCCAACAAGGTTATCGATACCACCAAGTGCTATCCAAAATCCAAACATGACAATCTCTATACCAAGAAAAACCTTGATAAGAAAATTGATAGCAGGCTGAAGGTTGCCCCAGCCATGGCTGAATTTTTGAAGGAATAACGTCAGGGTTTGTGTCAATATCCCGGTTTCTACTGCTGCCAACATCCTGCTCTCCTCAGTTATTTGATGTCAGGAAGAGTAACACCATGAACCTTGGTGTCATGGGTTCCCAATCCTTTCAATATTTGCTCAGTATGAGACCGGCTATCTTTATTATTTTTTACATTCAGTGGCTCAACTTTGACGGCACATCCAAACGAAAAAAGAAGAAGAAAAAGCCCGAAAGCATTACATGAAAGTGCTTTTATGGTTTTCATGTTTGACTCCTATTATTGTTATTATTTGATATCAGGAAGTGTAACACCATGAATTGTAGTATCATGAGTTCCTAATCCTTCCAACAATTGCGCACTCCATGTTGCCGCGGCTTCCCTCCGCTGTGCATCTTCGGCAGCCATCATGGCTGTGATACGACTGCTAGTGGCAAGGTTTTCAGTCAACCCTGAAAGCTGTGAGGAGACAATCCCCAGCATCTGATTCGTCGACTGCAGTTGACGGACTTCTCCATCGGCACAAGATGAACGGTTGAGAATCGCTATCGCCTCGTTATTGTAGTCCTGCGAACGCTGAATGACAGATTGACCCTGCATGGCGATTTTAGCAGCATTGGACAACTCGGTATTCCATTTCTGAATAATTTCAGCATATTCACCGCTGCTCATAGTATCCCAACGTCCTTGAGGATAAAGCTGATCATATTGGGAACTGATCTGGTTGAGATCGAAGGAAATGCCCTGGACACTGGACATTATACTGTTCAACTCCCTCATATTGCTGTCATAAATCCCCTTGACCGCTCCGAACATCTCACTTGGCAGGGTCGTCAGAGTTTTTACCTGGTTGCTGATCATCGACAGCTGGTTCTGGATCTGCTGTGCTGTTCTCGCAGCAGTCATGGTATTCTGCTGCAGATTTGAATAGTCGATCACGGTAATAATGGCCGATGCCTGTCTGATCGGCACCATACTGTGTGTGAAGACCAGCAAAACAATGGCAAAGATATTTTGTTTGATTACTGTATTCATGGTATTGGTTTTTTATAGAGTTGCCGATAAATTCCGAACCATTATCAACGGTAATGACCTCGGCTATACCATACTGCCAGACAAGTCAATTATGCATACCAAAAGCAAGTTTGCCCTTTATTGACTTCGATTTCAATACTGAGTAAAAACCTTAATCAGTACATTGATAACTGTTTGTAACAGGCCTTCCTGCCAAAAATTTGGTTATATGGTGTCAAGGATTCCTGGATCAATTCGGGTATTTTTTATTCAATTTTTTTTATGTCTGGCAATTGCACTGGATGAGGAGTTACATCCTGATGCGGTATATGCCAGAATTTTTTATTAAAAGCCTTGGCAGCTTCGTAGTCTTTTCGTGGAATCGAAATTTCAACATCGCCCTGCCTGATTTTTATGCGATCGTCGCACCCTGAAGTCATGAACATTGTAAGGATGCAGATCGAAAAAAATAGTGCCTGCAAGAAGTGGCCATTTATCAGGATTGTTTCATGTTTCATGGTTTATGTCTCCGTTAATTATTTCCTTTATACGTGAATATCAGGCAAAGCCTTATCATGATTTAACCAGCAAAAAAAACTGCAAGTAATTTTCTTTGATTACGGTATTCATAGCACATTGATTTTTTCCTGCAGTTATGATTGCATCACTCCATCATTAGAGCTTTCCAGTAATTGCGCCTCCGCTTTTAAACCTTTATACCTGAGCAAAGCGGATGCCCAGTTTCCTGGAGAATTGTTCGCCACTATCCAGTCAATAGTTTTCTGGTCATCTGGTGACGACATCCCTGCAAATGTGAGAGCGACCGGGCCCATATTGAGAGAAAACACCCGGTGGCCGACCACCGACCGGTAGTAGTAATCTCGTTTTGCCTGCAGATAGGCAAGCAACTGGATTTCGGCATCTGACAAACCGAATTTGCTGTAGGTCTCGCTCATAAAAGGCGTCAGTGCCTCGTCATCAGGGAGGTATATTTTGGTATGACATGCTGAGAGGATCGTTGCCATGATAGGCGAATTCGCGGCATCGGCAATTTCTTGCGTAGCGAAAACGACATAAACATTTTTCTTTCTCAGGGTCTTGAGCCAGTTCTGCAACTGACGCATGAAAACAGGATGTTTTAAGAACAGCCAGGCCTCATCGAGGATAAGCAGGGTAGGTCGGCCATTAAACCTTTTTTCTGTAAGATGAAACAGATAGAACAATGCCGGTATAACCGCTTCTTCGTTCATGCTCATCAGTGCATTCATCTCGAGGGTCATCCAGCTTCCGGTAACTTCAATCTCTTCGGATGCATCGAATATCTGGCCATAGTTTCCTGCCAAAGTGTATGGCCTTAATGCATCACGAACTTCCCTCGACTGGACCAGCTCACAGAATAGTGTCAATGTTCGGGCATTTTTGTCATACGTGACAAGATTCAGCAAAGCAGCATCGATCTCCTTTTTCAAGGCTGGTGTCTCATCAACTTTTTGTTCTTCGAGCAATAGCAGGATAAATTCGGCTGCCCAGATTCGTTCAGCAAGCTCGTCGATCCCTAAAAGTGGCTGGAACGCTAATGGGGCGGCGTCCCCTCCCGGCTCAAAATAATCGCCCTGAACAGCAATAGTTGAAGCTCTGGCCGATCTGTCTTTGTCAAAAATGAATACTTGCGCTTCAGGATAGCGAAGCCATTGCAATGCCAACATGGAAAGCAATGTCGATTTACCCGCACCGGTCGGACCTACAACAAGAGTATGGCCGACATCCCCGACGTTGAGGTTAAGGCGGAACGGCGTGCTGCCAGTCGTACTGCACATGATATGGTACATGCCGTTCGCGCAGACATCTTTCAGATGCCTGTTTTCTTCTGCCCCTGCCCATATCGCAGAAAGTGGCATCATATGGGCAAGCGAAAGAGTGCTGATTATGGGACGTCGGACATTGGCATAGATATGACCAGGCAAACTGCCAAGCCAGGCTTCAAGTGAATTCAGCGTTTCATCCTTGACGGTGAAGCCTCTCCCCTGAATAACTTGCTTTATCCTCCGTATTCGCTTCACTGCTTCCTGTAAATCATCGTGCATTACCGTAACCGTACAGGTCAGGTATCCGAAGGCCTGAAGATCATCGCCCAGTTCCTGCAAAGCAGCATCAGCATCTGCAGCTTTGTTTGCCGCATCGGAATCAAGTAAAGCAGAAGCTTCTTTGGTAGCCTCTTCTTTCAACATGGTCAAGAGGCTCTTACGTTTACTCCACCACTGTCTTCTATATTTTAAAAGCTCTTTCTGCGCATCCTGTTTGTCCATACACATGAACCTCGTAGACCAGCGGTATTCAATTTCCAGATGGTTCAATTCATCGAGGACACCAGGAACAGAAACCGCAGGAAAACCAGTGAAGGTTACTGTTGGGATAAAGCTATCCCCCAGCATGGGTATATCTGCAACAGTCAAAGCCTGATCAGGAAGCAGGGCATCGAGATACATCGGAATATCGGGAGCAGCAACCGGATGCCTTTGTGTGGAAATTGTGCTGTGCAGATAGGTAAGGGTCTCATGGTCATCCAACTCAATAACTTCTATAAATACCCCTGCCATCAAATCGGCTATTTCCATACATGTTTTCTGGAAATACTCGAGATCACGCATATTTTCCAATGAAGCATCGAGGTTTCCTTCAGGGTCTTCATAAAATAAATTGTTGACATTCCTGCTTTTTTCGGTCGGTATCGACCAAACAAATGTTATGTAGTATGCACTCTCGAAATGAGCTCCATATTTCATGAACTGATGTTTTCTCTCCAGGTCCAGCAACCAAGCAGCTGGATGTTTCCATTCAACACTTTGATAATCTGCGGTATGAAACCGCTGCGCTTCGATAAAAAGACTCCAACCCGAACCAAGCCTCTTCAATGAATTGTTCAGACGGGCAACTGCAGAAACGAGCTCCGAACGAGAGGAACTGCTGAGATCCGGTCCTCGGAACGCATAAGTCTTCTGCAGAATGGCGGCTTTCTGCAGAACAACACCGGGAGCGACAATAGCCGCCCAGGGTAGATAGTCTGGTAATCGAGTGGTAGGCTCCCGATATTGTTTCAGATTGATCATCAGTTTCAGGGATAGAGGCATTTGGGAGTCTTCAATGCCCGAATGAATACCTCAAAAAAATAAGGGTCTTTGCGAGTCATGGCCACCAAAACGAAATGGAAAGAAATGGCCACAGGAAGGACCCATATCTGCTGGAGCCCGAACCCGAGTGTTGCAGCAATAGTCCAGAGCAGGATGGCGGGTGTTCTTGGAACTCCACCAAGAAGAATCCGCTCTGTAAGTGATCGGTGAACCGGAACTTCATAACCATCGATCATACCAGTAGACCCCCGCTGAAACCTATGAAAGTGAGCCCCCAGGAAATCGCATTGAAGGCAATGGCAAGTCCCATGACAACCCACAAAGCCTTTTGCATCATGCTGCCACCATCAGAGAATGCTATTCCGATACCAAGACCTATAATTGCAACCGCTCCGAGCACCCGCGAAACCGGTCCGGTAAGCGAATCAAGCAGTTTATTCAATGGATCTTCCCATGGCATGCCTGAAGAGGTGCTGGCAGCATACACCTGAGTTGCTGCAACAAGATTGATAAAAGAACCGGCTATCAATAAAATCGCTTTTTTAATAATTATTTTATTCGTTTTTTTTACAATCCCGATCATAAAGCGAATCATGTCATGATGTTTCATTGTGGTCATGATTTAATGGTTGAATGAATACGGGGTACTAAGAAGAACTGCTTAAATTAAATGGTTTCTTCAAATGCCATTGCCCATCCAATTCTCCCGCGACTTCCATTATTCCTGTGATTGAACGACCTGCCGGGTGAACAGTGTCCCGTTTCAGGTGAATGCAGATATCGATCGCATCTGCAATCAGGTGACGTGGAGCATGAGGCATAACCTCTTCACAGAGCTGACAAAGACGATCAAGCATCGATAATGTACTATTGGCATGTATCGTGGCAATTCCCCCAGGATGTCCGGTATTCCACGCTTTCAGCATATCGATAGCAGCCCCATCCCTGACTTCACCGACTATAATCCTGTCAGGTCTGAACCGTAATGCATCCATGATCGCTTTCTGGTGGGTATAGACTGGCGGTTGCACAAATATTTCAACCTTGTTTTCCGCATCACACCGCAACTCCGGATTATCTTCAACAATGTATAAGCGGTCTCTTGTTCCGGCAATTTCCTGCAGAAGAGCATTGACAAAAGTAGTTTTTCCTGAACCGGTACCACCACCGACAAGTATATTTTTTTTCTCTCTGACTGCTTGTTTCAGAAATGATGATTGTTCCGTTGTCAGAATATTGCAATCAACATAATCCTGGATTGGGTAAACTACCTTAGCTGGTTTTCTAAGGGAAAAAACAGGAGATGCAACAATTGGAGGCACAAAAGCCTGTACCCTTGCGCCCCAAATGGGAATTTTTGCTGATAAAGAGGGATTCTTCTCGTTGACTTCGGCGTTCATAGCTGCCGCCAACAGACGAACAACCCGCTCTACTTCATCAGGGATCATGACAATACCTGAAAAAAACATGCCTTCTTTGAACTTATCAATCCAGACTTTTCCATCAGCATTGACCATGATTTCAAGAGTGAGTGCATCATCCAGAAAACTCATGACCGGCATCAGGGCCGTCCTCAATGCGTCATATTTCCTTGAACTGGATACCTCTTTTAGTGATGCCATTGTCCAAATTGCTTATTTGAAATTGAAAGGCATGCAAAAACTGGTCCAGCGGCTAACAGACAAAGAAAAAACAATGAATACCGATAGGATACTGATGATATAATGATGGGTACTTATTGTACAGAGGGAGATAAATTGATCTCACCTGCACAATCAATTATACGTATATTTTACGTTTTTACAAATTATTTTCTTATGAAATAAATATAGTCACGGTTTCATTCTGGTTTCGTTTAACACTTTACCTTGAAAAACAATAGCCCCGACCCATCCTAATTATCCCGGTACTGCTCGACGTAGGAGCGCAGGATAGCGTTGATTTTGCTCTGGTAGCCCTTGCCCTGGCTGCGGAAAAATTCGAGGATGTCGCTGTCGATGCGCATGTGCAGTATGGATTTGGTGCCAGGTATGACGACCCTGATCGATGACCAGTCGATCCAATGGTCTGTTTCTGCACCGTCAAGAAGCGCGATCTCCTGGATGGTCTTCACCCCGGCGTCAGAATGGTTTACCCTCTTTCTTTTCCGCTCTCCGTTTTCCCGAATACCGTTGGCTATTTCATGCGAATACCCGTTTTGCTGATCGTTGTTCTTCATGTTTCGCTATGCTTCTGATGGAATAGAGTTGTTGTTCCGTAAACCGGAAATAATCCGATGCTCATGGGGCCGGATTTCAGGGATTGCATTCCGGCCTCAAAAATCCACAGCGGTTTTGCGATGCCGACGATGCTCGTTCTTTCGACAGGCCCGAAATACCGTGAGTCGAAACTCTGTTTCAGTCCCCTGCTGGCTACGATGATCCCCTCTTTCAACCGGCCGCAGAAGCGGTATGCGGGCAGCGCCCTGCCTTTACTGTCGCAATCCGCCCGTTCACCGTAGTCTGTTCCCGCAACCCGGAAACATCTTCTGTCAGCGCATACAGAATCGCCGGGCAGCCCGGCGACATGCTTCATCAGGAACCCGTCCGGCCGGAGGTAATGACGCTCCCCGATCAGTTTTGCGGCAATCCCTGTCGGCCTGAACACAACGATGTCACCTTTTTTGACCGTCCCCCGACAGATCAGGTAGATGCCATGGGGCAGGCTGTCGGTATAGTTGCAGACAAAAAGTTTGCCGGTACAGAGAACCGATGAAACCAGAAGCGCCAGAAGAATGCCTATGCCGAGGAACAGCGGATAAAACCTCTTCATGCCCGCCCATCAACTTTTTTACGGGCTGATGAAACAGCGAACAGGTCGGCAAACAGCGGTCCGAGAAAACCGGTATCGAAAACCATCCTGCAGATGATTTCAGCCGCGGCAGCCCCCGCAAGGCATACCAGCGCTGTCGCCCAAGGCTGCAGATATTGCTCGGAAGCATAGGCCAGGGCTGCAAGTACGACCCCGCTCATCACAGGTGCCATGAGCCTGCTGTTGTCTTTCGTTGGTTTCTTCATACCCTGAACGGAAAAAGATGTTACATCCTTGAGCAACCCTTCCGGCAACCGGAACCGGCAGGAAATAACCGAGCCTTTCAGAATACCGGCAGGCGTTAAGAAAAAGACCTGGTTTTCCCTGCAATACGCCGGGCGTTGAGGCTGTTGCCGTTTGAAAGTCATCATCCGGATTATTCCTGCAAGATCACGTCCTTGTCATTCCGGAAAGGATGCCTTATGCGAATGACCAACCGCAGGATCAGCCGGAAAATCCGGCATTCTGACCAGAGCGTACCAGCAGGAGATAATGAAATTAAAGCGTAATTATACAATATTATTTCCATACTGTCAAGCGATTCAGAAACTGCAGATGAAGCGGACCTTCATTTTCCGCTGCGATAGCACGACGACGGACCGGATTCCCGCCGGATTTCCTGCTGCAACTTATATAACTGCTTACGGGTTATGATGATATAAGCCAATTGTCATTACATTCCCATGTTCCTGAACGGCAACTGAGAAGAGGTACAATGAAAAAAAACGTCACCATGCTTGCCGGAGCGGTGCTGCTTGTGTGCGGTGCACTCCTGACCACGGCAGGAAACAATGCGTTCGGCTGGCCGCCACCTCCGGGTTACGGCCCTCCTCCACCAGGATATTATGGGCCTCCTCATCATTATGGGCCCGGTTATGGCCCTCCACCCGGACCACCGCCTCCTCCTCCCGGATATTACGGGCCTCCGCATCATTACGGCCCGGGATACGGTCCTCCGCCTGGACGGCCGCCATGGGGATGGGGCCCTCCGCCCCGCAGGCACTGGAAGTACCATGACGGGTTGTACTGGTATTTTTATCATGGCAGATGGTGGCGGGCACGCGACTGGAGAAGCAACTACTGGTACCCGATATAACATCTTATCCGGCAAGTCCGGGAAAAACAGAAAAGGCTGCCTTTCGAGGCGGCCTTTTCTGTTTCGTCACTGCGGCATCTCATATCAGCAGCAATCCGTCATATACCGATCTGATCTCTGCGGCTCAGCATCGATAACGACTGCCCGGGATTCCACTGCTGTCCGTTCTGTCTGCCGGCAGCAAGGGGCAGAGCGTGATTGCACAACCACGGCAAAAGGAATGACGATGTCTGAAACGTCTCGAGCCCTTGACAATCCGGCAACTTCAGGAACTATGGAAAGCGCTCCGGAGCTTTATGTATTAATGGATCAATTAATTTTACCAACTCAATGGATACAACCATGAAAAAGAA
>JAAXXY010000077.1 GCA_013334225.1 Chlorobiaceae bacterium
GAGACGACTGCCTCATAGACAATAAGCGCGCTCCTGTTGAACATGTTGCACTATTTGACGAAGCTCAGCGTGCATGGAATCAAGAGCAGACCGCCTACTTTATGAAGAGGAAAAAAGGAGTTGATGATTTCTCCGAATCAGAACCGGAATACCTTATATCCTGCATGGATCGAAGAAAAGATTGGGCTGTTATCGTCTGTCTTGTTGGCGGTGGGCAGGAAATTAATACCGGAGAAGCTGGGATCAGTTCATGGATTGATGCTCTCATCAAGAGATACCCAGATTGGCACCTTTATATATCACCAGCACTGACTGAAAATGAGTATGGAGCCGGGAAAATACTTGAAGCCATTAGTAATTGCCCTAACGTCCATTACCAGAGCCACTTGCATCTTTCGGTCTCCATGCGATCATTCCGCGCTGAAACCGTATCACATTTCGTTAAAACAGTAATTGACTGTGAAATAAATGAATCAAAAAAACTTTACGAGCAACTTCAGGAGCGATACCCGATCGTACTCACCCGAAATCTTGACCACGCAAAAACATGGTTAAAAACGCATGCCAGCGGAAGTGAAAGGTTCGGAATTATCGTCTCTTCTCAGGCGGAGCGACTGAAACCTTATGCTATTGATGTGCGAACACCAATGAACCCCGTCAAATGGTTTCTTGATGGCAAGGATGATGTTCGTTCCTCCTACTACCTTGAAGATGTCGCGACAGAATTTCATGTTCAAGGCCTTGAACTCGACTGGGCATGCGTATCATGGGATGGTGATTTCCGATTCGGCCAAAATGGCTGGGAGCATCATTCATTCAGAGGCAACAAATGGCAACGCATTAACAGTCCTTCAAGACAACAATACCAGAAAAATGCCTATCGGGTCCTTCTGACGCGAGCAAGGCAAGGTATGGTCATTTTCGTTCCCGAAGGCAACATCGATGACCCAACGAGAAACCCGGGATATTACAATTCTACTTTCGACTATCTTAAATCACTTGGAATTAAAGAATTAGCGTAGTTCTTTTAGCTAGCCAAATCTCTTTACTCCATACCGGAAAATCCACATTCACCCGTCTGATAAACAGCTTTATCCGTTTGGCCTTGTTAAGATCCATGCTTACCCGATACAATTCAGGGGGATTGAAACATAAGATATGCGTAAATAGTAACCGATGGACTCGGATGTAGGGCCGACATTTCTCTTGAAGTTGAGCTGAAAGCGGTTCATCGCGCGGTTCATCGCGCTGTTCAGGATCCATTCCTTAGCCATCTAACTGTTCGGATAGGATAAAAAACTTATCGATGTACTTGTACTTGTAACTGTTGTCGATACCGACCAAGCCGCTTCTGATCAGATGAGCATTGACGAACGTCCTGTTTTCCAGATAGAGATAGCAGAGCATGTTGTTCTCTTCATCGTATTTCAGATGATCGTATTTCATGTAAACGCGCTTTCCCTTGATCTTGTCGGTCAAATATTCGATAGCTTTCTCCTGCATCACCCGGTCTTCCTTCACGCCGATCAGCCTGACCGTCAATCCGTTGGACAGCCTGACTCGTTCCGGGCTGAGAATATCCCTGACGATGAACGTTTCTTACCGTTGCGCGCCGTTACTCTTTTCTATCCTTGAACCGAACGTGAGCTTTCTCGGGTCAACCTTCTTGTCGAGTTTGTGAGGATCTTTAAACCGATAGGAAAGCCGCTCGATCAACTCGGAAATTTCTGCCTTCAGACTATCCTGCATGAAGACATACTCCGTTCCGGCAAGGTCCGTCTGATTGGTACCGAGCTTTTCTTTTGCTATACCGATGAACTCAGGATTGATCTCATAACCGACCGAATTGCGCCCGAGGTTTCTTGCTGCAAGAATTGTGGTCCCGCTGCCCATGAACGGATCGAGCACCGTTTCACCCTCGAATGCGAACATCCTGATGAGCCTCAGTGGCAGTTCTTCCGGAAACACGGCAATGTGACCGTCCTGTTTTGCTCCGGCAAAGTTCCAGTGACCGGTGAAGTAGGTATTCCATTCTTCCGTGGTCATGGCGGAGCGCTCTTTCTGTTCTTTTGACGGCTTGGGAGCCTCACCCTGCTTTTTGAAAATGAGAATGAATTCGTAATCGAGTTTGAGAATCCCGTTCCTTGGGTACGGAAAACTTCCCATAATGGAAGCTCCGCCGGTTGTGTTCGTAGTCGTCACCTTCTGCCAGATCACTGCCCCCATGTAATCGAACCCGATGGTTTCGCAGAATTTGATGATCTCGGTCCGGATGGGGATGACTTTGTAACGTCCGTAATAAACCGAACGGGCGAACTGGTCCCCGATGTTTATGCAGAGCCTGCAGCCTGGATGAAGAACCCTTTCGCATTCGCTCCAGACAAGATTAAGATTGTTGATGTAACTTTCATAACTGTCATGAAACCCGATCTGGTTCTCCATCCCATAGTCCTTGAGTTGCCAGTAAGGAGGAGATGTAACGACAAGATGCACCGAACGGTCAGGCAACTGATTCATCTGCCGGCTGTCACCCTGTATGATTGTGTGGCAGGTTTTCAATTGTTTGTCTTACTTAACCATTTTTATTTATAGCCGTTACCGGATATCAAAACCAACCTGGTAAAAAAAACGACATTTTATAAAAGTAGAGAAATTTTCACAAGAAACAGACAGCTTTAACTGCTGCTCCGGGTTGCAGGAGCAAACCCTCGTGTAAGCGCAGCACGCACCCCTTCTGCAGCTGAAGCCTTTCGGCGAGCCGGACTTTTATCACGGACTGACGCGAAACGCAAATTCTGATACCGCTTTATCGAGCACATTGATCATCCATACCAATACAGTTCCCAAGCATCAACGTAGTTGAGTGAACTTATCAAGACGATTGAGCAGGTAAAACGGCAGGTTGACGAGCCTGAACGGCTTTTCTCTCTGTCCCATTCTGGCGGTCAGTTCCTGAACGGATGGTCTCGAAGAGCTTATTCTGAAAGCGACATCGGCCTGTTTTCTGATAATGAAAGAATGAATTGATTTGATTGAACTTCCTGTTCCGGATTTAACTTCGACTGGATAAACAGCGCTACCGTTTTCAAACAGGAAATCGATTTCAGCCTGTCCTTCAGATTTCGGGGGCTGCCAGTAATAGAGTTCGGGATTGAGGTAACCCGGTTTCGCACAGAGCAGTTGCTGGCCGACAAGCTGTTCGGCCAGAATGCCCCGGCTTGCAAGCTCCAGCGGTGTTCCCAGGATGCCCTGGACCGGAATGCCCTGTGCGGCGAGAAGCAGTCCGACATCGATAAACAGTAATTTGCTTATCCTGGTTTTTATGTCGCTTCCAAGTGGAATGGTATCGGCATTGGAATGCAGTACCCGGTAAAAAAGACGCGCTTCCAGAAATTGTTCGAGGGCTGCATGCAGCTGACGGTTGTCTCCACTGGTACCGAGAGCGATTTCGTTAGCCTGTTTCGGTGAAAACTGCTGGCCAACCTGTCCTATAAATCCGTTGAAAAAGCTGTTCAGTTTCAACGCATCACTGCGTCCGGCATATTTTGAAAAATCATCCTTGTAGGTTTGCACAAGAGAAGCCTGCTCTCTTTGAATAGCTTCATGATGAAAACCTGTATCAACCGCTGTTTTGACACAATAAGGCATCCCTCCCGTCACGATGTAGCGGCGCACCTGCGAAAGCATCTCTTCATGCACCCGTTCAGGAATCAGGTGCATGGTTTCCGGAGTGGCCATATCGATAATACCGGAAGCCTGGGTTGCATTTGTTGCCACAAGGAATTCCTCGAAGTTCAACGGCCCCATGAAGTATTGCTCGATACGGCCAACCGGTATAGATATCCTGTTATTGTGCAATATCTGGTCAAGAAGCGACCCGGTCAGGACAAGAGCGAGCGAGGGCATTTCCTCTCTGAAATACCGGAGACATGCATAAGCCGAAGGGGTCGCCTGGGCTTCGTCGAGAAAGAGGATTGCATTGCTTTCCGCAGAAAGTGGCTGACCACTGATAAACGAAAAATTGAGCAGCAGTTCATTCAGGTTGTAACTCTTGAAAAGGGGTTCGAGTCCGGTATGCTTTTCAAGGTTGATTTCAACCAGATGAACACCGAGTTCTTCTGCTGCCTGGCGAACTGCGGTTGTCTTGCCGACCTGACGGGCACCCCGGACAACCAGCGGTTTCCGGTCTTTTCGTTCGTACCAGCTTTTTAAATCCCTGATGGCATTTCTATAGAACATTTTGAACCGGGTTGATTGCTGTTATAGAGGTGCCCTTGATTGTAGCAACAATAAAATGTACCACTTTTATTCATATAATTGCATAAATATGTGCCATTTTCATGCAAACCTTATCAATCCGAAGATTCCTGACGTGAAAAGGCTTGAGAATTGTATTGCTCCCTGTTTTTTCAGCAAAGCGCTTGCATGTCCGTACGGATATACGTACGTTACGTGAGGAGGTAAATACCACTATGACCACATTGAATGTAACGGAAGCCCGTGCGAGGCTCTACAGCCTGATTGACGAAGCGGCAAGCAGTCACAAGCCGATCATCATCCGGGGCAAAAGAGGCAATGCCGTACTGTTGTCCGAATCGGACTGGAATGCTATTGCCGAAACGCTGCATCTGCTTTCGATTCCGGGTATGCGCAATTCGATTCAGGAAGGTTTGAAAGAAGATCCGGCAACCCTCGCAAAAGAACTCGACTGGTGACATGGCAGCTTGTCTATACGAAGCAGGCCCTCAAGGATGCGAAAAAGCTTGCGTCTTCAGGGTTGAAACCAAACGCGACGGAACTTCTCGAACTGTTGGAACAGGATCCATTCCGGAACCCTCCACCTTTTGAAAAACTTGTCGGAGATCTTGCCGGGGTATATTCCCGCCGCATCAATATTCAGCACCGAATGGTCTATCAGGTTTATGAACAGGGGCGGATTGTAAAGATAATCCGCTTATGGAACCATTATGAATAAGCTGACCATGATTATTGAATGGAACATGCTCGGACCTGATCAAATAAGGGCACCTCTATTTATTTGTTCCGAATCCCTATTGCTGTGTTGGGTGGTGCTCGAAATCCTCATGTACTCTGTGTACACTCCGGTTTCTCCGCTCCGTCCGCCTTGCACTCGTGCTTCTCACGACAAGGTGAGTAGGCCAGAGGACTTTCACCTCCAGCCTCTCGCAAAACCGGACATGAACCTCTCGACTCATCCGGCTTCCATCATCCAGCCATCGGAAAATATCCCGCTTTCCAGTGCACAAACAGCGA
>JAAXXY010000039.1 GCA_013334225.1 Chlorobiaceae bacterium
AACCTGCCATGGAGTATCGCTCTCGAACGCTGGATACCCGGAATTGTCGAGGCTGCCGTACCTTTCCTCGGAATCTGCTACGGTCATCAGCTTCTCGGGCGGGCCACCGGGGGTGAGGTCGGCTACCACCCGCTCGGCAGGGAGCTCGGTACGGTGGAGATCAGGCTTGAATCCGAGGGTATCGACGATCCGCTCTTCTCGAACATTCCGGAAACATTCATGGCCCATTCAGCGCACTCGCAGTCAGTGCTCCGACTGCCGCCCGGGGCTGTCCTGCTTGCTTCGGGCAAATACGAGCCATATCATTCCTTTCGGATCGGCAAGGCGGCATGGGGCGTCCAGTTCCATCCCGAATACAGTGCCGACATCATGAGTGCGGATATCTGCGAAGGCGAAAATGACCGCACTGCAGTTCAGAAGGACCTTCCTGCAGTGGCAGATACGCCTTTTGCAGCCAAGGTGCTTGCCAACTTCGCCGATTATGTTTCCTCTGATATGGATGAATGATGCATTACCGTTTTGCCCGGTTTATTCCTGCACGATTGTTGTATTGTCGGTTAAGGATTATTGCGCCAAAAGCGGAAGTTTTCATCTAGTTCAGAAAGAGAAACGCATAAAAAATCTGTCTGCAGGATCGGCCTGCCCTGAATTCCTTGTATCGTCAATCATCGCATGCAGACAGCCATGCGGTTTGGTTGGAATTGATGTGCAGGTTTTTTCATCGTATGTCAGATCGATAGAAACTCCGTCGCGAGATCAAGCCTGCACTGAACCAGGCTCCGGAAAATTGAGATGGGTATTGTCCGGATTTTTTGTTTTTGCCGGATTTCCTCATTAAATCGTAAATTGCAGGAACACTTCGTTTATAAGATTATTCCTTCCCACATACTTCCGAAAAGGAGCTGATGCCAGTTGCATAACCTGACATTACCAGGGAGAAAATCCATTATGGTCGCTGACAAGACGATCAGCGTTCTTGCGATACTTTCACTCAATTTCAGCATGATACGGGCGGATTTCATGATCATCGGGCTCTACCTCATGCTTTTTCCCTACCTCTGGCTCACCAGGCGCCGTCATGCGATTCTTCACCTCCTTGTCGCTTCCGTGCTCGCCGGCTGCTATCTGTTCATAGCCCATGAGCAGTACGGGTATAACCGTGAGCTTCTCGTGATTGCCGGATACAACATCTATCCGCTCTTTGCCTGGGCGGTCGGGCTTTTCGGGGTATATCTCATGTACGCGCACTGGGTCCCTGCCTTCAGAAAAATGGCGCCATTGAAGAAAATGGTATTTTTCACCGCACTTTACTGGTCACTGCTCTTTCTTTCCGAAATTCTCGCCTACCACTATTTCAATTTCCGCAATATCGCGACATCCCACTATTCCGGCCTGCCTTACCTTGACTGCATCCACGTTCCCGACTGGATGAAAGCGTTCTACATTCTGAACGGGCCGGCCTATTTTCTGTTCTGTGAACTCTTTCGTCTCCCTTGTCCGCATTCCGGCGTGAGGACTTCAATGCAGACCGCCGGCAGCTGAGCCGCAACGAAATATAAAGACGTCATGGACCAGCTTCGAAATCGTGCATCTCTGCCAATTGCCCTGTTTTTCATGGCCTTGATCTTCATCGGGTCGGCATGCAGCGGAAAACCGGATGCCCGGCAAGGGAACGTCGCCATGCCTGAGGAGAAGCCTTTCTCCTATACGATGAGGAGTGTTTCGAAGATTTACAACAACGGAAGGAACGCCGGGGATGAGCAGTCCTACTGCAAATGCCGTTATCCGGTATTTTCGGGCGGAGCTCATGCCGATGACGTGAACCGGATGCTGCAGTCCTATATTGCCGACAGTACGGCCATTTCCCCCGGCGATGGGAAGAGCAGGGGAGGGAAATCCATCGAACTTCTCGCCGATGAATTCCTGAAAGATTACGAGGGCTTCAGGAAGGAGTTCGGAAGTGAACTGCCTTACCAGTTCGAGCTTTCCGGTTCGGTTCCGCTTAACCGTCCCGGTTACCTTACCGTCGATATTTCATGGGACGCCTATACCGGAGGGGCACACGGCATGCACCATACGGAATTCCTTGTCTTCGACACCGCCACCGGAAAGCGCCTGAAACCTGAAGATGTCTTTCTGCCCGGGTTTGCGGCCGTATTGAACCGGTTGGTCGACGCAAAGTTCAGGCAGATGAAAGGCCTTTCGAAAACTGAACGGCTCGACAGCGAAAAAGGAACGCTTTTCGAAAACGTCATCCGGTACAACGATAATTTCGCCCTCGGCGACAAAGGTATCGTCTTTTTCTACAATGAGTACGAAATAGCCGCCTATGCTTTCGGCCCAACCGAAATCGAACTGACATACAGCGAGCTTCAGGATATTCTCAAGCCTGCGTTCAGGAGCCTCTGATAACACTCAGTCCCATCTTCGCTTCATACAAACCGGGTGCTGCATAGCTCCGCGGGTTTTATTTCACCCTTCATTTCTCATCTTCTTCCATGCTTCCGAAAGGCGGAATGCATTCTCTTTTCCCGTATCGTTTCCTGACCAGAATTTTCCGACAGAGCTTCAGCAAATTTTCGAGCTGATATTCCCTTCTTGCCGGTATCGACAGGCAATTACTGACTGGCGAAAACATGCCGGAGACATAACCCCAGGATATACCGCAATCACGGTATATTTATGGTATATGCTTTGATATTAATGAGATAAGGTGCTTCTTACAGACGTCCGGCAACCATAACAATTAATCTGATGATGAAGACTCTTTTTTCATATTCCGGTCGGGACCGCAGCTGTTTATCGAGCTGTTGTTGTCCGTTCGCGGATTTATTCCGGCGGGATACCGGTCCATTTCCATAGAGCGACCTTACAGGTTTGCTTCGGGAGTTGATACAGCCGGTTTCCCTCATGGAGGCCGGCTTTTTTATTTCACGAATAATTGAATCAAAGGCAAAACACACAATACCAAAACACAAAATGGAGAACACCATGAAAAAGTTATTATCTCTTCTTGCACTATTTTCAGTCATGTCCTATGCACCGAATGCTTCGGCGGAACTCAAGCTGAACGGTGAAGCGGGAATCCGCCTGCGTGATGATTTCAACGATGTCGATACTTATGGGGTCAAAACATCGAAAGATGACCAGTATTTCCAGTACCGCATCCGCCTGAAACCATCGGCTGACCTTGGCAACGGCTATTTCTTCAAGGCCCTCATCCAGGATGAATCCTATGCGGGAGGCTGGTCTACGGTAAAGGACAACAACACTGAAAAATATAACCTGGCCGTTTCGCAGTTTTATTTCGGGCACAACTCCGAAAACTCGCACTGGCAGATCGGTCGCCTGCCGCTCGGAAGTTTCGACAACCCGGTTCTCGACCTTACTCTTTACGCCATTCCCGGAACAGGTCCGCAGGGAACAAAACTTTATGCTGTCGATACACCGATCTCGACAAACCACTTCGACCGTCTCTTCGGATTCAACTATGGCGTTAATATCGGCAAGGGGGAGTGGAATGTGATTGTCGTAAACTTTGACAACCAGGCCGAATTTTTCAACGACGGTTATGGCTTGTATACGAGCTTCAAAGCGCCTTTGGGGAAAGTCACGGTTGTTCCGCAGGCCTACTTCACCCTGACCCACCTGGCTGACGGGCGCAATCCCTTCTCGTTCGGTGCGCAGGTATTCATACCGGTTGAAAAATCGAAAATCTCGCTTAGCGGCTTCTATACCGCCGACAATAATTCTTACAAAGGAAATACTTACGATTACAGCGGTTATATCTTACGCGTCAAGGCTGAATCCGGCCCAATCCTTGCCTGGGTTGATTACAACAAGACAACGGACGACAGACATAACACGGATTACAACAATACCTTTGTCTGGGCGCAGTACAACTTCAAAATTTACGAGTCCGCGGCCGGGAAGTTCAATCTGACCCCGACTATCAGGTATCGGGCCAGTTCGCAGAAAAATGCTTTGGGCCAGATAGACAATGACCTGTTCCGGACCGAACTGTATGCTACCGTGACGTTCTGATGTGTTGATGTCCTCCGGCATCCGGGCAATAGCACAGGTAAGTCATTTGTCACGTACTGGTTGGTTGTGTGTGTACCATGGCTTCGCGATTGTCCGGATGTTTTTTTTGACGGGTTATTAAATGTTAGGATTTTAAGGGGATAAGATGTAATTAGCAGTTTATTACAATAAACCCCCGTTTACATGGTCGGAGATTTGTTCACTCTTGCCTGTACAGTCAGCAGTTTGCATTGTTTTTATAGCCGTTTCAGCGGGCGGTCGGGGCAGGAACATTTCATAAGCCATCCTGTCTTTCTGATGTTTTCGATAACAGGTTCAAAAAGCCGGATGCATGTTTTCATGCATCCGGCTTTTTTTATGTGCTGAAAAGTATGCGTCAACAATGACGTTCATCAACAAACAAACAGGAGTAAAAAAATGAAAAAGCTTTTAACGCTGCTCACCGTATTTGTCCTGATGTCCCATGCTCCGGAAGCATCGGCTGAACTCAAACTGAGCGGCGAAGCCGGAATCCGCCTCAGGGACGACTTCGGTGACATCAATTACTATGGAACGAAAACATCGCCCGAAGACCAGTATTTCCAGTATCGCATCGCATTGAAAGCGTCAGCTGACATCGGAGACGGTTATTATTTCCGGGCCACGATCCAGGATGAAACGTATCCGGAAGGATGGGCAAGTATCCAGGCAAACAATACGGAAAAATACAATCTGATGGTTTCGCAGTTCTATTTCGGACGGAATACCCCGAACACGCAATGGTCACTCGGCCGTATTCCTCTCGGCAGTTTCGACAATCCATTCCTGGACCTGACCCTGTATGCGATTTCCTGCCCTGTTGACATTCCGTTTACGACGTATAACTTCGATCGTCTTTTCGGTTGCAATTTTACAACCCGTCTCGGCAGTGGGCAATGGACGGGCATTCTGGTCAATCTTGACGACAACGCCACTTCCGAGTGGTTCAATGACGGATATGGTTTCTATACGTGCTATAAATTACCGGTTGGCAATCTCACGTTCATACCCCAGGCATACGTTACACTGACTCATTTTTCCGATGGACGTAAACCGTATTCATTTGGAACCCAGGTATTCATACCGGTCGGCAAATCGTTGGTGACATTGAGCGGAGTCTATACTGTGGACGATAACAGCTACAACGGCAGCAATAACGATTATGACGGATATATTTTCAGGATCAGAGGGGAATCCGGTCCGTTTATGGCCTGGATTGATTATAACAAGACAACGGACCATGAGAACGGCAGGGATTTGAACAATACTTTTATATGGGCTCAATATAAATTCAAGGTCCATGAATCGGCGTCGGGTTCATTCACGCTGATGCCCGTCATAAGATATCGGGCCAGCACTGAAAACAACGCTTCAGGCAAAATCGAGAACGACCTGTTCCGTACCGAGGTATATGCCACGGTAACCTTCTGAGCCACATGATCTTCAGGTTCCCGGACAATCCCGCAGCGTGAATTTTTTCGTTGCAGGTTGTCCTGGAGCCTGTTTACCTGGAATAGACAAATTCGGCATCGAAATTGAAGGGTGGTATTTCAGTTCAGCTCAGGAAAATCGTCGGGTTTTCTTCTGCCATCTGAGCGATTATCTCGTCTTCGATCGAGTCAAATCGCTTGTTTCCTTTTTCCGGTGTGTGCTTTACGGGGACGCTTTTCCTTCCAGAATGATCACCCGGACTTTTCCGATATGATTTTGAGTCGTTGTCCTGAAGGTGCGTCCAGCGGAGGAGATCGATAAATCTTCTCGAAGTGACAGCAAGAAATGTTGACATTTTTTTTATCCGGTTCCGGGTTTTCATTGCAGGCTGCTTTTCTTGAAGATGGTTTTAATTGACGATCTCCAGCCATTCTTCTCCCGCCAGGTAAAATCATGAATTATTCCCTGACCGAAAATCCCGTCAAAAAGGGATTTTGTATCCCGTAATTGTGGTATCCGGCATCACATCAGCAATTCAAGCGCTGTCTGTCATTATCATTTCTTTTGATCCCCTGTTCCGGTCAAATGATTTACGTACCGTAATTGCGGTATTTATGGGGTATGGCCTTGGATTTGATCACTGATGAGGTTTAATTCACGATTGTTAACTGTTTTCGCTGCTCAGCCCGGAAACCAGGGAATGAACGGCGACGTGGGTGAGTGGTCGAAGCCAAGGGTCTGCAAAACCCTTTATCGCAAGTTCGAATCTTGCCGTCGCCTCGAAAGTGAAGATCAATGTTATGAATAATCAGTCTGAAGGGTTGGGGAGTGTATGACAATCAATGGTTCCGGAACGGCGATCGCCGGTAAAGGTGGCGTTATGCTCCAGAAACAGCCGGGACTGCATGTTCTGAGGTTGAAAGCGGTTGCCGGCGATCTGAACGTGAAGCAATTGAAAAGAATTGCCCGGGTTGCCAAACGGTATGCAAAGGGGGAGGTTCATTTGTCCACACGACAGGGAATTGAAATTCCTCACATCCATCGGGATAATCTTGAAGCAGCCCTGAAGGAACTCCAGGAAGCCGGTGTCGCAATGGGAGCGACAGGCACACGCATCAGGGTGATCGTCGCATGTCCCGGGGAACAGATATGCAAATGGGGTGTTTTCGATACGAAGCGTATTGCCGGACAACTCGATGCCACTTATTTCAACCGGGAAACACCCTCGAAATTCAAAATGGCTGTTACCGGCTGTGCAAATAACTGCACGAAGGCGAACGAAAACGATATCGGAATAAGAGGTGCGATCGAGCCGTCCTGGAACTTGAAAAACTGCTCTGATTGCGGTGTATGCGTCAGGAAATGCCCTTCCGCATCCATCAGCAGGACCGGAAAGGGAGACGGACGCTTCCATTACGACGTTGACCGGCATACCTGTATCAACTGCAGTGCCTGTGTCCTGGTATGTTCCGGAAAAGCGTGGGTTGTTTCCCGCAAGGGCTACAATCTCTCTATCGGGGGTACCATGGGGAAAGCTCCCCGTTTCGCGACACTGCTGAAAAAGGTTATCGAGAGCGAAAAAGAGCTTTTTCTGCTGATAGAGAGCGCAATCGCTGTTTACCGGAAATATGCTGCGCCAAGAGAGCGGTTCGGACATATGATCGACCGCGAAGGTCTTGAAAAAATTACTGCCGAAATCGTTGAAGTTGCAGAATCCGGAAATAAAAGGCAGAAAAAGAAGGACGCGAAGAACCGGAAAAAAACTACGGTAACCGTTACTGAATGTGCATGAACGTGACGGGATGCTGCTGATGTTATCTCCCGTGTTCTATAACCGCTGCTTCCGGTCATCTTCTGCAGAGAGCGAGATTGGAAAAATAACGCTGAAAAGGCCATGTCCATCGCTGTGGCCTCAGTATGAGCTTAGCCCAAAATGCCGGATATGATGAGCGGGAACAAAAGAGAACCGGAAATGGAATGGTCGGAAAGATCTCCCGAAGAGCTTCTTCGTTATGCAGCGGATTATTTCGGTTCCGGGTCGATAGCCTTCGCTTCGAGTTTTGGAGCCGAGGACCAGGTCATTACCGACATGATCCAGAGTGAGGGCCTGAAAATACCGGTTTTCACGCTCGACACCGGCCGTTTGCCCGAAGAGACTTACGAGCTTATGGCAAAGACGGCAAAACATTACCGAATCGGCATCGACGTGCTGTTCCCGGAAAGGGAAGATGTTGAAGCAATGGTCAGCGAGCATGGTCCCAACCTGTTTTATGACAGCATCGATAAACGCAGGGAGTGCTGCAGGGTGCGCAAAGTCGAGCCGCTCCGTCGGAAACTTTCAACACTCAAGGCATGGGTGTGCGGTTTGCGGAGGGAACAGTCTGTAACCAGGACCGGCGTGTCGGCGATCGAATGGGACGATGCCTTCGGGCTTTACAAGATCAACCCTCTTGTCGATGTCGGCGAAACGTGGGTGTGGGAATATATCAGGACGAACGGCGTTCCCTACAATCCGCTTCATGACCAGGGCTACCCGAGCATCGGATGTGCCCCGTGCACGAGGGCCATCATGCCCGGGGAGGATATCCGGGCAGGGCGTTGGTGGTGGGAGCAGGCGGTGCACCGCGAGTGCGGTCTGCACAGGAAATAACGATAATCGTATTTATGGGGTTACTATGGACCATCTCGAGAAGCTCGAAGCACAGAGTGTTTACATACTGCGTGAAGCGTACCGTGAATTCAGGAACCTCTGTATGCTGTGGTCGATAGGCAAGGACAGCACGGTAATGCTATGGCTGGCGAGAAAGGCATTTTTCGGGCATGTTCCGATTCCCCTGGTTCATATCGATACGCATTTCAAGATCCCGGAAATGATCGAGTACCGCGATCGGGTCGCCCTCGAATGGAACCTGAACATGGTTTACGGCGAAAACCGGGAAGCGATTGAAAACAGGGAAACGTTTCCCGACGGAAAGAAAGACCGCATCACCTGCTGCCGCAACCTCAAAAGCGATGCCCTGAAACATACGCTTTCAGGTGCCTGGCCACGCTACAGGCTCGATCATGACATGGGTCGTTATGTGCGTGATCTGGACAGTTCCCCCTATACCGGCGTTATTGTAGGTGTCAGGGCAGACGAAGAGGGCAGTCGTTCCAAGGAACGCTATTTTTCGCCGCGTGACGAGGAGAACTCATGGGATGTCGGCGACCAGCCACCGGAATTCTGGAACCAGTTCAAGACCGATTTCGCTCCCGGTACGCATGTGCGCATCCATCCGCTGCTTGACTGGACCGAACTGAATATCTGGGAGTATATCGAAAGGGAAGGTATTCCTGTGGTTTCGCTTTACTTCGACCAGGGAAACGGTACCCGTTACCGTTCGCTCGGCTGTTATCCCTGTACCAATCCGGTCGAATCCGACGCGAGGAACCTGCGGGATATCATCGACGAGCTTGAAAGCGGGAAGCTTTCTAATATTGCAGAACGTTCCGGACGTGCCCAGGACAGTGAGGACGGAGGAGGCCTGGAAACATTGCGGCGCGAAGGCTACATGTAACGGTGCTTCAAGTGTCAACCATTCAGTAAAATTGTTATGAAGAACGAACGGGAGCAGATGAATATTGTTATCGTCGGTCATGTGGATCACGGCAAGAGTACTGTTATCGGTCGGCTGCTCGCCGATACGGGTTCGCTTCCTTCAGGAAAGCTCGAAGCGGTGAGGGAAACATGCCGGAAGAGTTCGAAACCGTTCGAATATGCATTTCTTCTCGATGCTCTCAAGGACGAACAGTCACAGGGTATTACCATCGATATGGCCAGGTGTTTTTTCAAAACGCCATGCAGGGACTACATCATCATCGATGCGCCCGGCCATATCGAGTTCCTGAAAAACATGATCACCGGCGCATCGAGGGCGGAGGCGGCCCTGCTGGTGATCGATGCCGTCGAAGGGATACAGGAAAATTCGAAGCGGCACGGTCACATGGTTTCCATGCTTGGAGTCAGACAGGTGACGGTGCTTGTCAATAAAATGGACCTTGCCGGATACCGTCAGGACGTTTTTCAGCAGCTCCGCGAAGAATATTCCCGTTTCCTCTCGCAAATCGATGTTTCTCCTGTCAGCTTCATTCCCGTGAGTGCAAGGGAAGGCGAAAACATCGCGGTGCGTTCATCGAAAATGGAATGGTATACGGAATCGACCGTGCTCGAACAGCTCGACAGGTTTTCGGCTGTCCGGCAGCCGGAAGACAAGCCTTTCCGCTTTCCGGTTCAGGATATCTACAAGTTCACGAAAAGCAACGACGACCGGCGGATCATTGCCGGAACGGTAGAAACCGGACGAATTTCACCCGGTGACGAGGTGCTGTTCCTCCCGTCGGGGAAAAAATCGGTCATCCGGTCAATCGAAACATTCAACACGTTGCCGAAAAGCTTGGCCGGGCCGGGAGAAGCCACAGGTTTTATCCTCTCTACCCAGATCTATATTAAACCGGGGGAACTGATGGTGCGGAGCGACGAGCCGCAGCCTGAAGTCGGTAACAGGTTCAGGGCCAATATTTTCTGGCTCGGCCGTGCACCGCTGGTGAAGGGGAAGGAATACAAACTCAAGCTCGGTTCTGCCCGCGCTACAGCCAGGCTTGCCGAAGTAAGCAATACCCTTGACGCTTCCGATCTCAGCTTCGCCCGGAACAAACAGCAGCTCGACTGCCGGGATGTCGGAGAGTGCGTTCTCGAAACATCGCGCCCGCTTGCATTTGATCAGGCTTTCGTCAATGAAGCGACAGGCAGGTTCGTCCTCATAGACAATTATGAAATTGCCGGAGGCGGGATCGTTCTTGAAAATCTGTCGAACGGAGAAACGCTGTTGCAGAGACATATCAGGGAACGCGAGAATCATTGGGAAAAAGGATTGATCAGTACGGAACTCCGCGAAACGGTAAACGGCCACCAGGCAAAGTTCATCGTGTTCACCGGAAGGCCCGGCACCGGGAAAAGGGCTGTTGCCAAGGCATTGGAACAATCGCTTTTCGCTCGTGGGCTGAACTCCTATTACCTCGGGATGGCCAGTATCGACAAAGGTCTCGATGCCGACCTCGGATATCATAATGACAAGGCAGGGGAGCGGCTGAGAAGGCTCGGGGAGTTAGCACGGATCATCACCGACGCAGGGCTGATTTTCATTACCACCATCGATGATGCCGACGATTTCGATATCGATACTCTCAAACTACTCAACGAACCGAATGAAATTCTGGTCATTTCAACCGGCGAACATGGCTTTTCGAAGTTCGAACCTGATTTTCAGCTTGACCCTGGAGCAGATGTCCACGATGCGGTCAGGGAAGTTGCCCGGCTCCTGAAAAAGAAAGAGATAATCATCGAATACGAGATTTAGCTCGCCAGAAAACCAAAGCTTTACGAAATGCCGCGAACGGACGTCAGGATGTTCCCGGCATTTCGCGTTCATATTTCGTAATCGCCCGCGAACACCTTAACCCTGTTGAGGGCCACGAAAACTTTTTCTCCCCGTCCGAGTTCGAGGTTTTTGAAAAGTTCCCGCGGAATTTCAGCTTCGATCGGCGTCAGGAAACCTTCACAGGCGATTTCAAGCCCGATCTGTCCGCCGAGCAGGCGTATATCGGTAATGGTGCCCTGAAGGTCGGAGCCCTTGCTCTGTAGTCTGCTGATCCCTATTTCATAAGGTCGTACGAACGCCCGGCCTTCTTTTTCCTCGAGGTTTTTCATATCGTCGGCAGCTTCGAGTTGATGCTGTTCACCGAGGACGATCCTTCCGTTCCTTATTCTTCCATGAAAGACATTGACGTTGCCGAGAAAATTGTAGACAAAGGCGTTTGCGGGGTGGTCGTAAACTTCCTGGGGAGTACCTTCCTGTTCGATGCGCCCCTTGCTGATCACGACAATCCTGTCGGCCAGTTCGAGTGCTTCTTCCTGGTCATGGGTCACGAAGATGCTGGTAACGTGGATTTCGTCATGAAGTTTTCTCAGCCAGCGCCGGAGCTCCTGCCTGACTTTCGCGTCGAGGGCGGAGAACGGTTCGTCCAGGAGCAGTACTCTCGGATTGACCGCAAGTGCCCTTGCAAGGGCGACACGCTGCCGCTGGCCGCCAGAAAGCTGCGAAGGATAGCGTTTCACGGCCCATTCCATCTGCACCAGCTTCAGCAGATGTTCCACTCGGTCCCGGATTTCGCCGCCTGAAGGGCGTTTGCTCCCTGGAAGGACCTTGAGGCCGAACGCGACATTCTCGAAGACGTTCATCTTTCGGAAAAGGGCATAGTGCTGGAAGACAAACCCGACGTTTTTCTCCCTTGGGGGCAGCCAGGTGGTATCCTTGTCATCGAGGAGGATTGTTCCGGTATCCGGGAGTTCGAGACCAGCGATAATTCTTAAAAGTGTTGTCTTGCCACAGCCTGAAGGACCCAGCAGTGCGACGAGGTCGCCGGATTTCACACTCAGGCTGATATTGTCGATTGCCGTGTACGAAGAAAAGCGTTTTGTGATGTTACGAAGTTCTATACCCATGATGTCAATGCGGTTGCAGGCTTTGTTTTTGGAATTTTTTCTCGATGAGCCCCTTGAGCAGGACGATGGCAAGCGCAAGAAAGACAAGGAGCGAGGCTACGGCGAACGATGCCGTGAAATTGTATTCGCTGTAGAGGATTTCGACCTGCAGCGGTATGGTGTTGGTCTGCCCGCGGATATGTCCCGATACGACCGATACGGCCCCGAATTCCCCGATGGAACGAGCGGTGCAGAGGATCATGCCGTAAAGAAGACCCCAGCGGATATTGGGGAGTGTAATTTTCCAGAAGACCTGCCAGCCCCTCGCTCCGAGAGTGAGGGCAGCTTCTTCCTCTTCGCTTCCCTGTGATTCCATCAGCGGAATGAGCTCGCGTGCGACGAATGGAAAGGTTACGAAAAGCGTGGCGATGACGATTCCCGGGGTCGAAAAGATGATCTTGATCCCATGTTCCCCCAGCCAGGCGCCAAATGCTGTCCGGCTGCCTGCGAGCAGGACGAAGATGAGGCCGGCGATGACCGGCGAAACGGCAAAAGGAAGGTCGAGCAGGGTTTTCAGGGCTGACTTTCCCCTGAAATCGAATTTTGTGATCGCCCATGCTGCGGTAACGCCGAAAAATCCGTTCAGCGGAACGACAATGGACGCCGTAAGAAGTGTCAGCTTTACCGCATCGAGCGTAAAGGGGTCACGAACCGCTTCGAAGTAGAGTTCCCACCCTTTCTGGAATGCCTGTGTGAAGACGAGGGCGAGCGGCAGAAAAATGAATGCTGTGAAAAAAAGCAAGGCCAGTCCTGTCAGCAGGAACTGGACGGCTGCGGGGTCATTATTTTTATTCCGGATCTCTTGCATCGGTTTTCAGCGGTTTTCTTTTTGTTGCCATTCCTGAACGGCATTGAGCACAAGCAGCATGGCGAAAGAGAGCAGGAGAAGGACGAATGCGACTGCAGATGCACCGTCGTAATCGAACTGGTCAAGCTTCGACATGATCATCAGGGGAGCTATCTCCGTTTTCATCGGCAGGTTGCCCGCAATGAAGATCACCGAGCCGTATTCACCGATCGAACGGGCGAATGCAAGCGTAGCTCCGGTAAGCAGCGCTGGAAACAGGTGAGGAAACACCACTTTCCCGAAGGTCTGCAGGCGGTTCGCCCCGAGGCAGTATGCCGATTCCTCGATTTCCGGTTCGAGTTCTTCGAGTACCGGCTGGAGCGTGCGGACTACGAAGGGAAAGCCGATGAAGACGAGAGCGATGACGATGCCGACCGGGGAGTTGATGATTTCGATATGCCATTTTTCAGCAGCCTGCCCCAGCCATCCGACGGGTGAGTAGAGCGTTGCGAAACAGATGCCCGCAACTGCCGTTGGAAGGGCGAAAGGAAGGTCGACAAGCGAGTCGAGCAGTTTCCTGCCCGGGAAACGATACCGGACAAGCACCCAGGCAACCAGGAAACCGGCGATTGCGTCGAAAATGGCGGAAAAGAAAGCCGCAGAGAAGCTCAGCCGGTAAGAGGCGAGAACCCTGGGAGCGGTCACTGCGGCGATGAATTGCTCCGGTTCCATGTGCAATGTGTTCAGGAAAACCATGCTCAGCGGCACGATCACGATGGAAGAGAGGTAGAAAACCGTATATCCCATCGAAAGGCCGAATCCCGGGAGGATGGCGTGCTTTTTTCTTTTCAGCGACAGCATGTTGTTTTGCAGTTCTTCGATAAACACAAGGGAAGGCTGGAGATGCTCCCGCCTTCCCTTGAAGGTTTCAACGATTTTTTTGATGGTGATCAGGGGACATAGATCTGGTCGAACACACCTCCATCGTTGAAATGTGTTTTTTGTGCGGTACGCCAGTTTCCGAACACGTCGTTGATGGTGAAAAGTTTGATGTTCGGGAAATTGGCGGCATACTTTTTCAGTGCGGCTGCACTTCTCGGCCTGTAGTAGTTCTGAGCGATGATCTCCTGTGCCTGTGGGGTGTACAGGAAGTTCAGGTAGGCTTCGGCGAGTTTTTTCGTGCCATGTTTCGCCACGTTTTTATCGACGACAGCCACTGGCGGTTCGGCCAGGATACTGACAGGCGGAAGGATGATTTCATACTTGTCTGACCCGAATTCCTTCAGGATAAGGTGTGCTTCGTTTTCCCAGGCAATCAGCACATCTCCGAGGCCGCGCTGCGTGAAGGTGAGGGTAGAGCCGCGTGCGCCGGTGTCAAGGACGGGAACATTGCGGTAAAGCGCCTTTATGAAATTTTTCGCCTTGTCGGCAGATCCGGTCTGCTTCTGTTTGTAGCCCCAGGCGGCAAGGTAATTCCAGCGTGCGCCCCCCGAGGTTTTAGGGTTCGGGGTGATGACCGATACACCGGGTTTAGCCAGGTCGTCCCAATTCCTTATCTGTTTCGGGTTTCCCTTGCGGACTACGAAAACGATCGTTGACGTATATGGCGTGCTGTTGTAGGCCAGCTTTTTCTGCCAATCATTGCCCAGAAGTCCGCTGTCGGAAATGGCGTCGATATCATATGCCAGCGCAAGGGTGACGACATCGGCCTCGAGGCCGTCAATAACCGCTCTTGCCTGTTTGCCTGAGCCTCCGTGAGACTGATTGATTACGACCTGCTGGCCTGTCTGTTTCTGCCAGTACTGGCTGAAAGCGGCGTTCTCGCTCTGGTAAAGTTCCCTGGTGGGATCGTAGGAGACGTTAAGCAGGGTCGCGGGAGCTGGAGCAGCAAGGATATCTGCCGTCGGCAGTCCGGCAGCAAGGATAAGCGATGCTATAAACGTGATTTTTTTTGTCCAGTGATATTTCATGATGGTGTCCAGTAAGATTATGAATTGTTGTGACTTAAATAAAAAACCGGTCTGCTTTTCAGGCGGCCGGTTTCGAACTGTTCCGATTTCGATCTGCTCAACAACAGTGCCCGGTCAACTTTGTACGGATCGTTCCGTTGGTTCGACAGCAATGGTAAATACGGTTCGTGGCAGTGATGATGTGCTTCATGGTTGTTCCGGTCTTTGTTTGATTGACAACGGTTAATAAAGCGGAATATTGGAAGGCTTTCCAAGCTTATACCATATAAATACCGCAAATACGGTAGGGGGGGCTGAGGGGGGATTGGGAACTGGGGCTTGGAAAGTGGAAAGTGGAAAGTGGGAAGAAGGGGGGGCTGAGGAGTGAGGAATTGGATTATTCGTCCCTGTTGTCCCTGCAGTCCTTTTTGTCTCTTCGCACTGCAGGGATCGGCTTTTTCATGTGCAAAGGGCCTGGAGAAATGTCTGTCTGTTGAAGCAGGCGTTTTACACAGAAATCCATGTTCCGGTTTTCCTTGCGGCGGTGAAGCTGCCCCAGGCGAGGGCGGAGAGGAGGGCGTCGTCGCCGGGGAAGCGGGCCGAATAGGCTGAAACGTGATCGGCGTGTACCCTGTAAGGAGCGAGAGCGGTGAGGAGTGCGAGCATGCCTGCGGTCCGTTCTTTTTCATCCAGCCCGGAAAGCGCTTGTTCGATCCATGCGCTGTCCACGTCGGGATCGTTTCCATTCCAGGCATCGACGGCATACCTGACTGCGTTTCTCGCTCGGGATGGAACAGCCATTTCTCCCGCTTTTTCGATTTCCCCTGCAAATGCCGCGAAAGCTGCGTCTACCGGCGGCGAGGGCATCGCCCAGGCGAGGTCGTCCGGCAGTGCGGCTTCGGGAAGCAGTTCCAGCGAAGCTCCGATCTTTTTATCGAGCCGGATCGACGCACCGAAGAACCATGCCGCCAGGCGCATTGAAACCGATTTCGGAAAGCCTTCGGTGAACGGCAGGGGGGAGTTCCCCAGCAGGACCGTGACCATGCGGTTGATGTAGTGGAAAAAGACCGCTGTCCCGATGTAAGCCGGAGCTTCTGCGGGAGCGAACGGCGGGTCGGCAAGAAGCGGCGAGCCGGGTGAGCGGGTTGCGGAAGCCCACAGGCAGGCTGAGCGAAGCACGGGATCCTGGACCAGTTCGGGTTTCCCTTCCAAAAACGCTTTGGACAAGTCGCTTCCTGATGCCCCGAGCACCATGATGCTGTGCGCGTCGATACAGTAAGGGCAGCGGTTGATTGCCGAAACCGTGGC
This sequence comes from Chlorobiaceae bacterium, assembly GCA_013334225.1. Taxonomy (GTDB): domain Bacteria; phylum Bacteroidota; class Chlorobiia; order Chlorobiales; family Chlorobiaceae; genus Chlorobium. Next base: position 16,118 of record JAAXXY010000039.1, read on the forward strand.
GGCCACGGCTTCCTTCGCGTCGCGCCTGCCTCCGCCCGCGATCAGGGTTTCGCGGCAGGCCATCCATGCTCCGGCAAGCAAAGCGGGAACGGGCAGGTGGAGGGTGAATGGCTCCACTTCGGCACCGAACTCCCGGCGAACCGCCGCGAGAACCTTTCCGGAAAGGCTTTCAGCCGGTACAGAAGGAGGGGGCTTAAAAAATCGTATGCTCATGATGATAGTTTATCGGGTTTGATACCATCGGCGACAATGATCTGGCGTCAAAAGTTTTAATATGAAATTTCGATGCATAGAGGACAAATTAATATGATCTGGCCCAGGAATTTTTCTGATACAACCCCGCCAAAATGCCAGTTCCTGTCGAGTGGGTGGACTTGCCGATTCGCCGGAAAGACAGTGCCTCTCTTATGTTTACCTGTTTTCTGCAGACAGTTCAGTGCAACCACTTCTATTGGTTATGAAGCGAATACGCTGTAACTTCCTGTTATATTGTGCTGAAACTGTTTTTTACAGTCCTGTACACGGACTGTGAAAAGCGTTATTATGCCGATCCATATAAGACGCAGATATATAATGAGGGACAGGTGATAAATGATATAATTATATTCGGTTAATGGTGCTTTTAAACGTTTTTCGATTACGTCTTATATGGGTTACAATTTAAAAAACCGCGGTTTATTGTTCGATGTACCCAGCGGGCGGCAGATAGATATTGCGAGAATAGTTCAGAGGAGTAGGGCTAATGGGACGTAAAAAAACGAGTTCTGGACTATTTGCTGGTATCATAGTCGCAATAGTTCTGATTGCAAGTCTTCCAAAGGAAGTCTGGGTAACACTTCTTGTTATCGCTGGGATAGTATTCGTAGTTCGCATAGTCCAAAAGCGATCGCAAATAAACAAAAGATCTGGTAAAGACTTGAAGAACGATGAAGGGGTATCTCGACTATTCAAAGTATCGTATGAGGAATCAACCCCAATGCCGTCCTATCGTATCCCTTCACCACCTTCGGATGTTGTTCAGAATGCACGATGGATTCCGGCTGATGAATCAGTGGTGGTTGCTGGTTATACCTTCCCAAGTGGATTGATTTACGTCGGTTCAAAACTTCCCGGCCGATATGGTCAGCAAGACCCTTCGTTGATTGACCCCCGTGTTCCAGTCGAGAAATCCGGCAATCTGAGAGAACGCTTGATGGGCTACTGGCCGAGTTATTCTGAGATCAGCCCCGAAGCTCGTGGAGCATACTTGACATGGTTATCGACTGGCCGAGATGATCCAGAAGCTGATGTTGGCTATGTTTTTTTATTCTTCTACGGTCTTGAGCGGCGGATTTTGATAGACGGACCAAAGGACAGAACAGTTGAACAGGAAAGGCTGATAATCAGGAATGAGGTCGAGCGTCTACTCGGTATCTATGGAAAGAAATCAGGGTCTGTTCAAAGCTACCTGTCTGGATTCCTTCAACTGATTGATTCACGTGATTTCAGTGAAAAACTATACGAGCAACCAGTACCATCACTTGGCGCGAGCTATGAACTTCCTTTCTACCTGAGATTGGCTTTAGGCCAAGCCGCTGTTGATGCGATTCCGGTCCCTCCCCATCTCGCCTTAGCATGGGCGATGTATGATCCGCTTATAACAAAAAGAACCCCTGTGACCCGCTGTCCTGATGAGTTTTCCAAGTTATTTTCCTTGAAATACCAGCAGTATCATCACGAAGGAATAAAGCTTACGGTCAACAAGACCAAGCTGAGCTTCAACTATCGAGCGGCATCAAGTGCCCTCCAGAGAGTAGAGATTGCCTCCAAGTCATTTGGCAATATCCCAGACGTTGCAGCAGTCGTGGGGCCTCAGAAAAAGCTCCAGAAGATCGTTGAAGAGTGCGCTGATGAACTCGATAGTTATAGTCGGTTTCTTGGAAGAAACGCCGCCAAGAAGGATTCTATTGATGCACTGCTTTTACTGCCTGCAACATTGTGGCCGGTAAGTGCCCGAACTGCGCTGGCTTTGATCAAGGAACAGGTTGGCGATGGACATCTCATTTTGAAGGTTTGCGAGTTGATAGGCAAGTTCGGCGATGATACCGACTTGTCGAAGGATAAGCTGGTTGCTCTGGCGAAGGCTCTTGAAGGTGAGCAGATCGGTATGGAGCCAGACATCATCTCATATCCATATGCCCTGAAAGCCGATGACAGCATTCTAATCTATATGTTGCAGACAGGGGTTCCTTCCGTTCGGACTACCCCAGAATATCAGACTGCTGTGTTGACCCTGCAACTGGGTGCGGCTGTGGCCAATTCGGATGGCAGTATGCATGAGAAAGAAATAACACACCTGAACGAGCAGATTGGGAAATGGGAACATCTCTCAGCATATCACTTGAATCGCCTTCGGGCACACTTGAATCTGATGCTTGAAAAACCAGTTACATTGGCCCGCCTCAAAAAGAGGTTGGAAACCCTTCATTTTGAGGATCGGAAGACCATTATTAACTTCATTTCCCGTATTGCCTTAGCAGATGGGGAAGTAGTCCCTGAGGAGATTGCCTTCCTTGAAAAGGTGTACAAGGTATTCGAAGTTGATGTAGCTGGGCTTTATAGCTTCCTTCATAATGCCAAATCTGCTGAAACTGCCAGTAAGCCAGTGGCGACAAAGAAGACTTCAAAGGTCGTTCTTGATCACGGAAAAATCGAAAGCCTCCGTAAAGATACTGAAAATGTTTCTGCCTTACTCTCGGGTATTTTCACCGACAAGACTGAAGAATCGATTGAACCTGTCGAAGTAGCGGATGACGGAAAAGAGATTATGCTTGGCCTCGATGACACTCATGCTGCATTCTTGCGAATGCTTATGGCTAAAACCGTCTGGAGTCGGCAGGAGTTATCAGATATAGCAAACGATCTTGACCTTATGATTGATGGCGCTATCGAGACCATCAACGAAGCATCCTTCGAAAAGCATGACCAAGCAGTGATTGAGGGTGATGATCCTGTTGAAATCAATCTGGATATTCGGGAGAAAGTTTTGGTATGAGCGGACAAGAAATAAGACAACGTGACCGCGATGCGATCATACAATCACTTCGAGCTGGTGTTGTTCCCCGAACTGCCCAGCACCTCATCCAAGTTGGAAGAAAACTCGAAATCGAGGCAATGCTTTCCGACATCACCCGTATTCTTGATGGCGGCTCATCAATTCGCTTTGTGATTGGCGAGTACGGGTCGGGAAAAACCTTCTTCCTCAACTTGGTGCGAGCAATTGCGATGGAAAAAGGAATAGTGACGGCTTCGGCTGACCTGACTCCCGACAAACGGATTCATTCCACCGGAGGTCACGCCAAAGCCCTGTATATGGAGTTGATGCGAAACCTCTCCACCCGGACCAAGCCCGAAGGTGGGGCAATGAAAGGAATAGTTGAAAAGTTCATCGCCACGGCGAAGGCAGAAGCAAAGGCCGCTTCTTTACCAGTCGCTGATGTAATCCAAGCAAAATTGACAAAGATCACTGAACTGGTAAATGGTTATGATTTCGCAGAAGTGATTGGCGCATACTACAAAGGTTATGAGGACGGGAACGAGCAACTTAAAAATGATGCAGTGCGATGGCTCAGGGGAGAGTTCTCTACCAAGACCGATGCCAAGAATGCATTAGGAGTCAGGACGATTGTTGATGACTCTTCATACTACGACCAGTTGAAACTATTTGCCCAGTTTGTTAGCCTTGCCGGGTATTCTGGCTTCGTGGTGTGCCTCGATGAGATGGTAAACATATATAAACTGGCTAATACTCAGGCGAGAAGTTCAAACTATGAACAGATACTTAGGATTGTGAATGACTCCTTGCAGGGCAATGCTGTCGGTCTTGGGTTCATCATGGGGGGCACTCCTGAGTTCCATTTGGATACCAGAAGAGGGATGTATAGCTATGATGCTCTGCGAAGACGATTGACCCAAAATACATTCACACAAGATGGTTTGGTTGATTTCAGTGGTCCAGTTATTCGGCTGTCGAGCCTCACTCCTGAAGACTTCTATGTCCTGCTTGATAAGATTCGCCTTGTCTATGCATATGGAATCCAGGAAAAGACCTTGGTCCCCCAAGAAGCTATACAGGTATTCATGGAGCATTGTTCGGAACGGCTTGGTGAAAGCTACTTCCGCACCCCAGGAACCACAATCACCTCTTTCATCAATCTGCTGGCTGTACTTGAACAGAATGCCGGAACTGATTGGCGACAACTATTGGGCCAACTGGAAATGCACAAAGATACCGGGGGGATGCTGGATCAAGAGCTGATCGTAGAGTGTGATGACGAGCTGGTCAGTTTCAAACGGGCATGAGTAGCAATGAGTCAAAATTTTTCACCTTGCTGCATACCCAGATTCAATACTGGATTTGGCAACAGGCATGGAATGACCTTCGGGATGTTCAAGAGCAATCCATTCCTATAATCCTCGATCAAAAAACAGACGTTATTATCTCTGCCTCAACTGCAAGTGGTAAGACGGAAGCCGCATTCTTTCCAATACTAACCAAGATGCTTGGCCGCGACGGTGGTTTAGGTCTGACGGTTTATATCAGTCCCTTGACTGCTTTGATCAATGACCAGTTTTCCCGACTAACGGCACTTTGTGAAAACCTTCATATTCCCGTGTGGCCTTGGCATGGTGGTGTCTCTGCATCGGTCAAGAAAAGGTTTCTTCAAAATCCCGAAGGTGTATTGTTGATTACCCCCGAGTCGTTGGAGGCGGTATTCTGCAATCATGGGTTTCAAGTAAAGACGATATTTTCAGACCTGCAATATCTCGTCGTGGATGAACTTCATTCCTTCATTGGGAGCGAACGAGGAAAACAACTTCAAACCTTGCTTCACCTAATGGAGCATTCTATTCAGAGGAAGGTTCCACGGATTGGCCTTTCGGCCACACTGGGGGATATGAATCTTGCCGCTCAGTTCCTACGTGATTCCGGTAGCTGTGAGATTATCGAGGCCAAGGGTGAAAACCACGAAGTCAAGATTCTCTTGAAAGGGGTGATTCAAAAAGCTGTCGTGTCTGTACGGGATGATGAAAGTGGTTGCGATGAAGAGGATGTAGAATTGGCCGCAGTTCGATCTATTACATCCTACCTGTACAAGACACTCCGTGGGTCAAACAATTTGGTATTCCCCAATAGCCGGGCCAAGGTTGAGCTTTATACCTACCAACTCTCAAACCTATGTACAATCAATCAAGTCCCGAATGAGTTTTATCCTCATCATGGAAGCCTATCGAAGGAGATTCGGGAAGAAGCCGAGTTGTCGCTCAAATCAAAAGAGCACAGTACAACGGTTATTTGTACCAATACACTTGAACTCGGGATTGATATTGGGTCTGTGAAAAGCATTGTTCAAATTGGTTCACCACCATCGGTTGCGAGTTTACGGCAAAGACTTGGCCGTTCCGGGCGGCGAAGGGGCGAGGTGGCAATCCTACGGAGTTTTACCGTAGAGCAGGAACTGACTGGACAATTACATATCCTGACTGAATTAAGAGTGGGTACGTTTGAATTATGTGCCATGATTGATCTCTTGCTCGAAGGCTGGTGCGAACCGCCAAAGCCAAATGGCTTGCATCTCTCGACCCTTGTGCAGCAAATCCTTGCCCTGATTTCCGAGCATGGTGGGATTACTGCACCCGATGCTTTTCACATTCTCTGCAAGGATGGGCCATTCAAAGCCATCGAAAAGGGAGACTTCCTCGAATTGCTTAAAGCCCTCGTGAGCAAGAAATTGATTGAGCAGGATGGAGCGGGAGTACTTCTTCATGGTGAAAAAGGTGAAAAAATGGCAAATCACTATTCTTTTTATGCCGCGTTTTCATCCGAAGAGGAGTACCGGGTAGTTTCAGGTTCACGGACTCTCGGTACGATACCCATTCAGAATAGCCTTCAGACAGGGGACTTCATTCTGTTCGCTGGAAAGACTTGGCGGGTCAATGAAATTGATGATGAGTCAAAAACGGTGATGGTGTCTTTTCATAAAACTGGGCGTCCCCCGACATTCAATAATCAGGGGGGATACATCCATACCACTGTCCGTCAGCGGATGAAAGAGTTGTATCTATCTTCCATCGAACCGTCTTTTGCTGATGGAGTCGCCAAGCAATTGGTCAAGGAAGGTCGAGAATCGTTTGCCCGATTCGATCTTGGCTTGCGGAAAATTATGCAGAAAGGCTCAAGCGTATATCTATTCACTTGGTTGGGAGATGCCGCAAATGAGGCTGTGGCAGCACTGCTTCGCCGACAGGGTCTTTCTCCCTATATAAACGGACCGGTGATTGAGTTCTTTGGAACTGGTGCAACGGCTGATGACGTAATTGCTTGCCTGAATCGATTGCAGAAGAATCCCATGCCTGACATAGAAGTCCTGTTGGCTGAATCCAAGAATCTCCTCAAGGAGAAATGGGATTGGGCTCTTTCTGATTCACTGATGAAGAAATCCTATGCCAGCTTGTACCTTGATTTGAGTGAAGCCAAGATGTGGATTGATAACTTTTGACACTACGAGACACAAAAATGGAATATAAAGAAGACATCGAACAAAGTTTTCATCCTGTCTTATTTGTGCGTTACGGTTCTTGTCTCTGGCAATAACCGCGCCACCCAAAACGCAGGTTAAAACAGCTTTGGAGCGAACCATCATCTACGCCGGTCGCTGGTGTTTTTTAACGTGCCAACCATGCAGCAGCCCGAGGCTTACATCGGCAACGTCGGGAATCTTTTTGATCAGAGCGGTAACCTTTTGAGCGATTCGTTCAGAAAGTTCGCAACGAAGTTCATTCAAGCGTTCGACGCATGGGTGGAAACCAATAACTGCTACAAAGCGCAATAACCCTTTCAGGAAAAAGGAGAGCGCCGGTTGTCACCAGAGAAAAAACAAAATGTGCGGGTTCATTAACTGCATAATCCGTTGAACCTCGAACACAAAATCCGCTGAACTTCGAACACTCCATCCGCCAAAGGTCGAACAGGAAATCCGGTTGAACCTCGAACACTTTTTTGCCCCAGAGCGGACAAGGTGTTCGAAGTCGAGCGGACGACTGCCCATCATTCTTCTGCAGGATGACGTATCCTGTAGCCTGATCGTTTTTTGAACCGAAAACGGAGGAGGAAAATCAGGAGGAAAATCAGGGACGCAGTGCAATAGCGGTAGTGGATGGGAGCGTACGGTTATTGCGTGATAGTGTAAAAAAATAGTATTATTGGGTTTTAATAAATTCAGAGTAAGGAATAAAGTCCTCAAAACATTAAAACA
>JAAXXY010000040.1 GCA_013334225.1 Chlorobiaceae bacterium
CGGTGCCGGCCGGGCGATAATTTCACTCCGCACAGGAAGGATGTTCATGGGACTGATAACCGGGGCCGCCCTGGCGGCATCGGGTGTGGTGTTCCAGGCAATTCTGCGCAACCCGCTCGCTGAACCTTATGTGCTCGGGGTCAGCGGTGGTGCCGGTCTCGGGGCGACACTCTGCATCCTTGCCGGATCGGGGATGCTTTCTACACTCGGTCTTCCGGTAATCGCTTTTGCCGCTGCCGTTCTGACTCTTATGGTTGTCTACGGCATCGCAAGCCAGGGTACCGGCGGACATCCTTCGGTGTACAGCCTGATCCTGAGCGGTGTTATCGTCAGCTCGATCTGTTCGAGCATCATCATGTTTCTTGTTTCGACAGCCAGTGTCGAGGGTCTGCACAATGTTATCTGGTGGATGCTCGGCAGCCTGCAGCCGGTTTCCGGCGATCAGCAGCTTCTGTCGTCGCTTTTCGTGGCACTTTCCCTTTTCGGGATATGGATGCTTTCTCCGCGTCTCAATGCCATTTCCCTCGGCAGGGAGACAGCACACTACCAGGGTGTGAATGCCGATGCCGTCATCATTTCGGGTTTGCTTCTGGCAACCCTTCTTGCCGCAACGGCAGTATCGCTTTCCGGTATGATCGGTTTTGTCGGGCTTATCGTTCCCCATGTCATGCGTGCGCTGTTCGGTCCGGACCACCGGCGGCTTGTGCCTCTCGCTTCGATCGGAGGCGGTACTTTTCTTGTTGTCTGCGACGCGGCAGCCCGCACTCTTCTCGCGCCGGTCGAAATTCCTGTCGGTGTCATCACCGCTCTTGCCGGCGGCCCGTTTTTTCTCGTTATCCTTCAGCGGAGGATGAAACAAGCCTGGATCGCATAACATGGAACATGATGCACTGACATTCACCAACGTTTCATCCGGTTACAAACACCGAAAAGTCCTCGAGAACGTTTCTTTCACCGTAAAGGAAGGGGAGTTCGTTTCGCTTATCGGGCCGAACGGTTGCGGAAAGAGCACGCTTCTGAAAACTGCATCTTCTCTGCTGAAACCGCTTTCAGGAAAGGTCGAACTGTTCGGCAGGGATGTCATGCAGATCAAACCAGGTGTCCGGGCCTCTCTGCTCGGGGTGGTGCCCCAGAAAATAGAGACCCCGATGGCCTTTACCGTCAGCGAGATCGTCATGAACGGCAGGATCAGCTTGTCGGGACGATGGGGTACCTTTTCAGACCGAGATCATGACGTCATCGAACGATGCATGATCTATACCGATGTTTCTTCACTCAGGGACCGTTACTTTACCGAACTGAGCGGGGGAGAGCAGCAGCGGGTCGCCCTTGCCATGGTTCTGGCCCAGGAACCGAGGATGATCATGCTCGATGAATCGATCTCCCATCTCGATATCAACCATCGTCAGGAGGTTCTCCAGATCCTCATGAACCTCAACCGGGAAAAACAGATGACCATCGTCCTGGTGAGTCATGATCTCACGCTTTCAGCCGGTATTTCCGACCGTTTCCTGCTGATGGAGTCGGGGTCGCTGGTCAAGGCTGGTACTCCGGCCGAAGTGCTCGATCCTGAACTGCTCGCCAGGGTTTACCATTGCGAGCTTCATGTGCAGCAGGATCCTTATACCGGATTTATCCAGGTTTCAGGCGCGCTCGATACGCTGAGGCGGCGGAAACGCCTTGGCCGGTCAGTGCATGTCATTGCAGGCGGCGGCAGCGGGATTGAGCTTTACCGGCGTCTGCTGATCGACGGGTTCGAGGTGACGACCGGCGTGCTCAACCGGCTCGACTCCGATGCGGAAGCTGCACGGGCGCTCAACATCCCGGCTGTGCTGGAACAGCCTTTTTCGCCGGTAGGCCATGAAGCTTTTGAAAGCGCTCTCCGTATGATCGATACCTGCAATTGTCTTGTGGTCAGCCAGGTCCCTTTCGGTTCGGGCAACCTGATCAATCTGAAGCTTGCCGAAAAAGCCATAGAAAGGGGGAAAACCGTTTACCTTTCTGCTGGTATCGAAGAGAGGGACTATACCGCAGGAAAAGCAGCACATGCGCTGTTTCTCGAATTACTCGGGAAAGGTGCGAAACGGTGGGAAAATATTCATGATCTGATGGCAATGCTGCATGCCGACGCTGAACAATCCGTTTAACACACATGAACTGCAAACAACGTTTTCCTTTCAGGTTCGGAACCACCTCCTATATCATTCCGGACGAAATCATGCCCAATGTCGAGTTCCTGAAAGACAAGGTCGACGATATCGAGCTGGTGCTTTTTGAATCCGATGAATTCAGCAACCTTCCTTCTCAAAGCGATATCGTGAAACTCAACACCCTCGCTGACGAAGGCGCCCTGACCTATTCGGTGCACCTGCCGCTCGATGTCTATCTCGGCCATGATGAGCGGAAAGAACGGGAGCGATCGGTTGCAAAATGCCTGAGAGTGATCGATTGCTGTCGCAGTCTTCCGAAATCGGCTTTTGTGATGCATTTTGAAGCCGGAAACGGGATCGATATCAATGCTTTCGCTCCTGGAGAACAGTTGCGATTTGTCGACAGGCTCAGTGAATCGGTATCGATGCTTCTCCGGGAAAGCGGTGAAGCAGCCTCAGCATTCTGCGCGGAAAACCTCAATTATCCGTTCGAGCTCGTCTGGCCGGTTGTCGATGAGTATGGCCTCTCGATAACGCTCGATGTGGGTCATCTCGAATTTTACGGTTTTCCCGCAAAGCAGCATCTTGAACGTTACCTCGACCGCACCAGGGTGCTGCATATGCATGGCACGCTGGATAGCAAGGACCACAACTCGCTTGCATTCATGAACCCTCGAACGCTCGGCATGGTTATGAGGGCGCTTCATGAAAATCCCGTACCTGAAAGAGTGTTCACCATGGAAATCTTTTCGGAGGATGATTTCATGAGCTCATGCAAAGCAGTGGAACGTTTTTTATGATGTTTCAAAACAGTTTTATATAAAAAAAATCAACCGGTCTGCACTTTGATTTGCCTACCGGTTGATTGCCTGATCTATATTGTACTTCTTCAGCAGTGTTAAGGTATTGGGGGATAACCTTTTATCAGGTTGAAAAATCTGAAAAAGATCAAAAAATTGATAACTTGATGTACATAATATTTTATTCTGTAGTGTAATCACCCGAAATAAACGGCGATTTATTCTTGTATAAATCTATGTAAAAATATACTCGTTTCAAAGTGGGTCAAGTTTTTTTGGGTTTTAATTACTGCTTTATTGAGTAAATGAGTACTGATCGGTACTGTATTTGTGTCAAAATGAATCAATATGTTTAAAATTATCTATGTGACGGGAGGGGCAAGGAGCGGAAAAAGTTCATTTGCCCTGAAACTTGCAGGCAATTACAACAATCCGGTTTTTTTAGCGACAGCCGAACCTTTCGATGAAGAAATGGCCCTTCGGATAACGAAACACAAGGAGGAGCGGCTGAATCATTTCATCACGATCGAAGAGCCTCTCTATGTTGAAAAAGTTTTCACCCGGCTTCCCGATGGTACCGGAGTCGTTCTGCTTGACTGTCTGACCGTATGGACGGGAAACCTCATGCATCATTTCGATGCCGACAGTGAAATAGATGAAAGGATATCCAGCTTTCTTTGTGTTTTGAGCGACCCTCCTTGTGACATCATACTTGTATCCAATGAAGTAGGTATGGGTATTGTGCCGGAAAATGCAATGGCGAGAAGGTTTCGTGACATCGCCGGTATTGTGAACCAGAAAATTGCTGCAGTGGCAAACGAAGCCTATCTGCTCTGCAGTGGTATTCAGGTGAGATTGAAGTAGTATATTAATATCGTATAAAGTAGTTTCATTCATGCAGGAACAATTACAGGAACTGCTCAGCCGGATCAAACCCGCTGAAAAGTCTCTCGGTTTAATGGCGCAGGCCCATCTCGATGATCTGACAAAACCACAGGGAAGCCTCGGTCGGCTCGAAGAGATCGCTTTGAAATATGTACTCGCTACCGGTTCATTTAAGCCGGTGCTTTCAAGAAAGAAAATCTGCTGTTTTGCCGCCGATCATGGTGTTGCAGCAGAGGGAGTTTCGGCTTATCCTGCCGAGGTTACCCCCCAGATGGTTTACAACATGCTTGGCGGCGGAGCTGCTATCAATGTGCTGACACGACATGCCGGAGTTGACCTCGATGTTGTCGATATGGGTGTCAATCATGATTTTCCGGACCATCCCTGCCTGTTGAAAAGAAAAGTCAGGCCCGGCAGCGCCAATATGGCAACCGGCCCTGCAATGACCGTGAATGATACGCTGCAGGCGGTGTTTTATGGCGCTGGTATTGCGGTTGATGCCCATAAGGCAGGATATCACCTGCTCGGCACCGGAGAGATGGGTATTGCCAATACTACACCGGCAACGGCTCTTTATTCGGTCCTTCTCGATCTTCCGGTCGAAAGCATCACGGGCAGGGGGACCGGTATCGACGATGCGCGGCTTGAACATAAAAAAGAGGTTATCCGCAGGTCTCTCGAAATCAACGCCTCGAGGTGTTCGACACCTCTCGGAGCCCTTGCGTCGCTCGGCGGATATGAAATAGCTGCGATTGCAGGTTTTATTCTCGGTGCGGCATCCTGCCGGCTTCCGGTAGTCGCCGACGGGTTCATATCCTCGGCAGGAGCGGTCGCTGCATTGAAACTTTGTCCCGATGCAGGCGATTACCTCTTTTTCAGCCATCTTTCCAATGAACAGGGACACCGGACGGTGATGGAAAAACTGGGAGCCCGTCCCATACTCGATCTCGATCTGAGGCTTGGAGAGGGAACGGGTGCCGCTCTGGCAATGCAGATTATCGAGGCCGCCGTGAAAGTTTACAATGAAATGGCTACGTTCAGTTCTGCCGGGGTCAGCGAAAAAAGCGATGAATGAGAGAGTATATGGACGATAAAAACAGAACAGACGAATGCTGCGCGGGTTAGTTACAGCTTTGCGGACACTGACGGTTTTTCCCGTTCCCGGCAGGGATACGGATACTTTCAGCAACGCTCTTTTCTGGTTTCCTGTGGCAGGCCTTCTGCTTGGCCTGCTGCAGGCTTTTCTTGCATATGGCATAGCTCTTTCGGGATGGAATGAGCTTGCAGCGGTCCTGACTGTAACCGGAGGTCTTGTTTTCACGAGAGGTATCCATGCCGACGGTCTTGCCGATGTCGCGGACGGATTTCTCGGAGGCAGGACAAGGGAGGGGGCTTTGCGGATCATGAAGGATTCATTCCTCGGAACGTTCGGTGTGCTCGCTCTCGCAGTTTCGATCCTGCTCAAATGGGTAGCTGTGCTGAAGCTTGTCCAGGGCGGTTCATTCGCGGTTATTGCAGCAGGTGTGCTGCTTGCCCGCTGGGTACAGGTGCTCCTTGCCTCGTCCTTGCCATATGCACGAAGCGAAGGTGGAACGGCATGCGCTTTCGTGCAGGGTGCAGGTAAAGCTCACCTGCTGACATCTTCATTCTTAACCATGCTGTTTCTTTCCATAATTTTTCATGGCAATCCGCTCGTTCTTGCCCTGGTTGTGCCCGCCGCTCTTGCAGCCGCTCTGCTCGCCGGGATGTCGGCTTCCAGGAAAATCGGAGGTGTGACCGGAGATGTGCTTGGTGCAGGAAGCGAGCTGACCGAAATTTTTGTCTGGATTACCGGTGCCCTCTATGCTCTGTTCTGAAATTTTCTTTACCTGACTGGTTGTCAGTTCGATATGGTTTCTGTCCTGAATGCGGCCGCGAGGGCCCCCCATGTGAAAGGCAAGACCTGCAGGGAAAAGGAGTGCCGGTTTCGCGGTGCTTCCATGAAGAACAATGGAGGATGCCATCCGGAACAAAACCCGTAGATTGTTGCTCAAGTGTAAAGTTTTCTGTAAACTCGATGCAGAACCAATATTCAGCAGCAATGTCCGTTTCCGATTTTTCCCTTCTTCCTCTTCCCGTCATTCATTTTGGTGCAGGCCTTTTTGCCGGAATAGCAGACCTTGCCGCCGGATTCGGCAGGAACATCCTTCTGGTAACCGGCAGCAGTGCGCTTCAGAAATCCGGCAGGCTCTCTTCGCTTATCGATACCCTCGAAAAAGGGGGGGGGAGGCATTTTCAGGTTGTTGTGAAAAGCGAACCTTCGCCTGAACTTGTCAATGAAGCTGTCGCCTGTTATCGGGATAAATCGATCGACGTCGTTCTCGCTGTTGGAGGAGGGAGCGTGCTCGATGCCGGCAAGGCGGTTTCGGCGATGTTGCTGCAGGACCATCCGGTCGAGCGGTTTATCGAGGGACAGCCGGGCTTTATGCCGCATGACGGCCGAAAGGTGCCGTTCATAGCCGTGCCGACCACCTCGGGAACGGGCAGCGAGGTAACGAACAATGCCGTCATAAGCAGTGTCGGCGTAAGCGGGTACAAACGTTCTCTCAGGCATGCCGCATTCGTTCCCGATATCGCGCTTCTGGATCCCGAGCTCATGTTGACAGTGCCGCCGGAGCTAACTGCCGCCGCGGGTATGGATGCATGCACCCAGCTTCTCGAAGCCTATCTTTCTCCTTTTTCGAATTCATATACCGACGCTATCGCTCTCAGCGGTCTCGAGCATTTCACCCGATCGTTCATGCCGGTATGCACCGATCGTGCCGGGGACAGTTCGGCACGGGGCGATATTGCCTATGCGGCACTTATGTCAGGGATCGCTTTGGCTAACGCCGGGTTGGGGATCGTTCACGGTTTCGCATCATCGATCGGAGGGTTGTTCGAAATACCGCACGGAACGCTTTGTGCGACTTTGCTTGCCGAAGCGACACGGGAAAATATAGGGCAGCTTCGGATTGCCGATCCCGGGCATCCGGCGCTTGTCAAGTATGCAAGGGCGGGGGAATTGCTTGCAGGCAGAACTTTTTCAGATGTAAAGGCAGGATGTGATGGCCTTGTGGGTTTACTCGAAGAGTGGCAGGAACTGCTGCGCTTTCCGAGACTCGGCACATACGGGATTACCGGTCCGGATATCGGTCAAATCGTGAACCTGACACGAAGCAAAAGCAACCCGGTGCAGCTCGATGATTCCTCGATGTACCGCATTTTCGCTTCAAGGCTCTGACTCCGGCACTGTAAGGACTGACGTTATCTGGTTTTCCACCAGTCTTCACCGTAATTGTAAAACATTTCTTCGCCGCCTTTTATGTCGCAAAGCGCATAAAGGACCAGTTCCGTGCCGAGTTTCGTTTCTTCACGATAATAGCCGACATTGGGTTCGGGCGAGTGGTTGAACAGCATGCCGTACCCCATGGCTACAAGTCGTGATGATTCATATTTACCGTAGAATACGTAGTTCAGAAGTTCGCCTCCGATATCCTTGTCGGTGACTTCGATGGCCGGGCAGCGTTCGATTATGGTACCTTCACTGATATTTCTTATCGCAAAAGCGCCACGGCCGCTGACCCTGGAAGCGCCTATTTTTACAAGGCCGTTCATGACATCGGTATTTTTTCTTCCGAAAAACATGCCGGCAGGAATTCCTGCGATCAGGCCGCAGAAGAACATGACGGGAATGACGATAAAAAGCTGTGTTTCCATAATCAATCAGGCTGAAAATCGTTACAGACCGGGTCCTATTTTATGTTCCACTCGGACGGATCGATGGTATTGAGCCATTCAAGGGTTCTCCGGAATCCCTCTTCCTGTGATACGGCCGGTGACCAGCCGAGAAGTCTTCGTGCTTTTGATGCGTCCACAACAGCCCTCGATGCAAGCAGGCTCACAGCCTGACGGGTCAGGAGAGGTCTTTTCTGCATATTCAGGATACCGTAGACCGTTTCGAGGACTCCCGCAAACATGTAAACCAGATCGTACGGCAGGTAAACAAACGGAGGATTTGCCTTCACACCCGCAGCGAGGCGTTCGCAAAACTCCTCGAACGTCATGTCCACACCGTCAAAGGCGAGAAATTCCTCCCTGGCGGCTTGAGGATGCGTTGCGGCAAGCATCAGGAGATCGACGAGGTTATCGATATAGATCATGCTCATGCGGGCATGGTACTTCCAGTAAAAAAACATGCCGTTGCGCAGGATATCGGCTATAATGGGAAAGAGCGTCCGGTCGCCCGGTCCGTAAACCCACACAGGGTAAACGATCGAGGCGGTGATGCCTTTAGCGATATACTGCCTCACTGTTTCGGTTCCGCCGATTTTCGTGTCGGAATAAGGATGGTTTCTTACAGAAAAAGCGGTCTTTTCATCGATTCTTTCGAGCTCAGTATGATTGAAGGATTCGAAGGAGCTGACGTAGACAAGTCTTTCTGTTTTACACTCGAGTACTGCTTCGCAGACATTTCGGGTCCCGCCGATATTGATGTCGTTGAAATCTTTCATGGTACCCCAGTCCGAAGTGAGTGCTGCAGCATGAAAGACAAGGCTGCAATCGCTGACCGCTTTTCTGACCTCTTCGAAATTGCGGATATCACCTTCAAAGACCTCCACACCCTGCTGCCGGTACTTCGCAACAGCCGGATTTCCTTTACGGACAAGAACCTTGACCTTGTATTTTTCAAGCAGGCAGCGGTTGACAAGATGCGAACCGATAAATCCTGAGGCTCCCGTTACAAGTACTGTTGTCATGATATTAACAATAGCTCCGATCTTGTCATTCCGAGAAAAGCGAAGAATCCATAACTTATTTTATAGTAATAAAATGGATTCTTCATTACGCTACGCTTCATTCAGAATGACAGACCCGTTGTATGGATTTTCTTGAGACTTGTTTCCGGACTGATAACCGGACGCAGCAAAGTTAACAATATTCTTTAAAATATTTTATATGTGTTCGATCTGCTGATTGATTGACGATTGCTCTGAATGATATGGTGTATTTTTTTCATTCGGGTCATAAACAGCTATCCCGTTGTTTCTGATCGAAATGAAAAACACCCGATAGCGGGAAAAGTGGAATGAACAGAGCTTCTTTCCGGTTTATGATGAAAGAAAGCATATACTTAAGCCATATGGGAGAGAGTGTCTGTACAGACGGCTTCTCTGCCGGATAAAAGGAGGCTTTTCAATCGATGCATGACGAACATGAAGGAACCACGCAGCATGAGGCTGTACTAAGGATCAGCGATCTCTCGAAATCCTACATTATGGGAGAAGTGATGGTTGAGGCCCTCAAGCGTGTTTCGATCGAATTTTATGCAGGAGAGCTTGCGGTTCTTCTCGGCGCTTCAGGAAGCGGCAAATCGACATTGCTCAATATTATCGGCGGGCTTGATGTTCCGACTTCAGGCAAGCTCTATTTCCACGGCAGGGAGATCACCGCGGCAACGGAAGCGGAGCTTACCGAATACCGGCGACGTTCGATAGGTTTTGTTTTTCAGTTCTACAACCTTATTTCGAGCCTGACGGCTCTTGAAAATGTTCAGCTTGTCACCGAAATTTCCCTGAACCCGATGTCGGCCGGAGAAGCGCTCAACCTTGTAGGACTCGGCAACCGTCTGAACCACTTTCCGGCACAGCTTTCCGGCGGTGAGCAGCAGCGTGTCGCCATAGCGAGAGCTGTCGCCAAGCGGCCCGAACTGCTCCTCTGCGACGAACCGACCGGTGCTCTCGATTTCCAGACCGGCAAGCTTGTGCTCGATGTGATCGAGAAAGTGAACCGTGAACTTGGCACGACAACGCTGGTGATTACCCATAATGTGTCCATTGCCGGAATGGCTGACCGGGTCGTCCGACTAGGCAGCGGCGAGGTTATCGAAGACCGCCGGAACCTTGTCCGCGTCTCTCCATCCGAACTTGTCTGGTAGCCGACCATGCCGATGCTCCGGAAAAAGCTGCTGCGGGACCTCCTGCATATGAAAGGCCAGATGCTTGCCGTCGCGGCCGTCGTAGCGTGCGGCATTTCGGTTTTTGTGGCCATGAGCAGCGTGAAATATTCGCTCGAGGCTTCCCGTCAGCGTTACTACAGCCGGTACCGGTTTGCGGATGTGTTTCTGCAGGTGAAGCGAGCCCCGGAATTTTACCGTGAAACGGTGAGCCATATTCCCGGCGTTGCATCGGTGACAACCCGTGTTACAGCCGATGTGACCATCGATGTTCCGGGGCTCGACGAGCCGGCTACAGGCAGGATCGTGTCGATCCCCGAGTACCGGAACATCTCCGTTCTTAACGACGTGTTCATAAAAAGCGGCCGGTTTATCGAACCGGGTAAAAGCGAGGAAGTCATTGCAAGCAAGCCTTTCATGCAGGCCAACAGGCTGGTTCCGGGCGACCGGATCGGCGCTGTCATCAACGGCCGCAAGAAAGAGCTTGTGATTGTCGGGATGGGGCTCTCTCCGGAATATATCTATGAAGTCCAGCCGGGCTCCTTTTTTCCGGACAACCGCCGTTTCGGCATATTCTGGATGAGCCGGAGAACGCTCGAGTCCGCCCTCGACATGAGCGGTTCGTTCAACGACCTTGCACTCACCCTCACCCACGGAGCCTCGGAAAAAGATGTGATCATGCAGCTTGACCATCTGTTCAAACGATACGGTTCGTTTGGTGCGTACGGCAGGAACGAGCAGCTTTCCGACCGGTTTATTTCCGACGAGATCAAGCAGGTCGGCATGCAGATCACCGTTCTTCCTTCGATTTTCCTCGGTGTGGCGGTTTTTCTTCTCAATATCGTGCTTCGCCGTATCGTCACGACACAGCGTGACCAGATAGCGGTCCTCAAGGCAATGGGGTATTCGGACGAGGATGTCGGGCTTCATTATCTCGGTTTCGCCATGGTCCCGACCGCTTTCGGTTCGGTTGCCGGAACCTTGCTGGGAGCATGGATCGGGAAGGGATTGATGAACCTCTACGGAGATTTCTACAATTTTGCCGAACTTGTTTACTATTTCAGGTTTGAAGATGTGGCTTTTTCAGTTCTCCTGAGCTTCATCGCGGCTTTTTTCGGGGCTTACGGGGCGGTGCGCAAAGCAGTGAAGCTGCCTCCGGCCGAAGCCATGCGCCCGGATTCGCCGGCAGTATACAAGCCGGGTATCTTCGATACCGAAGCATTGCGTAAAAAAGTACCGGTACCGCTGAGGATCATCACCAGGAACCTCGAACGGCATCCATGGAAAGCAGCCCTTTCAGTATTCATGATTGCTCTTGCAGTGGCGATTCTCATAGCAGGCCGTTATACCTATGATGTCACCGATCTCATGGTGCAGGTGGAGTTCAACGAGAAACATCGTGAAGACGTTACCGTGATTTTCAAGGATTCCATGCCGTTATCGGTCGCTCACAATATTGCCTCGCTGGATGGAGTGCTCGAACATGAATATTACCGGGAAGAGCCGGTCAGGATGAGTTTCGGCCATCGTTCACGAAGGCAGACGATCAGGGGAGTGCAGTCAACGGCCGGACTGCAGCGGCTTGTCGACAAGTCGAACAGGCAGATCGGGCTTCCGTCAGGAGGTATCGTGATAACCACGACCCTTGCAGACATCCTTGGCGTAAAACCCGGCGACATGCTTTCAATCGATTTTCTGCAAGGCAGGCAGCTGCAAAGGGATGTGATGGTCAGCGGAACCATCGATGAAATTCTTGGCCTGTCGGCTTATATGAACCTCGAAGATCTTAACCGTCTTGCCGGGGATGGCGGAGCGCTGAATGCAGCTTACCTCAGAATCGACCGGACGAAGACTGAAAAGATTTTTTCGGAATTTAAAAAAATGCCGGGAATCTCCGGTCTCATGATGCTCAAAGCGCTCAAAAAGAGCTTCGACGACCTGATTGCGAGAAGCATGACCACATCGACCGTGATCCTGACCTCGTTTGCCTGTGTGCTCGCGTTTGCCGTCGTTTACAACGGGGCGAGAATCTCGCTTTCGGAAAGGGCGCGCGAGCTATCGAGCCTGAGGGTGCTCGGCATGACCAATGCGGAAATCTCGTTCATACTACTGGGAGAACAGGCATTGCTGACGATGCTTGCCATTCCTCTCGGATTTCTCATAGGGATAGGGCTTTCAGCATGGCTTGCGGTCGCCCTGAGTTCCGAGCTTTACCGTATGCCGCTGGTCTTCAGCGCGTTTAACTTTCTTTTCGCCTTTATGGTTATTATAATTGTAGCAACAGTTTCCGGGCTTGCCGTACGTAAGCGGCTTGTCAGCCTTGATCTTGTAGAAGTACTCAAAACCAGGGAGTAAGCGGTGAAGATGAGATTAACAAAAACACAGAGGATTGCAGCTATTGCCCTGGTTTTTGCCGGTATCGTGCTTTTTCTTGTCTTCAGGCCCGCTCCGCTTCCGGTTGATTCAGGTCTGGTAACGAGAGGACCTTTGCAGGTCGTGCTCGAAGAAGAGGGCGTTACCCGTGTGCTTGACCGTTATGTGCTTGCCGCGCCGGTGACCGGCAAACTGATGAGGGTGACTCTCGAAGAGGGTGACACTGTCAGGAAAGGATCGGTAGTCGCTTCGCTGCTTCCGGCCGAATTCGATGCGCGCGAGATGCATGAATCAACGGCCCGGGCTGGCTCGGGTCGGGCCGTCCTCGATGAAGCCGTTGCACGAGAACGGAGCGTCATGCTGAATCTCGATCAGGCCAGAAAACGTTCGGCAAGGTATAAAAATCTCTACAGTGAGGGGGCAATTTCAAAGGAAAGCTTCGAAATTGCTGAAAAAGAAGCCGGGGTTCTGCAGAAGGAGGTCGAAGCGGCCCGATCGAACGTTGCAGCAGCCCGCTATAGCTATGAAGCCCTTCAATCACACATAGACCGGCAGGTTTCTGGAAAGGCGTTGAATGTGCTTTCACCAGTCGACGGGAAAGTGCTGAGGATCCATGAAAAAAGCGAACGGGTCATGAATGCCGGCGCCCCTCTTGTGGATGTCGGCGACCCTTCGACAATCGAGATCGTTATCGACCTGCTCTCTTCCGATGCCGTCAGGGCCAGGGCGGGATGCCGGGTCATCATCACCGACTGGGGAGGAGGCAGGGATCTGGAAGGTGTAGTGAAAACCATAGAACCGGCGGCTTTTACGAAAACCTCGGCACTTGGCATCGAGGAAAAACGGGTAAACATCATAGCGGTTCTGAAAAAATATGAACCGGCGCTCGGCGATAATTTCCGTGTCCAGGCAAAGATCGTGCTCACCGAAGCGCCGAGTGTGCTGCAGGTCCCGGTCAGCAGCCTTTTCAGGGGCAAATCTGACTGGAACGTCTTTGTGATAGAAAACGCAAAGGCTGTACGCAAACCAGTCACGATCGGCATGAGGGGCATCTGGCAGGCCGAGGTGGTGAAAGGGCTCAGGATTGGAGACCGGGTAGTCGTTCATCCAACCAACGATCTGCAGGATGGCATGAGGGTAAAGACCAGCGATTGATACATGCATGACATGAGGGAGGAATAAGCACAACATCTTGGATAACGATACAAATACACAATCGAGCATTCTTGTAATCGGTGGCGGCGCGGCAGGTATTCTTGCTGCAATCACTGCCGGCAGGATCGCACAGAAGCAGGGAAAAAGATCTGCTGTAACGCTTCTCGAACGCAACCTGCAGCTCGGGGCCAAGATCAGGATCTCGGGAGGCGGAAAATGCAATGTGACCCATTCGGGGGCTCCTGATGAACTCCTTGAAAAAGGGTTCCTGCGCAAGAACGAACAGCGGTTCCTGCGCCATGCCTTGTACAACTTTTCAAATACCGATATGCTCAACCTGCTGCACCATCAGGATGTTGCTACGGAAGAACGACCCGATGGCAAGGTTTTTCCCGAGAGCGGTAGTTCTGTCAGTGTAATCAGGGCATTCGAACAGTTACTGAAGGAAGCCTCGGTTAAGATGCATGTTTCCTGCAGGGTCAAAAGTGTCCGGAAACAGGGGGATGAGTTTCATGTCAGGACCGATGACGAAACGTTTACATCGGATGCGGTTATTCTTGCCACCGGCGGTGTTTCCTGGTCCAGGACAGGTACAACCGGCGACGGGATTTCGATAGCACGCAAGTTTGGCCACACGATTGTCAAACCCGTTTCCGCACTTGCGCCGGTTTATACCGAAAAGCCTTTTCCGGCAGAGTTATCGGGGCTCTCATTGCGGAATGTCTCTTTCATAGCTTCCGGAAAACATACAGTTTCGAGGCGTGGGGATGTCCTCTTTACGCACCGGGGGTTCAGCGGTCCGGCAGTGCTTTCGCTATCCCGGGACATTGCTGAACTTTCAACCGAAACGAAGGAGGTATTTCTGTTCGCGGATTTTTTCCCCGAGCAGACCGCTGCCGAACTTGAGAAATTTCTTTTGCAGCAGGCTAAGAAAAATGGAGCACAAACAGTGCGCAAATTCCTGCAGACAAGTCCGATAGCACCTCCCGCAGGTTCGATATCTTCCTCTACCACCGGTACGATTCCGACAGCTATCGGTTCTTATATCATGCGGACTGCCGAATTGGACAGCGATGTGAGCTGGGCGGGGCTAAGCAGGGAAAACAGGCAATCGCTGTTCGGAGTGCTCAAGCGGTTTCCTCTCGGAAAAGTCCGTGAGATACCGCTCGAGCAGGGTGAAATTTCTGCCGGAGGTGTTTCGCTTTCAGAGGTCAGCACGAAAACCATGCAGTCAAGAATTGTTCCTGGCCTGTTCCTTTGCGGTGAACTGCTCGACTATGCAGGTGAAATCGGGGGTTTCAACCTTCAGGCGGCATTTTCCACCGGCTGGACAGCCGGTCATCACGCTGCAATGCTGGCCTATCCTGCGCAGGAATAGGTCGGTTCCTCTGTTTTGGGAGCCCATTGTCTTACATCAAACCTGCACGACTGCAGATCGAAGGAGCTGTCGGGGTTGTCATGGAATATCACCCGTGACTTTTCAAAGCGGACTTTCATCGGGACGCTTATCTTTCTTTCGTCGCCGCATACATTGTTTTTGATGCCCGGTTTGAAGAGCCGAACGCTTCCTTCAGGTGTTGAAACTTCGACCTCATGGTCCACCGTGCTGAGAGCCTCGACAGTTCCTTCAATGGTCAACTGTACGGAGTTGACGTCACCATGTATTCCATTCGGTTCGTTATCGTAAGCCGACATCATTCCAATCGGGGTAGAGAGATCGATTTTCCGCAGAGGCTCAAAAGAGCGGATTTCACCGGTTTCATAGAACGCAACTCCTTTTCTTGCAGTGATTTTACCCACAGGTGTTGTCAGCGCGATGGTTTCTCCCGGCCAGAGAGTCAGGCTTTTCAAGGCTCCGCTTTCAAAGAACTGAATGCCGATAAATTTAGCGGTCAGAGTTCCTGCCGGTGTATCGAGCGTAATCGATTCGGTCAGTGCAAGTTCGTTTTTCCACGACCAGAAACCGCTCAGTTTGCCGTCGAGCGGAAAAATGCGCTTCAGGCTGCCGTTTTTGTAAAATGTCACCAGTTCGGCCGGGATTTTTCCGGCAGGGGTATCGAGTACCGTCTGCGACTGCAGGGAGATCGATTTCAGCGATCCGTCCTTGTTGAAATAAACCGGCTTGAGGTTTCTTCTACCAAGGTCTTCACTCTCGTAGACAGGCACAAGAGAGCCATAAGGTGTCTTGAGTATATTTTCCTGCGTTACAACGCATCCATCAATTTTTTTATTTGAAAAGAGGCTGCGGAATTCCACTCCTTTCAGTTCTCCATATTTTGTGCTGACAGTGCTCATTGCTCATCCTTGATCTGAATTTCCGGAATACTGATTCAAAGATTATAACAACAATAAGCGTGCCAGAAAGGGAGGATATCGGGTAACTTGTTTTATAATAATCGGATAGGTGGATTCCTGATGGAGTGCCGTCGGGATGATAAGTATACGGAAATGTAGGAAGAAGAATGGCGGGTACGAAAAAGTAGAAAATTATGTAAAATGCAGGAGGAGAAAAATTTTCAGCATCAGCATGGCGGTCAATGATGTTTTCGAGACCGACGGGATTTTATGGCAACGACAGCATATGAGATACCAACAAAAACAATCCATCCTGTCAGCAGATGCATGTCATCTATATGAAGAAAACCCATGATAGTTAAACAGGGGATTGAAAGAGGGGGAAATACGATTGCAAGAGGCATTTTTTTATTGCTGATATTTGTAATTCAATAATTTACTGAAATAATTGCGAGTACTGAAATATTGTAATAGTTTTGCAGGTTAGGTTGATGTCTACAACTACACTCTTTTCGGATGTAACACGTTAAATATGCGACACGGTGATCATCTTTTCCAGGTGTTGCATATACAGGTGTTAAGAAATAAAAAAAAGGGCTGCAAAACTTGCAGCCCCTCTTTTTCTCTTATCATGAAAAATCACTTCGCCAGCTTTCCTTCCTTCCTTCCTTCATGTTTCGGGTCTTTCTTCCGGTTCGATCCGATGTTCGTTGTTGATGATCATTTAACTTTATTGGAGAACCATTCTTATCAACATCAAACAACACTTAGTAGCTTCATTATATACGACGTTAAGCATTTTCTATTCTTGCACAGAAATTCACAAAAAAATAAAAAATCACGAGAAGAAGGGATACTTTCAGCCCATTGATGCCGTTTTCAGCTTCAGGGACAGTATGGTTTTCCTCTTTGATGATGGTCATGACGAAATTCCTGACTGCGGAATCATCTTCAATAACGAGGATATTCATGTTGCTGTTGTTACTGGTGTACAGATTTTATTAATGGCTGAAACAATGTTTTCAATCTTGATCGGTTTTTTTATCAGCTGGTGAATACCATAAATTTCCAGTTCTTTAACACTGTCGATATCCTTTCCGAACCCTGTCATCAGAATGATCGGTATTTCGGGCTTGTATGCGTGAATCTCGGATGCCAGTTTGATGCCTGTCATCTCCGGCATCGTCAGATCGGTGATTACCAGATTGAACTCGTCTGGTGACTGCCGGAAAAGTTCGAGCGCCTCGCGGGGAGAAATGAACGAGAGTGCCTTGTGACCAAGTTCCGTCAGCATCATGGTCATCATTTTACATGTCGGCTCTTCATCGTCGATGAACAGGATGCTTGCATTTCCGCATGAAAAAACCTGTTTGTGCTCTTTCCCGGTAACCGTATGGTCGACAATCGGCAAGAATATCTGGAATGAGCAGCCTTTTCCCGGTTGACTTTCGACATTGATCACCCCTTTGTATCCGGTTATGATACCGTGAACGACCGAAAGCCCGAGACCGGTCCCCTTGTTGACCGGTTTGGTGGTGAAGAATGGTTCGAAGATATGGTCCATGGTCATTCTGTCTATGCCATACCCGGTATCCGATATCGTAAGTTTCGCATAAGGTTGTTCATACAATTCAGGCAGCATGTTGAGGAGGTTTTTATCGGGAGTTACCTCCTCGAGCTCTATGGTCAGAGTTCCGCCCGAATTTTCCATCGCCTGGTAGGCATTGGTACAGAGGTTGACGATGACCTGGTGGATTTTTGACGGATCGGCAAGGATATTTCGACAGGCCGGATCAAGATGCTTTTCGATCATAATGGTGCTGGGTATTGTTGACCGCATAAGCATCAGAGCTTCATCGATGATGGACTGAACGCTCACATTTGATGGTTCGCTTTCCTGTGCCCTGCTGAATGTCAGGATCTGAGATACAAGGTTCTGGGCTCGTTCAGAAGCCATCATGATTTCCTTGAAATATTGGCGCAACGGGTCTTCGTCCGGAAGTTTGATCATGCCCAGTTCTGCATAGCCCATGATCGGGGTAAGGA
The DNA here is from genome assembly GCA_013334225.1 of Chlorobiaceae bacterium. Taxonomy (GTDB): domain Bacteria; phylum Bacteroidota; class Chlorobiia; order Chlorobiales; family Chlorobiaceae; genus Chlorobium. The sequence continues at coordinate 17,679 of JAAXXY010000040.1, forward strand.
TGTTGTTGAAATCATGAGCGATACCTCCGGCGAGGGTGCCGATGGTTTCGAGACGTTCCGACTTGAGAATTCGTGATTCCAGCTTTTTCTTTTCATCCTCCTCGCGCTTCCTTTCAGTGATGTCGAGCACAATGCCGACATATTTCAAAACCTTTCCGCCGGCATCTGTGAACGGGGTTCCTTTGGCCATGAGCCAGCGCATACTCCCGTCCGGATCACGGACCCTCCAGCTGCTGTTGTACTCTGCTGCATTTTTTATGGCATCTGCAACGGTTTTTTCAATTGTCGGTCTGTCTTCCTGAATGATGGTGTTCAGCCAGTTTTCCAGGGACGGGGTACAACCGTTCTCATCAATGCCGTACAGGCGCCATATTTCATCGGACCAGTAGACGTCATTGGATGCGAAATCGACTTCCCATATTCCGGCATTGGTCGAATTCATGATAACATTCATCCTTTTGTTGCTTTCAAGGAACGCTTCCTGAAACTTCTTGCGTTCGGTGACATCATGAACGATCGAATAGAGCAGCGATTTTCCCATGAGGGTGATCGGGCCGCTGACCACTTCGACATCCCTGAAAGAGCCGTCAGCGCGTCGATGACGGAAATTGAAATAGTTGCGCTCCATGGACCGGGCTTTCTGCATCTCTGATTTAACATCCTGCTCTGAAAGTGTGTTTATCTGGGTGACATTCATTTTAAGCAGTTCATTACGGGACCATCCATAGAAATTTTCCGCAGCAGGATTTGCATCGATGATCTGTCCGTCAAGCGGATCGAAGATCATCATTACAGTATACTTGTTCTGGAAAAGGGTGCGATACCTCTCCTCGCTCTGGCGAAGTTCTTTTTCCGCACTCTCCCTGGCTTTTCGAATCCGCAGCATCGTTATCCCGTAGGCGAGATTTTCTGCAAGCGATGAGAGCAGTTTGATCTCTTCAGTGTCGAAAGTATCCGGAGTTGTGGTATAAATGGTTAAAGCCCCGAAAACCTGTTCGCCGTCTTTGAGCGGAAGGCTCAGTGATGAAACGTACCCTCGTTTTACGGCTTCCTCTCGCCATGGTTTGAAATTCGGATCGGACAGCTTGTTCCTTGTCGTTTCAGGCTTGCCGGAATGAATTGCTCTCCCGGCAGGATCAGCTCCCTGCTCTATATCTTCCCAGGAAAGCCTGACAGTATCGAGATAACCATCTTCGAAGCCTGCATGGGCGACGGGGCGGATGCTTTTTGCCTGATCATATTCTGCATATCCGACCCATACCATCCGGTAGCTGCCGTCGGCAAAGATAGCTCGGCAGATACCGTCGAGCAGTTCCTCCTCATTGTTTGCATGTAACAACTCAAAATTGCAATCGTTGAGAACCATAAGCGTACGGCTCTGTTTCTGCAATTGGTTCTCAGCCAGCTTTCGTTCGGTAATGTTGGTGGTAGTTCCGATAATTCTGTAAATATGTCCTCTCTCGTCACGAACAGGGCTCAGGGTTGTTTCCCACCACATTTCCCTGCCCAGAAATGGCAGAGACTCCAGAAACTGAATTGTTTTGCCTTCTCTTATACAGGAATCATAGTTACGAGTGATCGATGTGGCTATTTGCGGATCAAAAACCTGTTCTGGAGTTTTTCCTTTCAGTTCCTCATTGCTGATGCCAATGAGTTTTTCATTTATAGCGTTATGTCCTTTATACCGGTAAGAGCCGTCAGCCGAAACTTCCACTACAAAAATTGAATGAGAGACCTCATCATATATGCTTTTGAAAAACTGTTCGTTTTCGAAGATTTTCTCTTCATATTGCTGACGGATGCGTTCCTCATGTTTTCTTTGAGTGATATCCGACAGAATAATCAGGCAGGCGTCAGCCTTGTCACTGATGGAAGCATCAATCCGAAAGACATGTCCGGCAAGAGGGTGAGCCTTCTTTGAAGGTCCGGCAGCGCCAGCCGAAAATTCAACCTCAACATATCCGGGGACCCTCTCATTGAACACCTGTTCGAGCAGGGTATCAAACGCCTTATGGTCTTCACTGTGTACAAACATTTTAAATGGTCGGCCATATAATCGCGAGCGCTCGACACCAAGCATTGTTGAGATAGTGAGGTTCAGTTCAAGTAATTTACTGTCTCGCGCAATTGTCATATAACCCAGTGGCGCAAAGTCGTAAAGATCGGTATACCGGTTCAGACTCTTCTCCAGTTCATTCCTCGACTGAATCAGTTCTTCCTGCTGTATCTCCAGTTCTATCTTATGAACGTTGAGTTCATGGATCATCCGGAGCACCTCATCTGGTGACGAGAGTAAATCTGTTATATCCTCTTTCCCGAGTTTCAGGCGAGATTCCGCGAGAGTTCTTAACTCTTTGGAATTTTCTGGGTTATTGCTGTGCGACTTTTTTTTCATAGTGAAACACCTGGAAAGTTGAAACTGAAATACCTGTTCGTCTGAAACGATTGCTCACATGTTTAGTGTCAGTTAAAAAATAACGTGCTAATCCAGCTTGATTTGTGAAGCAGAGATTTTTTATCGAGAGTTACCGGTCAAAAAAAAATTCAGTTGATCTTTATTGCTCCGTCAAAAATATCCCGCAGGGAAGTCCATGCAACTGATCTGTTATTCCGCAATGAAGCGAGGGGAATGATGAATCCATGTTATTACTTGATACAATAATTTCCGGCTTCTTCAGCCGACTGTATCGGCCTCGGAATGACAAAACCGGAGCTGTTGTTGCCAACCAGGATTGAAATCTGTAATCGCCGGAGTAATAATAAAAGGGATGATGAATTTACTGTAATACCTGTATCGGGGGACAGCAGTAATATAAAGTTAAAAAATAAGAATTCCTGAAATCGTTTAATAATCGACGATAATTATGATGGCCGAACTTTTTCTGTCACCCCTGTAAAAAAAGCAGTTCCGGACGGTTGAACTATTCAGGGATTACTGAACAACTCAACAAACAGACAATTGGCCCCATAGCGTATGGCGGCGTGATTGGAAAAACGTAACAGCGGCTATGAATTCAGGCTCTTTTTCATTCTCGAAGCATGGCCGGTAACTCATCGAAACGACTGGGCCTGGAATTCATACCGTGGAGATCATTGGAATAAGAGCGAAAGAGGCGAAGGCTGTTTTTCCGGATATTCCCGGTTCTCAGTTCGTCAATTATACCATCGATCTCTGGCACAAAGAGGCTGGAATCGTGAAGCAGATGACCTTCTCGCCGCTTCAATGAGATCAGCGACAGCGGTCAATTCCGATGCTCAAAGAGAGCATGGTACGGCTGCATCATCGGACGCTGCGTGGTACGAAAGCATCTTTGCCTCATATGCACGTGAGGATTCGGAACTCGTCAAGCATCTGAAGGAATGTTACGAGGCGCTTGGTATGCATATGTTTGTTGATCTCGTCGATTTGCTTTCTGGCGTTGAGCGGGAAAAAGCCCTGGTCGATAAAATTGATAAAAGTGACCTCTTTCAACTGTTCTGGTCTGAGAATGCACGAAAATCTAAATATGTAACCATCGAATGGAAACATGCGCTTCGTGTAGTGAAATAAAGGGTGGGAGATTCATCCGGCCATTTTACTGGGATGATCCAATTCCGAAAGTTCCAAAGGCATTAGCTGATATCAATTTCTGCAAACTTAACATCGCAATATCATAGGGTGCTTATCGGCGATTTCCCCCGGTGGCAGGATCACGACGCATTCCAGGCGGCGTTCGTTTTTTTGCAGGTGGATTTGAAGGCAGGGGCAGGGATCACACTGCGTGCATCTTATTCTGGTGTTGGGGTATTTTTGTTATTCCTGCCACGTTTCTTGATTACAAGGAAGAGATATACCCCGCCAACAATGGAAACCCATGCTGATAGCAATTCAATTTTGTTGGTTTCAGTTAAACAGAACATAAGTAATGAGATAAGAAAAGGGGGAAAAGGTTGAGCCTGAGGGGGATCATCAACCCTGTAACTTATTGCCGTAAATACTAAAAAATCAAGGAAAATAAAAACACTTTATTGCTTGAACAGGCGATCTTAAACGTGATTCGAAAAAGCAGGGCAGGTTCAAGCTGACCATCAACTGTCCGAATTCTATAATTTATCTGTCAATATTGCGTATCTTTCCCTGAGTAATATCCCGGGTAGTTCCATTAATGAACCATAGCCTTGCGGATATGACAGCCACGTACCCCCGGCACAAGATATCTATCGTGAATTGTGTTTATTTGATTGTTCAAGACCCTGTAATACTCAGAATTTAGTTCGTTTTCCATTGCAGTGGTTGTGTTTTAAATCTGAAAACTCAAGGAGGTCTCAATGAAATGGATCAAATCAATTCTCTTTTCGGTTCTGTTTTTGCTGCCGGCAGCAGCGTTTGCAGATCTAACCGGTGCATGGAGTTGCAATGACGGCGGGAAGTATTACATACACCAGATCGGCAAGGAAGTGTTCTGGTACGGGGAAAATTCTGCTACGAGTCCGGCATGGTCGAATGTCGCCACAGGAACTATTGACGGCAATTTCATCATTCTCAGATGGGCGGATGTTCCAAAAGGGAGCATCATGAGTGGGGGGATACTCGAGTTGACCCTGGTTAGCCCCAATAAATTCCAGGCTACGGTTAAAACCGGCGGTTTCGGTGGATCGGTCTGGAGTCGTCCATAATCCCGCAAAATCATGAGCGCACATATCCATGAGACGGTTATGTGCGTTTCATATATCGATCCTGCTCTTTTTCTGTTCGCGTGTTCATGGGGGCGATACGGACTGGAAAACGTTTATCGACCGCATGGGCATGTTGGCAAAAGTATCGGTGACGGGCTTCTGCTCTTTTGCATCAGGGTCGTGAAGTTCACGCAATTACGGAAACAGCTTGCCATGAAAGCGGTATTCGAATATGGGCTTTCGCTTGCCGTAACGGCAAAGCGACTTGGTGTGACAGCGAATGCCGTTAATTACATGCGGAAGGATCGATGATGCATCCGGTAACCCTTTCCTGACCATAACGTTGGAACTGATCAGAGCGACAGGAGCTGCTTTCCGGGATCCGGTATTTGATTTATTTGTCGGCTTCTCCAAGCGTTCCCCGTCCACACGTGTCCACCAAGTATCCCTGTATTTAATTCGTTTATAAGAGTGGTGATTATTTTGTGTTTCATTTGTGAACAGATAAATATAAAACGATAAAAAAATGTGATGGAATATAAATATTAAATTTCCTGATTTTATGTATTGTAAGTCAATATGGGGGGTTAAGCTATCGTTTGAAAAAGAATATTGAAATATATCCTTGTTTATTAATTAATTACCGTTATATTGGTAAAACAGAAGCATGTAAATCGCGCATGCATTTACTTTATTTTGTTGCTTAGGAATCAAGGCAAGACCGACGCAATATATTCAGGGTCTGGTTCAGATATCTTGAATTGATGCGCTGAAGAAATATCGGGAAAGCAAGAGTCGGGGGTGGCGTCCGGCCTATATTGTAGGCCACCTCTAATAACTGTGTTTTGCAATATTGCATGAACTGATAAGTCAGCAAGGATCAGGCTCTTTCCCGATAAATCGCCGTTCTTTGACAAATTTTGGGCAATAATGCCCCATAAA
>JAAXXY010000041.1 GCA_013334225.1 Chlorobiaceae bacterium
GGTCTTCCCGATTCGAATTTTCAATCGCTGGATTTTATCCTGCGGACCAATCTGTCGCCCCTGACGGGGCTGGGAAAATATTATTGGGGTGGTTGTCGCCCTCTGTTCCCGATGCTTCCGCATCGGGCTACCCATCTTCCGCCCCTCCGGGGCTGAACCCAGTCCCCATTACCCATTACCCATTACCCACTACCCCATTCCCCCCTCAGTCCTCAGTCCTCAGTCCTCCCAATCCCCATTTCCCATTACCCATTACCCACTACCCATTACCCACTACCCATTACCCACTACCCATTACCCACTACCCATTACCCATTACCCATTACCCATTACCTTGAGCTTATATCGAAAAGCCAGAAAGGTGTCGCCACGCCTATGATGTTTTCACTTTTGATCGGACCGTAATAACGGGAATCAAAACTGCTGTTCATGCCTTTGATCGCGACGATATACCCTTCTTTCAATCTGCCGCAGAAGCCGTATCGGGGAAGTGGCTTGCCTTGTCTGTCAACATCTTTGATTCCGCCGAAATTTTCTCCGTTAACAGAAAGCATACCGTTATCCGTACATACCGAATCACCTGGAAATCCGACAATGTGTTTCATAAGAAATTCACCTTTTCCAAGGTACTTCCTTTCCTCGATGATTCTGGCAGCAATACCGCTCGGCCTGAAAGCGACGATATCACCTTTTTTGAAAAAGCCGGGATGCAGAAGGTAAATTCCTCGAGGAAGGCTCTCCGTATAGTTGTAGATGAAGATTTTTCTTTTCAGGAACAGCGATGAAATGATGATCAGGGCAAGAAATATCAGGCCAGGAAACAGGACTCGAAAGCGCTTCATGGATGAAATCATAAGATGAGGGTAATGGGTAATGGGTAATGGGTAATGGGTAATGGGTAATGGGTAATATGTCCCGGCGATTAAGAGTATCAACTATCTTTTAGAAAAAACTCCTTTTTTTTCATTCTGATCGGAGTGAATCCATAAAAATCTTCAGATCAATAAGATGAATCCTTCACTACGTCATTCGTCGTTCAGGATGACAGTAAAAAACCCATTACCCACTCCCTATTTCCCACTCAGTCCTCAGTCCTCCCAATCCCCACTACCCACTCCCCAGTACCCAGTCCCCAATCCCGCAGGGATGGAACATTGGTAGCGCGGGGTGTAAGCCCCGGGAACATGCAGTATATATTTATTGGGTTTCCGGGCGGTCTTCCCGATTCGAATTTTCAATCGCTGGATTTTATCCTGCGGACCCATATCCCGCCCCTGACGGGGCTGGGAAAATATTATTGGGGTGGTTGTCGCCCTCTGTTCCCAATGCTTCCGCATCGGGCTACCAGTATGCCGCCCCTCCGGGGCTTAAGACCCACTACCCATTACCCATTACCCATTACCCATTACCCAATCCCGAAGGGATGGAACATCGGTAGCGCGAGGGTGTAAGCCCCGGGTATGGCATTCCCAAATATTTGGGTTTATCCCCATCGAGTAGTTGAAAACATTTAAAAACCCGATAATAACAGCAATAGTACTGCTAATATTCACATATAATACGTATATATAAGAAAACTGAATACAATGTTTCAACATTAAAGGAAATTAAAATGCCCGAAATATCACGGTTTTTCGGAATTGTTATCAGAATGTTTTTTGATGAACATAATCCTCCTCATTTTCATGCTGAATACCAAGGACAAAAAGCAGTATTTGATTTTCAGGGGAACATTTTACTTGGTGATCTTGGTTCAAAAACTGCAATAAAACTTGTCAGAGAATGGGTTGACCTGCACACCGATGAACTTCTGGATGATTGGAATCTTGCTATGGCCAGCCAGGAAATCAAGAAAATTGAACCGCTAAACTGATGTTTTTATGTGGAACCTGAACGACATAATCCGCATTAACTATATAGAGAACTATACCTTTCACATAATTTTCGATGACGGGGTGCAGGGTGATGTTGATTTTTCAGGATATATTGAAAAAGGCCCTGTCTTTGAACCGCTTAAGGACAAAAATTATTTCAGGAAAGCGTTTCTTGAAGGCGGGACAATCTCCTGGCCAAACGGTGCCGACATAGCTCCGGAATCGCTGTACAACAAAATCCTGCAAACCTCAAAAACCGCTGTAAAATAAATTCCTTTTCTTGTCATTCTGATCGGAGTGAAGAATCCGGAATTTTTCGTTTTACAGGAAGATGGATCCTTCACTGCACTTTGCTTCGTTCAGGATGACAGGAAAACACCCGGGGTTCATACACCCATTCCCCACTTAGTCCTCAGTCCTCCCACTCCCCACTCCCGATTACCCATTACCCATTATCCATTATCCATTATCCATTACCCATTACCCAATCCCGCAGGGATGACATATCGGTAGCGCGAGGGTGTAAGCCCCGGGTATGGCCATTCCCAAATATCTGGGTTGAGCCCTGTCAGGGGCGGAATATTGGTTTAATACCATTGGAAATGAATATTTGGGACTTCCGTGATATCGGCCATTACACGGGAATTCTACCAATAAATCCCGGGGCTGACACCCCGCAGACCCATATCTCGCTCCTACGGAGCTGAAGAAAAATTGGGGTGGTGACACGCCCCTTGTCCTGATGCTTGCGCATCCGGCTACCAATATTCCGCCCCTGACGGGGCTCAAACACCCATTCCCTATTACCCACTCAGTCCTCCCACTCCCCATTACCTATTACCCAGTACCCCCTACCCATTACCCTTCTTAAAATACGTGCCCAGATACAGCGATGTGACTTTCGCAATGGAGCCGAGCACTTCACGGTCGGCAAGAAGAGAAAAAACCAAGCCGGTCAATTTTCCGGGGTTGTTCCTGATCCATTCATTTCTGTAAAGCACGCTCATCAGTTTGTCCATCGACACGGAACAGGCGGTATCGACAACCTTTTCCAGACTGACCAGCGGTCCGGTAAAGGGCACGCTGTCATTGCTGCCTGTCATTGTGAGTACCCTTGTGCCGTTGTGGTGTTCGAGGCGATAATCGATAGAACGTTCCGCTGAATTCCTCAGGCGCAGGGTAAGAGGTTTCCTCAGCTCCCTCGATTTTGCAGATGCCGGCTGCTCGATGCGGCCGCGTTCCCGCTGCATAATGAGCAGAAGTGCGTTGAAAAGGTGATCCCTGATCTGGGTTTTTGAGAGTTCCTTGTTGACACGCAGAAGCAGGCAGAACTGGTAAAGATCCATCAGGAAAACCAGCAGGGCCTCGTTCGTACTGTTCCTTTTCATGACCGAACTGTACCGGTTGAACGACGCATTGCAGTAGGCAAGCATGTCAACAAGCTTCTGCCGGTCCATGAAGCGGGTTTCGATAACCGGACAGTAATTATTATAGAGGTCCCAGTCGTATGACCGGATCCGGTCTTCGCTTTTGTATTCGTTGAAAATAGCGGTACCGGGATAGGGGGTCATGATCATGAAAATCGTTTGCCTCAGGCCGAGCGACCGGGCAAAGTCAGGATAGGCCAGGGTATCCTGTTCGTTCTCGGTGTAATGTCCTATAATGAAATATCCTTCCGCGCCGATTTTGTATTTGCTGCAGAGCCCAATTGCTTTCGAGACATCGCCGAGCGTGTTTTTCTTGTTCATGAGCGCGAGTGTCTCCTCGTTCGGGCTTTCAATTCCGAGGCCGACCTTGCTGAGACCGATCCTTTTGAGCTTGTCGAGAATCCGTTCCGCCCTGACCAGGTCCTTGGCCCTTGTCTCGGTCATGATCCTGAAATTGGTCAGCCCTCGCTCGATCATCAGATCGCAGATTCTCTCAGCTCTCTTGATATTGGTGAGAAAATTCGCATCCCAGATCTTGATGAGCTTCTTGTTTTCCGGATCGTGCAGAAGCGCGATCTCTTCAACGACATTTTCCGCACTTCTGCCCCTCCAGGATTTATGCATCTGATCGTTGGCGCAGAAAGTACATGTCCATGGACACCCTCTCGATGTATAGATCGTATCGATCGAGTAGTTGTCCCCTTTCTCTCCATACCGCTCGGGACGAAGGCTGCGGAGAGGGAACCGGATCGAATCGACATCGGCAATGACCGGCCTCGGGCCGGTAAAGACAATCCCTCCGCCCTCATTGTAGGCAAGACCCCGGACATCACGCGAAGGACCTCGCAGGACAAGCTCCCTGAAGGTCTCCTCCCCTTCACCGATCACAACGGCATCGACATGGGGATTTTTCAGGACCTCTTCCGGCAAAGCCGTGGGATGAAATCCGCCCATGACGACAAACGCACCGGCTTCCTTTGCAATTTTCGCAAGCCTTTCCGCCTGATAATAAGCTCCGGTCATCGAGGAGATGGCGACAAGATCGACAGGACGTTTCTTCAGCAGGGAGCGCATGCTGTCAAAAATGCCGTCATTGTAGAAATTCTCAGGCATAACGAGGCTTTCGACATTATTCTCGACAGCTGCGGCAAGGTAGCAGACCCCGATGCAGTCGGTGATAAACCGGGGAAAGGGAACAATGACAGTTTGCGGGGCTTCGACGAGACAGAGGTGTTTGAAATATGCCATATAGAGTCCTGAACGTGAATATGAATCCTGTGAAGACCGGAATCCGTCTGCTACGGCCGGCAACAGATGCCTTGATTAATAGTATCCGATACTGTCAGCGCTGGGGGAAAAAGCTGAAAATCAGATATGAAAGATACATATTTTTGCAGACTCTTTATTGCAGTCAAGTCCCCCTGTGAAGTGGGGAATGGGGAATGGGTGCTCACGCATCCGGCTACCAATATGCCGCCTCTTCGAGGTTGGGAAGAAATAATGGGGGGGGGTGCCGCCCCTCGCCCCGGCGCTCACGCATCCGGCTACCCATATTCCGCCCCTCCGGGGCTCCCCCACTACCCATTCCCCACTACCCATTCCCCACTACCCATTCCCCACTACCCATTCCCCACTACCCATTCCCCATTACCCATTCCCCATTACCCATATTCAATCCCGCAGGGATGACATATCGGTAGCGCGTGGGTGTCAGCCCCGGGAACATGCAACATGTATCATTGGGTTTCCGGGACGGTCTTCCCGATTCGAATGATTGATCGCTGGATTTTATCCTGCGGACCAATATGTCACCCCTTCGGGGCTGAAAAATTAATGGGGGGGTGCCGCCCCTCGCCCCGGCGCTCACGCATCCGGCTACCCATATACCGCCCCTCCGGGGCTCCCCCATTCCCCATTACCCATTACCCATTCCCCATTCCCCATTACCCATTCCCCATTTCCGGCCCCTTTTTATTATATTACACTATTACATCTTCTGCTGTAAACCCTGACCCGGTACATTACCATATGCTGCAACTGAAAACCGCAGGGTATATAGCCCTTGACAACCTTCGCTCCCGGAAATGTTTTCCTCCCGTATGGCAGAATATGACGGAACTTGAAAAGTCGACAGATGAATTCATTTCGATCTTCCGCGAGGAGCGCTTCAACGTTTCAAAGGAACTTGGCGGCGGTTATCTGTTTGAAGAAGTGATCGACAGGTTTGTCCGTACTGATGACAGGGAATTGATGGATGACAGCCGGATTCCCGAACAGGAAAGGCTTGAATCGGTCAAAGCGCTGGAACGCCAGAATGCATTTATGCAGCTTTACCCGAGACATATCGATATACTTCTTCCCCATATTCGTCAGGCATCGGAACGGTTCCGGCGCGAAGTAAAAATACTCGAACTGGCAAGCGGGTCTGGCGGTTTGGCTCTTGCTCTCGCATCGGAATTGAAAAGAAAAAAGTTTCCTGCCCGTATAACCGGTTCAGATATCGTTCCTTCATACATCGAGGAAAGCAACAGGCGGACAGCCGGACAAAACCTGCCGGTCGAGTTCATGGAACTCAACGCTTTTGACATGAAGCGACTCGGCCCGGATGAATTTGACATCATCATAACATCGCAGAGCATGCATCACTTCTCGCCTGGACAACTCGCAGTAATGATCGCCCAGGCCGGACAACATGCCACGACAGCATTCATAGGAATTGACGGTTACCGCAGCGCACTCCTCGGTCTGGGAGTTCCCTTCGTGGCAGGCCTGCAGGCCATTCCGTCTTTCGCTCTCGATGGGCTGATCTCTGCGCGAAAGTTCTATTCAGAGCTCGAACTGGCCATAATAGCAGAAACAGCTGCCGGACGACACCATCACGAAGTTGATTGTCTATGGCCGCTGAGTGTACTTACCGTTCATTTCAATTGAGGGCACCTCTATTTATTTGTTCCGAAACCCTGTTGCACTCGTGCTTCTCACGACAATAAATAAAGGTGCCCTTGAAAATATCCGTATTACGCCGGAGAAAAAAGGTGTTAATCCGGTTTTGCAAAGATTGTCGTTCTGAGCCCGGCGCAGTCGGACGACAGAATCCATAACCCTCTTCATAATAATAAGACAGATCATTCACTACACCATGCTTCGTTCAGGATGACAGGAAAAACCTCATTGCCATCTGTGACCTATAATTGTTACCTCAGTAATAAATTTCATTATCTTTCAGCAGGTATCATTTCTGCAACAAGAGAAAAAAGGAACCAATACCAATGAAACTGTTAAAATTTCTTGCGGTAGTTGCCATCATTCTTGTAGCCATTCAGTTCGTCCCTTATGGCAAAAATCATTCCAACCCGCCGGTCACCGGTGAACCGAAATGGGATTCACCAAGGACCAAAGAACTTTTCGGACGCGCCTGCAAGGACTGCCATTCAAACGAAACCGTCTGGCCCTGGTACAGCAATGTCGCTCCCGCTTCATGGCTTGTTCAGGTAGATGTCGCTGTCGGACGTAAAAAATTCAATGTTTCCGAATGGGGCCGCGAGGGGAAAAATGAAGGAGATGAAGCTGCCGGCGAGGTCAGGGAAGGCAAGATGCCTCCATTCTTCTACCTTCCGGCACATCCCGAGGCAAAGCTGAGCCCCAATGAAAAGGACGAACTTGCAAAAGGACTTGCCGCGACATTCGGTGACAAGGAAGCGAAAAAGAAAAAATAATAATTTGGTAATGGGGATTGGGTAATGGGTGTTTGAGCTTCGGAGGGGCAGCAGGTAGTGGGAGGACTGAGTGCTGTGGACTGAGGACTGAGGAGGTAATGGGTACTGGGGACTGGGTAATGGGTCTTCAGCCCCGTAGGGGCGCTATATCGGTAGCCAGGGGTGCAAGCCCCTGGAAAATGAATAAATAAATTGGGTTCAGCCCCGGAGGGGCGGTATATTGGTAACCGGCTGCATCAGCACCGGTTTGACCATTTTTTTTCAATCATTACCCATTACCCATTCCTAAACATTTACTGAATGAACGTCCTGCCGGATTCCAGCCCGCCTGAAAAAAGTGAACAAAACTATGCGCTTCACGGCATATTGTTTCTTGCAACCGTCCTAACAACCCTCTGGGCAGGTGCGTTCTGGTGCGGACATCCGGTTGTTTTCGATCAGGATATCCATGGTTTTATCGAGTCCCTTGCCGCAGGAATCCCGTACTCATTCTCCCTGCTTCTTTTTCTGAGCGTTCATGAATTCGGCCATTTTTTCGCGACCGTACATCACCGCATCCGCGCAACACTGCCCTACTACATCCCGATGCCTCCGTTACCGATGTTTTTCAGTCTCGGCACGATGGGGGCAATCATCAAGATGCGTGATAGGATGACCGGCACCAACGCGCTCTTCGATATCGGTATCTCCGGGCCGTTAAGCGGATTCATTGTCTGCTGCTGTCTCCTGGTTTACGGTTTTCTCAATCTTCCGCCAGCCGACTATATCTATACCATTCATCCCGAATACCTCCAGCCGGGAGTCATGGAAGCCGCTTCGAGGGAAGGGGCCCTGCGCCTTGGAAATAACCTGCTTTGGTTCGCTCTCGAATACATCATAGCACCGAAAAATTTGCCCCCGATGACCGAGATGTACCATTATCCATTTCTTTTCGCCGGATGGCTCGGTTCGGTAGTTACCGCACTGAACCTTCTTCCTGTTGGACAACTCGATGGAGGACATATCATCTACGCCATGTTCGGAAGGAAAGGGCATGCACTGACTGCGAGAGCATTCATCCTTTTCATCACCATTCTCGGATTGCCATCATTGATCGAGCTCATTCTTGTATTGCTCAATCCTCCACTCGCCAGGTTTTTACCATATGAACTGGTGCATCATTCATGGTCAGGCTGGATCCTGTGGGCAATTATTCTTTCACGGTTCATAGGAACGAGCCACCCTCCGACGGCATACGATCATCCTCTCGGCACCCGCAGAATGGGTTTCGGGTGGGTTGCAATCGCCATATTTATCCTTACCTTCACACCGGTCCCGTTCGGTCTGACCTGAAAAGTCTGCATAAATGGTTAAAGAAATACCTGACGAATCTTTATTTCTGCTCAATTGTGCCGGAACTCCGCTCGACCTGCGTGAAGGGCCGAAAATCATGGGGATCCTCAACACGACACCCGATTCATTCCATGATGGCGGTTCGTTCCGTAAAGAACAGGACAAACCCGACTTCGACCAGGCCCTCGAACATGCGTTGTCGATGATAGATGCGGGAGCCCCGATCATCGATATCGGTGGAGAGTCCTCCAGGCCGGGCGCAGAAAAAATCTCGTCGGAAGAAGAGATCCTCCGGACTGTCCCGCTGATAAAAATGCTCCGTCAGAGAACCGATATCCTGATATCCATCGACACCTACAAAGCCGAAGTTGCAGAAAAAGCGCTCGAAGCCGGAGCAAATATCGTCAATGACATATCCGGGTTCACGTTCGACCAGGACCTGCCAGCTGTCTGCTGCAGATACAAAGCTGCCGTTATACTCATGCATACCCCTGTCACCCCGCAGAATATGCAGTGGAGCACGATGACCGGTTCCGGAGATGATGATGTCGTATCGAGAGTGTTGCGTTTTCTCGATGCCTCCATACAATTGGCCAACAAGCATTCGCTCAACGATATCGTCATCGATCCCGGCTTCGGGTTCGGAAAAAGTGTCTCTGAAAACTTCCGCCTGCTCGCCCTCATCGGAGAACTGGGCAAGCTTGGAAGGCCCATCCTGGCAGGCGTCTCAAGAAAATCTTTTCTTGGCCATGCCATCACACCTCCCGGAGGGAAAATACCTCCCCCTGCTGAAAGACTTTTCCCTACCATCGCAGCCCAAACCATTGCCTTGATGAACGGTGCATCCATTATCAGGGCACATGACGTCGAAGCCGCCGTCCAATCCCTTGCGGTTGTGAAAGCGATGAGCGAGAATGGGTAATGGGTAATGGGTAATGGGTAATGGGTAGTGGGTAATGGGTAATGGGTAATGGGTAATGGGTAAATATGTTATTAATCCGGCGATTAAGAGTATCAACTATCTTTCAGAATAAACTCCTTTTTTTTGTCATTCTGAACGCAGTGAAGAATCCAGATGTTTTCGTTTTACAGGAAGATGGATCCTTCACTGCACTATGCTTCGTTCAGGATGACAGGAAGAAACCCGGAGCTGACACCCCGCAGACCCATATCTCGCTCCTACGGAGCTGAACCCAATTTTTTTCATTCCTTTTCCAGGGGCTTCACCCCTGGCTACCGATATTCCGCTCCTCCGGAGCTGAAGACACCCAATCCCCATTACCCAGTACCCAGTACCCAATCCCGCAGGGATGACATATCGGTAGCGCGAGGGTGTAAGCCCCGGGGTAGATACATAATAACATATGGGTTCAGCTCCCGACATATCGGGAGCGGCATATTGGTTAAAAAATCTGGCAATATTTTCTGGAATTGACGGGATAACGGACATCATACAGGATCTCTGCACATCAATCCCGGGGTTGACACCCCGCATTACCAATGTGCCGCCCCTCCGGGGCTGAACCTATTTTTTTTATACCTTTTCCAGGGGTTTCACCCCTGGCTACCTATATCTCGCCCCTGACGGGGCTGGGAAGAAATAATGGGGGGGTGACGCCCCTCGTCCCGGCGCTCACGCATCCGGCTACCAATATGCCGCCTCTTCGAGGCTCCCCCACTCCCCACTCCCCATTACCCACTCCCCATTACCCACTCCCCATTACCCTCTCCCCATTACCCACTCCCCGCTCCCCACTCCCCATTACCCACTCCCCATTCCCCGAATATTTTCTTAACTTGTTTATTTTCCTGAATCGATAGAGACAAATCGCGCGTTCAGATGTACCTTTCGAAAATTGAACTTTTCGGCTTCAAGAGCTTCGCTCATAAAGTCAGAATTACCTTCGACAAAGGTCTCACCGCTATTGTCGGTCCGAACGGCTGCGGAAAAACAAATGTTGTCGATGCGATGCGGTGGGTGCTCGGCGAGCAGAAATCTTCCCTGCTCCGTTCGGCGAAAATGGAAAACATCATTTTCAATGGATCGAAAAACCTGAAACCGCTCAGTTTCACCGAGGTTTCCATCACGATCGAGAACACGAGGAATATCCTCCCTATAGAATACACCGAAGTAACCGTCACCCGACGCCTCTACCGCAGCGGTGAAAGCGGTTTCCTCCTGAACAGCGTTCCCTGCCGGCTCAAGGATATCCTTGACCTCTTCACCGACACCGGAATGGGAAGCGACGCCTATTCGGTGATCGAGCTGAAAATGATCGAAGAGATCATAAGCAACAAAAGCGAGGAGCGTCTGAAGCTGTTCGAGGAAGCTGCAGGAATCACCCGGTACAAGCAGCGCAGGAAACAGACGTTCAAATTGCTCGAAAGTGCCTCGCAGGACCTCGCCCGTGTCGATGACGTTCTCGCGGAGGTTGAAAAAAAGGTACGGAGCCTGAAACTGCAGGTACGGAAAGCCGAAAAGCTGAGGGAACTGAAAAAGGAGATCCGGGAAACAGATCTTTCCCTTTCATGGCTTTCTTTCGAGGAGTACCACCGGAAACTCGATCCCCTTGTTGAAAAAATACGGTCCGAGGAGTTGCTCAACCATGAGCTTGCAGCGAAAATAGCCACTGAAGACAGCGTTGCACAGGAGGCGGAGGTCCGGCTTCTGCAGGAGGAAACGACACTTTCCGATATGCAGAAACAGATCAACGAAAACAACCGGCATATCCATGAACGTGAAAAACAGCTTCTTCAGCTGGAGGAACAACGCAAGAGCCTTGCTGCGGAGATCGCACGCATCAATACCGTCATGGGCAGGGACAGGGAGAGGATCATTGAACAGAAACGGCTGGAAAAAGAGCTTCAGGAACGTAAAGAGCCTTGCGAAAAAAACTGTGATGAACTGCGCAGGAAATTTGAAACACTTTCAGCAGAACACGCCGCTCTCAACAACGACCTGAAACTGCTGCGCGACGAGCTTATCCGGAAAAGAAAATCTTCCTCCGAAGAACAGTTCGCCGCGAACCAGCTTGCAATGAAGAAACAGAGCCTGGCCTTGAAAGCGGAACATCTCCAGGCCGCGGCGGAAAGAATCGAAATCAGGAAAAAAGCCCTGCAGGAAAAACTGCTCGGCAATGAAAAAACCGGGCAGAACCTGGCAGCCCGGATAGAATCTCAGAAAAAAACCGTTGCGGAAGCGCAGGCAGAGGAGGCAATGCTTCGCAGACAATACGAAGACTTTGCCGGCCGGATTGAGGAAAACAGGGAGCTCCTGCTGCAGCTGCGATCCCGGCGCGACAAGCTCGGCAACGCGATCATGCTTGCCAGTTCGGTCCTCGACAACTTCGAGGGTATGCCTGAGGGCATAGCTTTCCTCGAAAAACAGAAAAATGGAAAACCGGGGCTTGGATGCCTTTCCGACCTGCTTACCCTCGACAGCACATACAGAAAAGCCGTCAATGCAGCGCTCGGGGATCTCATCAACTATTATGTATGCCGCTCTGTCGGGGATGCCCGCAAGGGGATCGAGGAGCTGAAACGTTCAGGAAAAGGCAAGGTGCATTTCTTTGTGCTCGATCTCGTTAAAAACAACGGCAACGCATCTGATCCTGCAATTGAAGGCACAACGAAAACCCTCGATACCGTCAGGTTTCCCCGGGAGCTCGAAAGAATTCTGCCTGCCCTGCTCCGTAACAGTTACATCGTGCCTGACCTCGCAGCAGCGGAATCTCTGGCCATGCGCTATCCCGACTGCACCTTCGTGACACTCGAAGGCGAAGTATTCTCCGGAAACGGCATGCTTTACGGCGGCAGTTCAAAAAACAGCGAGGGCATCCGTCTCGGGAAAAAAGCCGAACGGGAGTCGCTTGAAAAGGAACTTGCGGTGGTTGAAAGCAAAGTAGCGGAACAGGACAGGATGCTCCAGCAGCTCCGCAGTGAGCAGGGTGCCATAAACATCCCCGAACAGCGGCGCAAGGTTGAGAAGCTTCTTTCGGAACTCTCTTCGATCGAAAAGGAAGCAGCCCGGTTCGAAGCTGAAAAAAATGCCGCCGAAGCGGAAATCAGCAATGCCGGAAAAGAAATCGGAACGCTTGACAATCAGAAAAACATTTCTGAAGCTGAATTGCAGAAACTTCTCCCGTCAATACAGGAAAGCTCGGCAAAAACCGCTGCGATAACGGACAATATCCGCAGGCTCCAGACGGAACTCTCTTCTCTGGAAACCCGTCATCACCAGTCGGGCATCGATGTCCAGGCAGCCCAGAGCCGATGGAGGGACTCGCTTCTCGAACTTGAAAAGCTCAGGATCAGCCTTGGAAGCTGTGAGAAAAGCAGGCTCGGGCTCTATGAAGAGATCAGAAAACTCGAAACGGAAAACAAAGCGGCTTTCGGGAAAACAGGTATTACGGAAGAACATTCCGCAACAATAAAAAATGAACTTGAGAAGCTGCTTCTTGAAACAGCCGGATTGCAGAAAACCATAAACGAGCGGGAATCGGCATACCGTGAACAGCAGGTGAAAAATCAGGAAAAAAGAAACCTGCTGAGAGACCTCAGGAGAAAGCATGATGTAAGCATCCAGCTGATCGCTGCACTCGCCCGTGAGCGGAACGACGTCGAACAATCGCTCGACCATCTCCTCACCAAAGCGCGACTGAAATACGATTGCGACCTGTCGGTGATGCCCGCGCCCGATATAGACGATTCTTTCGATCCCGAAGCCTCAAAGCAGAAACTCGAAACACTGCTCAGGCAGCGGGAACAGTTCGGGGCGGTAAATGAACTGGCCCTGGAAGAATACGAAGCGGAAAAGGAAAGGTTCGATTTTCTTACAAGCCAGAAGGAAGACCTGCTCAGCGCCGAAACGCAGCTGCGAACCACCATCGAGGAGATCAACAAGACCGCGCTGCTGAAATTCCAGGAGACCCATCGTGCCGTGAGAAAAAACTTCATCGGCATCTTCCATGAACTTTTCGATCCTGAAGACGAAGTGGACTTGCTCGTGCATGCCAGTGAAGACCCGCTCGAAGCCCAGATTGAAATTGTCGCCAGACCGAGAGGGAAAAAACCCCTTTCCATCGAGCAACTGAGCGGCGGAGAGAAAGCGCTCACCGCACTATCCCTGCTTTTTGCGATCTATCTGGTCAAACCGAGCCCGTTCTGTATTCTCGATGAAGTCGATGCTCCGCTGGACGATTCAAATGTCGACCGATTCATAAGGCTCCTGAAAAAATTTGAGAATAACACTCAATTTATTATTGTTACGCACAACAAGAAAACCATGTCTTCATGCCAGGCCCTCTACGGAGTAACCATGGAGGAAGAAGGAGTATCGAAACTGATCCCCGTAAAGCTTGAAAAAACCGTGGTTTGAACGCACTGAAAGAAGTTATGCTGAAGAAACTGGTGTTATTTGACATAGACGGAACCCTGCTCAAGGTCGGCAATATCAACCGCAGTATCCTGGCCGATGCCCTCATGGAGGTTTACGGCACAGCCGGCAGTACCGGTACGCACAACTTTGCAGGCAAGATGGACAACAGTATCATCTTTGAGGTCCTGCAGAACGCCGGATTGAGCAGCGGTGAAATAGCGGCACAGTTCGACAGGGCCAGAGCGACCTATATCGAGATGTTCCGTTCCAATACCTCCGTATCGGATGTCACCCTGCTCGAGGGAGTCCGGGAACTGCTCGACAGGCTTTCCGCATATACGGAATTGCTGCTTGGTCTTCTGACCGGAAACTTCGAGGGTTCAGGACGACATAAACTGCTTCTTCCCGGAATTGACCACTATTTTCCCTTCGGCGCTTTTGCCGATGACGGAAACCATCGCAACGACCTGCCGCCTGTCGCAATCGAAAAAGCGCACCGGCTCTGCGGGAAAAAATTTTCTGACCAGGATATTATCATCATCGGTGATACGGAACATGATATCATCTGTGCAAGGACGGTAAACGCCAGATCCATAGCCGTCGCATCCGGCACCTATTCGCCCCCGGAACTTGCAAAACACAATCCCCATGTTCTGTATGAAAACTTAAGCTGCACCGATAGCGTTATCAATGAAATACTCGGAACTCCAACAAACTAACCGCTCTTTTAATGAAGACGTACCGTCGACAAATCCGCGAAAAAATTCTGCAGGCGCTCTATACCATCGAACTGAGGGAAACCGACATAGAATCAGCTGTCGGCTGGCTTCTGACGGATGAGATCATCAACGATCCCAATGCAATGAAGTTCTTCAACATGCTTCTGAAAAACATCAAGGAGCATATGGACGAGATCGATCATTATATTGCCAAACATACCTTCAACTGGGATATGAGCCGTATCGCCGTCATCGACAAGAATATCCTGCGAATGGCGCTCGCGGAAATTCTCTACTGCGAGGATATCCCGCCAAAGGTATCGATCAACGAAGCGATTGAAATTGCAAAAAAATTCACAAGTACCGAGAAAAGCAGCAAGTTCGTCAACGGAATTCTCGATGCGATCTACAACGAACTCAAAGCCGAAGGTAAAATCAATAAAAACGGCAGAGGCCTGATTGACCATTCAGTTGCGAAACTTCAGAAAACGGAAAGCGAGAAGTAAGGCCTCAGAGCCGCAATCATCATGAAACGTTCTTTATCGGAAGAAAACCGCATTATTGCCATAGGAGACATCCATGGCTGTATCTGTTCGCTGAAACATCTCATTGCTGAAATCAGACCGGCAGAAAACGACCAGTTCGTGTTTCTCGGGGACCTTATTGACCGCGGGGCTTATTCTAAAGAGGTGGTTGACTACCTCCTGGAATTCAGTTCATCGTTTCGCTGTCATTTCCTGATGGGAAATCACGAGCAGATATTGCTGGAGTACCTCGAAAACAATGATCCGGACAAATGGCTGTACAATGGCGGACAGGCCACGCTCGATTCCTACGGCAGCCTGGACGGGTTCGATCTTCCGGTCGATCATCTGGATTTCTTCCGCAGCTTCGATTACTACCTGGAAACGGAAAACTATTTCTTCACCCATGGCGGCCTCGATCCGGAACTCTCCGTAAAAGACAATCTCCGTTTCTACAAACCCGAAGAGCTCTGCTGGCAGCGTGTACATATGCGTACCTCTTTCATTGAAAGCAGAAACTACAAGTGGGAAAAAACCGTTATCTGCGCCCATACCCCGGTTTCCGAACCGGTCATGCTCGATCAGCTGATTGCGATCGATACGGGTTGCGTTTACCATGGCAATCCGCGTTTCGGGCGGCTCACGGCCGTGATCCTGCCCGAACGGCGCATCGTGCAGACGGAGAATTGTGATGGGGAATGGGGAGTGGGTAATGGGTAATAGGTAGTGGGTACTGGGATAGCTCCGAAGGAGCGGAATATCGGTAGGCGGTTGCGAAAGCACCGTTTTTTTCCTGTCATCCTGAACGAAGCATAGCGCAGTGAAGGATCCATCTTATTATAAAACGAAAAGATATGGATTCTTCACTGCGTTCAGAATGACAAAAAAAAGGAGTTTATTCTAAAAGACATTTAATCAATACATCTTTACCCATTACCCATTACCTATTACCCATTACCCACTACCCATTACCCACTATGGACCCGAAAGAAAAAATAGCCGTCCTGAAAGAGGTGCTCGGGGCGAAGTTTCCCGATCCGAAAAGCGAACTGAAATTCGAGTCTCCTTTTCAACTGCTCGTAGCGACGATACTCGCCGCCCAGTCGACCGACAAACAGGTCAACATCATCACCGAAAAGCTTTTCAAGGTTGCCCCTGACGCTGCTGGCATGTCCCGGCTGGACCTCGAAACCCTGAAAGGCCATGTTCGATCGATCAACTATTTCAACAACAAGGCCAAAAATATTCTGGAGGTCAGCAGGATTCTCGTCGAGCGGCATAACGGTCAGGTTCCCGGTACACGCGAAGGGCTCCAAAGCCTGCCCGGCGTCGGAAGAAAAACGGCGAATGTCGTCCTGAGCAATGCTTTCCGTCAGCCGGTCATGCCGGTCGATACCCATGTGCACCGTGTCGCCAACCGCATCGGTCTGGTCAGGACCGAGAAACCCGAAGAAACGGAAACGGAGCTTATGAAAATCATCCCTGAAGAGATGGTCATCGATTTCCATCACTACCTGCTACTCCACGGACGCTACACCTGCAAGGCAAAAAAGCCCGAATGCAGCGTTTGCGGGATCAGAGAGGTCTGTGATTTCCCTGAAAAAAACTAACCGAGCTCGATCTTCCGATCAACGGCATAGAGCCACTCCCCTTCGGGCCTCTGACGGTTTCCGGCCCAGAGCTCGAGCGTTACGCCTTTTGCCGATGCAAGAGGGGAAGTGAATATTTCAACCTGGTAATACAGTTCATCGAGCAGATCAGTCCAGACTTTTTCCAGGCATGCCGTTCCGCTTTCGGCATTGGAAACGGGATGGAGAAGATGCGGTTCGGCTGTATCGCATTTGAAATAGTCGGTGATGTAGATGAAACTGTCAGGCATTAGGAACCCACCCCTGAAAGAACCGCGCGGCCGCTTTACACCGGGCACTTCAACCCAGAATTCAAGCAGGGAATCGCATGACAACTTTCCGTCTCCTGCAAGCTTTTCCAGAAGCTGCTGGACGGTCTGTCGAATGAGAGATTTGTTATCGGCTGAAAGCTCGTGCAACTTAAAATCCGGAGTATGATCACGCATGGTAGTGGGCGGTGAATGATTGAGTGAATTGCATACTGCACACTGAAATATACGGCTCTTTTGTTGTTGTTACATAACCCGTTAAGCCGATATTTGATCTCCTGTGAAAACTGCCTGTCTCTGGCCGCGTACCGAATTGGCGATATAAACCGTATCGGCATCCCTCAAATCCTCGAGGGTCAAAACTTTTTCACGGGCAAAAGGCCGCGTAGCAAGGAAATAACGCCGGAAAACCCCGTCGAGAAGCCCGCATGAAACCGGCGGAGTATAAAAATACCTGTTTTTTCGGATAAATATATTGCTGATGGCCCCTTCTGTCAGCTCTCCGCGCTCGTTGAGGAAAAGCACTTCGGAGTACCCGTTTTCAATCGCCTTTCTGTAGTAACTGTTGCAGCGATCCCTCGACGTGGTCTTATGGTAAAGAAAAGTATCCTGTGAATCGACATGGTCATAAGCCAGACAAACCCTCACGGGAACCAGGGATGTATCATGAACGAAAGGCTCGAATGTCGAACCGGTCGATCCTTCACGGGACAAGGTCAGCCTCACCTTGAAACGTTGCCCGCAACGGCGCAGTGTTTCCTCGAGCCGCTCGAGATGAAGAAGGGCATCGGCTCTGCTCCAGCGGAACCCAAGCGCCGCCGCCGATGAGCCAAGCCGTTCGAGATGATCCCCGGGCCAGAGGTACCTGCCGGCCCAGAGCATGGTTTCGAACAGCTCGAACCCTGTCCTTCCCGGATCAGCGATAATGCGTGCCTTGAGCTGACATTCCCGGTACTCATCGAGCGGGTCGGAATCCCAGACAATTCCGCTGCCCGAACCGTATACCCCATCCGTACCGTTCAGCTCGACCGTACGGATGGCCACATTGAAAACCATCTCCCGGGAAGGAGTTATAAATCCTGCGGTCCCGGTATAGATGCCTCTCGTATCATCCTCGAGCTTGCTGATCAGCTGCATGGCTTTGATCTTCGGTGCTCCGGTAACCGATCCCGAAGGGAAAAGCGCCCTGAAAAGGTCATAAAGCCCGATATTGTCCCGCAGTTCTCCGTTGATCGTAGAAACCATCTGATGCAGGGTCGGGTAGGTTTCCATCGAAAAAAGCTTTTTCGTTTCGACTGAGCCCGGCTTGCAGATCCGGCCGAGATCGTTGCGCAGGAGATCGACAATCATGAGGTTTTCGGCACGGTTTTTCTCGCACCGGCCAAGGTTTTCCCTTAAACGATCGTCGGCAGCCCTGTCGATCCCTCTCGGGGCCGTGCCTTTCATCGGCATGGTTTCAATATGCCGCCCTTTGCACCTGAAAAAGAGCTCGGGGGAAAAAGAGAGGATCGCATGTCTGCCGTTGTTGAGAAACGCCGTGTAGGAATCAGGCTGTTCCAGGCGAAGCGATCTGAAAAGTGCTGCGGGGTTGCCGCTGAAGGAAAACCGGTAACGTCCGGTAAAATTCACCTGATATACATTGCCTGCGGCAATTTCATCCTTCAGTGCCCGAATCTTTTCCGAATATTCCTGACTGGAAAGATTGAACGACAGGCCGGATAATTCCTCCTGTTCATCTTGAAAACAGGTGTTCCGTCGACTGAACAGCTCCTCAACCTCAACCGGCGAAAATTGTTCAGGCTCCCGGTAGACGCCAAACCAGGCAAGCGGTGAAGGAGTACGGGACCCGTCACAGGAATTTACAAGCGAGCGCTCAAATCCAGGTCCCGCTTCATAATCAAGCCAGCCCGCAAGGTAATAACCTGCATCGAGCTTCTCCTCGATGGTCCTGAAAAATGCCTCGATCCCGGAGATGGACTCGAGGACAACCTCTTCGACCGGATTTGAAAAAAGCAGTGCTTCGCACCCGCGCTTCCGGCAGAATGCCGATTCAAACCAGAGCGTCCCATGGCGCATAAAAAGACCGGCGGTTCGGTCCAGGTCAGCCGGTGGCTTCATTTCAGCGAGGCTCGATGACAATTGTTTTTTTCAGTACGTTTTCCAGCAGCGGTTTCAACTGGTCGGCCGCCCATATTTCGATATCGGGTTCGAACCGGGCTTTCAGCCGAAGGACAATCAGGTCTCCGTTCACTTCCGACTGAATGGACTCGATATTCTGCCTGTGACCGCGCTCGAGACCGTTGGCAAGACGGAGTATGCCGGAAAGCACATCGACGACACGCCTGTTTACGGGACTGAGCGCGCTGTAAGCACCATGTTTTTCGGTAGGTGGCGACTTGCGGTGATAACGCGCCACGTTGCCGATAATGGCGATCTCTTCCGGTGAAAAACCGCGCAGGTCGCCATGAAGGATGAGGTACTGGCTATGCTTGTGATGGGAAGGGATCGATATGAAGCAGCCGATATTATGGAGCAGTGAAGCGTATTCGAGCAGTTCCCTGCATGACTTGTCAAGCTGATGCAGATCGGCGAGACTGTCGAAAAGCTGCATGCCGAGACTTGCAACCTGTTCCGAATGCGCCCGGTTCCAGCCGCATCGGAATGCAAGCTCGTAAACGCTTTCCCGCCTGATATCCGGTGAAGGTTCAACCCCTTTGATGTGGAGATGGGGCAGGTTCTTCAGGTAGTGCAGGACCATACCCTCACGGAGAGCGGAATCCGAGACATAGATCTCCTTCAGGCCGAAAAGCTTGAAAATCATATCGACAAGGATCAGGCCCGGAATGATGAGGTCCACCCTTTTTTCATCGAGGCCGGTCATTTTTCTGCGTTCAGCCGCACCAAGAGGGACCACCGCTTTATACAGTGCTTTGAAATCCTTACGGTTGAATGCGCTGTTGTTCAGCGAAACATCACATTCAACCCCCTTCATGGACCGGATCATCCGGGCGATATTCTGTGCCGTTCCTGATGATGCTATGGCACGTTGCACTCCAAGGGTTGCCGCTTTTTCAACCGCAGTAACCATTTCCGCTGCAAAAAACTGTTCGAGCAGGCTGATTTCATGGATTGAAATCGGATCGGCTGTCACAAACCGTTCGATCATCCTGGCGACACCGATTTTCCGGCTCTCGAGAAGCTGTATGCCCTCGCTGTCGACAATGACGAACTCCACCGATCCTCCGCCGATATCGAACAGAAGGTCCGGGTTCTGGCCGACCGTCACGGCGTTACGGACCCCGTAATAGATAAATTCCGCTTCCTCCCTGCCGGATATGACCTTTACCTCGAGACCGGTTTCCTCCCTGACCCTCCGGAGAAAATCCTCCTTGTTTTTCGCTTCACGGATGGCACTGGTTGCAAATGCTATAACATTTTCAGGTAATACGCCATGCTGGGCGGCAAGAACAAGAAAGTTTTTCAGGGCTGCAATACCTGCCAGCATCGCCTCTTCATCGAGCATTTTGGATGAAATGCTGCCCCGGCCGATACAGATCATATCCTTGACCCGGTCAATCTCCACAATCCCCTTGTCCTTGCTGTCCTCGACAACAATCATATGGAATGAGTTTGTTCCGAGGTCGATGGCTGCTACCCTTAAATTAGGAGTCGTCATGAAAATAGAGTGTACACGATTTACAAAGCGCTTTAAAATATACGTTTTGAAAGGGAAATGGAAGCCTCCGGAAGGTTTAAACGTTCCTTCACTCCTGTCTGCAGATTTTATACATCATCCTGATGACCGTTTTTCTCTTACGAAGATTTACTTGTATATTCCAGCCAGAACCGGCAGCCAGCCAATCCTCCGGTGAGAATACATCTTCATTATCCTTTCGGCACGATTGACATGGAAAAAAACGACCGGCTTGACCTTCCTTATGAAATTGCAAGAAAAGCCATTCATCTTTCGTCGCTTTCCATACCATTAATCTATTGCCATATCAGCAGGGACCTTGCCCTGACGATTCTCCTGCCGCTCTTTGCAGGTTTTTTTACTGTCGACCTGATGAAAAATTTTATCTCCCCGGTTTCAAAATGGTATCACGACACCTTCAGTTCGATTTTAAGGGAACATGAACTGGAGAGCAGGCACATTCAGTTCAACGGAGCAACCTGCATCATGATGTCCGCGGTCTTCCTCGTGTTTTTCTTTCCCAAGGTCATCGCGGTTGCATGCTTTTCCATGGTCGCTGTTTCAGACACGTTTGCTTCCATCGCAGGAAAAACAATAGGCAGACACCGTTTCGGGAAAAAAAGCATGGAGGGCAGCATCGCCTTCCTGCTTTCCGCAATCATTATTGTCCTTATCGTTCCCGGTCTCGATCCGCGAATCGGGATCGTCATGGCTGTCGCAGGCACCGTTACCGAAGCTTTCGTGGTTTCGATCGGCAGCTACAGGATCGATGACAATCTGACCATCCCTGCTGTGAGCGCTTCTCTGGGTATGCTCCTTTATCACCTCTTTCTGCCCGGGAAAATCGGCTTGCTCGACTTCTGCCCTTAATTCCCCTCAATTCCTGCCATTATGCAGACCATAATCACCGATTCTCCGGAAGAAGCCGCTGAAATCCTCAACGCAGGTAATGTCGTCGCATTTCCAACTGAAACCGTTTACGGGCTCGGAGCCTGCATCTGTCATCCTGAAGCGGTGAAGCATATCTTCATTGCAAAAGGACGGCCTTCCGATAACCCGCTTATCGTTCATGTTGCCGATACCGGACAGATAGGCGACGTTGCTGTCGGGCTCAATGAATACGCAGTGAAACTGATCGAACGGTTTTTTCCGGGACCTCTGACAGTTGTGCTGCAGAAAAATCCCCATGTACCCGATTCGGTTACGGCCGGTCTTGACACGGTCGGTGTCAGATGCCCATCCGACCCTGTTGCACACGAGTTCCTGCGAAGGGCCTGCTGCCCGGTTGCCGCACCGTCAGCGAACATTTCGGGAATACCAAGCTCCACCAACTGGGAAACGGTATACAAGGATCTTGCCGGAAAAATCAGCTGTATCCTTCGCGGCAATCCAAGCAAGATCGGTCTTGAATCAACGATAGTCGATTGCACCGGACCGGTACCGCTCCTCCTGAGAACAGGGGCTGTCACGCTCGAGCAGCTGCAGGAAGTTGTCCCGGAAACGATACCGGCCACTCATACCGAAAAAAATGTCGTCCCCAAAAGCCCGGGGCTCAAATACCCTCATTATGCTCCGGCGGCATCGATCGTTCTCATCAGACATGGTGAAACTGTAACCGCCGCTCCTCACTCGGCATATATCGGACGAGAAGAACCTCCGAAAGGAATATCAATTGCAAAATCATGCAGGAGCCTCGAAGAGTACGGAAAAGAGCTGTTCAGTTTCTTCAGGCAGTGCGATGCCGAAGGCATCAGGGTGATCTATTGCGAGCTTCCCGAAAACTGCGGGCTCGGCCGGGCTATCAGGGACAGGCTGCAGCGCGCCGCCGGTGAGTAATGGGAATTGGAAATATCAGCTCCGGAGGAGCGGAATATCGGTAGCCGTGGGTGTAAACCCCGGGGAGGTGGGAGGACTGAGTGCTGAGGACTGAGAACTGAGTGGGTACTGGGGATTGGGTACTGGGTACTGGGTACTGGGTACTGGGTACTGGGTACTGGGTACTGGGTACTGGGTACTGGGTACTGGGTACTGGGAAAAGATTTTATTACTCCAACGATTAAGAGTATCAACTATCTTTCAGAATAAACTCCTTTTTCTTGTCATTCTGAACGGAGTGAAGAATCCAGATTTTTCCGTTTTATGGGAAGATGGATCCTTCACAGCGCTATGCTTCGTTCAGGATGACAGGTAAACACCGAAGCTGTCACCCCCACTCCCCATTCCCCAGTCCCGAAGGGATGGAACATTGGTAGCGCGGGGTGTAAGCCCCGGGTATGGCATTCCCAAATATTTGGGTTCAGCTCCCGACATTTCGGGAGCGGCATATTGGTTAAAAATCTGGCAATATTTTCTTGAATTGACAGGATAAAGGACATGATACAGGATCTCTGCCCATCAATCCCGGGGCGGAAGCCCCGTGTACCGACATGCCGCCCCTCCGGAGCTGAACCCGATTTTTTTATTCCTTTTCCAGGGGTTTCACCCCTGGCTACCAATATTCCGCTCCTCTGGAGCTTAAACATATTCATCCAATCCCTATTTCCCAGTCCCCAGTACCCACGCCAGGTAGACCGGAGGAGTTTCACCTCCAGTCCCCTACAGATCCGTACGTGAGCGTCTCCGCTCATACGGCTCGTGCCAGCCATACTCCGGCAACCTTACGATTGCTGGTCGACAACAATGTATT
>JAAXXY010000042.1 GCA_013334225.1 Chlorobiaceae bacterium
CAGGTTGGCCATCAGCATCTTTGCGAATTTCAACTTTCAGATTGTTTTTTTCATCGTAGGTATAAGCAGTGGAATTCATCAGCTTGTCATCAGAATTATAATATTCAAACCTGATTCGGTTTCCCTTTTCGTTGAAATTGAATATTTCCCTGTAATCCAGTTTGCTTTTCTGAGGCTCCCCATTTCTGTCAATCAGAATCAGAATGGACTCTGATTTGTATTTTACCTTTCCCTTCAGTTCCATTTCGGTGAGGTCGTTTTTTATCGCCGGATCGGATGAGGCAGTTTTTTCTTTTTCTGCAGTTTTTTCTTTTTTATTGGCTTTGTCGTACGAGCAGGAGAAAAGGAACATACAGGAAATCAGGATACCGATACAGACAGTTCTGGATTTCATAAAAGGATGAATGTTAGTTTGAGTGAATTGATGATTAATTTGGAACGTGTCCCCTTTCAATAGACCACTTCTTCTTGGCAAAAATCCGTTAGCTTCACCAAAAATTCTTCCGGTGTCAGCCGTCCTAATGAACTGTGCAGCCGTATGGAATTGCAATCCTTCTGCCATTGCCTTATAAGCTCCCTGGCATAATCCAGACTCATAAACCAGTTCACGTTCAGGCATCCATCCCGAAGCCTACCGTTGAAGCTTTCAATGTAGGTATTGTCAACGGGTTTGCTGGCCGGTTTAACATTAGTTTTACCCCATGACGATGCGTCCAGACATCGAGTGCCTTGCCGATGAATTCAGGACCATTATCGATCTGATCACTTCCAATAACTCTGACCATCGACCGGCAACATCTTTTCTCAAGCCCACAATGAAATCACAGAGAGGAACATCAAGGGGGAATAAATCTGGCGGTCATAAACAAAATCCTTAACGATTGACTAACGTACTCGTCGTGAGTACTTATGCTTCACATGGTTTTTAATAAATTCATCCAAAGCCACGCCAGCTTTAGCAAGACGCTTCATCATTTCAACATAGTGGGCGCCTGCCGACGCATATGTATACTCATATACTACACCACCACTAAACTCAATATGAATCCAGTCATCACCGAACTCATAAGCGGATATGCCGCACTCTACTTCATTTTCAGTGTATCGGTCCATGATTTTAAACAACAACAAGGATGGGGGATTTGATACCGTGGGGCCGATTTAAAAGAGGCTACAACCAGGTACTTCTACGGTGAATATACAGAAAATAGACGAGAAATAGACAAAGGGCCGGAGAAGTTTAGAGGCAAACAAGCCACGTTTATCCAAGGGGCTACAAGTCCATATATTCCAGAAATATCTTGATCGGCTGATGGTATTTCATGCCTAAACGATTATGCATCCTGTATCGAACGCTTTCAACCCCTCTTGCTGATAGACCGAAAATCTTTCCGATCTGTTCATTGGTATGATCGAGCCTGATAAGGAGCAGTATCCGTAATTCCTTCTGAGTCAAATCCGGGAACCTTTTCTGGATTTTTGAAAGAAAATCGGTATTTGCATCCGCGGCTTCTGACCATATCGTTTGATCAGACCTGTTTTGATCAACAAGCTCCTGGCAGTTATTAATCAACCCCTGCTTCACCTCAGGATCAATATCAAGCGATGACAGTATCACGATCAAATTTTTCAATCTTGCCGATTTCTCCATAGCAGCAACGGCAATCCTGGCAAGCTCCATCTCCTGATATTGGAGTATCCTCTTCAGCTCATCTATTTGTTTCTGGAGATCTTCCGCTGACATTATGGGTTTTCCCTGATGGTTCATGTTGCTCTTTTATTCGGGAAAAACTATTAGTGTCAATATACGGAATGGATGGGGGATAAACTGGATAGATCTCTGATCGGTAAGGTGCCTCAGAAAAGCTTCAGAGCCCTTACCTTCCCTTCCTCTGTCTCATGTCCTTCAGGATAAGATTTTCTTCCCTGTAGAGCCTTTCAGTGCGTTTGTGGTTGATCGCGTTTCATTCTTTCCTTAACGAATCATGAATCCAGGGTCACGTCCGATTATTATATAAATGTAATTAAAATAATATAAAAACACGGAACTAACCGGGCTTTATAAACAAATCAAAATCTATATATTATTTAGATGACCTTTCCGTGTTTTCTTAATTCGGTTGTTGAAAATTTTCAACTATTTCCTTTGGATCAATAAGAGGCATTGGCATAAGTTCTAAAAATGACCCTCCACCTTTTGCTAATATTGCACCTCTCGTTGTTGAAATAGCTAATGAAACAAGGGTAATAATAAATGGTTTTGGATATTTCAAACAATTATTATTTTCTGGTATTTTGGAAAATTCTTTCGTCTGAAAAACGCTGATTGCCTCAATATTTGCCACTTCCTTATTTATACTTTTTCTTTCAATTAAAGCTGATACTTTTATATTAATCTGCTCAATATCCTCTGCATCTGTTTTTGCAAAACCGAGAGATATTCCTACTTGGAATTCAAAATCTTCACCATTATCAACGTCGTCCTGCTGTTCATAGGAAAACTTGACAATTTTAAACCCATGAAATCTAAAGCCAAATTCTTTATTATCTTTATTATTCATCTATTTCATATAATTAAGCCGCTGAAGGGGTACAATCCACAAATTTTAAATAAGGCTCTGTTTCCACTTTAATGGGACTTATAGATATCAAATTTTGTTGTTCAGTGTTCAATTTATTCTGGATACCATAAGCAGTTTCAAATATAAAAGATGCGATTTGATGTTTATTAGGCTTAATTTTAAATTCTATTATATCTACCCCCAAAGCAACTTCAAATTCAACAATAGTTTTTAGTGTCGGATTTGACCATCCAGATAACATTTTACTAACATAAGATTCCTGCTTACCAAGTTTATCAGCAAGTTCGCGTTGTGTCATTCCAGTTGATTCAAGCAACTCAGATATTGTAGTAGAAAACTCACTCTGTTTCCTGACAAGTTTTCTTGTCAGAAAAGGAACATTTTGTACAATTTGTCTAAGAATGGAGGAGCTCATAATGTATCACCTGTAGTAAAATTTAAATTTCCGCTAATTTTACCATCATCATAACAGATATCAATCTCTTTAGTTTTTTTCCTTTTTTCCAACAATTTTTCGATCATTTGTAAATTTTTTACGATCTCATCATGAACAGGATTCTGCTGTGTTTTTTGGGTAGATTTTATTCCCCCTCCTCCAGCAATAAGCAATGTATTTCCCCACCTTAAACAGAATAAACGGATACCACCATATTTTAGTTTAACAACTGAATCCATTTTAGAACCATCATGCTCAAAACTCTCCAGTTTAAATCCTTCATAATCCACCATTTGAAGAAGACGAGCACTCACTTTCCTAAAATCAGCACGTCGCTTCAAGTCTTTATTTAAAAGAAACTTATCCAATTCATTAATCGATTCTCCTTCGAATCGGATCGAATACAGTGTTCCTCCTTCACCTGAGTCATATTCGACTATTTCAAAGCCTTTTTTCACTTATAAGTTAAGTTTTTGGCATTAAAAACCAATAGAAACTCTTCAAGTTGAGCAAAAGAGTATCTAAAATGCAATATAGAGGTATTTTAAATCAAAAAAGTACTCATCTAAACTGGAACACTCAACATAACAGCCCCTACGTATCGATTCCGCTCATCTTCGAGCAATCGAGCATATACCTCTGTCTGGGTAACAGAGCTATGTCCCAAGTAATCACTCACTACCTTCAGCGGCACCCCGTTAGAAAGCGCCGGCGTCGCAAATGTGTGCCGGCCTGAATGAAAAGAAATCTTTTTCGTGATCCCGGCCCGAACGCGCCAACGATGGACCGTATAGTTTACTGACTGGATGGATGGTGTATAGGGCAAAACGCAATCACCAGGGTTCATCCTTTCACCCAAGACCTGCCGCGTCTGGGATCCTATCGGCAGGATATGTTCCTTCCCTGTCTTGACCATCTTATACCTGAGTTCACATCTTCCATCAGGTTGGTCATGAACATTCGACCATCTCAGAGCCTTAAGGTCACTATGCCTCATCCCGGTCAAACAGCTGAAGAGAAAACCTTTCTTGTACGGCTGCTTCTCACTGGAGTTACAAAGAGCTTGACGAGCTCCTCTTGTGACAGGTATTCCTTCGAGGCCTTGCACCTGGCAATCGCATTGACTCGATCATACAGCCCGATGGAGGTGTGCCCGACATATTCACATCTTTCAGCATGGACCGGAACAGGCCGAAATATTTGCTCTGCGTGGATTGAGAAAAGTTGCCATTTGTCAACCATGCCCTGAACTGCCAGCAGTCCTGGACAGTCAAAGAGGAAATCAGCTTCTGCCCTATCCCGACCTTATCGTGATGGACTGCAAGCATTGCTTTTACTGTTGAGGGTTCGAGGGATGGCGGCAATATTACGCAAAGAGTGAGGAAACCGACAATACTGCTTTATATCCGGCAAGGATTTTTGATTGGTTTAAATTTTATGAGTTTCGATAAACGACAGTTGACGAGGCAATCTGGCGGAGAGAAGATAAACGCTTTTTATACATCACCCAAAGGATCTTGTCCAAGAACAATTTACCGTCAGCACGTCGTCCTGAAGCTGTTCAGGAACCCATCTTTTGGCACCCATCACAGAATGTTGTTTATTTACTTTACAGCTTACACCAGTTGAGCCGCAATCCCCTCCAAAGACTATCATAGACGAATTCATAGAGAACAACTTGCAAAAGGAAAAAAGGGGGCATCTATTATGCTTACCAGTCGAAATAGAAAGGCGGCTCAAAAAGAGCTCACCTACCAGGTTGTTTTTGAAGAAAGCCCGGAACCGAAATTCCTCATCGACTGCAAGGGGAATATTCTCGATGCGAACAACGCATTTGCTGCCATATTAGGTTTAAAGCCCGAAGATTGCATCGGAAAGGACGTGTTTCAATTTTCAGGCGGCGATGTCACTGAAAATCGCCGGAAACAGGTCGAAAAAGCCTTCAAGACCGGTCAGCGTATCATATTTGAAGACTGTTCGAGTGGTCGATATTTCAGGAATATGCTCTATCCTGTTATCGGCGAAAACGGCAAATGCGACATGCTCTATGTGTTTGCCCAGGACATAACTGCAGCAACGGTCGCTGAAAAAAACACAAAAAAACACTTCTCATTCAGTAAAGAGGCAATGGAAGCATTCCTGGGCCCTTACGTCGTTCTCGATCCCAAGCCAACGATCATTTCCTTTAATTCGAATTTCAGAAAATTAATTACCGGTAATGAATCCGATGACCTTTCAAGCTATGATCCCTTTCAACTGTTCTTTCCTGAAGACAAAACCTTCGTTGTAGAAAAGCTGCAAACAGTTCTACTGAAAGGTTCTGATGTAACTGCTGATATCAGAGTGCTGATACAGGGTGGGCCTGAATATAAATGGTTCAGAATAACGGTAAAACGAATAATCGTCGATGATGAAATATTTCTGGTTTGCTCCGGAACTGATATCGATGAATACAAAAAAGCTGAACAAGATCTCTCGATGAGCAATGAGCTGCTTCGGTTCATTCTCGCCCAGTCAAAAACCGGAAGCTGGGAATGGAACCTCAGAACAGGCTCCAGCAAATGGTCCGATGAAGTCTGGCAATTATACGGCATTGACAAAAACGCCTGCGAACCAAGCTATGAAAACTGGTTGAAATTAATCCTCGAAGAAGACCGTGAAAGCATCAAACGTCAATCTTCTGAAGCATTAAAGAACAATGCTCCTTTTACGCTCGAGGTTCGCACACGACATTGCGATGGTTCCTTGCACTGGTTGATGATACGGGCAATTCCTTTCAAGGATGCCTTTGGCAATATTTCCCGCTATGTCGGCAGTGTTGTCGATATTACCGACCTGAAAGAGGCCAGACAATCCAGCAACAAAGCGGAGGCACTCAACAAAACCATTATCGACAGTATCCCCGGCCCGTTCTACATCATCGATGAAAACGGCAACTATGCAGGATGGAATGCATTTGATCGCGAAGTTATTGCAGGGAAAACCGATAGCGAGATGTCCGCAATCCGGGTCATTGATACGGTTCATCCTGAAGACAGGGCGCTCGTGGGAGAAACCATTGCTGAGACAATGAAAACCGGTGTCGATGCAAACGTGGATGGAAGAATACTTCTCCGGGGTGGACCTGAATTTCGATGGTTCAGTTGTTCCGCGAGACGGGTAATCATTGACGGACATCCTTTTCTTGTCGGTATAGGAACAGATACAACCGAGCGGAAAGAATCGGAGCAGAGGCTTAAAGAGAGTGAGGAACGGTTCAGGAAATTTTTCGAAATGCATACCGCCGCGATGCTTCTGGTAGATTTGGAAAACAACGATATCCTCGATGCAAACAGTTCCGCGGTGCAGTTTTACGGCTGGAAACATGAGCAGCTCTGCAGGATGCATATAAAAGATATCAATGCTTTTCCGTCGGAAATCTTCGAAAAAATCCACAAAGAATGGAACAAATCTGATAACAGACATTTTGAGTCGCTTCATAAAAAAGCCGACGGCAGTGTCCGAAATGTTGAAGTTTTCGCACAAAAGGTATTCATCAACGGGAAGTTCATTATTTACGCTATCATCCATGATATCACGGAACGCAAGAGGGCAGAAGAAACGCTGAAAAAACTAAGCGTCGCAATTGAACAGAGCCCGGCGATAGTCGTTATAACCGACCCCGAAGGAAACATCGAGTACGCCAACCCGATGTTTACAGCAAGTACAGGATATACCCTGGAGGAAGCGAAAGGTCGGAACCCCCGTATCCTCAAATCAGGCATGATGTCCAGAGAGTTTTACGAAAATCTCTGGAAAACCATTCTTTCTGGAAAGGTCTGGAATGGCGAGTTCCACAACAAAAAGAAAAATGGCGAATTGTACTGGGAGAACGCCGTCATTTCCGCTATCCGTAACGATGCGGGAAATGTCACGAATTTCGTCGCAGTCAAGGAAGACATCACCGAAAAGAAAAAGCTCTGGGATGAGCTCTTTGAAAACAAAGCCATCCTCGATGCTGCCCTGGAAAGTATGACCGATGCCGTTATTATTTCTGACCCGAAAGGCCGGTTTATCGAATTCAACACCGCATTCGCAACTTTCCATCGATTCAGGGACAAAAACGAGTACCTGACAACTCTGACCGACTACCCGGCAATCTTTGAGCTGTGCAAGCCTGACGGCACACCTGTTACATTTGAACAATGGCCATTACCGCGGGCTTTACGCGGAGAAACAGCCGTTGCTTTCGAATGTGTGCTGAAGCGTAAGGATACCGGCGAAAAGTGGATCGGCAGCTACAACTTCGGACCTATACGTGATAGTGAAGGCAACATTACCGGCTCGGTCATTACCGCACGTGATGTAACCCACATTAAAAAAGCCGAAGAAGCCCTCCGGGAAAGTGAAGAGCGTTTCAGGAAATTCTTCGAACAGCACTCAGCTATCATGATAGTCCTCGACCCGGAAACCGGAAATATCGTCGATGTGAACAATGCCGCTGTCGATTTTTACGGCTGGAGAAGAGAGCAATTGATCCGTATGAATGTGATCAACCTAAGTACCGATAAACCTGAAACTTCCCGAAAACGCCTCGATGTATGGAAAACTACCTCAACGCGTGTGTTTACCGTCACACACCGTATAGCCGATGGTTCACTTCACGACATCGAAGTGTACGGGCAAAAAATTCAGGTGCAAAACCGATGGCTCTCATTCCTTATTCTGCAGGACATAACCGAGCAGAAGCGAGTCCAGCAAGCACTCGTTGAAAGCAATGAGCGGGTGCACTACATCCTGAACGCCGCAAATGCAGGGATATGGGAGTCCGATCTGACCACCAATCAAAACTACTGGTCTGATGAACTCTGGCTACTTTATGATGCTGAGCCGAACAGCTTTCCCCTCACTTTCGATTATATGGCGAACTCAGTCTTGCCAGAAGACCGGCAAACATATGAAAAGGCCATTGCAGATGCAGTAAACAATGCATCAGAGTTAAACGCAAACTGGAGGATTAAAGACAGCACAGGCAATATCCGATGGCTCCTGTGCAAGGGAAATCCTGTCAAAGACAGCAATGGCAATGTTTTGAAATATGTGGGCATCGTACTCGATATCTCCCGACAGAAGATGATGGAAGAAGAAAACAGGCAACTTGAATCTCGTATCCAGAAAACGAAACGGCTTGAAACTATCGGGACCCTTGCCGGAGGTATCGCACATGACTTCAACAACATTCTTACTCCGATTATGGGTTTTGCTGAAATGGGCACCATGAAACTCACCGAAGATGATCCTTTACAGGATTATTTCCGGGAAATCATGATTGCTGCCGAACGGGCACAGAACCTTGTTTCCCAGATCCTCACGTTCGGCAAAGAAAAGGTCAGCGAACCGGTCGTCGTGTGTGTGCAGTCCATCGTTGAAGAAGCGCTGAAACTCCTTCATCCGGCAATCCCTGCAAACATCAGGATCGAACAGCAGATCGATCCGTCATGCAGGAATATTCTTGCCGATCCATCGAAAATCCACCAGGTCATCGTCAATATCTGCACCAATGCTTACCATGCGATGGAGAAAACAGGCGGAACGCTCTCGATAAAACTGGATGAAGTCAATCCCGACACGAATCTCCTGAAAAGGCTGCCTGAACTTCATGACCAGCCCTATGCCCGATTGACCATATCCGACACGGGATGTGGAATGGACAAGATGACGATGGACCATATCTTCGAACCGTTCTTCACCACCAAGCCGGTCAACAAAGGTACCGGCCTCGGTCTTTCGGTCGTTCACGGCATCATAACCGGTTACAAAGGGGTGATCGATGTTGTAAGCGAACCGGGAAAAGGAAGTTCGTTCCATATCTATCTGCCGCTCGTCGACCAGAAAATAACCTGCATGCATCGGCAAGATGTTGTTCTGAAAGAAAATGGGACAATACTGTTCATCGACGATGAAGAAACTACCCTCAAGATTGTCACCATCATGTTGACCGAACTTGGCCACCGGGTACGGGCTCTCAATTCGCCGCACAAGGCAATCGAGCTGTTCCGGCAGTCACCCGATGATTTCGATCTGGTCATCACCGACCTGACGATGCCGGAAATGACCGGGTTCGAAGTTGCTTCGGAAATTCACGAATGCAGGCCCGATATGCCGGTTATCCTGATGACGGGATACGGAAAAGACATGGACAATTTCGATGAACTGAAAAAACACGGCATCCGCCAGGTACTGAAGAAACCGGTCAAGGTTGAAACCCTTGTTATCGCCATCAATACTGTTTTGCATCTGCATCAATGACAATCCGCAACTATGGCAACATGAACATTCTCATCATCGACGATGACCCCGCTGGAACTTTATCAGCGTCAGCTTCAGAGGTGCAGATTACACGGTCATCGAAGCGGAAAACGGATTAAAGGGACTGAGCGTCCTGCAGGATCATCCGGAGATAGAGATTGTCATCACCGATATTATCATGCCAGAGAAAGAGGGCATTGAAACGATAAAGGACATCAGGAAACAATATCCGGAAATTAAAATCCTCGCGATTTCCGGCGGAGGCAAGCCTGAACCGGAAAATTACCTCCTGCTGGCCCATGCCCTTGGCGCCCACAAAACCCTGAAAAAGCCGTTCAGGGCATCCGAACTGCTGAACGCCCTTAAAACGCTATGAGCTGAAATTTTTTATCGGAGACTGGATTTTGCAAGGCCGATGGTATTATCAACTACCAAAAAGGCAACCACTTCCACAATGGGTGCATCTGCAGCCAGAAACAGGAAACGTTAAACGGCAATCCAGTCGGTACCGGCGTCCCGGAACCGCTCATCCGCCAGAAGCCACGCAGAAACCTCCGTCTTCAAGACCGAACTATGCCCTTTCATCCCTTGAAAGCCCTTAAGAAAAAAAAGACCGCATCTTAACGGCGTCCCGCGTGGAAACATCCTGTCCGACAGAAAACTTTAAAATACGATGAGTAGACCGTAATCGGCTTCAGGACCTGTTGATCAGGACCAGCCGATCAGTGATATCCTGAACCATGCCCAGAATATGAGAAGCCTTTCCGTGACTGTCATACTGAATGAATGCTGATGCCCATATCGTGCGCTTTTCGCCATTAGCTGCGTTGATTTGGCACTCAACAATAAAATCCTTGTTGTTCGAAATCGAATCAAATATAATGTTCTTTACTCTCTCCCGGTCCTCATCGACAATGTGTTTGAGAAATTCCTCAAAGGACCATGCGTAATCCAGGGAGTCATAGCCGAAAATCCTGGCATGTTCGAGCGTTCTGATAGATGTGTAGTCCTTGAGATTTGTGTGGAACCAGCCGATATGTAATTTTTCGAGCGCTAAATAGAGGTGTTCGCGAGTAAGGCCAATCTCTTCTTCCAATTGTTTCTGATCGGTGACATCAATGGCAATGCCGCAATACCGGTCAACCTCTCCATTACTGTTAAAAACTGGTTTTCCGTTGACAAGAATCCAGCGAATTGCGCCGTTCCTATGAACAACGCGATATTCGATATTCAGATCAGCCAACAGTTTCACCGCTTCCATGAGGGCCCCGACAACCTCATTCCTGTCGTCGGGATGAACTGATGTTTCCCAAAGCTTGAAGGATGGAAAAAGTGCCGATGATTTTTCAATCCCGTAAAGCTCCCAGATTTTATTTGACCATAGCGTATCGCCTGTTTTGATATTCCAGTCCCAAAGTCCGGTGTTTCCGGATTCCATGGCCATCAGCATCCATTTTTTATACCCGATCAGCCGCGTTTCGTCATTTTTCAGCTGATTGATATCCATACAGACCAGGACAAGATAGGTACGGCTGTCGATGACCGCTCTTTGAGCATTGATACTGAACCAATCATACCTTTTTCGGTTGTTAAGGGTATGCATTCTTGCTTCTTCAACCTCAACAAAACCCGAGTCGACTAGATCAGCGAGCTTTTCTTTTATCCGCGACTGATCTTCATGAAAAATGAGCTCCAGAAAATTGTCGGCATGTATTTCTCCGTTGTGATCACCAAAAATTTCAAGTGCGTAATCATTGCAGGTGTGAATAAGACAATCATCTTCAATGACAAAGACAGAACCCGGAATAGCGTTCAGAAGCGCTTTGTAGACAAGATCCGTTTTCCTTGCCTTTTTCTCTGACTCGACCTGCGCTGTAATGTCCCTGACAACAATCAGAAGACGGGTGATAATGCCTTTCGGAGTTTTAAGTGGATAAATGGAGTTCCTGAAAAAACGGCCACCTGATTCATCATCGAAAACCGTATATTTCCCCGCTTTAATTACTTTATCCACCATAATCTTTCGACTGGCAGCAAGCCCCGGCTCTTTAAATATATTTGCGATCAGGTCGAAGACATTCAAACCGCGAACATCCCCTGACTCCTCGAAAAATCTGTCGCTGAAAACCGCATTTGCCTCGAGTATTGTGCCTTCAGGATCGATTATGAATGCGGGCTCTGAGTAATCCTTAAAGAGGAAGAAATCATTATTACCTGATGACATAGTGATTCAGTAACTGATTATGTAATATAGCTTAGCGTTAACAGCCTGAATGTAAACATACTTAAACACCTGATAGTTCTGCCTGATAAGCCCACTTGATTTTACTTCAATTATCTTAATACGTGAATTACCTATATTTTCCATCACAAGCCAATGGAATCAAATAAATTATTTCAAGCAAAGCATATATTCACAATATCTTAAAAAAAGACATATTCAGTTTTATTTCTTTTATCAAAAAGATATATGTTAATTTTTGCAGTAACAAACGGAATTATTTTATACCAGTCAATGTTTTTTTTTTGTTGGTTGTGTTGGAAGCCGGTAATGGACACTTGAATATTGCAAGATCCATTGCCGGTTTAATATTGCCATTCAATTGAAAAATATTGCTTCCTGTTTTTCCTGTATTCCACACATTTAATAGCGGTTAACGATGAGGTCCGAATGATATAACGGTATTCTTCGGAGTTGTAATTGCTGGTTTACTCTGTTCTGTTCATTCTGTTGATATTCAGGCAAAACACAGAAATGTGTATGCGATGACTACTTGCTCAGGCCCGGATTTCGTTTTCAATATGAGACCATAACCAGACCTCGGTTTTTTCATTTAATATAAACCGGCAATATCATATTATTTTTTATAACGATATCTCTTATCTGCATTGGCGTAGGAAGTAATATTATGCCTATTATTACAACGGACCCTTGAACATCATTCAGGAAAATCGTCTTCCTGTAATTTTCATGCGCTATCGCTGGAGTGATATGAGAAAATTCCGCGATAGGGAATACCTCCTGCATGACAAAATGTTTCGGGATAATCAGTTCCTTCAGGACAGGCACCACTTTGAAAGCATAAAGCCATCTGCCCCACTGCCACCATCTAATGGCAGTGGGGCTCCTCCACCACAGCCATTAGCACCTCTTCCTCCACATCCATCAGGGACACAGCCTCCTCTTCCGGTTATAAAATGACTTGAGTAAAGCAGGATCAAACACACATAACGGCTGTTACGGTTTATTTTCGGGACAACCGTTTATCATTTCCATACGGATGATTTATCCCTTATGGCACCGCCAAACCACTATCAAACCGCCGATTCCTGACTGACCGCAACGACTCTTTCTGCTTTTTTGATTGCGAATACGGTGAAGGGTATTCCTCACAGGTAGAGGAAGACGACCATTGCCATGTCATACACACAAGACATATCACACGCAAAATCATCAACCGATCACACTGCAACACTCAGGGGTGTGGGTTCCGAGCAGGAACAACCATGACGGGGAGGGTGGCAAAACGTATGGTATGTTCGGCAGTGCTGCCTTTCAGGAAATGCAGCCATCCTTTGTAACCATGGGTGCCCATGACGAGAAGATCGGCGTTCCAGAAGTCCGCAAGCTTGAGAAGTTCATCCGACGGATGTCCTTCGGGCATGAAGCGGGAAAGTTTCATATTGCCCGCCATTTGCGCGATCTGCTCAAAAACCGCTTCCGCCTCTTTCTTCAGGACAATAAGCGCATCTTCACGGGTGACTCCCGTATCGGGGTTTCCTATCGTTTTCGATGTATCGACAACATAAATCATTGCTGTTTCCGCATCGAGTTCCCTGGCAAGATCGAGTCCGACCTGAGCCGCATGCAATGAACATTCGCTGCTGTCAACGGCTATGAGCAGTTTCTGGAAACGTGGCATGTTTGATGCTTGTAAACGTTGAATGAAACAGAAAATCACCGGAAACCGGCAACAGACGATAACAGCCGTCAACAGCGGAAAAATCCTCAGAAGGCCCTCGTAACCAGAATCCCTGCCGCCGTGGCGGCAAATCCGGCAAGCATGCTCAGGAAAACATAGGAAGCGCCCGTCAGCGCATCACCATTCTGCAAAAGGGCGACGCATTCGTAAGAGAAGGAAGAAAATGTGGTGAACCCACCACAAAACCCTGTCGCGAGAAAAAGGCGCCAATCAGGAGAAAGAAAGCTCGATCGTGCGGATAAGCCGTATATCAGGCCGATGATAAGGCATCCGAAGACATTGACGGCAAAGGTTCCGTAAGGAAATGCTGCGGGAAGGATGCGGGCAACGCCTGTTGCGGTAAAATAGCGGGCCAGGCTGCCGAGCATGCCGCCGATACCAACTAAAAAAATAACTCTGCCCATGGAAAACACCGGTTTATTGTTCTCGTTGCAGGCAGGAGTTATCAGCCCTTCGGGCAGGGCGGTTGAAGGCGAACCCCATCGCCAGTACATAGATAAGAAAAAGATCGTTCGAGAACAAGGAACCCTGGCTCTGAACCATCACCGATAAACATCCGCAATGCACCAGTCTCGGGGAAATCAATTACCCCGCCGCAAGCACCGGGGTATGAAGTCATATGGAGATTTTTCTTTCACGAAGCAAGCTTCGGGGAATTTGACCATCAATGATTAAACCGTTTTTACTAACTTTATTAGCATATTTAAATATTTTGCCTTATATTTTTATATTATAACCACAAAACAATCTTATCGTATGGCAGGAAGCGCTTTACAAACATGGGAAAAAGTTCTCGAATATGCATCCGTACCCCTTCACGGCACCATGTCGAGGAAAATCAGAAAAGGTGTGAAACTACAGATCAATGAAGGAAAAATCTATGAGGACGCCGTTCTGTTCATCAGCGACCTTTTCCTCAGGGTCACCGAAGAGTCCGACGGCGTCGCGATCAACACCTATTACGGCATCGAAGCCATAGCCAGTATCCGTACCTACAGCAACAAGGAATAATTTTCTTTCATGATACAAGCCGGGCACTCCTGGCACTATCCCTTCTCCTGGATAGTTAGCCCGGCTTTTTTATCCCGAATGACCCTTTCCTTCCTTATACCTTTACGAAGTTGACGGTCACTCTGCGGGTAATCCCGACAGCCCTCCTTCCGGATTCAATGCACCATTCCAGCAAGAAACAGACATTTTCATCGTCACAATGAATGAAGCCGATTCGTGATGCTCCGGCAAACGGTATCGACCGATGATGACGCTACAGAAAAACGATTGAACTTGATTCGAGCGATGAAAAAAAATATGCTCCTGGCAGCTGGTATTGCTGCACTGGTCCTGGGAAATAAACCGGTTGATGCGAACGCTACCCACCTCATGGTCGCCATGGGCACGAGAGGCGTTCCCGAAATTGTCGTCGGTGTCAGGCCGGATTTCATTTTCCTGCCCGACACCGGCTTCTTTGTCTCATGGGGAAGCCCGTACGACATGATCTTTTTTGAC
The DNA here is from genome assembly GCA_013334225.1 of Chlorobiaceae bacterium. GTDB lineage: Bacteria > Bacteroidota > Chlorobiia > Chlorobiales > Chlorobiaceae > Chlorobium. The sequence continues at coordinate 14,796 of JAAXXY010000042.1, forward strand.
AACATGTACTACCTCTACTCCGACGGGTTGTGGTATAATGCCTGGTATTACGACGGACCGTGGAGCCATGTACCGGACTATGACCTGCCGCCGGTAATCAGGAGATATCATTGGCCCGATTTGAGAAGGTTCCGCGATACGGAGTATCGCAGGTATGAAAGAGGATACTGGGACAACCGCTTCAGACAGGACCGGGAACGGTTTACGGGCCATCCGCGCAATATGCCCGGATTTCCTCCACCTCCGGGACACGCTCCGAGCGGATGGAATCAAGGCCCAGGAAATGGCTACAACGGTTTTCCGCCTCCTCCGCATCAGCAGGGAGGCAACGGGTGGCAGAATGGGCCTTCCGGGAAGAACGGTCATTCACCGGGTTTCAACGGATCACCTGGGGGATACCATCCGGATGGCGGCCATAACGATGGGAGCCGTGAAAGCGGGCACCATGACGACGGCCCGCCGCATTCTGACGGAAATCATGGCGGTCCGGGCGGACCATGGCCAAACAACCGTTGAGGGAAAAGGATGAGATCATAGAGATGTGAAACGGGAGCCGGTTATGATCATGGCTCCCGTTTCACATCGGCAACTGAACGCACCGGACCGGAATCTGCTGCAAGGCAAATACATCCCCTGCCGGTGCTCCGGTATCCGATGACTTGTCCCCTTTCGTTTTCCTGCCTGTAAATCTCCCCCTGAGAGCCTGTCGGCTTTCTGTCAGAGGGCGGGCTCATTACCCGGAGAGGCGGCAGGGACGTCCTCTTCTTTCTGAGTATCCCCCGGTCCGGCATCAGGCATCTGAACATTGCTCATCTGATTGGCAATCTCTTTGATGAGCGAATCGGCAATGATCAGTCCGGCGCCTCCGATGAGGAAACCGGCTAATCCATGAAGTATGGCAGGGCCTATCAATGGTGTACACAACAGAGCCCCACCTGCAACTCCGGCAGCATCCTTGAGCATGGTATTATCATACGTTAAATATTCGCGGATTTTAACTTTCCTGAATATACGCATGAAAACCGGTAATGAATAACACCTTGCATTTTCTTTCAGAACTCCTCGACATAGAATTCTCCGGGCGAGTCGGGATGATGCCTCCTGTAACCGAAACCCACAAGCCACTCCGATACGTTCGCAACCATTTCGGGATTTCCGCACAGGAAGAAATGGGTCCGTTCCGGATCCGGAGTGATATTGAATTCGTTCTGGATGAAATCCTTTCTCAGCAGGTCTTCGATGTTCGATCGCAGGCCGTCCCATTCCTCATCCGCATCGGTAAGGGTCGGAACATAGAAAAAGTTGGCATAATGTTTTTCAAGAAAGGTCAGTTCCCCCGAATAGCCGAGGTCCCAGCGGTGCCGTCCTCCCTGTATGACGATCATCTTGCTTTCAGGCCTTTCGATGATGTGGGAACGAAGGAAACTGATATATGGAGCGATACCCGTCCCGGTGGCGATCATGATGATATCGCTGCCATCCGGCGTTTCGTCGAGGCGGAAAATGCCCGCATTGCTGCCGCAGATATGGAGGCGGCTGCCTTTTTCAAGATTGAAGAGCCTTGGAGAGAGCTGGCCTGTCCTGACCTGGGAGATGAAAAATTCGAATTGCGTCCGCTCTGTCCTCTCTGAAACGATAACGTAGGGCCTCCTGATCAGTTTGTCCGGCTGCGGCGGTTTCTCTTCCGGTTCTGCGTTCGATGAACGGCTCTCGTGCCCGTAAAGTCCCAAAAGAAGGTATTGACCGGCTTCGAACTCGCTCCTCGGTTCATCGGCCTCGACGTGAAGGATCATGAGATCGGGCGATACCATGATTTTTTCACTGACCGTAGCGTTGTATTTCAAAACATGTGCATCCATGGCGCCCTCCCCTCGGAAATCATTGTAATATCTATAGAAATGAACGTGAAGAGCGCGTCCGGAGTTCACGCATTGAGGCCGAAAAGTGCCACTTCAACAGACGACAGGTTCATTTCCAGCCGCCGCCGAGGGCCCTGTAAAGTTCGGCCATGGCTGAAAGGTGCTGCCGCCTGATGTCGGCGAGCGCGAGTTCGGCCTGGAGAGCATTGGTCTGGGCGACGATAACCTCGAGGTAGGTAGCCATGCCGCTCCGGAACAGGAGCCCCGCATTGACTACTGCTTTTCGAAGCGTTGCGCTTCTTTCTGCGGCAAGGGTTTCCTCGGCTTTCAGTTTTTCGAGCTGAACGAGAACATTGGAAACCTCTCCTACAGCTTTGAGAACGGTCTGTTTGAACTCGAGCTCGGACTTTTCCCAGGATATTTTCGACTGCTCGTACCTGGCCCTCAGCTGCCCCTGCTGGAAAATCGGCTGAAGCAGCGAACCCTGCACAACGCTGAAAAGGGAGCCCGGCAATGAGAACCAGTCGCTTGCCCTGAGTGCATTGACGCCGCCTTCGGCGGTGATTTTCAGGGAAGGATAGAGACTGGCGGCGGCTTCACCCATATTGGCGTGGGCAGCCCGGACCGCAAGTTCCGCAGCGCGGACGTCAGGCCTGTTCTGAAGCAGCGACACCGGTACGCCTGCAGGCAGGTCGTCGGAAACCGTTATCGAAAACAGGTTTTTCTGCCGGTTCACCGCTCCGGGCATCTTTCCGCAAAAAATGCTGAGGGCATTTTCCTGGGCGAAAACCAGCTGTTCGGTAACCGGAATGCTCAGGGCAACCGTGGCTCGGGAGGCTTCCTGCTGCTGAACGGCAAGCGATGTCACCAGTCCCGCGTTGTACTGCAGCTTCATCATGTTGAGTGTCGTATCGGCAAGAGCAAGGTTTTTCCTCGTCGTTTCAAGCTGTTCGTCCAGCATAAGCAGATTGTAGTAACCCTGGGCGACATCAGCAACAAGCCTGGTTTTCACGGCTTTAGCCGCTTCAGCGCTCTGGAGGTACGTGGCGAGGGCCGACTTTTTCCTGCTGTGTATTTTTCCCCAGATATCGGCTTCCCATGACATCGAGGCATAAGCCGTGTAATCCTGTTTATTTTTATCACCCGAAGAAACCGCATTCGGACCGTTATCGGATGGATGGCTGCGGCTCGCGTCCGCGCCGATTGCGAGGGCGGGAATGTTACCGAGCCTTGCTGCATTGAGCGCCTGGCGCGAATAATCGATGTTCCTGAGCGCTATCTGCAGGTCGAGGTTGCTGACGACGGCACTGTCGATGAGAGAGCGGAGCGTCACGTCGGTAAAGAATGCTGCATATGGCATCGTTGCGACCGAAGTCGTATCCTTGCCTCCATTCGCTGTAGAGGATGGAGCCCGGTAAGCTGAAGGCATCGGGACGTCCGGCTGCCGGTAAGGTCCTGCAGGATTACAGGCTGACAAGGCCAGACCGCCGAACAGAAGCAGAAAGCGGAAAACCGGAAAAAGAGGTTGTTTTTTCATCATGGGATCCTGAATCATTTCCCTTCCGTCTGCCTGTTCTCTCTCCGCATCGCCTCGTCGAGCAGGTCTCCCGCTTCGACAATGGCAGCAGCCTGGCCTGTAATGCGCTCCTGCAGGAACTGGAAGGTGACAAAAAGCACCGGTACCACGAAGATCCCGAGGACCATGCCGATGAACATGCCCCCGATTGCCGCGGCACCGATCGAATGGTTGCCCTGTGCGGCCGGTCCGGAAACGAAGAGAAGCGGCAGGAGACCTGCTACAAAAGCCATCGAGGTCATGAGGATCGGCCGGAGCCGTGCTTTCGCGCCTTCGATAGCCGAAGCGGAAAGCGACTTGCCCGCCACCCTTCTCTGCAGGGCGAACTCGACGATGAGAATGGCATTTTTTGCAAGCAGGCCAATGAGCATGATGACGGCAACCTGCACGTAGATATTGTTTTCGATACCGGCAAGCCTGATCCCGGCGAAGACGCCGAGAAGCCCGGTCGGGATTGAAAACATGACGGCCAGCGGCAGGATATAGCTTTCGTAAAGCCCGGCGAGCAGAAAATAGACGAAGACAACGGAAAGCAGGAAGATAAAGAGCAACCCGCCTGTCGATTCGATCTCTTCCCTGCTCTGCCCTTTCCAGTCATAGGTGTAACCGGTCGGCAGGCTTGTTTTGGCAACATCCTCCACCGCCCTGATCGCCTGGCCGGTACTGAAACCCGGTTTGACGGTAGCGTTGACGGAAATGGCATTGAACAGGTTGAAATGATCGACAGCTTCGGTGCCGTAAACCCTCTTCAGGGTGATCACCGAGGTGACGGGCACCATCTCGCCGGAGGAATTTTTGACGAAAATGCCGTTAAGCGAAGCCGCATCGGTCCGGTCCCCCGGTTCGGCCTGAATGATGACCCGGTAATACTTGCCGAAACGGTTGAAATCGGAAGCCTGGAGGCTGCCATAGTAAGCCTGCATCACGGTCATCAGGTCCTTGACGTTCACACCCAGCTGCCCGGCTTTTATGTTATCCACGACAATTTCGTACTGCGGGTTGGTCGCTTTGAAAGTCGTGAAGGCAAAGCCGATCTCCGGCCGTTTCATCAACTCGCCAATGAAGCCCTGGGCGACATTGCCGAATTTGTCGAGCGCGCCGCCGCTCCTGTCCTGCAGCACGAACTCGAGGCCGCTGACCGTACTGAATCCGGGAACGGTCGGTTGCGCAAGGGCGAAAAAGGAACCGTCGCCGCCGGACAATTTTTTGGTGATGAGCGGAAGCAGTTTCTTGAGGTTGCCGTCGGCTGTGCGCTCGTTATGGTCCTTCAACTGCAGGAACAGAAGTCCTGACGAAGGGGAAGAGGTCCGGGAAAGGATATTGATGCCGGCGACGGCTATGACCTTCTTCACGTCGGGAATCGACAGAAGAATAGCCTGGGCTCTGTCCATCGAGGTCTTTGTCCTGGCGAAGGAAGATCCGGGCGGCAAGGTTGCCGATACGATCACGAAACCATTGTCTTCCTCGGGAATGAAACCGGTTGGCGTGACCTTGAAAATCCAGAAGGATACGGCGACGATCACTCCGAGGAAAACGAACGTGATGACCTTGTTGCGCAGGAAATAGACCAGGCTCGACAGATACTTGCGTTTGAGCAGGTTGAAGGTGTTGTTGAACCCGTCGAAGAAACGGTGCCCTGCATCGCCGAGAAATCTGATTTTCTTCTGTTTCGGTGAGTTCTGGTCCTGATGCAGGTTTTCAAGAAAGAGCGCGCAGAGCGCAGGGCTCAGCGTCAGCGCGTTCACGGCCGATAGCAGGATGGCGATGGCGAGGGTGAAAGCGAACTGACGGTAGAACACGCCGGTCGATCCCTGGAGGAAGCCGACCGGAAGGAATACCGAAGCCATGACCATCGTGATGGTGATGATGGCCATCGTTATCTCGCGCATGGCCGAAACCGTCGCGATCTTTGCCGGATAATGCTTCTGCTCCATTTTCGCATGCACAGCCTCGACGACCACGATGGCGTCATCGACAACGATGCCGATGGCGAGTACGAGACCGAAGAGCGTCAGCACGTTGATGGAAAAACCGAAAAGGTTCATGAAGAAAAAGGTGCCGATAATGGCGACCGGGACCGCGATGGCCGGAATGATGGTGGAACGCAGGTCCTGAAGGAAAAGGAAAACCACAAGGAAAACCAGCAGGAATGCCTCTACAAGGGTATGCTGGACCTGGCTTATCGACTCATCGACAACTTTCTTGGCGCTGTAAGGTATGGAGTAGCTCACTCCGGAAGGGAACGACAGCGCCGCTTTCACGAGGACTTTTCGAAGCCCTGTCTCGACTTCGTTCGCGTTCGACCCCGGAGCCTGGAACACGGCGAGCACGACGGCGGGTTTTGCATTTGCCTTGGTATCGACGGTATAACGGTAAGCCCCGAACTCGACACGGGCGATATCACCGAGGCGCAGCAGCGAACCGTCCGGGTTCGCCCTGATGACAATCTGTTCGTAATCTCCCGGATAGGGGTATTTGCCCCGGTATTTCATGACATACTGCAGGGGCTGGTCGCTGTTTTCGCCGAAAGAACCGGGCGCGGCCTCGAGGTTCTGACCCTGAATGGCGGCAGTCACCTCCTGCGGCGTCACCTTGTAGGCGGCCATCTGCTGGGGCCTGAGCCAGATGCGCATCGAATAGTCCATGTTCCCGTAAACCGAGACCTGCCCTACCCCAGGGACCCTCGACAGATCGTCGACGATGTTGATCTTGGCATAGTTCTGCAGGAAGATCTGGTCGAAAGCTCCGGTATCGCTTGCCAGGTTGATGAGCATGATCTGGCTGTTCTGGCGCTTGACCGTATTGATGCCGATCTGGTTCACTTCAGCAGGCAGGCGGCTTGTAGCCTGGGCAACGCGGTTCTGGACATTGACGGCCGCCTGATCGGGATTGGTGCCCTGCTTGAAAAAAACCGTTATGGACAGCGATCCGTCGTTGGCGGACGTCGATGTCATATAGGTCATGTTCTCGACACCGTTGATTGCTTCCTCCAGGGGAGGGGCGACCGAGCGGCCGACGGTTTCCGCGCTTGCGCCGGGGTAACTTGCCGTGACGTTGACGCTTGGCGGGGCGATATCGGGAAAACGGGTGATGGAGAGCTGGGTCATGCCCACAAGACCCAGGATGACCAGGATCACCGAAATGACCGTCGCAAGTACAGGCCTCGAAATAAAACGTTCAAGCATGGGCTGGTGCGATTTGTTGCATCCTGGTGTTCATACCTCTTTTCCGTGCGTAATGCATCATTTCCTGCCTGCCGTTGACTGGGAGGGACCTCTCAAGGGTTTGATGATGGCTCCATCCTGGAGCTTCTCGATTCCCGATGTGACGATGACATCTCCCGCGCCGACCCCGGAAGTGACGATATAATCATTACCGCTTGTTCCAGCCGTGGCTATGACCTGCTTGCGGACCTTGTTCCCCTTGTCCACGAGAAAGACGAACACCTTGTCCTGAAGTTCGACGGTTGCCGCCTGGGGCACAAGGAGCGCATTGCGGTAGAGCGACGTCACGATCACCTTTCCCGAATTTCCGGAGCGCAGAATACCTCCCGGATTGGGAAAAACAGCCCGAAGCCTCACTGATCCGGTCGTCTGGTCGAACTGTCCACTGACGGTGCCGATGCTCCCTTTTTGATCATACCTGCTCCCGTCCGAGAGGACAAGCGAAACCGGGTCTACGTTCTTCAGTTTTTCCTGGATGGTGCTTCCCGGGTATTGCCGGCGGAAAGCTGAAAAGTCGTTTTCGCTCATGCTGAACGATGCGTATACCTGGCTCACATCCGAAAGCAGGGTCAGCCAGGCATCCTGGTTTTTCGTGACCAGGCTTCCGATCCTCAAGGGAATTTTTCCGATATAACCACCAACCGGGGCCTTG
>JAAXXY010000043.1 GCA_013334225.1 Chlorobiaceae bacterium
TCTCCACGCATGAGGAAAAGATACCATTAGTGCGAAAACTCAGAAATCAGAAATTATTAACTATATGAGATACAATAACTTATTTTTCAGGTGCCGATTTTTTTGTCAAATGTGGCGAAGTCAGGAGCAGCTTACCCTGCCCGACCGGAAGGTGACCAATTTCATCTGGGCCATTATCGTGCTGGCATTTTCAATGACGCTTGTCTATTCCGTCTGGGTCCTCGGCAACGGCGTGACCGCAGAGCTCAAGAAGGAAGTGCTCTATGCAACCAGGAGCGATACGATGCTGACGATCGTCACGACGGTCGTAGGGTTTCTTGCCGGACTTCTCGCTCCGAGCCCGGTCGGGAAGAGGGGTTCATAGGGATATCGGCCTGTTTTTCCGGCAAGAGGTATGCCCTGGAAGACCGGGCTTGCGTTCATGTCGAGCCAGGGGCGACGTTGCGGATCCCTGATCAGTCAGGGAAAAAGGGACTGCAATGTTCGCGCGTTTAAACCGAATGCCCCCTGTTCATGAGCTGCTGACGGCTTGTCAGCGAAGAGACAATCCAGTCGTTTGCGGTACTGTTGAACGGGTTTCCGCAGAACGAGCATCTGATATCGAGCGTATCTTTCACCGGCCCTCCGCAGAGCGGGCAATTATGCTGATAGATCGAACCTTTTCCTTTTCCTGCAGCGGCATCCCTGGTCAGTGACATGACCTGTTCTCGGACGACGATTTCCGGGTCCACGAGCTTTACGGAGTTATTCGCTATCAAAGCCCTCTGGGCAGAACAGACAAGCGAAAAAGTGAGACGGTTCGTATTATCGATCTTTTCCGCCCCGACAAGCGTGACCCTGTTCAGGTAGATGCGATTGAAAATCTCCTGATGCTTTTCGACCTGCGGCGCCAGTTGCCCGAACAGGTCATCCGTGACAAATCGCCGCATGAGGGAAGGGTCATGCATGGCAAAAGCCGTCATGATCTGCATGTAAGCGTTGGAAGCCTTGTCCTCGAGCAATTGAACGGCAAAATCTCCGTATGCCGAAGCCATTTCCCTGACCTTTTCATCCAGGCCGTCCATTTTTTCCTCGAACATCCCTTCACGGAGGTAATCATCTTCCTGGGTGATTTCGGCAAGGACCCAGTCGAATTCCCCGGAGTTGACCATGGCGTTGCAGTACTTGCATTTGCATACCTCGCCCATGTTCTCCGGCAGGGGAGCGCCGCAGTTGGGGCATTTCAGGGAGTCGTAGATATTCTTTTCCACGGCGCCACGCTTCCGCAGGAACGACCAGTATTCGACAAAATCGCTGACCCCTTCTTCGTCAAGCTCATGGTTCAGCGCACATTCGAATTTATCCTTCATGCTTGCTCGGATACAGACGTTGACGATATCGAACATGCCGTCCTGTTCGGTGCTGTCCACCTGGACGTCGATGATCCTGATGTCGCTGAGCGGGTTGGTCTGACGAAGCAGGCGCATCATCCTGAACTGGGTGTTGAAGCGCTGATAAACGCCATCCGTGATGAACCGCCGCATGCGGTCCGTGTTCTGCCCGGACCACGCAGTCTGCACTTCGAGAAAGGCTATGCGGACTTTGGCCGGCAACCCGGCAAGGCCCGGTTCGGGAATGGGTATCGGAGATTTACGGTTCCCCTTGATTGTCAGGGCTGGAGGCCGGACGGAGGCGTCAGCCTGGTATTGCCTGCTGATCGAAGTATTCTTGTATTTGACGTAAAGCCGGTAGATGATGTAGATCGTCACGACAAGAAAAATGACCGTCAAGAGCGATGAATCGCCGGAACTTCCGGAGTGTCCGTAATAGGCGCCATGGCTGGAAAACCCTCCTCCGGTATAACCGCCCGAGCTATGTCCCCAACCACCGCTGAAATGGCCCGACCCGCCGCTTCTGCCGCCGCCCCCGCCGGCACGCGCGAAAAGCGGTTTGCTGAAGAACGGCATGCCGGTCAGGAGAAGGGAAGCTGCGCTTGAAAATCCGGAAAACAGGTTTTTTTTCATGAAGGCAACAGGCAATTACGTTGTGCAGGAACGATGAAAAAGGTTCCGGTTACATTTGCGAGAGGATCTGCTGCTTTTTCGCATCGTATTCCTCCTGGCTGATGAGGCTGCTGTCGAGCATCTGTTTCAGTTTTGCCAGCCTGGCAACCGGATCATCCGCAGCCGGTTGCTGCGTGCCCATAGGGTTCATCATCCCCGACATGGCCTGTCCGAGGCCCATGCCCGCTCCAAGGCCGACACCCAAACCTGCCGTTCCTCCCTGGTTCTGTGCCGCATCGCGAAGCGCGGCAAGCTGCTGGACCCTGGCGAAATCCATACCCACGGCCTGGGCTGCCTGCGCTTCAGCCTGCATATCGGCGATACGCCCAACCCTGCGTCTCGTATCATCGTCGAAATCGGTATTCTCGATACGGAAATCGGACAGCTGGAAGCCGAGGGTCTGGAAAATCGGAAAGACCTTGCCTCTTACGCCTTCGGCAATTTCATTCCTTTTTGAATCGATCTCGTTGTATCCGAAACCGGATTCGGCAAGGAAGTCGGTAAGAGGCTGGACAATCCTTGCCACGATGACGGAGCGCAAATCGTCAACCAGGAGTTGATCCCTCTGTCCCATGACGTTGACGAAAAAACTCGATGCGTCGGAGATGCGGAACGAGAAGTTTCCGTAACCTCTCATCCCCACGGGAAACTTGTACTGCGGATCGATGTATTTCACCGGTCCGGGAGTTCCCCAGCCCTGGTTCAGGACCTCGGCAGTCCGGAAAAAGTAGATGCCTGCCTTGTGTTCGCTCCTGAAGGCCTGCATGAATTTTGTCACGGTCGTCCAGAACGGGATGTTTTGCGTTTTCAGGTCCGTGAGCCCCGGTTCGGTAATGACCGCCTGAGGCTTGCCCTCATAAACGAAAATCACGCCCTGTCCAGGGCCGACCAGCAGCTTCGATGCGTTTTTTATTTCATCCCCGTTGTCCGTCCAGCGCTGAAAAAGCATATCCGGAGCCGGATTCTTCCATTCGATTACCGATCGTAACTGGCCCGTTACCGAAGTCCACAGTCCCATACATTCCTCCCTTTATTGTCTGATTTTTCTGATTTCAGGTCCTCTTCGTGCCGGCCGTTTTCCGTTCCGGGTTCAGCGGCAAAACGCCATGTCTCTCAACTTCCGGTACAAGATCCCAGTTATGGACCATGCCGGAATGGAAAATCGGGCCACCTGAACCTCCGGAACCTGGTCCACAAGGATCAGCATCGGCTCCATCGGTGTACGATAACAGGGATTCACCCAAAAGCGGCAAAGCGAAACCGGCGAATTTTTGAAGCTTTTTACCATGCAGCTCTTGTTGTGTTCTGCTTTCAAAGAATAACGCCCTGAAAAACAGGCTGCACATGATAAAATAAAAAGTTACAGCTTCTGAAGCTTGATATGCAAGTAACATTTTAACGATGATGCGGACGGAAACATGCGGTATCTTGCATAAGAAGAGTCCTGGCAGGAGCCTCATCTGAAAAACGGCATGCTATCCTCGCTTTGCCATCCTGACTGCATGTCGGGTGCCGCTACCTCTTTTCTAACAGACTGAAAACTCCCCCCTGGCGAGGCGGGTGGTGAAATTGCCGATTTCGGCAAGTTCCCGGTCGATGATGGCCGCGATGTCGTTCGAGATTTTACGCAACGGGAAGCCCTCGATGGTGCTTACCTTGGCCGTGGCGGTGAGCGGCCGGTCGAGAGGCTTGCCGATCTGGCTGCAGAAGAAGACCGAAACTTCCGAGATGCCGGGGACCTCCCGATGGATGCGTGCAGCTGTCTCCCGGGCAAGGACGTTGTATATTTTTCCGATATGGCTGACGGGGTTTTTCCCGGCAGCCGCCTCGAGGCTTGTCGGCCTTCCGAAAGCGATGAGGCCGTTCACCCTGTTGCCCCTGCCGACCTCTCCTCCGTCTGCGCCGTCGGCCGATGTGCCGAGCACCGTGAGATAGATGCCGTTTTCTCCCCTCGAAGGGTCGTCGAGCGTGTTGAGCGCGATATCGACGTTGCCGAAGGGGTGGCTCCGGGCGCCGATGAAGGTGCGGACAGCTTCGAGCACCTGCTGTTTGCGGTCGAAATAGTCGGCCGGGCTGGAGATAGAGCGGTCCACGAAAGCCATCGCTATGGTGAGGGTGAGGGCGTCGCGGTTCCTGAAAGCCATGATTTTCACATCCTCGCCGGTTTCGGGAAATGCCTCCTTGAACTCGGGGGAGTTCAGGAACCTTTCGGTATCGAGCACGATCGATTCGGATTCGCTGAGGGGGGCGTACCCTGTTCCGACCGACGTATCGTTCGCACCCATCACCTTGCGGGCGAATATGTCGGTCAGCTCTGCCGATCCCGGCCTGATTTCATTCTGGAACCGGACGTGGCGGTCCGGTTCGACGAAGCGCAGGTTTTCCTTCAGCCATTTTTTCGCTGCCGCTTCGGCGATCTCTCCGACCGGGATAGGGATGCCCATGAAGCGGTCGCTGGCCCTGTCCCCGAAAATGATTTTCATCGGTTCCAGGATTTTGCCTCCGCCCGGCCGGACAAGGCTCCTGCCTGCAACCAGCAGGCCCTTGTCGATGTTGTGGTGCAGGATGCGACCGGCACGTTCGAGGTATTCACGGCAGAGGCTGAGGCAGACCGCCTCCATCACCGAGTCGCAGATCGTGTCCGGATGGCCTTTGCCTTTGCGTTCGATCAGCTCCACCTGCTGCAGCGCTGCGGGGACCGTTCCCGCTTCTTCTACGGTGATGTTCCTTGGAGCGTTCATGCCGTCGATTTCATCTGTTTGCCTGTTTAAGCCTTTAGAGCAATGTACGCAGGCGGACGGGGGTCCTGCAACAGATGATTTCCCTCTGAGCATCCCGGATTCCAATAATGATATATACGGTTGACCTGTCGATTGGCGGGTCAAGCCGTTCTGTCAGTCAATCCTCATGATGGATGGCCCGCATCCATTCGTTCCTGTTCCGGCTGGTCCGGTAAAATCTTTTCATATAAGGAACTGAGTCCGCATCCCGGATGTTCAGGAGGAAAATACCCTCTGCATTTCACGGGATTTACGATACATTGATGGCAGAGACGGAAAAAGCAGTAAAGACAGGGGTTTCTATGAAAATCGGGATACTGTGCCACCATACCTACGGCGGGAGCGGCGCGATTGCGGCTGAACTGGGCAAGGCGCTGGCATCGAAAGGCCATGTCGTTCATTTTTTCAGCCAGGCGGCACCGTTCCGCCTCAATACCTATTCGCGGAACCTCCACTATCACGAGGTCGAGGTCATACACTACCCGCTCTTCGAATGTCCCCTCTATTCGCTTGCCCTGGCATCGAAGGTGGCCGAGGTGGCGCATTACGAGAAACTTGACGTCGTGCATGCCCATTACGCCATTCCCCATGCATTGAGCGCGATGCTTGCCCGGCAGATGCTCGAGGACAAATGTGCCGGAACGAAATGCTTCAGGCTGGTCACCACGCTTCACGGAACCGATATTACCGTGGTCGGTGCGGACAGGGGGATGGCTGATGTCGTCCGCCTTGCCATCAACAAATCCGACGGAGTGACCTCCGTGTCCGAATACCTCAGGGAAGAGACCATCCGGATGTTCAAACCCGCAAGGGATGTCGCGGTTATCCCGAACTTTGTCGATACCTCGTTTTTCCGGCGGTTGCCAGCACCCGATATCCGCGAGCAGCTCGGCCTCGGGAGCGGGAAGATACTGATCCATATTTCGAATTTCAGGCCGGTCAAGTGCATCGGCGATGTCGTCCGGGTCTTTTACGAAGTGAGCCGGAAGATCGATGCCTCGCTCCTGCTGGTCGGCGACGGGCCCGAGCGGAGCGAAGCCGAAACGCTTTCGAGGACGCTCGGCATATCGGAAAAGGTCCGTTTCCTCGGCAAGCTCGACGACATCGTACCGCTCCTTTCGATTTCCGACCTCATGCTGATGCCGAGCAACGCCGAATCGTTCGGCCTTGCGGCACTGGAAGCGATGGCTTGCGGGGTGCCCGTCATCGCTACCATGGCGGGAGGATTCCCGGAATTCATCGTTTCAGGTGAGCACGGTTTCCTGCTCGAGCCGGGAGATGTCGACGGCATGGCTGCAAGAGCGTATGAGCTTCTTGCCGACCGTGAACAATGGAGCGGGTTTTCGGAATCATGCGTCCGGCAGGCAAAGCGGTACGAAACCGCCCTGCTTGTCGAACAGTATGAAGCGTTTTATTCCAGGCTGCTCGCGCAAGCCTGAAGAAAGGATGGGCGCCGGACCTCAGTAGCGCTTGGTGGAGAGCAGGACGGTCCGGTACTTTTCGAGGTTTTCGAGCACTTCGGCGGTACCCCTTGCCACGGCAGTGAGAGGGTCTTCGCTGATGTGGACCGCCAGCTTGGTTTCCTCGTTGATCTTCCGGTCGAGCCCTTTGATGAGCGCGCCGCCGCCGGCAAGGAAAAGTCCCCTGTCGAGAATGTCGGCTGAAAGCTCCGGTTTGGTCACCTCGAGGCTTTTCTTGATCGACGTGATGATCTGGCTGATAGGGGTGGCGATCGCCTCGCGGATGGTTGCCGAGTTCACTTCACGCTCTTCGGGAAGTGCGGTGACGAGGTTCCTGCCCCTGACCATCATGGTCATCTCTTTTTCGAGCTTGTAGGCGCTTGCGATCTTGATTTTGACGTCTTCGGCCGTGCGTTCGCCGATGGCGAGGTTGTAGGCTTTGCGGAAATGGCGCACGATGGCATTGGTGATGTCGGTGCCGGCGACGCGGAGCGATTCGCCCGAAGCGATGCCGCCGAGCGAGATGACGGCAATTTCAGTCGTGCCGCCCCCGATATCGACGATCATGTTGCCCATCGGCTCCTTGACATCGAGCCCGATGCCGATAGCGGCAGCCATCGGTTCGGTCACCAGGTAAACCTCCTTTGCGCCGACATGTTCGGCAGAGTCGCGGACGGCCCTTTTTTCGACCTCGGTGATGCCTGAAGGAATGCCGATGACCATGCGGCGGATTCCGAATGAAAACTGGGTTTTCGTTTTATTGATCAGTCCCTTGATCAGTTCCTCGGTTGCTTCGTAGTCCGCGATGACGCCATTGGCGAGCGGCCTGATCGTGGTAATTCCCGGGTGGGTCTTTTCGTGCATGAGAAGGGCTTCGTGACCGATTGCCACAACTTTGCCGGTGTTTCTTTCACGTGCTACGATCGACGGTTCATTCAGTACGACGCCTTTGTCACGAATGGAGATCAGTGTGTTGGCTGTTCCGAGATCGATGGCGATATCCCTGAACAGGTTTGCAAAAAAGCTCATGTTGTCACGATTCTTGGTGTGATGTCATAGTGTCTTGGAAAGGAGCGCGTACCGGCTATATTCCAAGGGTTCAACTGAACTGTAAAAGTAGCTAATCGAAGTATTATTACAAATCGTTACCCGTGAAAAGAGTAAATTACCTTCGGATTTTTCACAAAAAGTTTTCATGAGAGGTTCCGGGGGACGAGTTTCGTTAATGATAGCGAATGAGTACATTATTGCGGAACAAAATTCCTCTTTCGAGGGTAATCAAAACTCAAACAACGTGTTGCAAGTTTACCGTTTCGCCGATGAACGCGAGGCGCTGAAAAAACGTCTTGCCAGAAGCGTCGTCTATGATTCAGGGGTCCAGTCCGCAGTAGACCGGATCCTCGACGGAGTCCGTACCGATGGGGACAGCGCCGTGCTGGATTTTACCGAACAGTTCCAGGGCGTTCGCCTGGACGACATGAAGGTCCCGGCGGATACCATAAAGGATGCCTGGGAGCGGGCGGACCGGGGGTTTATCCGGGTGCTCGAGGAAGCATTTGCAAATATTATGCGCTTCCATGAGCATGAGGCGGAGAAAAGCTTTTTCTATGAAGCGAAGGGCGGGGTCATTCTCGGCCAGCGTGTGACGCCCATGGAGAGGGCACTGCTCTACGTTCCCGGAGGGAAGGCATCCTACCCCTCGTCGGTGCTGATGAATGCGGCTCCAGCCAAGGTCGCCGGCGTGAAGGAGATTTATCTTACCAGCCCGTGCGACGCATCGGGGACCGTCAACGCCGATATCCTTGCCGCCGCCGCCGTGGCCGGCATCACATCGGTCTACAAGCTTGGCGGCGCCCAGGCGATAGCCGCGTTCGCATACGGCACCCGGACCATCCCGAAAGTCGATATCATCACCGGTCCGGGAAACAAATATGTCGCCCTGGCGAAGAAACAGGTCTTCGGCCACGTTGCCATCGACAGCATCGCAGGGCCTTCCGAGGTGGCCGTCATCGCGGACGAATCCGCCAATCCCGAATTTATCGTCTACGACCTTTTCGCCCAGGCGGAGCATGATCCCGACGCCTCGGCAGTGCTGATAACGACCTCCGGGGCACTGGCCGACGCCGTTCTGAAATGCATCGAAGAACGCCTTCCAAAGATGGACCGCAGGGAGATCATCGCCTCTTCGCTCGGCAGCAATGGCGCGATCGTTCTTGTCGGCTCCCTGGAGGAGGCCTGCGAGGTTTCCGATACCATCGCGCCCGAGCATCTCGAGCTGCATGTCGAACATCCCTGGGATATCCTGCCGCTGCTGCACCATGCCGGTGCGATATTCATGGGAGGGTACTCCTGCGAATCCGTCGGTGACTACTTCGCAGGTCCGAACCATACCCTGCCGACAAACGGTACCGCCCGATTTTTTTCACCGCTTTCGGTGCGCGACTTTGTCAAGCATACGTCGATCATTTCCTACTCGAAGCAGGAGTTGAAGTGCTGCGGAGAAAAAATCGCTTCGTTCGCCGACCGCGAAGGGCTTCAGGCACACGCGGAAGCGGTCCGGTCAAGACTGAAGACCTTATGAACGTTTGCGATTTCGATTACGAACTGCCAGAAGACCGCATAGCAATCTACCCACCGGCCGAACGGGGCTCCACCCGTATGCTGGTGCTGCAGAGGCAGACGGGCGAAATCACCCATGACCGGTACGCCAACTTCGCCCGTTACCTCCGCCAGGGGGACCTGCTGGTCCTGAACAAGACGAAGGTCGTGCGCGCGAGGCTGTTCGCCAGGAAAGCCACCGGCGCGAAAATCGAACTGATGCTCCTCGAAAAACACCGGGACGAACAGGATTTGGTGCTCTACCGCGGGAAACTGAAAAAAGGCGATACGCTGCTCTCTCATGAGAAGGAGCTCCAGGTCTGCGAAATAGCGGGCGAGGGTATCGCGCGCATAACCCTTTCGGACGGAGGCTGCGTCAGGGAATTTTTCGAAGCCAACGCACAGATGCCGATCCCGCCTTACCTGAAACGCGATGCGGAAAAGCTCGACATCGAACGCTACCAGACGGTTTTTGCGGAACTGCCCGGTTCGGTCGCCGCGCCGACCGCGTCGCTGAACCTGACGCCGGAACTGCTCGCAGGGCTTGCCCAAAAGGGTGTCGGGATGGCAAGCCTCGTCCTGCATGTCGGTCTCGGAACCTTCCTGCCGGTCCGGGTCGACGATCTGAGCCAACATGTCATGCACCGCGAATTCTACAGCATCCCTGCCGAGACCATACGGAAAATACGGGAAGTGAAGTCATCGGGCGGCAGGATCGTCGCTGTCGGCACGACGGTGACCAGGGCGCTCGAACATGCAGGCGCACAACTGTTTGACGGCAACCGGAACGAGGCGCTCACGGGGGAGGCCGATATTTTCATCTATCCCGGCTACAGCTTCAGGGTCGTCGATACCCTGCTCACCAATTTTCACGCTCCCCGTTCGACCGTACTGCTGCTGGCTGCGGCATTCGCCGGGCCCGAAAACCTCAGGAACGCCTACAAAGCCGCCCTTAGCAGGGATTACCGCTTCCTGAGCTACGGGGACAGCATGCTCATCATCTGAGCCCACTTTATTCTCCCTGCCGCCGGAAAAGCGCTTGAACATTGGTCGTGGTCCGTCGCTTTTTTCGGGGGAGGAATGTTACAGGTCCCTTCCCTATGAAAAGAATATGTGCAAACCTGCGGAGGGTTAAATTATTTCGGAAGCCGGGCCAGCTTCCGGCGGGGGAGTTTTGGTTTTAAAAAACCGGTATGATATTTTAAATGTTCCTGTTTTCGCCATGCGGCGTTTCTTCCATGCCGCTTTTCAGTTTTGGCCTTTTATTTCATCTCAAACATAAACCATATACAATTCCGGGAGATTTGTTTTATGAGTCTTTTAGAGCAATATCGCGCTCATACCGAAGAACGGGCGAAGCTTGGCATTCCGCCCCTGCCGCTCAGCGCCGAACAGGCCCGCGAGCTTAACGGGCTGCTCAGGCAGGAGCCTGCAGAGGAAAAAGAATACCTGCTCGAACTGTTCCGCGAGCATATCAGCCCCGGTGTCGATGACGCCGCGTTCGAAAAAGCCGCGTTCCTCGACGGCATTGTCCAGGGCGACATTTCCTGCAGCGCCATAGATGCGGTCGAAGCGGTGAGGATCCTCGGCACCATGCTCGGCGGATACAACGTCAAGCCCCTTGTCGATGCCCTGGGCCACAAGAACGAAGCGGTTGCGGCTGAAGCTGCGGCAATGCTGAAGAAGACCCTGCTTGTCTACGATATGTTCGATGCGGTCGTCGAACTCGGGAAAACCAACCGGTTTGCCGCTGACGTGCTGAAATCCTGGGCGGATGCCGAATGGTTCCTGAGCAGGCCGGCGCTTCCGGAAAAAATGAGCCTGACGGTTTTCAAGGTTTCCGGTGAAACCAATACCGACGACCTTTCTCCGGCAAGCGAAGCGTTCACCCGCAGCGATATTCCGCTCCATGCCCGCTGCATGCTCGGTGCGAAAATGAACGATCCGATCGGCACCATCGCGAAGCTGAAGGAAAAAGGGCATCCGCTTGCCTATGTCGGCGACGTCGTCGGCACCGGATCGAGCAGGAAATCGGGTATCAACTCGATTCAGTGGCACCTCGGCAGCGATATTCCAGCCGTGCCGAACAAGCGGACCGGCGGTGTTGTCATCGGCGGCATCGTGGCTCCCATCTTTTTCAATACCGCGGAGGATTCGGGCGCGCTGCCCATCCAGGCCGACGTTGCCTCGATGGAAATGGGAGACGTCATCGTCCTCTACCCGTACGAAGGGAAAATCGAAAAGGACGGCGCAGTCATTTCGAACTTCAGCATGACCCCGAATACCCTTTCCGACGAAGTGAGGGCCGGAGGCCGCATTCCGCTCATCATCGGCAGGAACCTCACCAAAAAAGCGAGAGTCGCCCTGGGCCTCGGAGAGGACGCCATTTTCCAGCGTCCCGACCAGCCTGCCGATACCGGCAAGGGTTACACGCTCGCCCAGAAAATCATCGGCAAGGCCTGCGGACTCCCGGGTGTAAGGCCGGGCATGTATGTCGAACCGGCAACCTTGACGGTCGGCTCCCAGGACACCACTGGCGCCATGACCCGCGACGAGATCAAGGAGCTCGCGGCAGTCTCGTTCAGCGCCGACCTTTTCATGCAGAGCTTCTGCCATACGTCAGCCTATCCGAAACCGTCCGACATCAAGCTCCATCGCAGCCTGCCGTACTTCCTCATGAGCAGGGGCGGCGTATCGCTGAAGCCGGGTGACGGCGTCATCCATACCTGGCTGAACCGCATGGTGCTTCCCGATACGCTCGGCACCGGCGGCGATTCCCATACCCGCTTCCCGATCGGCATCTCGTTCCCCGGCGGTTCGGGCCTCGTGGCATTTGCCGGCGTTACCGGCACCATGCCGCTGAACGTCCCTGAATCGGTGCTGGTGCGCTTCACCGGCAAGCTCCAGAAAGGCATCACGCTTCGCGACCTGGTCAACGCTATCCCTTACGTCGCCATGAAGCAGGGCCTCCTGACGGTCGAGAAAAAGGGAAAGAAAAACGTCTTTGCCGGAAGGATCCTCGAAATCGAGGGGCTTCCCGATATCAAGGTCGAGCAGGCGTACGAGCTCAGCGACGCTTCGGCGGAACGGAGTGCGGCGGCCTGTACGGTGCGCCTGAACAGGGAGCCGGTGATCGAATACCTCAAATCCAACATCGTGCTGCTCGAACAGCTCGTCGAGGAAGGGTACGGCGATCCCGACACCATCAGAAGGCGTGTCGGAAAGATGAAGGAGTGGCTTGCCGATCCGGTGCTTCTCGAGCCTGATGCCGATGCGGAATACGCGGCGGTCATCGAGATCGACATGAACACGATCACCGAACCGATCCTTGCATGCCCTAACGATCCTGACGATGTCATGACGCTCAGCGAGGTCCTGCATGACTCCAAACGCCCGAAAGTCATCAACGAGGTGTTTGTCGGCAGCTGCATGACCAATATCGGCCATTTCCGCGCTCTCGGCGAGATCCTGAGGGACAAGGGGGTCGCTTCGGCCAAGCTGTGGATCGTGCCGCCGACAAAGATGGATTCGAAGAAGCTGATGGAAGAGGGTTACTTCTCGGTCTTCGGTGCCGCGGGAGCTCGTATCGAAAGCCCCGGCTGTTCGCTCTGCATGGGCAACCAGGCAAGGGTGGCCGACAAGTCGGTCGTCTTTTCGACCAGTACGCGCAACTTCGACAACCGCATGGGCAACGATACGCTCGTCTACCTCGGTTCCGCGGAGCTTGCGGCGGTCTGCGCGCTGCTCGGGCACCTGCCCAACAGGGACGAGTACATGGAGATCCTTTCGAAGCTCCTGGTTGCCGGAAAAGAGGAGAAGGTTTACCAGTACCTGAACTTCAACGAGCTGAAAAAGCCAGAGCTGGAGCTGCTGATGGATTAAAAAAATATTTTTTACACCGAGTTATTGGCGAGGTACGGAAATATTTTGCATATTCATTTCATACAGTTGGGTTTTTGAAAACTCGCTGTTTTTTTATAATATTCGAGAGCTGATGAAGCTGTCAATTATCAAACAACAAAACATCAATCGAGCAATGAAAAAACTTTTCGTTTTCCTGTTCCTCTTGAGCTCAGTTTCTTTCGTAGGCTGCGCAAAGAAAACCGAAGCTCCTGCACCTGAAGCACCTGCCGCACCTGCAGCTCCTGCAGCTGAAGCACCTGCAGCTCCTGCAGCAGCTCCTGCAGCTGAAGCACCTGCCGCTCCTGCCGCTCCTGCAGCAGAAGCTCCGGCACCTGCAGCACCTGCAAAATAAGTTTCCGGTAACACGGTTTCTTATAAAAGAGACGGGACGAAAGTCCTGTCTCTTTTTTTTTACCCTGAAGATCATGGCCAGGCGGCATCATTGCGGTCAGCGCGCTCCGGACTTGCATGAGGACACTTCCGGTTATTGTCGTGAGAAGTACGAGTGCAAGGCGCAGAGAGTCCCGACAAGATCGGGATAAACTCCGAAACCGGGGTGTACAAATGGTAACTGAGGATTTCGATTCCGATTCATCGGGACCAAAGCTGCAACAGGGCTTCGGAACAGATCAATAGAGGTGCCCCTTCCCCTTCCGTTGCTTACTGCCCGTTTTCCCCTCCAGAATGATATAACCGGCCTTGCAGCCCGCTTTTTCCTCCAGAAGCTATGATGACACCGGTTTTCATGGATGACCGGGCGTTTCCCTTTTCTGAAACATGCGTTCCGCAATACAGTGCCTTCCAGGCTTGGCGGTAACTGTCCGGCTTCAGGAATTGTTTCAAGCCCGATCTCCGAAGGTGCGGCAAGCTGTTTCCTTTTTCCGTGCAGCGGAGTATTGCCGTTCGGGCCAATATGGTTCGACAGCAGGAACGCACTTACCCGGGCTCGAGCGCCTTCGTGCCGATGGTACCACCGTTTGGCTGTAATGATGAACACCCGGGAAAGGATGCCGGAAAACGGTTGGTCCGTACAAATGAAAGAATGGAACTGGTTTTTTGTCTGAAGTCGGTTTATCCGCAAGGAATCAGCCTTTCTTGCCGTGAACAATGCCGTGAACATGGCGAGCGGCGCTCCCGAACATTGCTTCGTATGGCTCTTCCGGACGGTAGGTTATCAGCATGGGATTGCAGTCAGCCCGTTTTTGATAGTTCCACGTCATCCGTCGTCAGCAGGCTCATTTGTTTACGGTAATAGGAGAAGGTTTCATCCTGCTTCAACACCCCGATCAGCTTGCCGTCTGATGACGAGACCACCGGCAGATAGGTGTAATCAGTGATCTCGAATATCTTCAGGGCCTCGTCGAGTTTCGACGTATCATAGAGGGCGGTGATGTTTTTCTTTACAATATCTTCGGCGGTAATGCCGGTAAATATTCTTTCTTTCAGTAGCGTATTCATTTCTTCGAGGCCGATTATGCCGACCAGAACACCATCGTTCGCAGTGATGAAAAATACCGATTCGAGGGTGTTGTGAAATGTTTCAATTATTGTTTCAGCTTTTGTCGTGCTGGTAAATTGAATACAATTTTTTCGCATGATATCCGTGACGCTTATGTTTCCGGCAATCGTCAGCGTGATGCCGAACCCGACTTTTATGCCCTCTTTTTCAAGGACATAGGTTTCCATCGTGTATGGGTAGGCAATTCTTGCAACCAGCGAGGACGTGACGGCAGCGAACATGATCGGGAGCACGATCTCGTACTGGCCGGTAACTTCAAACAGGATAAGGATCACGGTCAGCGGGGCCCTCATGATCCCCGCCGTGAGGGCACCCATACCGACAAGGGCATACGCTCCCGATGCAGCCGTCATTTTCGGAAAGAAGCCGTGGACCACATTGCCGAACATGCCGCCGAGCATCGCACCCATTTTCATCGAAGGGGCGAACATGCCTCCGGCACCGCCTGAACCGACGGTAAAGGCGGCCACGACAGGTTTCAGGAAATAAACCCCGAGCATCGTCCCCCAGGTCTCTTTACCGAGGATCGCCTTGTTGATCGCCTCGTAGCTGAACCCATACAGTTCGGGCAACCACATGCTGATCAGGCCGCAGAGCAGTCCGCCGAGGGCAGGCATCGCCCATACGGGTATGGAGAAGCGTTTTTCAGCTTTTTTCAGCAGCTCTTCGATGAAATAGAACGTCCTGATGAACAGCACGGCGGAAAGGCCGGCGAGAATGCCGAGCAGGAAATAAAAAACCAGTTCGGTGTCCGATACCAGGCTGTATTCGTGAACCTGAAAGGTGGGGAAGTTGCCGAGGAAGCTTCTCGACAGGACGGTGCCGACCACGGCGGCGACAACAATGGGGCTGAAGGTTTTGACGCTGAAGTCCCCGAGGATCACCTCTACGGCAAACATCACGCCCCCGATGGGCGCGTTGAACACGGCCGACAGTCCCGCGGCCGCTCCGCAACCGAGCAGCGTCCTGGTCCTGCCGGGAGAAAATTTGAGCAGTTGCGCTACTGCCGATCCGATCGAAGCTCCGACCTGGGCGATAGGCGCTTCTCTTCCGCCGCCGCCGCCGGTACTGATGCTGATGACCGACGTGACGGTTTTATGAAACCAGTTTTTCAGGGGGATTTTCCCTTCTTTCCGGGCCACCGACTTGATCAGGGAGGCAAGGCCATGTTCCGGTCGGGCCTTGGCGACGAACGTGTTGTAGAGGCCAACCAGAAGACCGCCGAGAGCAGGGAAGAGCGGAAGCAGGGGAAGGAGGTGATGGTATTTCCGGGAGAGCCGCCCTGACGTGGCGATGCCGTCGAACAGGAATGAGCTGATCAGCCTGATCGCCTCATGAAAAATCACGGCCAGATAGCCTGTCACCAGGCCGACGAAAACGGCGACGAGGAGAAAGGGGAAATCCTGGTTGAGATTGAGCTGTGCGAGGAATGTTGCCCAGTTCAGTTTGACGAACTCCTGCGAGCTTCCCTTGTAAGCCCTGGTTTTCCGGAGCAGCAGATGGAACCAGATGTTGACGACGTGCCTGAACCGGTTGAGGTCTTCGGGAAATTTCATGTGGTAAGCAAAATTGGCAATGACTTGAACAGCCTTCCGGGAAGGACAGCAATGTTCGGAAACCCTTCGGAGAAACTTGGGCTATTCATTCAATATAATGGCCTTTGCCTTGTTGTTTGCAGGAGAAGCCCGTCAAACATCAGGAATCGTTGTTTTTGTATACGCAAACAATCCGCTATCTGTTCCTCCAGAGCCCCTCGGGCACTGATTTTTCGGTGGGATGCGTGGATTGAGGGGAGATGCTGAAGGGTATTTGGGGTTATTGCATGTCGATACGGTATTCATTTCCTCGCCACTACTACGGAAAATTTCACCCGATATCATTATATTTCTTTGTTGTCGTCATTGCCATAACGGGAATTCGCTCGCCGGAAGGTTGCTTGTGTTGTTTTCCGTAATTATAAAGCTGTACTCAACTTCCGAAAGCTGGTACAGATTGCGTATTAGTACAACGTCCCCCGACACCCTATGAAGGTTAGCACTTGACCGAAAAATCGCACATCAACATGAAGGCGCTGGTGAAGCGTAGTTGATTGTAAGCTGTGACTGAATACGTTTGGGATGAGATCATAAGCACAAACAGGACTCTGCATCGCCGAAGTTGAATGAAAACCGATAGGTTGTATATATGACTTTATACTGCAAAAGGTGTGACAAAGGTGGCAATGGATTGAGATGCAGGATCATTTGCTGTCAAATCGAGGTATTTGAATAATAAATCCTTAAAATAAAAGAAGATACTTAATTGTTTCGTCGGCTTATTTTTCAAAAAGCCCTTTAGTCAGTAATATAAAATACGTTGTTAGGTCATATATCTATTTTATTTATGCTTTCTTTTGTAAAAAAAGAATATTAATTTGAAATACTTAATGGAATTAAGAAATTTATAGCGGCAGTAATTACAAGAACAGCTATGAAAATCTCTGATAAAAATAATGACAATTTAAGGCTTTTGTCTCAAATATTAACCCCTGCTGGTTTTAATAAAATAATCAGTAAGGGAGATAAAGTATTAATTGATAATAAGATTAGACGTTGTTTGGACGAGTACAAGGGATTGAGTTATAAGGATATAATAAAGTATATCTATTCTGTTGTTGAAAAAAAATATCGAACTGAATATATTTATAAGAATCAACTTTTAAATAAATTATTATTAAAAAAGAGCAACTCGGGTCAATTAATTGCTTTAAATGAGTTTAATATTGCAAATTCAGTTGCTGATTTTATTTTGTTAAATGGGAGCGCTTGTTTGTATGAAATAAAAACAGAATATGATGGGTTTGATAAACTAGATAAACAAATATCTGATTATCAAAAATTTGCAGATATTATTCATGTTGTTACAAGTCCGAAATATTCCAATAAATTACTTGATAAATATTCTGGTTCACCAATAGGTATTATTGAGTTGAAAAATAAAACTCTTAATACTCTTAAGATCGGCATAGAAAACAAAAATCATCTTGATCATGAGATTATATTCAAGACATTGCATAAAAACGAATATCTTGGAATAGTAAAATATTATTATGGTGAGATACCGAAAGTTCCGAATACCCAAATATTTAAAAATTCGCTTTCAATAATTAAAAAAATTGATATTGATGTTTTTCAGAAAGCTGTTGTTAATGTTTTAAAGCAAAGAACACTTAAGTGTCCTGAGATATTAAAATCAAAGGTAGTGCCAAAAGAATTAAAATATATTTGCTTTGCTCTGAATTTATCTAGTAAGGATTACATAACTTTGTTTCAATTTCTTAATAATAAAATATAGGGCATGTACTATCCATATTTAAGAGGAAAACAATTTGAACTTTTAGCATTAAGAGATCTAATTGTGTTGCTTTCTGAAAATAATACTAAAGTTTCTCCAATAATAGAACCAGTCAAGACTTCTTCTACACTAATTAAGACATTAGAGGCTTTATGTATTAATAATATTAATTTTAATATTATAATCAATCCGTTTCATGGCGAGCTTATTAATAAAACAGATCAACTTCTTTATTTGTTAAAAGAAGAAATATCTGAATTTGAAAACTATCAATTAAGTATACTAGTTGATAATAGAGATAATGTCAAGAAAGTATTGGATTTAATTGCTCTTCATAAGTCTAAGTGTAAAGGAATTACGTTAATACATAACTCTGTAATGCAAAATGTAAATGAAGTAATATCATTATGTGAAGAGCAAATGCCAGTAATTAATAATGTTATTAATTTTGAAAATACAAGTGCTAATAGAAGATATTATAGGAGTTTTATTCCCAGTACTCGAGTATCTTTGTCGGATTATTTTAAATCACAATCAAAAAATTCAAATTACTTGTCAATAGAAGAGAGCCAATTTACTGACGAACATTTATTTTATAAGGAAGAGGGGTATAAGGGATTTGGTGATTTTCTTACAATAGGAGATAACTATTCTGAATCCGGATTTCTTCCATACGCAGTTG
This sequence comes from Chlorobiaceae bacterium, assembly GCA_013334225.1. GTDB lineage: Bacteria > Bacteroidota > Chlorobiia > Chlorobiales > Chlorobiaceae > Chlorobium. Next base: position 18,318 of record JAAXXY010000043.1, read on the forward strand.
CTATCCATATTTCATATGCTGATTCGGATAATAATGTTTTTGTTAAGCATTTTGTGTCGGACAGTAATGATGATGCATCTGATGTTGGTGGTAAATTTGCAGAAGCAAATGCTAAATTAGTTGATTGGTGCAAGAGTAAAGGATTATCAACAATTGGAATTAAAAGTTTTTATGAACTTTATGAATCTGGTCATTTTCCTGGACTTGGAACTATAAAAAAATATTCGATAATGAATCATATAGAATTAATGCTTAAATTGATTTAATATGAATTGCTGTACAGAATGTTTTGAGAGTCCATATTTAAAAGATATTATAAATAGAGCTAAGATAGTAGGTAATTGTTCGTATTGCGGATCGAAAGAGATCAATACTTATAATCCTCGTGAGTTATCTTTAATTTTTCAAAATATATTAGACCTCTATATTAGAGATGATGATGATGGTGTTACTATTGAAGAGGTTCTGGATTTAGAATTTCAAAAGAAAATTTTCTCGTTAAAAGTTACTGAAAAAAGAAAAGAATTATTGAAAGATATTGTATCGGATGACTTAGAAAGATATGACTATCTATTTAATGTTAAAATATTATTAAAATGTTTAACAAGAGAAGAACATCTTGCTTCAGTTTTTCCATTACAGACAGCTTGGAGTGAATTTGATAATGAGATTAAAACAATAAATAGATTTCATTTGCAAAATATTCTGGACTTAGAAAAGCTAAAAATTCTTTTAAGTCGATATAAAAAACCAATAAGTAATGGGAAAGTATTTTTTAGGGGTAGAATATCGCCTATGGAAGGCTTTCAGATAAGTGAAATGTATAATCCTCCTCCAATAAAAACAAAAGCAGGGAGAGCCAATCCTACAGGAATTTCATATTTATATTTATCTGATAAAATAAAGACTACTTTATACGAAACAAGAGCATCACTTTATGACTTTGTGTCAATTGGAGAGTTTCGGTTAAAAAAAAATATAACTGTCATTAATTTAAAGGGTGACGATTATGATCCGATTTTATTAGCTGAAAATGAAGAACTTGAAGAGTTTTTAAAATATAAACCATTTGCCCAGAGTCTTGAAAGTGAATTATCTAAACCAATAAGAAAAGAAGATAAGGAGCTGGATTATATTCCGACACAATATTTATGTGAATTTATTAAGTCAATTGGATATGATGGTGTTGAATATAGAAGTTCATTATGTGATGATGGATATAATATAGCAATATTTAATCCTGAATTATTTGAATGCATTAAAGTCAGTTTACATACAATAAATAAAATTGAATTTGATCATAATATCGTTAAAAGTTAAGGTAAAAATAATTTCTATTATAGGGTATGTTTTATAGCTAATTATTTTTGAAATCTCTTCTCTAAATCGGAAATACCCTTCAATTCAGCTCAATAACAAAAACTTATATTTCGATGGACAGAATTAAATGGTTTTAGTGCCTTTAGAATAATCATTTAGGTTGAAGTACGAATATCCGGCAGGAGATGACGGGGTAGTTTGTCAACTATAAATGAAACAGTCACAATTTTTATTGGGAAAAATTTTTACATTGTTCATGTGATTCGATTGACTGATTAATCTAAATACAACGCTTATGCCGACTATTGTTGAATTACAGGCTCAGATGGCTGCACTGCAGCAGCAGATCGAAGAGAAGCAGGCTGAAGGAAGAAAGCAGGCTCTTGCAGAGGTAATTGCCAAGATGGATGAGTTTGGTATTACTACAGCGGATATCGATGCCGCAAAAGCTAAATCAAAAGGGAAAAAATTGGTAATAGCTACTGCTGCTAAAGAAAAAGTCATTAAATACCGGATGGGTGAAAATACCTGGAGCGGCGGTAAAGGTCCAAAACCGAAATGGGTAAAAGAATTGCTTGAGCAGGGTAAAAAGCTTGAAGATTATCTGGTGGACAAGATTAAACACAAAGCCACAGAAAATAAAGCGCCTGAACCCAAAGCACCTGAAAACAAACCGGAGTCATTGTTTTAATAAAAGAGGCCACGATTTAAGTGGCCTTTTTTAATTGGGAGAATAAATAATTAATTCGGTGTATATGGGATTAATAGCTGCCGCAATTGAATTTTAAAAAAAACATCTAATTCTTTTTGTGCTTTTATTGGGCACATTATTATTTAAATGAAAAACATGGTCCCGAATTATTGTGCATGAGTCATTCTGAGGACTAAGCAGTCGGCCGAAGAATCCCGTGCCACATGAATGGAAAAACTGGATCCTTCACTCCGCCATGCTTCGTTCAGGATGACAACACCTTTTTTTCAGAAAAAATGCCTTGCCCATGTTATTCTGCCTTTTCATGTCATGATGTCTTATTCTGTCATTCTGAACGAAGTGAAGAATCCACTGTAATAAAAAATGAGTTCTATAAAATGTATGATTACTATGTTTACATACTTGCGAGCAAAAAGCATGGGACGATTTACACTGGAATAACGAACAATCTTGAACGTCGTGTCTTTTAGCACAAAGAGAAGCTTGTTGACGGTTTTACAAAGAAGTATGGTGTGGACAAGCTTGTTTATTTTGAATGTTGTCGGGATGTTAAAGATGCAATTTTCAGGGAGAAGCAAATCAAAGGCTGGAAACGGGAAAAGAAAATAGCTTTAATTGAGTCATCGAATCCAAACTGGGAAGATTTGAGTGAAAAGTTGTCATTGTGAATTTTACTTCTACGGGTTAATCTTTTCATTCTGTCTTTTCCTGTCATTCAGAACGAAGTTAAGAATACAGAACGGGTGAGGTATGGAAATGGATGCTTCACATTATGTTCAATGTGTTCAGCATGACGGAACTGGTTGTCAGGTAGAGTTCCCCTAATCCGGTCGTGACTCATACGGTCCATGAACAAAAGAACTGTTAATTCCGGGTAGTGGATTCACAACGACAGTACTTGATCCTGGAAAGACCGATACCGTTGGCCGTTGAATACGGCAGCATTTAAAAAAGAAATAACCTGGATTCTTCATTTCGCTCCGCTTCATTCAGAATGACACATCTCTTTCGGAACAAACGCCTTGTCCTTGTCATTCTGCCTTTTCAAGTCATGAGGTCTATTTCTGTCATTCTGAACGAAGTGAAGAATCCAGAAAGGGGATGGTCCGGCAATGGATGCTTCACCTTATGTTCAAAGTGTTCAGCATGACGTAACGGGACATCAGAATGAAAAACCTGCCAAATGGATTTCCTGGGTGCATAATCCGTTGAACCTCGAACACAAAATCCGCTGAACTTCGAACACTCCATCCGCCAAAGGTCGAACAGGAAATCCGGTTGAACATCGAACACTTATTTGCCCCAGAGCGGATAAGGTGTTCGA
>JAAXXY010000078.1 GCA_013334225.1 Chlorobiaceae bacterium
TTGCCCCAGAGCGGATAAGGTGTTCGAAGTTGACGCGTACCAGGGCGGGACGCAGCTGAATAATTCAAACATAGACATGTTCAGGAGAATTTTTCAGCTGAACTTATACTTCGTTCAAATCAGGTTGGATAGATTTTCCGGCTGTATCACCGATCCTTCAGCATGTAAATAACCGCATTCGGTGTTACGCCAAGCCGTTTTGCCGTTTCGACAAGCGGGAGGCCATACTCGAACACCGCTTTCCTGGCAAGCTGTTTCCGCAGTTTCGGGAGCTTTCCCACCCTGTTGCCGGACTGCAGGAACGCGATGGTCACTCCTTCAGCTTCGCATAGCTGCCCGATATCCTCATCCAGCATCCGCAAACGATCATTCAGGGACATCGCGACATCCTCGCGCTCTTCGGCCTCTTTCAGTATGCCCTTCACGAAATCGTCTCCACCGAGAATCCGTTGATCACCGAGAGCTTTCTTGCCTCTTTTCCGCATGGCTTGAACGTTCTCCCATCCGCCCTGGGAACGCACCAGCCCTCCGCCTGACAGCTCCTGCTCACGGTCGATTCCCATTTCTGATTCGAGAAACAGGAGATACGCCTTTCTTGCCGACCCCTCCGTTCTTCCGAAAAACTGCAGCACGTAATCCCGGTCCATCCATTCATACCTGACCTTGTTCATCAGCACCGCATGCCCGCACCAGGGATACTCTGCAAGCTGCTGGAGGTTTTCGACAAGTCCCGCCCGCAAGGGATTGAGATGGATATATGCCACAAGCTTGTCGAAATATGTCTCCTCCTCGCAAATGATCGATTTGTAGCGATTCTGGAAGAGATGGCCCGCCCGTTTGTGCCTCCGGTTGAAGTACTGTGCATAACCTGTCAGCAGGCAGCGCATATATGTTGAGATGCCGTCAGGGCCGCTTTTGAGCAGGATATGCGCATGGTTCGTCATCAGGGCAAAGGCATAGATTTCCGTATCCGATCCTTTTGCCAGGAGGCCCATGCGATCGACAAATGTTTTCCTGTCCGTATCGTCCCTGACGATACAGCCCTGCTCGATTCCCCTCACGATCACATGATGCAGGGTTCCCGGTGCGTCAAGTCGCGGTCCTCTCGGCATAGTGGATGAACGTTTATGATGTAATCAGACAACCTCTCTCATAATATAAAAAACCGAAAATACTTTTTGTTTTATTTATGGACGTCCCCAGTCTTCCTCAGGCACGATCACATGATGCTGGGTTCCCGGAGCGTCAAGTCGCGATCCTCTCGGCATGATACATTTTGGCTGATGCTGGTATATGACAAACTCTTTTGGGATTATAAGAAACAACATGCTTTTCGACTTATTCACCTGCGTCCCCAAGTCCCCTTGTGAAGTCTCCCCAACTCTCCCTTCAAGCGCACTTTATTCACCTTTTTACTTATTTTATTCTTCAATAACAATATCCGCCTTTAAGCATTCATGAAATGATTTCAATAATTCTTGCAGTTCCGTATCCTGTCAGATACTTTAATGATAAATACGATACTGAGGTCCTCGGATTTTGACATTTGGCTCAAGAAGCTGAACGATCAGCAAGCCAAAGACAAAATCCTGATTCGTCTTAAAAGAGCCACAAAAGGAAACTTCGGCGATTGCAAGCCTGTAGGTGAAGGAATTTCAGAACTGCGGATCGACACCGGACCAGGATACAGGGTGTATTTTACCCAAACAGGAAACATGATTTATTTGCTGCTTGCAGGAGGAGACAAATCAACACAGGAAAAGGATATTGCCCGTGCAAAATTAATTGCTCGTGAATTTAAAGAAATGAAACCATGAAATCGACGTTTGCTCCTTTTGACGTGGCGGATTACCTCGTTAATGATGAGGCGATAACCGGATATCTCGCGCTTGCAGCCGAAGACCCTGACCCGGATTTTTTCCTTTCAGCTTTAAGCGATGTCGCAAGAGCACGCGGAATGGCAGAGATTGCAAAACAAACTGGGCTTGGCAGGGAGAGCCTCTACAAGGCGTTACGAAAAGGCGCCCATCCCCGGTTTGAAACCATCAAGGCTGTTCTGGAAGCTCTTGGGTTCAAGCTTTCTTTTGTCAGCACACAGCCACCTGAAGCGAGTGCCTGATTTACCCGGCATTTGTCAGCATCAGATATGTTCGCTTGCACTTCGAAAGTATATGGGGATCTCTTTTTATTCAATACCACTTTCGATCACATGATGCAGGGTTCCCGGAGCGTCAAGTCTTGGCCTTTTCAGCATAATGGATTGTTATCAATGATGAAATCAGTCAAACTCTATTGGAAAAATAGAGTAATTGAAAAGATTTCTTTGATTTACTTATGTACGTCCCCAAGCACCCTCGATATTTTGAAATTTAATTCTGAATCCGTCGAAAGAACATACAGGAATTCGCCATATGCAAACAGCCAGGGAAATATACCAGAAAGCGATAAGCCTAAAACCTCAAGAACAGGCTGAACTCGTGGACAAACTGCTCGATCATCTCGACTCACCTGATAAAGAGATCGATGATCTATGGAAAAAAGAACCCGAACACCGGGTCGATGCTTACGAGCAGAGCAATTTAAAAGCTGTTTCTCTGAACGAGATCATCGCAAAGTATAAACAGGCCTGAATCGGTGGAAATCCGTATTCTTGAAATCGCCAGAATCGAACTCGATGATGCAATCGATTATTACAATTACGAGTTACCTGGTCTGGGAGCGGTTTTTTTCTCTGAGTTTCTTTCAGCGGTCAACAGGATTGTCAAACAGCCTTTAGCATGGCTGCCCTATTCAGGACGAACAAGACGGTGCCGACTCCGAGATGAATGCCTGAACGTGAATTGGTTTATGAGTCTGGATCATGCCCGGGAGGTTATCGGGCAATGGCAGGAGGATTACAATTCCATCCGGCCGCATAGCGGATTAGGACGTCTGACACCGGAAGAATTTCTGGTTCAGCAAAAGGATTTTTACCAAGAAGAGGTGGTGTATTAAAAGCGGGAACGTCCGCTTCACTTCACAATTCCAGATAAATATAGAATAAATACGAGATTATTACTCTATATGAAATTGTGAAGATCGAGGAAAGGAATTGAACGGCCATCAACACACATCATACACACAATACCGACAGTCATCTGCAGATACGGGGATATAATCCAGATCAAGGATTGAAAGGAAAGAGAAGCTATAGAGCGATAACTGTATGAAAAACAACAAATAAAAAAAGCCCATATCTGCACTGAGAAGGATACCCTTCAACGGCGTGGAGCCGACTTTCATGCAACACAGGCCTGGAGAATAAAAAAAGAGACTTATCCCTTGTTCTTCATGTTGAACTTTTGTCCTGTATTTTCGGAACAAGTTTTATTTCGAGTTCGCAACCGACTGCCTCGGCATATTTTCTGAGGGTTGTAATGGAAGGAATATGTTTTCCTCCCGATTCCAGCCGGGATACAGCGCTCTTTGTGGTACCGATCTTGCGGGCAATCACCTCCTGGGTCAATCCTGAGCGCTGACGAGCTCGCAGCATTTCCCTGACGAGCTCATAGACAGGAGCCAAAGCCTCATATTCTTTTCGAAATGCCTCATCTTTTTTTGCTTTACGAAGAAATTTCCCGTGATCATGCACAACCGGCTGGTAATTCAAATTATCCATGTTGTACCTCTTTCATGCGTTTTCGAGCTGTTTCCAGTTCTCGTTTCGGCGTAGCCTGTGTCTTTTTGATTGAATCACGTAAAATGCAACATCATTACTGCAGCATCTTTTCTATATCTTCATGTGAGGTTTTCAACGTAAGCAAGGATTTTACCAGCAAGTCAAGGGATACTCCGGGGTCTCCTGCTTCCATTTTTGCCACCCGCGACTGGCTGGAATGAATCATGCCGGCAAACTCCTTCTGAGTAAGCCGAAGCGACTGACGGCGAGTTTTCAGATGCTGGCTCAAGGCAATTTTCAGGGCGATGAAACTTGACTCAACCTGATTCAGTTCGAGAAAATCTTCAGCATTACCGATTTTCCAGCCTGCTGCTTCAAGTTTCTTTTGTTTCTGCACATCCATCAAAGTTCTCCAGAATATTCAAATTCGAAATAAACGAAGCCTTCGGCTTTCGATGCCAGGTTGGAGCCTGGCGCTCCCAAGGATTTCTCAAAAAGATCCGTTCAGCTCCTGATTACCTGTTTCCGCATCTCTTCGACGTAGGAGCGAAGAACGGCATGTATTCTTTTCTGGTAGCCTTTGCCCTGGCTGCGGAAGAATTCCAGGATATCATAGTCTACCCTCATGTTGAGCACAGCTTTTGGGCCGGGTATCTCGACCGAGACAGTCGACCAGTCAACCACCATCCCTGCTTCATCCTCGTCGCTGGAGATCGCGGCTTCGATTTCTTCTTCAGTCATGGCCGCTGCCGCTGCCCAATCGCTTTTACTTTCACCCAGTTGCATCATCGCACAAAGCTCTTCATCAGAATATCTCACGATATGTTCTTTTTTCGACAGTCCTTGCCCTCCTGAATGAGATTATTCTGCGGTTACTCTCCCGCCATGTCCAGATCACCGTGTAAAATTTCCCGTCATCCATTGCGGCAGTTGTTATATGCCGCATCTCATCGGGATTGATTGTTGTTTCCATAACTGTTAGCCGACCGTCAAACAGCAAACGGGCTGCAACAAAATAACGTATTTATTACGCATCGCGATATAAATTCAATTCCCCCATTTCATATGCAGGACCCGCGGAAGGTTGATTTGTATGTGAAATATCAATATGGTTTGTCATTCCGCAATAAAGCGTAGC
>JAAXXY010000099.1 GCA_013334225.1 Chlorobiaceae bacterium
CCCGTACAATCTTCTCCCGATCGTCAGGATGAACGACTTTTTCACAGAAAAGAATTGCCGGTTTTTCATCCGTTCTTTCCATTCCAAACAAATCCCAAACCTCATCCGACCAGCCAATCTTGTTTGTGCCCGGGGTCCACTCCCAAATACCTGAATGAGAAGCCGAAAGAGCCTCGTCAAGCCATTCTTTGCTTTGATGAAGCCTTTCTTCTGCCAGTTTTCGTTCCGTGATATCTATACCGATGGAGACTGCGCAGGGTTTGCCATTAATTTCCACCCGTCTTGTATGGGTCATCATCCATATAGGTTGAGTGCTCCCATGAGGTTTAACTTTTATTTCGCTATACTCGTCAATACCGCTCTTCAGGGTATTTTGAAATTTTTCCTTGAGAAGAGCCATGTCGTCAGAGAAGAAGAAACTTGCCGGGTCAACGTGTTGCTCTCTGTTTTCATTTTTACCGAAAAGCATATCACGGGCATACTGGTTTGAAACAACCATCTGCAGATCAGAGTCCAGAATAACAGCGGAACAGGGGATCGTATCGAGAAGGGCTGTTTTAAGGGCACGTTCTTTGTGCAATTCCCTGTCAATACGTTTCTGCTCGGCAATATTCTGAATGGTGATGAGCAATCGGGTAATTTCGCCTTCTGCCGACAGGACCGGACTCATGGTGACCTTCCTGACATCCCTTTCATTTGCAAAAACAGTCCGCTTGCCGGTACGAAGAACTTCTTCACTCTTTTCTCTGTGGTAAACAGCAAGTTCCGGCATGTGCACTTCGTTTACGAGCAGATCATAGATATTGGCGCCTATGCACTCCTGCGGCTGTTTGCCGAGTTGCGAGGCAAAGAGGGAATTTGTGTTGAGGATCACTCCTTTGGTGTCCATGAGATAGACAGCATCGGGCAGGGATTCAAGCAATGCGGCAACCGTATCGTCGATTCGGGAACCTTCTGAAGGAATATTTTTTTTGAGCATCGGCACTGTTGAATATTACATTTTAGCCCTGCAGTGGTCATAAGATTTGTCGGTTGCAGGGAGTCAGTGATGATGAAAATGAGATGGAATTCGCCAGCTTTTCTTATCGCGCTTTCAATTCATACTGAAAAAGATGCATTTTTAAATATAAAATCTGCAACAGGAAATTAAGCTTATCTATTCCACGGCATGTGCTGCCGCTATTTCAGCTCTAATTTTTTCGGGATACCTGGATAACGAATGCCGGGTTACAGAAACTGTTATCCGGCACGATAAGGTTGAGGAAGAAAGCTGGAGTTTGCAAGGCTGTGGATAGACTCTTTTGCTTACATGTACTTTAATCCGATCAGCCCGGCAGCGATAAACTGGTTGATTAAAAAAAGGAAATTATTGACAATCTGAAATCGCAGGAAAGCATTGTGTGCATGCACTTCGCTTTTTCCGATCGCATTACCGAACCCGTCATCCACCGCATGCTGCATGAACGAGGCCCCTGTTTCCGGATTACGGTATATCGGCAACTGAACGAAAATGCTGACGGCAAGTGATGCCAGGATGAGGTACATCAGAATGTGAAAACCCCAACTC
>JAAXXY010000044.1 GCA_013334225.1 Chlorobiaceae bacterium
ATGCATGTGGCCATGTCTGACTGCTGCAGCTTACCGTTGTACAGTTGCGGGTACAGTTTACGATTTACACGTAATTCCCTATTCTCCGGCTTTTAAACCGGCACCAGCTACATCGAAAGAACAGTTAAGGCTATGTAGATACTAAAAACTCCCTGATAAAACAAGCATGGCAAAGGATATTTGTTCCGGACATCGATTGCCGGGGCAGTTGCCGTTCAGAGGGACCCGAGGATTTCGGTGATTTTTTTTCTTCTGTAGGTAAAAACCTCTTCAAGGCGCCGACTGACGATCAGCGTATTGACCAGTTCACCGAAATAATCCAGGGGAAGCCTGTAGGTCAACTGATCGGTCATCTCGACTCCCCCTTCGATTTCCCGGAAAAGATGGCGGTGGAGCCAGTATTCGTATGGCCCGGATTTCTGGCGATCCTCGAAATGGAAAGGCTTGCTGACCTCTGTAATTTCAGTTTCCCATATGACCGGTATCATCATGAATGGATAAAGTGTATAGCATATAATCATGCCCGGAAAAATCTCCTCGCCTCCGGGACCACCGGTTATCCGGAACATCATTTCAGGGGGAGTGATCCTTGAAAGGTTTTTCGGGGAAGAAAAAAAACTCCATGCGGTATCGATCGAAACGGGAATATTCTGCACAAAAGACAACGTGTGGAAAGCCATGTTACGATGAAAAATAATTACCGATCCTGATTCTTGTTGCTCCGGCGATTAAAGGTATTGGCCCGGTTTGGTGCTAATTGCCATTCTTAAACCGATAAAGTTGCATGAAGAATCCACAAACTTCTTCAGTAACAATGAGACAGATCCTTCGCTGAACCATGTTCAGTTCAGGTTGAGAGGAAAAATCTCATACCCATCTGCAACCCTAAGTTGCTGCAGTGATAATAACCGAAAAAGCAGGCAAATGTTTCCCGAAAAAGATCACCCCGATAAGGTCCGTTCATTTTTAAACATCTTTTAGTCATCCATTAAGAATGCTTTAAGACGTTTCTTGTTAAGATTGACTTGTGGCTGAAGATATAGCAGTTATGCTTTTGTATTTCGTAAGGCCTGTCAATCATAACTTAACCATAATGAACGAGGGAAACTATGAAAAAACTTTACAGATATCTGTTGTTGACGGCAGTTGCTTTTTCACTTGCAGGACATACGGCCTATGCAGGAAATAAAGAAGCAAAACATTTCCTGTCGAACGGAGATGCGAAAATGAAGTCCGGAAATCCTAAGGAAGCAATTTCGATTTATAACAAAGCCATTGATTATGAACCCAAGCTATCCCGCACAAATCTTTCGGAAATCTATTTCAAAAGAGGATATGCAAAGGCAGCGCTTGGCGATACCGAAGGAGCCAGGGAGGATTACAGAATGTCTATTCAGCTCGATCCCACACCGAAAGATGCGGAAGCATATTATAACAGAGGTGTTGCAAAAACCGCCCTTGGCGACAATGATGGAGCAAAGGTTGATTTCAGAAGAGCATCGATGCTTGGATACAACAATGCGCGGAAAATGCTGAATGCAAAAGACTCCAGAAATATTCCGTTCGATTCAGATTTTGAAGCTGATACTTTCCTGAATTCAGGAAAAGAAAAGCTTGACAAAGGCGATCAGAAGGGTGCAGTTGCTGATTTCAACAAAGCCATTGAATATAATAACCGTCTCGCCGCTGCCTATTTCTATCGCGGAATGATCGAGCGCACAAACGGTGATAACCAGAGCGCAACAGCTGATTTCAAAAAAACCATAGAAGTTGACCCGACACCGAAAAATGCCGAAGCATATTATATCCGCGGCAGAGCGAAAGCCAATATGGGAGATAATGAAGGCGCTCTGAAAGACCTGACAAAATCGCTCGATCTCAATCCGGCACTTGGCGAAGCTTATACCTACAGGGGCAAGGTAAAAGAGTCCATGGGAGACAAGGACGGAGCCTCGGCAGATTACAAAAAAGCTGAAAAATTCAGTGTTGTGTCGAAATAAGCTTCACTATCCATTAGCTCATGTTCAAATACCCGGCGCCGTTCATCTATTTCAGAGGCTCCGGGTTATATCCGGAATTTTTTTGAAACCCGATGTCAGCCTTGATATCTGCTGTTGAATATGAACACTGAAAAAACAGGGCGTTGATTACAATCACTGCCCTGTTGCTGTTACGGGATAAAAAAATAAATCAGGAGAACAGAATGAAATGCCACCTGAACAGCTTTATTCCCTTTTCCGGTCGTATTTCAGCGGAAGAGAGATTGTAAAAATGCTGCCTCCTTCGGGTGGACAATCCACTGAAATCTCTCCGTTGTGTTTGTTGACGATGATATCGTAGGATATCGACAATCCAAGCCCTGTACCTTTGCCGGGGCTTTTTGTCGTGAAAAAGGGATTGAAAATTCGAGACCTGATATCTTCCGTAATTCCGGGCCCGTCATCGGCAACAGAACAATGGACCATACCGTTATCTGACCAGGTGCGCATGGCGATCCTCCCTTTTTCGGTACGTTTCAGGGACTGAATGGCATGCGCACTGTTGACAATCAGATTGAGCAGTACCTGATTGATCTCATCAGGCACACATGGAACAAAGGGCACTTTTTCGAACTTTGTTTCAACAAAGGCACAGAACTGGTATTCACCTTTAGCCATGGTCAACGATTCCTGGACTATCTGGTTTATATCCCTGAAAGTCCTGGTAACAAACTCCTGACGTGAGGAGAGGTTCCTCATACCTTCGACTATCTTTTTGATTCGGTCGATACCTCGCTGTGATTCAATGAAAATGTTATCCATCTCATGCAGAAGTTCCTCGATATCAAGTTCTTCTTCCATGATCCGCAATTTTTGAAGATCGGAAACCAAAGCATCTGTCTGCTTTTCCTGCTCGCCTGTCAAAGTACGATAGCTGTTGAATATCCTGAGGAAATCAGCAACATCATCCTGCAGGGTCGAAAAATTGAGCTGGATGAAATTGAGCGGATTGTTTATTTCATGTGCTATGCCTGAAGCAAGCTGCCCTACAAGCTCCATTTTCTGTGCATGCTGAAGCCTTTCCTCGATTCTGCGGTACTCCTCCTGGGCAGTTTTCTTCTCGAAAATATCCCAGACCATATCGGCAACGACAGTGACCCATTTAACATCTTCCTGGTCATAATCAAAAAGTTTGTTTGCCAATCCGAAAACAGCAACAACCTGTTCGTTGCGAATGAGGGGAACAACCATTTCGCGCCTGATTTCCGCATGACCGGCAGGAAGACCCCGGCGGTGAGCAAGTGATGCATAATCATTATGAATTATCGGCTTTCTCTCCCTGACGGCATCAGCCCAGACCCCCGCTTTGTCAAGATCATAATGGTCGAACTTCGCGCTGACATCGTTCATAACACTGAACGTATTGGTCGAAACCGCCTTTAACGACATCCGTTTCTGATCCTTGGCGATAAAGAAGCAGAAACTGAGACAACTGTCCATAGCCGCTTCGATCTGATCGAGTGTAATCCGGAGCAATTCTTCGATTCCATGGATATCGACCTTTTCGAGAAGATTTACCCGTATCGCTGCCAGCGAAGCCAATCGCTGGCGCTCGGTCACATCGTGAATGATATCATAAATCAGTGCTCTCCCCTTGATATCGAGTTTTTTTGCAAATATTTCGACATTATGTACAGATCCGTCCGCTCTTTTGTGATTTGCAACAACATATCGATGCTTCAGAGCGCCCCATTGTCTGATATCTGAACGCACGAAATCCTTTGATGCGCAGTTGATATCGGTTATGTTCATTTCCCTGAGCCTGTTTATCGACCAGCCATAAAAATCTGATGCAGCCTGGTTGGCATCGACAATGCTGCCCGTTTCGGGATCGACAACCAGCATGCAGGCACAATGGTCTTCGAACATGCTCCTGAACCGCTCTTCGCTCTCTTTCAGCTTCCTTTCAATGCTGAGTTTTTTTGTGACATCGTGGATGACAGAATACAACAGTTCTTTCCGGTCAATCTTTATTTTGGTACTGAACACATCAACGTCGCGCAGGGCGCCATCTGCATTGCGGTGTTTGAAACGATTATAGATCTTGCGCGAAGACCTGATATCCTGCATCGCCTGTTTAACTTCTTCAGAGGGGAGGGTATTGATTTCCTGAATGAACATCGAGCATAACTTTTTCTTCGGCCAACCGTAAAAAATTGCCGCCGCCTGGTTCGCATCGACGATGTGGCCTGAATCGGGATCGACGAGCAGCATGACCGCGGCATGGTCCTCGAACATGCTTCTGAACAGCACCTCACTTTCCGTAATGGCGGATTCGGCTTTCTTGCGTTCGGTTATGTCTGCCACGATCCCGAGATACCGCAGTGGTTTGCGGAGGTCATCATATATAGGCATGCCTCGTGCCATACACCAGCGGTTTGAACCATCCGGAAGACACACCCTGTATTCTATATTGATCTCGCTTTTCTGATTTTTCGCCGATTCTGTAAGCATAAGCACCTTTTCCCGATCATCAGGATGAACGATGCCAAGCCACAGGTCCGTGGATGCTTCGTTTTCAGCCGGATCGAGGCCGTACAATGCCCAGGTTGTATCCGACCATTTAGCTTTACCGTTGCTCGTATCAATTTCCCAGATACCCGTACGGGAAAGTTTCAGTGCAAGATCGTACCTTAGCTTTTCATCAACGGCTCTCTGCTCCAGCACTATTTGTCGCGAAATATTTGTCAGAATTACCAGAAGCTGCTCAACATCTCCCTCTGAAGACTTGATCGGACTTACAGTAACCTTAAGGATGTTTTCTTTTACCTGCTCTTCAAATGAAACCGGTTTCCCGGTGGAGAAAACCCCTGTGCAGCATGCTTTTATGAAATCCAGCCGTTCCGAATGGAAAATATCTTCAATGAGGACAAAGAGGTCCATTCCGGTACATAGAGAGGGATTAAAGCCGAAATGACCGGAAAATCTGCTGTTGGCAGTAAGGATCCTGCCGTACGGCTCGATGATGACTGCCTTGACTGGAAGGGCCTCTACAACGGAAAAAACTGCCTTTTCTGCCGACACACTATCATGCTGTTTCTTTTCCATGTCTAAAACTGTATTATATTAGTGCTTTATTTCAGACAGTTACGCATTCGCGCCCCTTTTCACGATTCAGAATGCAACAATATGATCTTGATAACCCGGAGAATCCTGCAGCTGCCAGCGGATATCACGGAACGTTCCTGAAGCAATTTAAAGATCACTGTTCACTCAATAAGAATACTGCAATTATCATGCCATTATCACATGACTTAAGCAAAAAGCCATATACACTCGCGCAGTATTTCATACAGCATGCAACAGGAACATCAGCGCGAACTATTTGATTGAAGGAAAATTCCGTTCAAGGGAGGTTATTATTACATTCGCCCATTTACCGGCAGGATACATCGTCAGCCGACTGTTGTTTAATTCTGTAGAACAAAGGATCACATCATATAAACGCTACCTGTTCTGGGGACTCTTCGGTGCGGTTGCTCCGGATATCGATCACATCTATCTGCTGTTATTCAATCCGAGGCAGCCCGACCATCATCTCTATTTTCCACACTATCCTGTATTCTGGTTTTCCCTGTTATTTTTATCATGGTGCTGGCTGGTGATATCGAAAAAAAATGAGCAGAATTCTTCGTTGTTCTTTCTCTTCAGCCTCGAAGGAACAACCCATATGATTCTCGATTCTGTTTCAAGGCACATTTACTGGTTGGCGCCGCTATCTTCCAGGATTTTCAGTATAGAACATCTGATTCATCTCAGGATGCCATGGTTTATAGAACGATACCCTTACTGGGAACTCTCTCTGGAAGCATCAATTTTAGTCTGGGCAGCCTATCTGCTGATTACAGACAGGAATGCCGGAAAGATCCGTGCGAGGCTGACAGCCCGGGCAGATTGATGGAATCTTAATACTGCGGCAACTACAGGTCAGAGACGGATATGAGAAATTTACTATCATGAAACTGGTCTCAAGCAGGCAGCATTTGGAATAACAGCTTGCGGAAGTGATCTTTACACCTGCAAACACGAAATCTTATGACGAAAGCCACGGTTGCCGCGATAATAAGTCCCGATGATGCAAGACGTGACATCATCCTGCTTACAAAAAGGAACGTATCCCCGTTTCAGGGGCACTGGTGCTTTCCCGGCGGACATATCGACGAATACGAAACCGCCGAAGAGGCTGTATCTCGAGAAGTTCTCGAAGAGACGGGACTTCAGTTCAGCTCCCCGATCTTCCTCCATTATTTCAACGAGGTATTTCCCGAATTCGGGTTTCATGCCGTTGTTCTGGCTTTCTACGGAACCGCGTCAGGAGAGTTGCAGCTCATGCCGGACGAGGTTCAGGAAATTTCCTGGTTTACCCTCAACGATGCACTCTCTCTTCCCCTTGCCTTCAACCACCTGCAGATACTTCAGTTATATGCGAATAAATTTCCGTTGTAACGGCATCCTTCCATTGCTGTTTTCCTTCCTTTTACTGTTCACGGCTGGGTGCGGGGGCAAGCTGCCACAACAGCAGAAAAGCAGCGGAACGGCAGAAAAGGGCAAGCCTACGGTTGTCAGCCTCGCGCCGAGCCTGACGGAGATGATCTATGCCATAGGGGCCGGAAAACAGCTTGTCGGCAGGACAACGGCCTGCGACTGGCCAAAGGAGGCGGCATCGGTCCCCCTGGTCGGAGCATTCGCCGAGCCATCGCTCGAGGTGCTCGCCGCAATCCACCCGGACCTTGTGATCGATGTCGATCTTTCGGAAAAAGAAACCGGCAATAAAATCGCCGCTCTCGGCATCCGCAGGGAAACGATACAGTGCAGAACACCTGATGACATTCCGCCCGCACTGAGAAAACTCGGCCGGCTGACAGGTCATGCAAGAGAAGCCGACAGTCTGGCACTTCTCATCAGCAATGGCCTTGCCGGATTCAGGCAGAAAACCGCCGAGGAAAAGAACAGGAAAAAGGTCTACCTCGAAATATGGGACGATCCGTTCTGGACAGGAGGAAAAGGCAGTTACACATCCGCTCTTATCGCCTATGCCGGCGGGTACAATATCGGCGATGCCGTTGAAAAGGAATATTTCCAGATTTCCCAGGAGTGGGTGATCGAGCAGAATCCGGATATCATCGCCTGCATGTATATGTCGAAAAATTCTTCTGCTGTCGACAATGTCATGAAACGTCAGGGTTGGTCGCACATCAGTGCGGTAAAACAGAACCGGGTGTACGACCGTTTCGACAACAATATTTTCCTCCGGCCAGGTCCGAGAGTGCTTGAAGGGATCAAACAGCTCTCCGATCTTATTCACAGGGATGAAAAACATGCCCCCTGATCGATAAAGAACGTACGGAATCCTCTGTATTTTTTTATCTTTGTGCCTTTAGCAGCATAAAACAGTTCCGGTGCATGAAACGCTCGCCCCTGATCATCCTTCTTTTAACGGTTCTTCTCGATCTGATCGGTTTCGGCATCGTACTCCCGCTTTTGCCGACCTATGCGAAGGATCTTGGCGCAAACCCTTTCATGATCGGCCTGATCGCTGCAATCTTTTCCATCATGCAGTTCATTTTCTCGCCTGTCTGGGGAAGGTTCAGCGATCTGATCGGAAGGCGGCCGGTCATGCTCTGCAGTATCTTCATCACATCATTGTCATACCTTGTTTTTTCACAGGCATCGACAATACCTCTCCTTATCTTCGCCCGCGGGCTTTCCGGCATCGGTTCGGCAAACATCGCCGCAGCCCAGGCATATATCACCGACGTTACCGACAGTAAAAACCGCTCGGGAGCGATGGGCATGATCGGTGCGGCTTTCGGGGTAGGGTTCATCATCGGACCGCTCATCGGAGGAATCCTCAAACACTACTACGGAATACAGACCGTTGGATATGTCGCTTCTGCGCTCATTTTTCTCGATTTCATTCTTGCGGTATTCCTGCTGCCTGAATCCAACAAGAGTGCCAGGAAAATGGATTTCGGGTTTCTGAAAAGGCAGCCCGGACAAAACGAAACCAGGCAGTCCATTTTCCAGGTTCTGCCGGAAAAAATCAGGGAATACGGCGAAGGACTGAGGACCGTGTTCAGCTCCAGGCCGCTTGCACTGCTGATGATCGTAAACTTTATCTATACGTTTGCCATCGTCAACATGCAGGTTGCATCCATCCTTCTCTGGAAAGAGTATTTCTCGGCATCCGAAGAACAGACCGGTTATCTTTTCGCCTATGTAGGGATCTGGTCCGCAATCGTCCAGGGGGGCATGATCAGCAAGCTCATCAAAAAATTCGGCGAGCATAATCTATTGCTCTGGGGGCTCATTTTCACCTTCATCGGTGTGTTCTTTATTCCCTATGCACCGAAAGACTCTCTCTTTACGATTATTCTCCTTATCCTTTTTTTCTTTGCGATCGGAACCAGCCTGGTCGCCCCGATCAATCTCTCCATGATTTCCCTATACAGTTACAAGGAAAAACAGGGTCAGATCATGGGCCTTTCCCAGTCCGTCAATTCATTTGCCCGGATTCTCGGACCATTCAGCGGAAGCATACTGTATGGAATGGACTTTCACGCCCCCTATATTGCCGCAGGATTGATCACCATCCTGGGAACGCTCATAGCCATCGCCCTGTTCAAATATAAAATCGAAGCTCTTGACACTGCTGCATAAGATGGTTATACCTCGAAAGGGATGGATGGAGTTTTAATGACCGACTACTGCGCAACCGACCTTTGATGACAAATTTCAATAGAGAATCCCTGCCCGAAATCCTTTACCGGATTGGAGACCTTGCCGACAGAACCGGCATGGATTGCTATCTTGTCGGCGGATATGTTCGCGATATTCTTCTCCGGAGACCATGCAAGGACATCGATATCATGGTTATCGGTGACCCGGTACCATTCGCCAGAACCGTTCTCGATAAACTCAACGGAAGGAATTTCGTCTTGTTCGAACGTTTCCGTACCGCACAGGTTGAGTTGTCCGACCTTGAGGTAGGCACCCTGAAACTTGAACTGGTCGGTGCGCGCAAGGAATCCTACAACCCGGATTCCCGAAAGCCGATAACGCTCGTAGGAACTCTCGAGGACGATCTTTCAAGACGGGACTTTACGATCAACGCACTGGCGATAGCCCTCAACGGCGAAAAAAGAAACCGCTTCGTAGATCTTTTTCATGGCATGGAAGATCTTTCAGCCCGTATCCTCAGGACCCCGCTTGATCCTCTGCAGACCTTCTCCGACGATCCTCTCCGTATGATGCGGGCGGCACGGTTCGCTGCCCAGCTCGATTTCAGCCTGCTTCCCGAAGTTCTCGAAGCCATGAAGATCATGCGCGAAAGAATACGGATCGTATCAAAGGAAAGGGTCAGCCATGAATTTTTCAAAATCATGCAGGCGGCCAGGCCGTCGAAAGGTCTTGTCATCCTGCAGGAAACCGGACTGCTGAAAGAGATCATTCCTGAAATCGCTGCCATGGCCGGCATCGAACAGGTTGACGGGCTCAGGCACAAGGATACGCTCTACCATACATTCCAGGTTATCGATAACGTCGCTCTGCATTCCGACAACCTCTGGCTTAGAACTGCAGCACTGCTGCATGATATCGGGAAACCTGCGACAAAACGTTTCAACCGGGCTGCCGGCTGGACCTTTCATGGTCATGATGCCATAGGAACGAGAATCGCTGCAAAAATTTTCACATCCCAGCGATGGCCTCTCGACAATCTGGAATACGTTCAGAAACTGATACGTCTGCATCACCGGCCCATCCCGCTTTCCAGGGAGGAAATCACCGATGCTGCCGTGAGACGACTCATGTACGATGCGGGAGAAGATCTTCAGGACCTCATGAACCTGTGCAGAGCGGATGTCACCAGTAAAAATCCGGCAAAGGTTGCCCGGGTCATGAAAAACTTCAACCATGTCGAGGAAAAAATAACGCAAGTCGCGGAAAAGGACCTGCTGGCAAAATGGAGACCGCCGATCAGCGGAGAAGACATTATGACCACTCTCGGATTACCGGAAGGAAAACTTGTCGGGATAATCAAAAAGCGAATGGAAAATGCGGTTATCGACGGCCTTATTCCGTATGACAGGGACGCCGCATTACGTTACATTCAGGAAACTTACAACGAAATGACCCGTGAAAGCGGCAAGCCTTCCTGAACAGGGGTCCTGTACCTTTCAGGCATCTGTGGGTTTTCAGTATCCCTGTCATTATATTACAGGACGTCAACAACTCTAAAACAAACTAAACCAATCCAGTTTTGATACAACGATACTCACCTGCAGATATCTCGGCTATCTGGACAGAAGAAGCAAAATTCAAAAGATGGCTGCAGCTTGAAATTGCCGCCGTCGAAGCGCGCCATGAAGCCGGATTTGTTCCTGAAGACGCGCTCTGCAACATCCGGGAGAAGGCAGCATTCAATGTCGAGGAGATTCTCGAGATCGAAAATGAAACGAAGCACGACGTCATTGCTTTTCTCACCAATGTCGCCGGCCGGGTAGGACCTGATTCCCGGTATATCCACGAAGGACTTACCTCGTCGGACGTAGTCGATACCTGTCTGGCCATGCAGATGCGGGATGCCGGAACAATCCTTGTATCTGATATCGAAAGGCTGGTCGATGTTCTTGCCAGGAGAGCTGTCGAATTCAAATACACGATCGAAATGGGAAGGACACACGGCATTCATGCCGAACCTACCACGTTCGGGCTCAAACTGCTGCTCTGGCATCAGGAAATGCTGCGTAACCTCGAAAGGATGAAAAGAGCTGTCTCGATAGTTTCGGTCGGAAAAATTTCGGGAGCAGTCGGAACCTACCAGCACCTTTCTCCGGAAATTGAAAAAGCGGTCTGTGAAAAACTCGGGCTCAAACCTTCATCGATATCGACTCAGATTCTGCAGCGCGACCGTCATGCCGAATTTGCAACGACTCTGGCGATCATCGCCTCGTCCATAGAAAAATTTTCCACGGAATTCCGCCACCTGCAGCGTACCGAAGTGCGTGAAACCGAAGAATATTTCAGCAAAGGACAGAAAGGCAGCTCCGCAATGCCGCACAAGCGAAATCCGATCACATTTGAAAGACTGACCGGACTTGCCCGTATCGTTCGCTCGAATTCCATCGCTGCAATGGAAAACGTCGCGCTCTGGCATGAAAGGGATATCTCTCATTCTTCGGTCGAACGCATCATCATGCCTGATTCAACCATTGCGCTCTGCTACATGCTGCGCACTTTCAGCGATACGCTCGAAAACCTTCTCGTCTATCCGGATCGGATGGAGGAAAACTTCAACTCGTCATATGGCCTGACCACCTCCCAGACACTCCTTCTCGCATTGACCGCCAAAGGGCTGACGAGGGAAAACGCCTACCGTCTTGTCCAGCGCAATGCCATGGAAAGCTGGTCCACGAAAGTCCACCTTCGAGAGCTGGTTATGAAAGACTCTGAATTGCTCGAACATATATCTCCCGAGGAAATCAATGAACTTTTCAGTTTCGAAAATATCCTTCAGAAGCTGAAAACAAGTGTTGACATCATCTTTGAACGTAACGGGCTGTAAGCGTTATCGCCAATAAACTGCGGGAAGCTGTTTAAAATATTTCCGCTATTGCAAAAGGGTTACCTGAAAAGGTGACCCTTTTTTTTATTACTCCGGCGACAATAAGTCGCAGGAACATTTATGCAATGGGTCAGTCATTCCGCAATGAAGCATAGCGTAATGAAGAATCCATTTTGTTACCATACAATAGTTTATGGATTCTTCGCCTTGCTTTCCATGAACAAGCACTGCTTTCAGCATATTCACTGACCAAAATTTTCGGATTTATTGTTCATGGGCCGTGAGCGCTAGCGGCCGGATACAGGGAACTCAGAATGACAATATTGGAGCTATTGTTGCTGACCAGGATTAACAGTTTTTAATCACCGGAGCAATAAGAGACCTTCACGTCCAGCATCATGCAGTCAATTTCTGCCCATGCAGGTTTCGTTCATGGCTTAAGGGTAATAGTTTTTGTCAGATCATACCGTTTCATTTTCCTGATCAGTGTCGATCGGCTTATACCAAGAAGCTCAGCTGTCTTTGTCTGGTTTCCGCCGCATTTTTTATACGCTTTCAGTATAGCCTGAAGCTCCATATCCTTGAGAATTGCCTGCGAACCAGGTGTATCGGTCTCCGATATCAGTTTTTCCGAATAATTCAGAACATCTTCCGATACATCTTCTTTCTCTGCTGCAGCATTGTGGTCATGAAAACCTGCAGCTGGCAGGTTGAACGTATCAATGGTTCTCCCTTTCCGGTTGATCACCGCCCTGCGAATAACGTTCTGGAGCTCCCGGATGTTTCCCGGCCAGCGATACACCTTGAGTGAGGTCAATGCTTTGGCTGATATTTCGGGGGGTTCGATATTGTTCGCTTTACAGAATTCCTTCAGAAAATGTTTGGCCAGAAGAACGATATCATCATCACGGTCCCTCAAAGGCGGAATAAACAGCGGATACTCTTCAAGACGGTAATAAAGGTCCGCGCGGAAAGAATTCGTGGCAATGGCTTCGGTAAAATCCCTGTGCGTCGCGGAAATCAGCCTGAAATCCACCGGCCGTTCCTTTTTTTCACCTATGCGCCTGATTTTCTTTTCCTGGAGCACCCGCAATACCTTTGCCTGGATATCGATGTTCATATCTCCGATTTCATCGAGAAATATCGTTCCATGGTCTGCCTGCTCAAAAAAACCGACATGATCGCTGTTGGCACCGGTAAAAGATCCTTTGAGATGTCCGAAAAGCAGACTGTCAGCAAGATCGTTGGAAATCGCCGCACAGTTTATGGTAACAAACGGACCCTGTCTGCGTTTGCTGCCGTTATGGATCGCCTGTGCAAAAAGCTCCTTTCCGGTACCGCTCTCTCCGTTGATAAGGACGTTCATATCCGTTTCCATAACCTGCATCGCCTGCTCGACACACTTCTTGACGACAGGACTGTTTCCCTGGATAAAATTAAAGATATCCTTCTGTTTCAGTTCCTTTTTCAACTCATTGATTTTCTGCTGTAATCCCGATTCTTTAAGAGCGTTTCTCAACAGAATTTCAAGGCGCTCCTTGTCAACCGGTTTTGTCAGGTATTCATAAGCCCCCATCTTGATGCATTGCACAGCCTGGCTTATATCTTCCAGAGCCGTAATGATAATGATCGGAAAGGAGACTGACTGATTTTTGAGTTCGGCCAGTACTTCCATACCGTTTTTTACCGGCATATTCAGATCGAGCAGAAGGACATCGACATAATTGCTTTTAATGGATTCAAGACATTGCTCGCCGTTTTCAGCTGTCAGAACATTATAATCCACCTTATTAAGCATCTGGCTGATTATGGTACGGATTATAGCGTTGTCATCAGCAACGAGAACATTTTTTTTGGGACCATTTTGAGCCATAATGACACTATTCAATAATTATGAACAAATATACCCAACAATTTCATCGACAATAAGGAGTATAAGCAAACAGCACAAAAACAACCAGCCAACAACTAAAATATTACTTTATTACGCCTGTTGTTTCAAATCGCAACGCCACCACTGTATCAAAACGAGTCACCATAATACCTCTATTCAGATTTTGACTCATATGCGTCAAAACGAGTATCACTTTTATCTGCCAACATTACAATCACAAGTCGATAACTTCCTGTATTCAATAGTGTTACACGAAATATCGACATATGTGAAACCTGTTTGAACTGTCACATGAATAAGCTGGCATGATTATTGCCGATTACAACATGACTGAAGTTTCCAGACAAAACACGTTTCACGATGGAAAAAGATATATTTGACAGACTTGTTTTAGCGGTTTCCAATATCGATTACTCGATAATTCAACTGAAACGCGATCATAAAAAAATTTCAGCTCTTGAAGGTGACCGGCGAAAAGAGGTCATGGAACTTCTCACTGCCCTTGTTACGGATATTAAAATTATCGAAGCGAATCTCAACGAGATCCTCAATACACTTTCCTGAATATTCCTCCCTTTCCTCCAAACAATTCATTTTTTCACCTGTTTCAAAAACAGATGTAATGTTCATGCGCTTTTCAGAAGAGAGATTGTAACGTTACATGACAGAACAGCCGAACTACATCTTAAAACAAGATTTACATTGCACATATGGACAGTTTCATGGTAAAAGGGGGAAAAGGATAAAATTTATTTTTCTACACGAACATAGCTTTGCAGTTGCTGAACAGTTTCTTCAAAGACTTCCCTCAGAATTTTCTCCCATGAAGTACTGTCCGGCCATTTTGCTTTCCTGGCAAAATCATTCAGATACTTCGAAAGCACATGCATTTTATTTGCCCCGATACTTCCTGATGAACCTTTGATGGTATGTGTAAGGTAATCAAACTGCTCTATATCCTTTTTCGCAAATGCTTCGAAAAGTTCTGCGGTCATTTTCTCGGTATCGACGATATATGTTTCAAAAAGACTGCCGACCAGTTCTTCCCCACCGATTTCTTTCAGACCGTTTATCGTTGAATGGTCAAGAATTTTTTCTGTTTTCAACAAGTTCCAGAAAGATTGTTCCGTCATTTGAGACTCCTGTGATTGTTCTTTGCTCATTGATTTTACCCCCGTATTATCTTGTTTTAACATAACGGCAATTGCAGATATCAGTTCATCTTTGAAAACAGGTTTTCCAAGGTGATAATTCATGCCAGCCAACCTGATATCATGAGTGCTCTGCTCATCGGTATTTCCTGTAAGGGCAATGATAGGTATATGGCTGAAATTGTTGAAACGCCTGAAAGGCTTCCCGCTTCGAATAGCTTTCGCCGCTTCTATACCGTCCATGACAGGCATTTGAATATCCATCAATACAAGATCGAAATCTTCCTTTTCAAGCAATTCAATCGCTTCACGCCCATTCAGGGCCTGCTCCGTAAAGCATCCATACTGATGCAGCACCATACTCATGAACTTTCTGCTGGTTTTATTATCATCGACCAGAAGAATTCTTTTGCCTTGGATAGCTTCTTCCTGGGTATTATCAATAGCAGCAGCTTCTGAAAAGAAATATTTTTCAATGACATTAATGATTTCAGGGCGTTTGACCGGTTTTGACAATACTTCGTTCATACCGCTGCTTTTTCCCCTGGCTGCCGCCTCTGCTGCCGGCAGTGCCGTTATGCCGACAACCGGGGCCTGAAGGTAATGAAGTGCAAGCGATGGATCAATTTCCTGGGCGGAACGGATAAGTTTTACAACGTGATCACCATTCAGCATCGGCATTTCAAAATCCATGAATATCAGGTCATAACGATTTTCGGAAATCATTGCGAGAGCCTGATTGCCGTCCTCCGCCTGATCGAACTGACAATTCATTTCCGACAGATATTTTGCTACTATAAGCCTGTTCCCGAGCTGATCATCCGCAATGAGAACTTTCTTTTTCCGGAGAATTTTGTTTTTGATCTCGTTGACAGATTTCGACTTATATTTCGGAAGTGAAATGGAAAATTCAGTCCACTCCCCTTCAAGCGAATCGCAACTGATTTTTCCTCCAAACGACTGGATCACCCTTCTGCAGAAAGAAAGCCCGAGACCGAAACCTCCTTTCTTGTCGGTATAGAAGCTTTCAAATACCATCTCCCTTTTAATAGCTGGTATCCCCGGACCGGTATCCCTGACGCGAATAATGTTTTCATTTTCCAGTGAATCTGTCATTATCTCTATGCCGAACCCGGGTTTATCCTTGTAGTACAATGCATTTTTCAGAAGATTGAAAATCACATAAAAGAACAGATCCCGGTCCCCGAGAAAATCAAAATTATCGGTCTTGGTGATTTTGATGAGTTTTCTTTCAGAGGGGTCATTATAAGGAAAACTGCTCACCACGGCATCGATGAGCACTGCGGAACTGTTCCTCATAAACCCTGTCATGGCAACTTCCCCGCCCTGCATACTCGTTAAAATGGAATCGATGATCTTGTTTGCGCGATTGAGCGTATTGGAACTCTCCTCGATAACATGATGAATACTGGTCAAGCTGGAATGACTGATATCATAGCTCTCTTTTTCTCTTTCAATCTCGGGCTTTTTGGGAAGGCTTGCCTGGACCGATGCTATGGCGTTGGTAATCGAACTGAGAGGATTTCTCATTTCATGCGCGATACTGCCGCTAAGGCTTCGTAGCAGGGATATTTTGGTAATGTGGGCAACCTGTTTCCGATGATTGGTAATAAGACCACCTACCAGGGCGAAAAGAAACGTCGGGATATACTCCCATTTAAAATAGGTGAATAATACTTTCCCGTCCATGATCCAAACTGCAAGGTATGCAAAGACAAATCCGAACAACGACATCAGACATATCAGCCGCCAGTCATAAACAATCAGAATAAGAAGAAAAAGCCCGCCCATACAGGACATAGCCCATGTCATGGAAAATTCGTTCTTGATAAAAAAGAAGTCGAAAAAAACCGGGATCATGAAAGGGACGGAGAGAAGAAAATAAACAGGAAAAATATCTTTGAACTTCTTTGGAAGAAAATGGTAAAAAAGCCATGGAAGGCTTATTACAGCTTCCAGAAGTCGAATTTCAAGGCTTTCATAAGGTTGTGGCATAATATCTTTCCATACCACATAAAACAGCGGGTAGCCTATGGTTGCAAACAACCCAACAATTGAAATATTGGGTTCGGCATTTTCAAATATTTCAGCAGCTTTCTGCCTGAATTTAAGCATTGTTCATATTTAAAATAACCCGCACCAGAAAAGCCCGACTTCCTGCGCCATTTTGATACAGTATGACACAACATAACAACTGTATCAATACAAGACAAGCCTGCCATGGCCTGCAGCTATAAATAATGAAACTATAAGGGGATAATGCTATTTTTCAATGAAAACAAAATTATATGCAGAAAGTCAGTTCGCTTGTTTTTTCATAAAACCGTTTTCATGAAGCAGATGACTTCTGCAAGTTTTCATTATATTACTTTAAGTTACATAAAATTCAAAACTTGACTTTCAATGCCTTTGGTTGAAATACGGCTGAAACGATTGAATTTTATCCGTTTTCACCCCTATGAATGCATCAAAATGAACCAATTACAATAACGGAACCCTGCTAAAACACAGCGACACCATGAACGGCAATTCAGTAACAATAAAACAAGATCGGGATAGTATAAAAAAAAGCAAACTCGAATTTCCTGACTTCCTTGAAAAAAAGCTGCTCGCCTGTGACGAAGAAATGTTCAGGCCGCGTAAAAATGGTAAACCTCTTGTTGTAGGAAATACATTACCGGGGAAAGAAGCAGTTATTCTTCAAAGCAACGATTATCTAAATATATCAAACCATCCAGATATAATACAGGCCCAAATCGAAACTCTTGAAAAATCAGGGCAGGGAGCAGTCATGTCGGCAGTTTTTTTCCCTGAAGACAGCCCGAATCATCTTTTTGAAAGAGAAATGGCAGCGTTTGCCGGTTTTGAAAGTGCGATACTATGCCAGTCAGGATGGGCCGCCAATGTAGGGCTCATACAGGTCATTGCCGACCCGAGCATTCCGGTTTATATCGATTTTTTCACTCACATGTCACTCTGGGAAGGAATAAAGGTTTCGGGGGCCACGCCACGCACCTTCAGACATAACGATCCGGCACATCTCGAACGGTTGATCAATGAACATGGCCAGGGAATCATCATGGTCGATTCGCTATACAGCACAATAGGCGATATAGCCCCGCTTACCGAAATCATCGACATTGCAGAACGGTACAACTGTGTCACTGTCGTTGATGAATCTCACTCTCTCGGCACACATGGCCCCCATGGCTCCGGGCTGGTCGCTGAACTCGGTTTGACCGATAAAGTGCATTTTATTACAGGCAGTCTTGCAAAAGCATTTGCAGGCCGTGCCGGAATTATCCTGTCCTCGAAAAAGTTTGCCAAATATTACCCATGGATGGCATTTCCGGCTATTTTCAGTTCCGCACTTCTCGCACATGAAATTGCCGGACTGAGAACAACCCTCGAAGTAATTAAACAAGGGGACGACAGGAGAAAAAAACTTCATGAAAATTCGAAATTTCTTCGTGACGGACTGAACAGCCTTGGTTACAACATTGCAAGTCAGTCACAGATTATCTCGATTGAAGGCGGATTGGAACCCGATACCGAGCTCCTCAGGGATGCCCTCGAAAAAAGAAATGTTTTCGGATCGGTATTCATGTCTCCAGCCACTCCGAAAACACGGTCTCTCATGCGTTTTTCACTCCACTGCGGACTGGAAAAAGAAAAGTTGCAATACGTCATCGACGTCTGCGGCAAAATAAGGGATGAAGTCGGCATGTGGAACTGGAAATCCACGAGAAGGAAATCAGCTGGTATCAACTGAGGGTTTCCATACCGGTCATACACCACAGGTGCATGGGAAGAAATGGGTTATGGATTTTGTACAATGTTTTGACTTGTCAGGCAGAGATTTTTTCAATCCTGCGACCTATTCTATCTCGATTCCGTAACGATCGAGCAGACCGGCAACCCCCGGCAAAGAAAAACGCGCTTTTCGCAGACGATTGGCTTCAGGATTGATGGAGTAGTTGATTGCTGACCGGAAATCGGCTTTTTCAAGATTGGTATGTTCGAAAATCGTTCGCGAGAGATCGCAATTCCGGAACACCGCCCCGGTCAGGTCCGCCTCGGAGAAATCAGCTTCCTGCAGATCGCAGTCGACTAACACCGTATTTTTCAGATGAAGCCCGTTGAACATCGAAAGCTTCATCATGCAATCTGTAAATGCGAGTTCAAGAAGGAACGTCCTGCATTCACAGAACTGGATGCCAAGTAACTTGCAAACCGAAAAGCGGACCTCCTGGAATGAAGTATCCCTGACCTTGACAAGGCTCAGATCGCACCCTTCGAACAGGCAATTCCTGAAAGTCGCACCTGAAAGGTCCGCACCGATGAACAGGCACCTGATGAACCGGCAATCTTCGTAAATGCCCTGCAACGGGTTTTCCGTTCCGAACGTTATTTTCTCGAAACTTTCATTTTCGGTATGTGCCGTGTTTTCTCTTTTCATGCTTCAACTTAATGCATACAATCCTGTTTTGAAAATACCTAAGAGCATACCATGGCGTTCGGTTGGCTCTTCCCGGCAAAGAGCTCTTGAAACAAGGGCACCTCTATTTATTGTCGTGAGAAGCACGAGAGCAAGGTGGACGGAGTCCCGATCTTATCGGGATAAACTTCAAAACCGGAGTCACGAAAGCTTTCGGGATAAGGATTTCGATCCCGACACGTCGGGACAACGCAGCAACAGGGCTTCGGAACAAATAAATAGAGATACCCACAAATGATTGCCGCCGTCTTGAGAATACCGCCCAATTATGGTATTTTTTCAGGAGCCCCATCGATAAGCAGGTACAGTTTAGCCATGGATGAAGCAATATTGATGTCTTCATCACCAGCACCGATCATGATTCACCTCAGATTTAACGGCTTGTCATGAAAACGGGAAATCAGGGTTAATCGTAAAACATATCAGGAGAAGCGCCATGCCGGTTTTCTTTGATGCCCATTGCCATATGATGAACCTGAGCCATCCCAATCTCACGGCGATGATCAAGCGGACATTCAAGGATACCATGCCGAAATGGGTGTTAATGCTTTTCGATAAGGTAAACACGTTCAATGTCGTTATCAAAATCATCATCTGGCTGCTGCTTTTCCTGCCTCTTCTGTTCATGACCATCTTGCTGGCACTGTTGTCTTTGATCATCATACCATTTCTCATCATCCCCGCCTCCAGGAAGGCAATCTTTGGAAAATTCAGGGAAAAGGTGGCCAATATCATGAACCTGCTGGCCGTAATGGAAACGGATATCGGCGACTGCATGATCCAGCTCGAGGAAGAATTGAGGAAAATATATGATTCGAAGGGCGGATTGACCCTGAATGAAGGCAACAGGGTCAAAGTATATGACAAAATTGTGATGACTCCCCTGATCATGGATTTCGGTCTCAAGAACTACCAGAACTCGAAGTCACCCTACAAGGTGCGCTGGAAACCCATTGTCGCCCAGGTAGAAGACCTGTGCCTTGGAATACGGGACTATTACCGGTACAGGGCCGATTACATCAAGCCTGCGGGAAATCCGCCCCCGCCACTTTTCGAGATCCATCCTTTCATGGGCCTCAATACACGGAATTACCAGTTGAAGTCTTTCCCTCCAGGTGACGGCCGCCCGAGCTTTCTCGAAGATCTGCTTGACAAGAATTTCAGTGATTTCGAAAATGATACGACTCCCGAAATCCGGTATCGAAAACTTTCAGAGAGGGATTGGAGCGAATTCAACGGCAATATCGAATCGATCGGCTCACACGACTTCGCCGGCATCAAAGTCTATCCTCCTCTTGGATTCAATCCCTGGCCCGAGCAGGAGGAATACGACAATGAAGAAGAATGGCGTCAGGAGTGGCAAAAAGTCTGTTATCTCTATGATTTCTGCATAAAACACAATATCCCGGTTACGGCGCATTGCAGCGATGGTGGATTTCTGGTGGACAAGAAATACAGGAACTATTCAAGTCCCCAAAAGTGGGCAAAAGTTCTGGGATTCGTTGTAAAACAGGAAGACAGGGAAGTGGAGATATACAAACGGCTGAGACTCAATCTCGGTCATTTCGGAGGTGCCGGCAGGGATGACTGGAGAGACAAGGTTGCCGAACTTGCCCTTGCCTATGAGAATGTGTACACGGATATTTCGTACCAGGGTGTCGACGAAAAAATCTATGGTAAAATGAAACAGTTCCTCGACCGTTTCAGTGCAGCTGAAAGGAAGGTCCTGACTGAAAAGATCATTTTCGGCTCGGATTTCATGATCAATCTTCAGGATATCGAGACCTATGGCAAATACCTGGAATATTTTGCAAATACGGATGCGTTCACACTTGATGAGAAGCACCTGTTATGTCATGTCAATGCCATGCGGTACCTTTACTTTGCATGATTGACCACTCTCTGTCCTATGTGCACCTCTATTAATTGTCGTGAGAAAGCTGAGTGCGAGGCGGACGGAGTCCCGATCTTATCGGGATAAACTCCAAAACCGGCTTTCGGAACAAAGGTGAGTAGACCGGAGGACTTCCACCTCCAGCCCCTCGCAAAACTGAGCGTGAACGTCTCCGCTCACTCAGCTTCCATCATCCAGCCATTGGAAAATATCCAACCTTCCAGTGCACAAACAGGGAGGAATCTGCTTTGGCCATGAGCCAGAGCATTCTGCCCGCTCTTGTCTTGTGTTTCCGTAAGTGTTTGTATTTTCTCATCATCCAGCTTACCAGATGCAGATTCATATGCCTCCATACAACATCCAT
>JAAXXY010000100.1 GCA_013334225.1 Chlorobiaceae bacterium
TGCATCCAGAACCCGGAAATAAACGACGGCGCTTACTTTAACCGAAACGTTATCACGGGTAATAATATCCTGCGGGGGAACATCAAGCGTTACCGTACGAAGATCAACCTTGACCATCTTGTCTATGCCTGGAATAAGAATAATCAGTCCCGGTCCTTTTGCTCCAATAATCCTGCCCAGACGAAAAACAACTCCCCGTTCATACTCGCGAAGAATTTTTACCGACGAAATCAAAAACGCGGCAATCAGCAATAAAACCGTCATGACATTGAATTCAAGCATAACAATAGCTCCATTTATAAACCATTACATTCAAATCGGAAACAACCCGGCCACAAACTTCTTAAATTACGATCAAAATTTTACCAATTAATTGATTACCATTCATCCCTTGTTGTTATAATGAAATAAAACCGCTTCACCGTTCCCCTTTGGCGACGAACACGCTTTTCTGACATCAGAACATCGAATGTTCTCCCAGCTCCTGTCCGGAAAGCCCTTCTTTCAGAACCCGACTGTAGAAATCACGCAACGTATCACTGCCGTAGGATGGCGTCATATCGGCATCATATTTACCTGTTTCCGGATTGAGGACAAGCATGGATTCAGAACAATAGTACCTGCCGATACGGGCGAACTCAGCCTTTTCCTTCAACTTCGGAAAAAACGTTGAAAGCAGACTCAGCACGGGAATAATCACATCAAACATCTGAATCGGCATTTTTTTGAACTTCGGCGGACGGCCGAGAAGCTCAAACAGCATTTCACCCTGCTCCCTGTTGGTAATTGCCTTTCCAGGACCACCGATGGGAAGGATTTTGTTTTTTTTGGAGGGATCTTCAAGACAATCGGCAATAAAACGCGCAAGATCCGATTCGCTAATCGGCTTGCAGGCAGTCAGCTCGCCGTTTCCAAACATGACGAAAGGCTTTCCATTTTTCACCGCTTCAACCTGACCGGCAATAGACTTGAAAAAAGCCGTCGGTCGGACAATCGACCAGGTCAGTCCTGATTCCTTCAGTTCATGTTCGAATTTGAGCTTGGCCCTCTGGAATTCGAGAAGCGGCTTCTGGACACAAATCGCAGAGAGCAGTACAAAGTGCCCGGCTCCGGCAGAAATTCCGGCGTCAAGCGCATTTCGGGTTGCCTGATAGTCGATATTCCACGAATCCTTCACCCCGCCATTGCGGGAGGTCAGACAGGAAACAACCACATCGAAATGCTCTCCCCGCATACCGCTCTTCAACAGGGAATCCATACTGCCCACATCACCAAAGCGTACCTCCGAACCAGCCAACTGCTTACGCACCTCTTCGGCTGTGGTACTCATGCCGACACCTGAACGCTCACGGGCAAAGCTCACGACATCATATCCTCTTGCAACCAGTTCACGGACAACAAATTTGCCGATATATCCGGTAGCTCCAACGACAAAAACTCGGACAGGCTTTGCTGCAGAAGAAGACGAAAAAGTGTTCACAGTTTCAAAGATGTTCAAAGATGGTTAACAGTTCAATACGAACAGCATCATCTGCCGGCTTCTGGCGCTCTTCCAG
>JAAXXY010000045.1 GCA_013334225.1 Chlorobiaceae bacterium
TGGTACTACCACACCGTCCGACTCCCGGTTCGCATCTGTATCAATCCTTCG
The DNA here is from genome assembly GCA_013334225.1 of Chlorobiaceae bacterium. Lineage (GTDB taxonomy): Bacteria > Bacteroidota > Chlorobiia > Chlorobiales > Chlorobiaceae > Chlorobium. Next base: position 52 of record JAAXXY010000045.1, read on the forward strand.
GGTTCTCTCCTTCATTGATACTACCCTTCTACCTTTTGCCATTGGCAAGGGAGCTTGCCGGGTCTCCCGATTCCCGTGTAGAGAGCTTCCACACATGCTGCCGTTCTAAGACTCCGCCGCAGCCAACCATTCCTTGCCATTGCGGCATGGTTGATATTGCATTCCCTCTCATCCTATGAGGTCTGCCTGCGAATTGCAGTGATTTCGGAACTCGATAGGGCGCCTGTGTTTTCCCCTGTCAACGCTTCCCCATTCCATTGCTGGCTATCGAGGCATGACTCGGGGTCATGATGGTTGGCTATACCTTTCATGTGAGTAACTTTCATACTCTGCTTTCTACCGGTTTTCATCGGCGCTTACGGGATGTCCCCAAGTCTTCCTCCCTGACGAGATCAAGGTGTTGTTGGATATCGAGTCTCCCGACGGATTGTCGCTCAATACGGGCACGCCGCGACCGTTCCCACGTATCAACGGTTATGTACTGATTCCGAGCGACGAGGGGTATCTAGTTGCTCAGATCGAATGGATCACCATCGAGCGCTCACAATACCCTAAGCGCAAGGGTATGCAGGATTTTGGCCTGGTGGATCTGCCCTACCCACTTCGCAAGGTGAGCCTGAACCCGTTGGGTGTATTGGCGTATGAAGGAAAGGATGAAAATAGCGAGAATGTCTATCGATTCCGACGTGGTGTCGAGAGCTATCCCACAGTCGGTGATGCGGTGCTGCTGCCCACACAAAACCAACTCCGCGCCATTGTGGAGTCGGGCGATAATCGCCGTGTCCTGATTGGTAGTAGCCCGTTGGCTGCCAACGCCAAAGTAATGGTTGATCCGGACAGGCTTTTCGGACGTCACCTGGCTGTGCTGGGTAACACCGGTAGCGGTAAATCATGCTCGGTTGCCGGGCTGATTCGTTGGTCCATGGACGAGGCCCGCAAAGCTCGTGCAGGCAATGACCCAAATGCGCGGTTTATTGTTCTCGATCCCAACGGTGAATATGCCAAAACGTTCCGCGACATGAGCAATGTGAGGGTGTATGCCGTTGAACCAAGCAAGGATGTTAATCAATTGCAAGTTCCCCTTTGGTTCTGGAACAGCGTGGAATGGAGTGCCTTCACCCAGGCAAGCGCAAAAGCCCAGCGACCAGCACTGGTGCAGGCTCTCAGATCAGTCCGAGACGGCTTATTCACCGCAACTGTTACACCAAGCCATGAGATGCGCCGCTATCTTCGCACGCTCGTCAGTGCAATCAAAGTCGAAAAAAATTCAGGCAGTCCTTGGAAGAGCGCTGGTCAAGCAAAAGGCTTTCGTGATCGATTGAACAAGTGGAAGGAAGGTCTAACTGATGATGCTGCCTTTGCTCAAGCAGAAAGTTCTGCACTTAATGATCTCAATACGGAAGCCACTCATCTTACCAACGCACATCAAGGTGATTGGCCAGCAATCTTCACCAGAGGAGAAGTTTGCGCACTACTCGTAAAGATGAGTGAGACGCATTCCGCATTTGGTGGTAGCGATACCGATATTCTACCAATCGATGCTGATGTGCCACGACCCTTTACTGGTGACCAGCTGTTGAGAAGTATCGAAGCCACAGCTGAGCTACTTGGGATGTCCGAATATGTTGAGACGATGCAGATGCGCATTCGTACCGTTCTTTCGGATACTCGAATGAAAGTTGTCTCAGGCGCTGCCAAGGAACTAACTCTGGATGATTGGTTGATAAACCACATTGGCGACGATCAAGCATCAAATGGTTCCGTGACCATCATTGACCTATCCCTGGTTCCGGCAGAAGTGCTGCACATCATCACAGCGGTGATAGCCCGTATGACTTTGGAGGCCTTGCAGCGCTATCGAAGGCAACACAAGGAAGGCAAAACTTTGCCTACGGTGTTGGTGATGGAAGAAGCTCACAGCTTCATCAAACGTTATAATGACGATTTCGAAAATCACAATTCAGCAGCCATCTGTTGTCAGGTTTTTGAGAAGATCGCCCGTGAAGGGCGCAAGTTCGGTCTGGGGCTGGTACTGTCCTCACAGCGCCCAAGTGAACTGTCTCCTACGGTTCTTTCCCAATGCAACAGTTACTTGTTACATCGCATCAGTAATGATCGCGACCAGGAACTGGTGCACAAATTGGTTCCGGACAATCTGCGCGCCCTGTTGCGTGACCTGCCATCGCTGCCATCGCGGCATGCAATTCTGCTTGGCTGGGCATCTGAACTGCCAGTGTTGGTGCAAATGAACCTTTTGCCTGAACATCATCGGCCAAAGTCGGATGACCCGGATTTCTGGGCTGTATGGTCAGGGCAAGACAACACCGGCAAGACGGTTGAACGTAAAGTGGACTGGAAGTCCATCGCAGATGACTGGCAGCAGGTTAATAAAGCTAATTCCAAGAGTAATCCATGAATGACCGCATTGCTCAAGCTCTGAGCAAACTCTTTGACCGCCACCGGATCGTCTTCTGGTACGATACCAAGCAAGAGTTGCGCGATGACTTCGAGGCACTTCAACTTTCTGGCATCGAAAAGCTGGAGCTGAACAATAATGAGTATGGCGTCAAATACAAGATTCTACGCGAGCAGCCGGAACAGAAATTTCTGCTTTACCGAGAAGGGGCTCAACCAGCCGATCTTGATAACTGGTTGCTGGACGTGCATCTTGCCCATGGCGATTTTCGTACCGATCAGGTAGCGATCTGGCTGTCCGAGCTTGAGCTCCCGATGGAGTTTACTGATGTGGTGCAATCTCATGTGGATTTTTTTCAGTCAACCAAACGCAAGGATGCTCTGAAAAAACTGTTGAAAGTCGATGATACTGTCGGACAGATTCGCCTGAAAATGTTGGCGGTTTGTACTGGTGGGGAACCACGTATGGACGTGGTAATGGAAAACCTGCTGCAGGAGTTGGCTGATGGCAGGGATGAAAAAATAAAATTGATCGGAAGGTGTAATCTGAACGGCTTCCTTTTTGAGCAGCTTGGCCGTTTCTATGGATATAACTCTACTGAACCGGGCATTCGTGACTTTGTCATCGAACTGTTCAAGTCTTGTTATGCCATGGGTACTGATGGTGAGGTGAAGTTGACAGGAGATGCACTTGTATTTCTTAAGCGTTGGAAGGATAGCCGTCTGTTCGCATGTTGTTTTGAAACGCTTTCCGGTGAATGCGCAGAAGTGCTCGGAATTGAGCAGGACCTTGCAAAGCAGGACTTCCGGGAACTCATCGAACTGGATTATTTTCGTCTGATAGATCAGAAGATAATCAGTGACCTTGTTCGTGCGGTTACCTCGCGTACGGTATCGAGCGGAGATGTTTCTCTATGGGTGCGTCAACGGCGGCAGGGTCATTGGTATCAGGAATACAGCCATCTGTATGATGCTGTCGATTGTGCGGCCCGGTTTCTTAATACCCTTGGAGAAACCGAGCTCAGTATGGAGAGCCTGGCGGAAGGCGTACAGCGCTATACCCGTATATGGTACAAGCTTGATCAGCTCTACAGAAAGTTCACCTGGCATGTTCGCATGTCCGCAGAGGCATCATTGATGAAGCCGCTGACCGACCAGATAGAAAACCTCTATTCCAACAACTTTTTGTTAAAGCTTGGCGATGGGTTCCAGAAGTTTGTGAGTACCGCATCAGTATGGGAAGCTCTTCCTGTTCGCAAACAGACGGATTTTTTTGAACACTGGGCGCGGCCTTTTCTTCGCAAGGATAACAAGGTATGCATTATCATTTCTGATGCCCTGCGTTACGAAATCGACGAAGAGTTGCTGAGTCTTATCCGTCAGGAGGACCGATATAATGCAGAACTTGAATCGGCGTTTTCAATGTTACCCAGTTATACACAACTTGGTATGGCAGCCCTTTTACCCCATAAGGAGTTGATGATTGCCGATAATGAAACCGGTACGGTACTGGTTGATGGTCAGAGTTCATCGGGAATGGCAAACCGTCTCAAAATTCTTGACCAGTCTCTCAGTCAAAGGGCCATTGCTTTAAAAGCTGATGATTTGATGGCCATAACCCGAGACGATTGCCGGGCACTGGTACGCGATCATGATGTGATTTATATCTATCATAACAGAATTGATGCCACTGGTGACAAAAGGGAGTCAGAGGAAAGAGTCTTTGAGGCCGTTGAAGAGACTTTGTCGGAACTTGTTCGATTGATCAAGAAGCTTAACAATGCCAATCTGTACAATTTTCTTGTTACTTCTGATCATGGTTTTCTCTATCAGAACCGTCCAATTGATGAGAGCGATTTTTCCGGGGTCGATGCCGAGGGAGAGCAGATTCTGTTCAGAGACAGGAGGTTTGTACTTGGAAAGGGGCTTGTCGAAACGTCCGGTCTGCACAAATTTACCTCCAGGCAGCTTGGTCTTGCAGGTGAGATAGAGGTGCAAATTCCCAAATCTATTAATCGGTTGCGTCTGAAAGGTTCGGGCAGCCGTTATGTGCATGGTGGTGCTTCATTGCAAGAGGTTGTTATTCCGGTGATCAAGATCAACAAAAAACGCCAGAGCGATGTCGCCGTTGTTGATGTTGACATCCTACGTGGAGCCAGCTCTGTCATAACATCAGGACAACTGGCGGTGACTATGTATCAGGTTGAGCCTGTGACGGAAAAGATGCAACCACGCAAGCTGCGTGCGGGCATTTATATGGAGAGTGGAGACCTGATTTCCGAAAGCCACGATTTGACCTTTGACCTGATATCAGACAATCCTCGTGAAAGAGAACTGCTTGTGAGGTTTATGCTTACTCATAAGGCAGATGATGCCAATGGGCAGGAGGTCATTCTCAAACTTGAAGAAAAGCACGCAGGAACATCACATTACCGGGAATACAAATCGTCACGGTATGTGATGAGACGTTCCTTTACAAGCGATTTCGATTTTTAAACAGGGTTGAACGATGAATGAAATTGACCGGAAAATCAACACACATTTTCCTGGACTCGTTGTCCGAAAAGACCTCGTAAAGACTGTCAAAGGTAACGCTATCGTTCCAACTTATGTGCTGGAATATCTGCTCGGTCAGTATTGTGCAACCAGCGATGAAGCCTCTATTCAGACAGGTATAACAACAGTCAAGGATATTCTGGGAAAACATTATGTCCATCGCAACGAAGCGGGCCTGATCCGATCACATATAAAGGAAAAAGGGCGTTACAAGGTCATTGATAAGATCAGCGTTGCGCTGAATGATAAGGCGGATGTCTATGAAGCTGAGTTTTCCAATCTTGGAATCAAGAAGGTGCTGGTTGACTCGGGCACCATCAAAGCTCATCCCAAACTTCTTGTCAGCGGAGTCTGGTGCATCGCTGAAATTGAATATACTCCATCAGATGATAAGAATGTTTGCCCGTGGATTCTATCTACCCTTAAACCTATTCAGTTATCGCATTTCGATTATGATGCGTACCTGACGGCACGTAAACAGTTTACCATTGAAGAATGGATCGATCTTCTTGTTCAGAGTATCGGATTCAACCCGGAGATGTTAGGTAAACGAAGTAAGCTGACGCAACTTATCCGGCTGATTCCATATTGCGAGCGGTATTATAACCTGATCGAGCTTGGACCGAAAGGAACAGGGAAATCACATATCTATTCCGAGTTTTCACCACACGGTATTCTGATTTCTGGCGGTGAGGTTACGGTTCCCAAGCTGTTTGTGAACAACTCATCCGGAAAGATCGGTCTCGTTGGTTTCTGGGACTGTGTAGCCTTTGATGAATTTGCCGGCAAGCAAAAGCGGGTTGACAAGGCGCTGGTTGACATCATGAAGAATTACATGGCCAATAAATCTTTTTCCCGGGGTGTTGAAACCCTCGGAGCAGAAGCATCCATGGTTTTTGTTGGGAACACCCAGCACACAGTTCCGTATATGCTCAAGCACACAGATCTCTTTTGTGAGCTGCCGGACAAATTTTACGACTCCGCATTCCTCGATCGAATCCATTTCTATATACCGGGCTGGGAGGTCGATATCATCCGTGGCGAAATGTTCTCCAACGGTTATGGTTTTGTTGTTGACTACCTGGCAGAGATTCTGCGTTTTCTGCGCAATCACGATTACTCTGACCGCTATAAGGATTACTTTTCGCTTTCATCCGATATTTCTACCCGTGATCGTGATGGCATCAATAAGACATTTTCCGGCTTGATGAAGATACTTTTTCCTCATGGTGAGGCGACCAGGGAAGAAGTAGAGGAATTGCTGCGATTTGCTATTGAAGGTCGAAAACGAGTTAAGGACCAGCTATTGCGGATCGATTCGACCTATGCCAAAGTCAGTTTTTCCTACCTTGATGAAGGTCAGCAGGGAAAAGCTGTCAAGACACTGGAAGAAGAGGAATACCCCGGTTATTACCACAAGACTATCGCAGAGAGCGAACACGGAGAAATCCTGGATGTTGCAGGGTTACCTCCAGTTCCATCCGAACCACTGGCATCGACCGAGTTCATCCTCAAAGAAAAGCACCTCACATTCCAGGAGAATCAGAAGGGCATTACATTCGATTCGTTGCTTGGTCCTTATCTCAAGGGAGCGACCGTGATCACAGTCACCGATCCCTACATCCGACTGTTTTACCAGATGCGAAACTTCATGGAATTGTTAGAGACCTTGGTCAAGCAAAAGGCACCGGATGAGGAAGTATCCGTTCATCTTGTAACGATGGAAGACGAGTTCAAAGGCGAACAGCAGAAGGAAAATTTTGAGAAGATGAAAGAGTCCGCCAGCTCGGTTGGCGTGAATTTCACTTGGGAGTTTGACAGCACCGGCACAATCCACGCCCGACATATAGAGACTGATCATGGATGGAAAATCCTGCTTGACCGTGGACTGGATATTTTTCAGCACTATGAAATGAACGACACGTTCACCTTCAATAATCGCCTCCAGCAGTTTCGCCCGTGCAAGGCGTTTGAGGTGACGTTTATCAAAAATTTTAAAGAATCTACATCTTAATCAAATTTTCAAAGCGCCCTCCATAGCACCCTCCAAAGACATAAAAAAAAAGGCTTACAAGTCTCGACCTGTAAGCCTTTTTTTTATCTGGTGCACCCGGGAGGACTCGAACCTCCAACCCACTGATTAAGAGTCAGTTGCTCTACCGATTGAGCCACGGGTGCAGCATATGCTTATTTCGCCGGTGCGGCTGGAGCTGCCGGTGAAACCGGGGCCGGAGCTACCGGAGCGGAAGGAACTGATGGCGTCATGGGAACCAGGGGTACATTCTCCTGAAGGACGCTTTTTGTTGCCTGTGCAGACTGTCTTCCGGGAAGAGTGAACTGGGCGATAAAACAAAGCAGCAAAACAATCGCGGCAAGAACGGCCGTCGTCTTGCTCAGGAAATCGCCGGTCCTTCTTACACCGAGCGTCTGGACCGTTCCGAGAGTCGAGATGCCGCCGGTCAGTCCGCTGCCGCTTTTAGGGCTCTGCAGAAGGATGACTCCGACAAGCATGATCGCTGCAAGAAAGCTGACAATTACGATGAATAGATGCATTTCAAGCTGCTTTATTAAATTCCCGAATATCGTATCTTCCGTGTCAAAGGCCTTAAGTTAGCAACTTTTAAAAAATATCCAAGCCGTGTTTTCAGAAGCCGGAAAAATACTTGTCATCGGAGGTATTGCCGCCGTGCTTTTCGGACTGCTTCTCATGGCCGCAGGAAAAGCCGGAGCGACGAACTGGCTGCACTGGATCGGCAATCTTCCCCTCGATATCAAGATTGAAAAGGAAAATTTCCATTTCTATTTTCCCCTCGGCACATCCATCCTTCTTTCCATCCTGCTCAGTTTCATCCTTTATGTGATCAACAAATTCATGTCGCACTGAGCCATCAGGATCATGCCTGTTGCGGCACGGTTCTGCGCTTGTATCTCGGATCGATTGTCTTTTCCATGTGTCCGATGAAAAGCAGAAGCGACCACGAAATCAGATAGTAGAGCACGGCAACCATGATGATCGGGAAAAAAGCGTCGAAGGTCCGGCTCCGGATGATGTCGCTCGCCTTTGTGAGGTCCTGAACGGCGATGTAACCCACGATCGAGGTCATTTTCACCAGCGATATGAACTCTCCCTTGTAAACCGGAAGGATCCTTATGATCGTCTGAGGCAGGATGATGTAGCGAAAGGTCTGCACCTTTGTGAACCCCATCGCGATACCGGCCTCGGACTGCCCCCTGTCTATGCTCTCAATCCCCGCCCTGTAGATTTCCGATGCATAGGCCCCGAAATTCAGCCCGAACGCGATTACGGCCACAATGACAGGATCGATGTTCACCGATGCGAAAACCACATAGAAGATCAGCATGAGAACCACGAGCACCGGCGTGCCGCGCATGATCGAGATATAGAATTTCGCAGCCAATTCGAGCGGCTTTACGTGCGACATGCGCATGAAACAGATGAATCCGCCGAGCACCGTTCCCCATATTGTCGAAAGGAACGAGATAATCACCGTTACCCAGAGACCGTCGATGATCAGGCGCCAGCGGTTCTCCTGGACGATATTGCTCTGGAAACTGCCAATGATGCCTTCAAGAAAGGCGGGCATCCGTAACCGTGCCTCATGGGCCGGGCTGCTCCCGGGGGATATGATGTTCGATTTGAGCGTGAACGCATAGACATCCTGTGCATAATAGGGATCGGAAAAATCGACATTCTGCTTCCTCTCGTCAGTTACCGACATGACAGTACCGATCATATCGATTTTTCTGCTTTCAAGCGCCGCTATCAGACTGCCGAACTCGAGGTTCTGACAGGTCACACTCTTGCCGATTGAGGCAGCGAATCTGTCGAGCAGCTCGATATTGAAGCCGACAAGTTTGTTGTCCTTTACCGCCGTGAACGGAAGTCCGTTATCGTTGACCATGCCGACAACAAGCGTACCCGTGGATTTGCCGGCCGAAGGAATATCCGGCATAACCGTGCTGCCGTTTTTTATCCACCGCTGCATCATATCATCATACACACCGTTATCCCGGATTTGCTTCAGAAAACGGTTGAATGAAGCCCGGAGCTCATCATCCCCCTTGTGAAATCCCATTGCCACAGGAGTCGCAAAAAGCGGCTTGCCCAGAAGTCCGAGATCGGTATGCTGTTTCAGAACCTCGGCAAGTTCGTCATAGGTATAGATGGCTGCATCGGCCTTCCCTGTTTTTACGGCAACCACCAGGTCGGTAGGAGATTTGTACTGCAGGATTGTGGCGTCAGGATAGTTTTTTTTCGCGTACTGGTCGTGGACCGAACCAAGCATTACAGCTATGCGCCTGTTTTTCAGGTCATCTACAGACGTATACCCTGCTTTCTCTGCTGAACCTCCCTTTGCATGCCGGCTGACGCAGGAAGCGAGGAGGGTTGCAAGCATGCAGACCGCTGTCAGAACGCGAAAAAAATGTTTCATAACCAAAACATTTGACATTGTATTATTACTCCGGCAATTTAAACTGTCAATCCTCGTCAGCGACAAAAGCTCCGATTTTGTCATTCTCTTGCAAAGCGAAGAATCCGGAAATTACTGTATAGTAATAAAATGGATTCTTCATTCCGCTACGCTTCATTGCGGAATGACAGAGCTGTTGCATGGATTTCCTTGAGACTTATTGTTGCCGGTGCAATAATTCACAGGCTTCCCGTTTTTCAGGAATATTCACCATATGGAAATGATTTATTTCATTTTTCTCAACTCTGGAACGACCGTACTTCAAGACGGTCGATTAACAGCATGAGAGCCCAGGAAATCAGAAAATAAAGTACGGCTACCATGATAATCGGGAAAAAAGCGTCGAAAGTCCGGCTCCGGATGATGTCGCTTGCCTTTGTCAGGTCCTGGACAGCGATGTACCCGACAATCGAGGTCATCTTGACCAGGGTGATAAACTCCCCCTTGTAAACCGGCAGAATCCGCGTGACCGTCTGAGGCAGGATAATATCAAGGAAGATCTGCACCTTCGTGAACCCCATCGCCACACCGGCTTCCGTCTGCCCCCGGTCGATACTTTCTATACCTGCACGATATATCTCCGCCGCATATGCCGCAAAATTCATCCCGAATGCTATGACCGATACAAAAACCGGATCGATATTGACAGATGCGAATACAACATAGAAAATCAGCATCAGTACAACCAGAACGGGTATGCCCCGCATGATAGTGATGTATGTTCTCCCTGCCGACTGGAACACCATGTTTTTCGACATTCTCAGCAGACAGATAAAACCACCCAAAAACGTTCCAAGGAGAGCCGACAAAAGGGAGATCACTATCGTGACCTGGAGACCCTCCACTATGAGCTTCCAGCGGTTCTCCCGGATGATATTGTTCCTGAAGCTCTCGACAACGTCGGAGAAAAACGACGTCGGGACATCGCTGTTATCCGGATTTCCGGAGTCACCCCCCGGTACCGCGATATTTTTCCTGAGTGCGAACATGCATGCATCCGCATCAAAATAGGGATCGGAAAAATCGATGCTTTTTGCCCGCTCCGGCGTGATTGCCAGCACCGATCCGATCATATCGATTTTACCGGTTGCAAGCGATGCGATAAGGTTGCCGAACTCAAGATTCCGATAAACGACATTCCTTCCAAGATACACCCCGAACCTGTCAATCAGTTCGACATTGAAACCAATGAGCCTGTTGTCGCTTACAGCTGTAAACGGCAAGCCCATATCAAAAACATTTCCGACAACAAGCTTCCTTTTCGCCTTCTCGTTGCGGATTATATCCGGCATACGGGTATCCCGGTTGTTCATCCACCTGCGGACCATATCGTCATACACACCATTCCGGCGAATCTCTGCAAGGAACTTGTTGAAAGACATACGCAGTTCCTGATCACCCTTTTTGAAACCCATGGCAGTACTGGAGGAAAAAAGCGGTTTCCCCAAAATGCCGAGCTCACTCTGCTCATGAAGCAGTTCCGGAAGTTGAACGGAATTGTAAATACCGGCATCGGCCTTTCCGGTTTTCACGGCCATTATAAGGTCTGGCAGTGATTTGTACTCCAGTATTGTGGCCCTGGTGAAATTTTTCCTTGCATACTGATCGTGAGTCGAGCCGAGCAGCACACCGATACGTCCTGCTGCCACATCCTCTACCGAAGCATACACGGTTTTACCCTGCCCGCTATGAACATCATGCCTCCCGCTGCAGGAAGCAAGAACGAAAAGCGACAGTAAAACCGTGAATAAAGATCGCGTTATCCTCGTCATTTTTTAAACGACAGCACAATCATTCCCTGACCATTGCCGCGATTCCTCCTATATAGTAAGGATCGGAAAACAGTACCTGTTTGGAGCGTTCATCGGTGATGGTTATGCAGGCACCGATCATATCGACTTTGCCGGTAATCAGCGCAGGGATCATGCCGCCGAAATCCATATTGACGATTTCGAGCTTCCTGCCCATTTTTTTCGCAACGTATGAAGCGAGTTCGATATCAAATCCAACCACTTTCCCGGAACCGTCGACAAAAGAAAACGGCTCGGTTACCGAAGCGGTGCCAAACCTGATAACCCCTTTGGTCCCATCCGAGGTTATAACCGGCATCGGGGCCGGGTTACCTGTTTTAGGGAACCACCGGTGCATCATTTCGTCATAGGTCCCTTTCTGTTTCAACTCCTTGACGGTGGAATCGATGGCAATTTTCAGATCCTTGTCATCGAGCCGGACTGCAAAACCGTAATTGTCGTTGGTTATCATTTCCGACAGAACGGAAAGTCCGCTGTTTTTTGCCGCAATGTTTTTCAGGATCGGTTCATCATAGGCCGCCGCATCAGCTTTACCGGTTTTCACGGCAAGTGCTGCATCCATAACGCTGTTGAAATATTTGAATTTTGCATCAGGTATTTTCGAAAGCACCAGTTTGTCTGCCACCGTCCCTGTCGGTATGGCAAACTCCTTTCCGGAAAGCTCCTTGAGATGAGTGATTTTCTCCCTTTTTTCACAGCCGGTGAGCATGATGAACAGCGAAAGGAAGAAAAGAAGGCTGATCCGGGGGGAAAAAAGGTTTTTCATGGTTTCCTCGTTTTTCTTGATTGTTTTTGTAATTAATCCGGAAAATTCATTCTGTTGTCCTGATACTGCTGAATATCAACGTCAGAACATTGCTTCCGTTTTCCCTCCTGTACAAGACCCTGCTTGTCAGCTGCCGTATGATATGTATCCCAAGGCCTCCGGGGGATCGTTCATCCATATCAATGGATAGATCGGGATCGGGAATGGAGAGCATGTTGAACGGAATTCCTTTATCGGCAAATACAACTACAAGTGATCCATTTTCCAGTCTGCACGAAATGGTGACTTCACCTCTGTGCCCGGGGTATGCGTATCTGCAGATATTGACAAAAGCTTCCTCGACAGCAAGGAGAACCCTGTTTATTCCGGTCATTTCGCAACCCGAAGCTTCAGCGTACTGTCCGATAAATCCGTTCAATAGATAAAGCTTTTCGACATTTGCCGATACCGTGATTTCAGACAGTGAACACGTCATTCACCCTGTTATCGTTTTCAGTGCCTCGGCAACTGTGCCGTAAACCGGAAAAATACCTGCAAAACCCGACATTTCGAAAACTTCCTTCACATTTCCGCTGATATTGGCAAGGTGGATTTTCCCGTTTTTACCCTTGATACGCCTTGACGTGGAAAGAATCACTCTGAGTCCCGCACTGCTTATGTATTCAAGCTTGTCGAAATCGACAACGAAATTGCATTCTTCTCTGGAGATCAGTTCATCAAACTTTTTTTCGTATTCGGGCGCGGTAACGGTATCCAGTCTGCCTGAAAGTGAGACAACCATAGCCGCGGATTCTTTGAAAGTCTGTATGATCATTCCCTGTTCTTTTTTGATTAAGGTTTTTTAAGATAGAGGCTCAATCTGTTCCTGCCGCCAATTTGCCGGTACTCCTGGCTCTGCAGGCGGGATTCGATAGCCGGAAGAACTGAATCGCTATTTCCGGGCTCAGTCAGCATGGGATTGACGGAACCCGGAGGTGTTTCAAACAGAAGCTCGAGCATTTCGGTTTTTTCCTCGTAGTTGACCGTCATATCAAGCGGAAACGATATGGTTGACTTTCTGAAAAGCTGCAGCACCTCTTCGATCAGAACCATAAGGTTCTTTCGTGATTGTGCATTTACCATAAGCCTGCTGCAGAAACTGTCCACTTCGGAAATGAGTGCATAGAGGTCGTAATTCGAGGAAACGATATGCTGATAAAAACTTTCCTGCTTTTTGATAAATGCCTTTGTCTTTTCCTTTTGCGGATTTTCGAAGATCTGCCGGGGGGTACCGTCCTCGTAAATGCCCCCCTCGTCCAGGTAGAATACCCGTGAGGAAACATCCTTCGCGAAATCCATTTCATGAGTAACAATCAGCATGGTCAGTCCCTGCCTGGCAAGCCTGCGGATAACGGACAGCACCTCGTTGATCATGGTCGGATCGAGCGCTGAAGTAGGCTCATCAAATAAAATCACCTCCGGCTCCATTGCAAGACATCGAGCAATGGCGATGCGTTGTTTCTGGCCACCCGAAAGCTCGTCAGGGTAAGAGCCGGCTTTATCACTGAGCCCTACAAGATTGAGAAGTTCATGAGCTTTCTCTTCTGCTGCTTCCCGGCTTTTGCCGAGAAGCTTCATCGGGGCAAGGGTAAGATTTTCAAGTACAGAAATATGGGAAAACAGATTGAATGCCTGGAAAACCATGTTCATTTTCTGCCTGACTTTGGCCACATCGGTTTTCGGATCGAGGACATTGATCCCTTTTATCGTAACGGTACCGCTGCTGGGACGGTCGAGAAGGTTGATACATCGGAGAAACGTACTTTTACCGGATCCGGAAGGACCTATGATCGAAATGACTTCCCCTTCCCTGATTTCGACAGATATATCCCTGAGCACGGAGAGAGAACCGAAATTTTTTGATAGATGTTCAATCTTTATCATCAACTCAATGGCTTGTTTCCTGTAAATACCGTTTGACTTCCGTCAGGTTTCCTGAATGTCGCAGAACAGACAAAAATCCATAGTCACAATTTACTGAACCGTTTTCTGATCTCTGACCATGACACCGATACCTCCGGTATAATAAGGTTCGGAAAACAGCACTTTTTTTGCCCGTTCGTCAGTAATGATGATACAGGCCCCGATCATATCGACTTTTCCGGCTGCAAGTGACGGAATCAGTGCACCAAAATCCATTTTTACGACTTCGAGATTCCTGTGAAGTCTTTGCGCTACATGTTTTGCCATTTCAATATCAAATCCGGCAATCTTTCCGGACCCGTCAACATAGGAGAATGGCTCGGTAACCGGTGCAGTTCCCAACCGCAAAACACCTTTATTTCCGTCTGAAGGGATATCCGGCATCACGGTCTGTTTACCGCTCTGCGAAAACCACCGGTGAAGCATTTCATTATACGCACCGTTTGCCTTCATTTCTTTAACCGTCAGGTCAATCTCTTTTTTCAGTTCCTGATTTTCGAAACTGACGGCATATCCATACCGGTCGCTGGATATCAGTTCCGGCAGCAGTTTCAACTCCGGCGTTCTTGCAGCTATCACTCTTAGAATGGGTTCATCGAGAGCTATGGCATCGACTTTACCTGACTGAAGGGCAAGCACCTCATCAGCGACACTGTTGAAATACTGGAACCTTGCATGCGGAAATTTCTGAAGTGTCAGTTTGTCGCAGACACTTCCTGCAAGAATCGCAAATTCCTTCCCGTCAAGCTGGTCGCCGTTGGTAATATTTTCCCGCCTGCTGCAGCCGGGTAATATGCAAACACTTGTAACAAAGAAAAAAATCATGAATAACCTCAGCACATAACACCTCATACCGGCTCCTTTCTGAAATATGTTATGAAAATCATGAAGCGATCATGAAAAATCATGAGACAGGAACAGAATCATTTTTCTTCCGGAAGGAAGATGATCGATTACTTCTCTGAACTTGTTTAAATGTAACTATTTAATTTGTGCCGACGAAAAATCGACAAAAAACATGGCAAATAGACCATGATTTTCAAGTTAACAGACCCATATCGGCACACGTTTGGGTGTAACGATCTGCGGACCTGCTTCCGCCGTCGGAACCGCTTGTGATCGCAAGAGGTTCATTTGCATATTTTTCTTTACATTTCAATACTTGTTGCCGGGCTGCTTTATAAATGTATCCAAATAAAAGGCCGCCAATCAATTTATCCGGAATCGATCCAATGCCATCAAAAGTAACCGGTGCCGCACGTACCGCAACTGTGCAGAGAACCACGAAAGAAACCGATATCACCATTACGGTAACCCTTGACGGTTCCGGCAGAAGCTCTGTCAATTCGGGTGTGGTGTTTCTTGATCACATGCTCGCCAATTTCAGCCGTCATTCAGGTTTCGACCTTTCACTGCAATGCAGGGGCGACCTCGATGTCGATGATCATCACTCGGTTGAAGACATCGCGATCGTGCTTGGCGATGCAATCATGAAGGCACTTGGCGACAAGAAGGGTATCCGCAGATATGGTTGGGCAATCATTCCGATGGACGAGGCTCTCGCCCGATGCGCGCTCGATCTTGGAGGAAGGAGCTACTGTGTTTTCAGCGCAGAATTCCACCGTCCGGTTATCCAGGGTTTTTCAACGGAAATGGTGGAACATTTTTTCGTATCGCTGTCGGGCAGCATGAAAGCCAATATACATCTGAAAATCCTCGAGGGACAGAACACTCACCACAAGATCGAGGCGCTTTTCAAGGCATTCGCCTATGCCATGAAGGACGCCATAGCCGTGAGCGGCACCGCGCTCCCTTCGACCAAGGGTATACTGTAAATAATGACCGATCAGTCATATCGGCCGGATCAAAAAAAAAAGAGGCTGCCTTTTTTCATGAGGCAGCCTCTTTTTTTCAGCTGTTTTCGGAATCGTTATTTCGCGTAAGCGATAGATCTTTTTTCCCGGATGATGGATACTTTGATCTGGCCGGGATACTGTACTTCGGACTCGATCTTGTTTGCGATGTCATGGGCAAGCATATCAGCCTGCGAATCGCTTACATTATCACCTTCGACTATAACCCTGATCTCCCTGCCGGCCTGCAATGCATAGGTTTTCAGAACACCGGGAAACCCTTTGGCAATCTCTTCGAGGCTTTCGAGCCGCTTGACGTTGCCGTCGGCTGTAACCGCACCTCTTGCACCCGGCCTTGAGAGCGAAATAACGTTCGCCGCATCGACAAGGTCAGCAATCGGAGACTCCTTATCCATATCACCATGATGAGCACCGATCGCATTGAGCACCAGGGCGGACTCATTGAACTTCCTGAGAAAATTCATACCGGTAACGGCATGCGGGGTTTCGCTTTCAGGCAGCACAAGGCCGATATCATGCAGGAGTCCCGCACGTTTGGCAAGTCGTGCATCGAGTTTCAGCTCGGCGGCCATCAGACCGGAAAGCATGGCGACCTCCCTGCTGTGCTGAAGAAGGTTCTGGCCGTATACCGTATGGAATTTCATCTGTCCGATGAGGGAAACAAGCTCGGTAGGAATATCGGTGATCTGCAAAGAGGAAAGCACCTCCTCACCGGAACTCATGATCACGTCGTCGATCTCCTTTTTTGCATCCTCGAACGCTTTTTCAATCGCAACGGGATGGATGATGCCGTCGATGAGAAGTTTCTGCAGCGTCAGTTTGGCAAGCTCGCGGCGCAGCGGATCGAAACAGGAGAGTATCACGACCTCGGGAGTATCGTCAACAATGATATCTACACCGGTAGCGTTTTCAAAAGCCTTGATATTGCGTCCTTCACGTCCGATAATCCTGCCCTTGAGCTCGTCACTCTGGATATGAACTACAGAAAGGGCATTTTCCGTCGCCTGTTCGAAAGAAATCCTCTGGATTGCAGTGAGCAGTGTTTTCTCCGCGAGGCGGCCGGCTTTCTGCTCCACATCCTCGTGAATCCGGTGAATGGTCTCGGTAGCTTCTTCCTTGGCTTTCGCTATCATGTTGTCGATAAGCATCTGCCTTGCATCTTCTGCCTGGAGGTTGCTGATGCTTTCAAGCCGCTGGTTCTGTTCGAGAATGATGCGATCCAGCTCGGAGGAGCGAACTTTCACGAGTTCCATGGTCTGCTCGATCTCCTTGCGCTGTTCCTGCAGCTTCCGTTCTGTATCCTTGAGGTCCTGAGCCTGTTTTTTCAGTTGTCCTTCCCGCTGCTGGATCTGCTTCTGCAGCTGGTTGAACTTGTTGTTCTTGATAACGACTTCCTGGTCAAATTCCCGCCTCTTCTTTTTCCACTCCTGATTAACTTCGCTGACTTTCAGCTCCTTGTAATCGTTGGCTTCTTTCTGAGCCTCCTGTACAATCTGCACCGCTCGTTCTTCAGCTTCGAGAACTTTGGTAGTGCCTATTCGTTCAAGGAAAAAACGGCCTATAAAAAAACCTGCTGCGAAAAAAATACATGATGCACTGACAAGTAATAACAGGTTTATAACAATGTTCATCAGTTGAGGTACCTCCATTTTTGTGTTCTCCTTAATATCATGAGCACACAATTAAACAAAAAAAATCCGCACCATCGGCGGGGTGTGTAAGATTCAAGAACCCGTTTGACACGGTGGGCGCCTCCTTCAGATTTTTTGCTTCCAACGGGACCATGTTGCCATCATCCATGAATTGCTCCGTGCATGAAGCAGGAGAAATCCACCAAGGCCTGCAATCAAAAAGAAGAGTTTGGGCTCCCTGTTCTAAAGTGTTAGTTCTTTTACTTACAAAACACCCCAATCAACTGGTGCGGATATTTCTTCTACTTTAATGTAAATGTTTACTGGAGATTTTGCCCAATCAAATTGTTCAGCCGGGAAATTTTTTGATTCAACATCACTATTTCCTCTTCAAGTTCGATTTTTTTTTCGGCAAATGAAATCGCAGCAAGGACCGCAAGTTTAACCGGCTGATATGTCGGTGCCTTTTCAGCAAAAAGCCGCATGACACCGTCAACCTCCCGGGCTGCCTTTTCGGTCACTTCCCGTCTCTCGACCCTTAACGGATAGTTGTCTCCATAAACATTTACTTCAATTTTCTCCATCTCGTCACTCTACAAGGCCTGATTGTTCCTGAACTCCATCTCTATCTTCTGCAACAGCATGAGAAGTTTCTGTTTCACCTGCATTTTTTCTGCATATTCGATACCTCCGGAAACAACTTCCGTATCAGTTACGGCAGTTCCAAGGCTTCCGGGAAGTTTGCATGACCTTAAGATATTCTGCAGACTTGTCAGTTCAGATCGCAATAACTCGTTTTCCTTACGGCAGTCGTTCAACCTTGTAATGAGGTTCTCTATATTATCCTCAAGATGATCGATCTCTGCCTTGTTGTTTTGCCCATCAGAATCCCGCATAGAACAAAGAGTATCAGACTTGTCGAATTACCGCACCAAGCTTACTCACGGCATTGCTGCCGACTTTTAAAAGAATATCGCTGATCCTTTCATCCTGAAGCGTTCCCGCATGATCTGCGATTTCAAAAGAGAGCGCGACACTGCGTTCTCCTCCTTCACTGTCGCTGCGCTCGAAAAGATCGAAAACGCATACATCCCTGATCAGTGAATCACTCGAACGGACAAGTTCAACAAGCGACCTGACGGTAACATCTTGCGGAAGAATAAGCGATACATCCCTCTGAACAACAGGAAATCTGGAAGGCGGCTCATAGGTGACTGACGGATTGAAACAACGTTCCAGTACAGACGTATCAATTTCAGCCACGTAAACATCCTGCCCGATATCGAATGCCCTCAAAAGATCCGCATCAATCTGCCTTACCGTTCCAAGTTCGCAGGAACAGCTTTTTCCCGATGCGGTCGTTAAGAGAGCAATACCTGCTGTTTGTTCATTATAAATATTCACCGTTGATTTATCAAGCAAATTCAGTTTCTCCAGCAGCATCTCCACAGCACCCATAACATCGTAAAAATCAACCTTTTCAGAGGGCTGGCTCCAGCTTCTGGGAAAACGGCCGCCGGTCATTCCTATAACAAGATATTCCTGTTCACTGAAAACATCGAGCCCGGACCTCCCCTTTCCGCCATCACCGGGTACACTCCGGAAACCACGAGCAAGCTCGAAAAACTTCATATCCCTGTTCCCGTACCTGATATTGTGGGCAATCACCTTCAGCAGCCCCGGGACAAGGCCCGGCCTCAGCACTTCGAGGCCCTCACTGATAGGATTGAGAACACCGACAAGCCGGTCGCTGAACAATCCTGCTTCTTCGCGTTTAATGAGCGGATTGGTGAGGATTTCTCTGAAATTCAGGCCAACCATCACCGAACGGATAAAATCCGGAAAAAACTCAGGCGTCCTGCGGGACTGGGGATATATGGTTGCCATCTGGTCTGATGGCATGATATTGTCATACCCATGCAGGCGCGCTACATCCTCGACAAGGTCTATCTCCTGAAAAACATCCACCCTGAAAGACGGCACCTGGAAAGTAATGGACTCCCCGCATGATTCCAGTACAGAAAACCCTATGCTGCCGAGCATAGCGGTCACAGACTCCGTGTCAAGTGACGTCCCGAGAAGTTCGTTCACCCTTGCTGGCCTCAGGACAATCTTTCGCTGCTCGTCAGGTTCGGCACCCCATTCACGGGCTTCCTCGATACGGCCTCCGGCAAGCTCGAGAATAAGCGCAACAGCGCATTCCGCGGCCCTTTTCACGTTGCAGGGATCGACTCCCCGTTCGAACCGGTATGACGAATCGGATGATATACCTGCTCTACGGGCGGATTTACGGATCATCGAAGGAGAGAAATACGCAGCTTCGAGCAGGATGTCGGTAGTGGTTTCGCTTACAGCTGAATAAAGACCACCCATCACACCGGCAAGCGCCGCAGGTTTTTCAGCATCGCAGATAACCGGCATGCCCGGTTCGACCTGGCAGATCTGCTGGTTGATCGCTACAAACTCTGCACGCAGGTCGCTACGGACCATGATGCGGTTTTCTGCAAGCTTGCCGAGATCGAAAGCGTGCAGCGGCTGGCCAAGTGCATGCAGGATATAGTTCGTGATATCGACAATATTGTTTTTCGGCCTCAGACCGATGCTTTCCAGTTTACGGCACAGCCATGCCGGTGACGGAGCAACATTGATCCCTTTTATGACAACCGCGGCATAATAGGGACACGCCATGGCATCCCTGACATCGACAAGCGGACCGGTTTTTAAAAATGCAACCTCATGCCTTTCCGGATAATTTATCTTTTCACCGCCAGCGAGTTCTCTTGCGACTCCGAGGTGAGAAAGCACATCCGGCCTGTTCGGAGTGACTGCAATATCGAGTATGGTGCCGCTTTCGAGAAAATTTGCGAAGGGCTCGCCGATCCTGTATGAAGCATCGAGTTCCATGACGCCCGAGTGATCGTCGGACAATCCGAGTTCGTCGGCGGCACAGATCATGCCGAAGGA
Organism: Chlorobiaceae bacterium; assembly: GCA_013334225.1. Lineage (GTDB taxonomy): Bacteria > Bacteroidota > Chlorobiia > Chlorobiales > Chlorobiaceae > Chlorobium. The sequence goes on from JAAXXY010000045.1 coordinate 20,524, forward strand.
ACGCTCACCCCGTATTTTCGAGGCTTTGATGACATGGGACCCACCGCCGGGAATGGAGAGCTTCGCGTTTACCAGTGCGACCGGAACCAGCATACCCGCCTTGACATTCGGCGCTCCGCATACAACCTGCAGCAATTCTTCCTTTCCCGCATCGACAATGCAGATGGTCAGACGCTCGGCATTGGGGTGAGGAAGAACCTCCTCTATCCTGCCAACCACCACAAGTTCGTCGGGAAGCTGCTGCTCGATGACATATTCGACTTCGAGGCCGAGATTGGTGAGTTTTTCAACAAGAGCCGGAGTATCGGAAGAAAGGGATGGGAGAAAATCTTTAAGCCAGCTGACAGATATTTTCATGGGAAAGAAGATCTGCATTCATGAATAAAAAAAGCCCTGAACCGGAAACGGACAGGGCTTCGAAACGTATCTCAGTACAGGTCTGGATCCGATCCCGCTGCCTTAACGTGAACCGTGTCCTTATATCTACAGAGCCAAACCGGATTGTGCAAGAGAAAGTGTGTGACCCCAACGGGATTCGAACCCGTGCTACCACCTTGAAAGGGTGATGACCTAACCACTAGTCGATGGGGCCTTATACAGAGGGTGAATGAGGGGACTCGAACCCCGACCTCCAGGGCCACAACCTG
>JAAXXY010000007.1 GCA_013334225.1 Chlorobiaceae bacterium
TCGCTGTTTGTGCACTGGAAAGCGGGATATTTTCCGATGGCTGGATGATGGAAGCCGGATGAGTCGAGAGGTTCATGTCCGGTTTTGCGAGAGGCTGGAGGTGAAAGTCCTCTGGCCTACTCACCTTTGTTCCGAAGCCCTATTGCTGCGTTGGGCGGTGCTCCGTCCGCCTTGCACTCGAGCTTCTCACGACAATGAATAGAGGTGCCCTGAAATTGTTTCAGTGAGACCCTCTTCGCAATCCGTCATTTCATCTCCTGCCAGTCGCGGGCATATCTGAAATCGATACCGGTTGTACGTCCTGAAATTTTTGCGATCACCGGCATCATTCTCTTGTACTGGTTGCGGATGACCATTTTCCTCACCCTGTTATAAAACGGTTCGGGTATCCCTTCTGCAAGAATATCCTGCTTTTCGATCCTTTTTTCCAGCATCATATAGAGCAGCAGGTCCACCTCTTCATAACTGAAACCAAGATCGGCTTCATCGCTCTGTCCCTGCCAGAGATCAGCGGATGGAGCTTTTTCGATGATACTGAAAGGAATTTCGAGATGACGGGCAAGTCCCCGGACCTGTGTTTTATAGAGATCTCCGATCGGATTGATCGCTGAAGCCATGTCTCCGAAAATAGTTCCGTAACCAAGCAGGAGCTCGGTTTTGTTGCTGGTCCCGAGCACCAGCCTTACGTCCCTCGCTGAAACATCGTAGAGGTATACCATTCTTGTTCGTGCCATGATGTTTCCTCTCCTCAGCAGTTCCTCTTTCGGTACCGAAAAAAAGAATGCATCGACAGCCGGTGTAATTGAAACTTCCTCCGCCTGGATCCCAAGCCTCTTGATCATGAGCTCCGCATGTTCGAGGCTTTCAGGGCAGCTTGTCGCATAGGGCATCATGACGGCCAGCACGTTTTCCCGTCCGAGCGCCCTTACCGCAAGTTCACAAACGACAGCGGAATCGATACCTCCCGAAAGACCAAGCACAACCCTGCTGAATCCGAATTTGCGGATCTCGTTTCGGATAAATGCCTTGAGAATGTCCTCGACAATCAGATAATTGTAATGCAGGTCCTGTTCATTCATGAAAAGGTTATATAAAGTTGAACAACCGCATGAGAGCTTTCTCCAGGAAAAATACCGCGCAATTGACGGCAACCTGAAAGAACGAGATATTTCTCAGCGCATTGCGCGAAGCGGCAGTGCCGGGCTCAGAGAGAAGAGTCAGGCCGCTGCGGCTGATCACAACGGTATAAATGATGGCGGAAAAAGCGAAAAGCCAGCTCCATGCACCGGTAAAATAAAAAAGTTCGGAAATCCAGACAGGTGTCATGGAGTAACTGAAAACCGTCAGCATATCTGCCTGTATTTTTTCGGGCCGTTCCGGATCGACAAGATAGACAGCTCCTCCGATCAGAAGAAAGAGCACACCGACATCGATCAGGAAAGTGGCAATTGAAAAAAACATGGCAGGCCGGGGCACTCCGATCAGAGGAAATTTGCCGATCTGCGCCAGCGCTATGACCGGCACGGCATAATCCCTGAGGAGTCCGGATGTATCAGACGGCATATCGTCTTTGAGTTTCTGCCAGAAACTCCTGTAACGGAAGAGTACTGCGAAAATAGAGAAAAAAAGTTCTTTCGGTCTCATGAGCTGTTATCTTCTAAGCCATTTTTCTGGATTTTGCTTGACCCGGCCTTTCCATATCTCGAAATGAACAACCGATCCGCCTTCGGGATTTTTGCCCGAAAAACCGACAAGCTGCTGTGATCTGATAAGTTCGTCCCTGACTACATTCAACTGCCCGAGATTGGCATATACGGTAAGATAGGAGTTCGGATGGCGGATGATGACAATATTGCCGAAAGTGGGAAGAAAGGCGATCTGTACGACTTTTCCTCCTGAAACCGCTTTAACCTCGGTATTTGCCGGAACAGAAATATCGATCCCGTTATTGGTCGTCACGATTGCAAGGTCCTTGTCCTCCGACGAACCGAATTTCCGTGTGACGACACCTCTGTTCACAGGCCAGGGCAGGGAAGCCACTGCCTGGTCGAAATCAGCAGAGACCTTTTCGATATCCATCGTTGTTTTGTCAGGTGCCATCGCGACACTTTGCTTTTCAGTGGTGACGCTCTCCGGGGCCCTGGATGGTTTCGTTCCTTTCTCGGCAACTTCGGGCGGATGCGGCTTGAATTTTTCTCTCCGGATCGTTTCTTTCCGGGCGGCAAGACGCTGTGCTTCGAGCATCTTTTTTCTCCTCGCTTTTTCAGCTTCTATGACACGCTGCTGTGCCATGATCAGTGATTCGATCCTCGATTGCAGGATACGCCGTTTCTTCTGGGCAGCGCTGATCTGTGCGGCATATTCCTCCTTGTTTTTTTTCAGCTGCTGCAATACCTCCTCTTTTTCCTTTTTGCTTGCAGACCATGTTTTAAGCTGCTTTTCCTGCTCCTTCACCGTTGCGGCTTTTTCCTGGAATGTCTGTTCAAGGGCTGTACGGCTGTATTCAAGTCTGACGGCGGTCTTCTGCAGCTGATCGACGTTCCGGTGCACTGCACCAGAAAAGTAACCCATGTATTGAGCTCTCACCAGTGCGTCATGAAACGAAGTCGAAGCGAAGAGATGCTCGAGGTCACGGTTGCCGCCGTACTTGTACACCGAAACAGCCGTTCTCCTGAAATTATCGGAAACCCTGCCGTAAACGGCCCGGTTTCCCTGATATTCCTGCTGCAGCCAGTCAATCTCGTTATCGAGCTTCACGAGGTATTTCTGATTTTCACCGATCATTTTCTCGAGCACGACGATCCTCGTCCTTATCGTTTCAAGAGCCTTGAGAGAATGGGATTCCTGGCGCCTGGTGACCGAAAGTTTCGTCTGGTATTCCTGGAGCTGTTCCTTGAGGTTCCGGAGATTCTGTTCGATCTCGGCCCGTTCCTTCATGATTCTCGATATTTCGGCGCTTTTCTGGGAATTGGTTGATGCAGCAGCGGGCGTATGAGTGACGGACAGCAGAAAAACGAGTATGAAAGGGAAAAATCCAATCCTCAATGTGATTCGGCTGTTCCGGAAAAAAGCACTGATATGTGTTGATATTTTTCGGGACATAGGCATCAGGCTGAACCGGATAGGCGGTAAATCATCAATAAAAAAGGATTAGCATCTCATAACGCAAGGTAAAGGATACACAACCTTCCATCCAAAACAGAAAAGGAAAAATAATTAGTTTTTCTTAACCGGAAATAATAGTAAATATCGCTTTTTTCACCAGCTATTTCTATACATGGACAAGCTTGTCATCAGGGGCGGGCGCCGTCTTTCAGGCACGGTAGCGGCTTCTGGCTCAAAAAATTCATCCCTTCCGGTCATAGCGGCAACACTGCTCTGCGGAAACGGCACTTTCGTGCTCCATAACATTCCCGATCTGCAGGATATCAAAACCTTTACCCAGCTGCTGCAGCATCTCGGGGCCGAAACCACGTTTTCCGATAACACGATGACAATATCGACGGAAAAGGTGAAAAGTGTTCAGGCCCCCTATGAACTTGTGAAAAAAATGAGGGCGTCGATCTATGTGCTCGGACCGATGCTTGCCAGGTTCGGAACTGCACGGGTGTCACTCCCAGGGGGCTGCGCTTTCGGACCGAGGCCGATCGACCTGCATCTGATGGCCATGGAAAAACTCGGGGCCCGTATCACTATAGAAACCGGTTATATCGATGCATCTATGGACGGAGGAAAACTCCGGGGCGCTCATATCGAATTTCCTGTCACCTCTGTCGGAGCGACAGGCAATGCTGTAATGGCGGCCGTACTTGCAGAAGGGATGACTACAATAGGCAACGCCGCGGCCGAACCTGAAATTGAAACACTCTGCAGGTTTCTCAAAGCAATGGGCGCCAATATCAAGGGCATCGGAACCACAGAACTGAAAATAAAGGGAACCAGTTCTCTTGAAGCGGTCGAGTTCCACAATATTTTTGACAGGATAGAAGCCGGTACCCTTCTTGCCGCAGCGGCGATAACCGGAGGAGAGATTACCGTAAACGGAGTGATACCTGAACAATTGAAAGCCGTTCTGAAAAAATTCGTTCATGCCGGCTGTACCATTGAAACCTCGGAAAACAGCGTTACCCTTAAGAGCCCTGAAATACTGGTCCCGACCGATGTGGTTGCAAAACCCTATCCATCTTTTCCCACCGATATGCAGGCACAGTGGATCGCTCTCATGACAAGGGCCGACGGAACAAGCCATATTACCGACAAGATTTACCATGAACGGTTCAATCACATTCCCGAACTGAACCGGCTTGGCGCCCACATAGAGATACGTAAAAACCAGGCAGTGGTTCACGGGCTCAGAAAACTTTCCGGAACAAAAGTCATGTCGACCGATCTGAGAGCTTCGGCAAGCCTTGTGATTGCCGGTCTTGTTGCTGAAGGCACAACGGAAGTGCTCCGTGTCTATCACCTTGACAGGGGTTACGAAAAGATAGAAGTGAAACTCAACAGCCTCGGAGCCGATATAAAACGTGAACAGTATAAAGAATTTGAGTAACTGTCAAAAAAAACTAAAAAACGGTTAAATCGTTTTGCATATTATGTTCGAAGCATTATATTGACAGCCTCTAAAGCCAAGCAGCGAGGGCCCTTAGCTCAGTTGGTCAGAGCAAGCGACTCATAATCGCTGGGTCGTAGGTTCAAGTCCTACAGGGCCCACTGGTTCAAAGGTAACGGCTTTGAGAAATATAACCTGGCGTGTTCGTCTAGTGGCCCAGGACATCGCCCTCTCAAGGCGAAGATCACGGGTTCGAATCCCGTACACGCTACAAGATAGCAAAGCACCCGTAGCTCAACTGGATAGAGTATCTGACTACGGATCAGACGGTTAGAGGTTCGACTCCTCTCGGGTGCACCACTGAATTCCCCCTCTTTCTTCAGAAGAAAAACTCCCGGCAATCAATACTGAAGGAATTAAAACTTTTCATTCCATTTCGCTGATCAACTTGATTCTATTGTATCATTCTGCGTTTTCAGGCGCTGATCAAGACATATTCCGTTTTGTTTTTTCCCGTATTTGATACAAGAAATAATTATTCCCTTCCGATACTTTCTATCATAAAATCTCTTGTTTTTGCATTCTGCAGCGGTGAAAATTTTTTAAAAAAATTAAAAAAAAGATTTGGAATAAGATTTTCTTTGCTAAATTCTCTCCGCTACTGAGGAGTGGCCAAATTGGTAAGGCTCCTGATTCTGGATCAGGCAATTCCAGGTTCGAGTCCTGGCTCCTCAGCAAGGATAACGATAAAGACACAGGTGAGCAACCTGTGTCTTTTTTTTTGTCCGGAACAAAAAAAGAAGAAAAAAAAAGAGACAGAACGGAAATTCTGTCTCTTTTGTATAAGAAACCGGAAAAACCGGAAACTTATTTCTTCTCTTCAGCTTTCGGTGCTTCGGCTGCAGGAGCGGCAGGAGCTTCAGCTGCAGGAGCTGCAGGAGCTTCAACTTTCGGTGCTTCAGCTGCAGGTGCTGCAGGTGCTGCAGGTGCTGGTGCTTCTGGAGCAGGAGCTTCAGTTTTCTTTGCGCAACCTACGAAAGAAACAGAGCTCAAAAGGAAAAGAAAAACGAAAAGTTTTTTCATTGCTGGAGTATTGTTTTTGTTGTTTGATAATTGACAGCTTCTTCAGCTTTCCAATATTATAAAAAAACAGCGAGTTTTCAAAAACATCACTGTATGGAGAGAATATGCAAAATATTTCCGTCCCTCGCCATAAAAAATATTTTTTTAATCCATTAACACTTCGAGCTCCTTTTTTTCAAGCTTATTGAAGTTCAGATAACGGTAAATTCCATCCTCCTTGCCTCCTGAAAGTGTTTTTGAGACGATCTGCAGATATTCATCCTTGTTGGGAAGATGACCAAGCAGCGCGCAAACTGAAGCAAGTTCGGCCGAACCAAGGTAAACCTGGGCACCGTTACCCATCCGGTTGTCGAAGTTCCTGGTGCTTGTGGAGAACACAACGGCATTGTCTGCAACCCTTGCCTGGTTGCCCATGCACAATGAACATCCAGGGCTTTCGATACGGGCACCGGCAGCACCGAATACCGAATAGTAACCCTCTTCCATGAGCTTGTTGGAATCCATCTTTGTGGGAGGCACGATCCAGAGCCTTGCCGCGGCGCCCCCCTTGTCCCTGAGAATCTCGCCGAGCGCCCTGAAATGCCCGATGTTGGTCATGCAGCTGCCGACAAAGACCTCATTGATGACCTTCGGCCTTTTCGAGTCATGCAGCACTTCTCCAAGAGTCATGACATCGTCCGGATCATTCGGACAGGCGAGGATCGGCTCGGTTATCTGGTTCATGTCGATTTCGATGACTGCGGCATACTCCGCGTCAGCATCCGGTTCCAGAAGCGCGGGCTTTTCGAGCCAGGCTTTCATCTTGCCTATCCTGCGGCGCAGGGTATCGGCGTCACCGTAACCTTCCTCGATCAGCTGTTCAAGCAGGGAAATGTTCGAACTGAGATACTCTATCACCGGTTCTTTGTTGAGCCGCACCGTACATGCTGCAGCGCTCCTTTCTGCGGAGGCGTCGCTGAGCTCGTAAGCCTGCTCGACCTTGATATCCGGAAGACCCTCGATTTCGAGAATACGGCCTGCAAAAATATTTTTCTTCCCTTTTTTCTCGACAGTGAGCATACCCTTCCTGATCGCGAAATAGGGAATTGCATTGACAAGGTCCCGAAGTGTAATGCCCGGCTGCATGGTGCCGGTAAAGCGAACTAGTACCGACTCCGGTACATTGAGCGGCATGGTGCCCGTAACACCTGCAAAAGCAACAAGGCCTGAACCGGCAGGGAATGAGATGCCGATGGGAAAACGGGTATGGGAGTCTCCGCCTGTTCCGAGCGTATCGGGCAGCACCATACGGTTCAGCCACGTATGTATGACACCGTCACCCGGTTTCAGCGAAACACCGCCCCTGCACATGATGAAGTAGGGCAGGCTTCTGTGCATTTTGACGTCGGACGGCTTCGGATAAGCCGAAGTATGGCAGTAGCTCTGCATGAAAAGGTCGGCGCTGAAGCTCAGCGCGGCAAGTTCTTTCACTTCGTCACGGGTCATCGGACCTGTGGTGTCCTGTGAACCGACGGTCAGCGTTTCAGGCTCGACATACATGCCGGGACGAACACCTGGGAGAGCGCAGGCCTTGCCGATCATTTTCTGGGCAAGGGTATAGCCTTTTCCGCTGTCTTCCGGCTGTTCCGGGCGCTGGAAAATGGCATCCTCGCCAAGCCCGAGCGCTTTTCTCGCTTTTCTGGTAAGGTTTCTTCCGATAATCAGCGCAATACGTCCTCCAGCCCTGACTTCGTCTGAAATCGTATTGGGGGAGAGTTCAAAGCGGGAAATGACCTCTCCGTTCTTTTCTATTTTCCCTTCGTACGGATAAAGATCGATCACATCGCCCGTTTCCATTGCAGTGACATCGGCCTGGATCGGTAAAGCACCCGAATCCTCTGCCGTATTGAAAAAAATGGGAGCGACGATACCACCGATCACCACACCTCCGGTGCGCTTGTTGGGCACGGCGGGAATATCTTTACCGAGATGCCACTGAACGGAGTTGATGCCGGATTTCCTGCTGGATCCGGTTCCGACGACATCCCCTACATAAACCAGCGGATTTCCTTTTTCCTTCAGTGCGGCGATCGTGCCGATAGGATCGTTCATCTTTGCGCCAAGCATGCAGCAGGCATGAAGAGGTATATCGCTGCGGGTAAAAGCTTCGCTTGCAGGTGAAAGATCATCGGTATTGGTTTCTCCGGATACCTTGAAGACTGTCAGTGTCATTTTCCCGGGAAGCGCAGGTTTCGAAAGGAACCATTCTGCCTCGGCCCAGGATTTCAGCACCTCTTCCGCATAAGGGTTTGATTGCGCAAGTTCCACGACAACATCGAAAAGATCGTAGACAAGCAGTGTCTTTTTCAGCATCGATGCCGCTTCTGTCGCTACTTCCGGGTCATTGTTGCCCAGAGCGTCGACAAGCGGCTTGACATTGTAGCCGCCGAGCATAGTGCCGAGAATTCTTACTGCTTCAACTTTACCGATTACACCGCAGGTCAAGTCCCCCTTGAGAATACCATCGAGAAATGCGGCTTTTTCAAAAGCGGCATCATCGACACCGGGACTGATATGCTGGCAGAATAACTCGAGCAGGTACTCCTTGTCCTGCAACGGTTCCTGCTGCAGAAGGTTGTTAAGCATGCGGGCCTGTTCGGCGCTCAAAGGTAACGGCGGAATGCCGAGTTTTGCCCGTTCTTCGGTATGCGCACGATATTGGTCAACAAGACTCATAAAAAATCTCCCGGGATTGTATATGATGGAAACGAAAATTCTTCAAGATATAAAGGCAGGAAAAAAAACACTTGCCATGAAGCAGCGGGCAAGAAAGAGTAAAAATATCATCCCGGTTTTTTAAAACCAAAACAGCCGGCCTTATAAAATACATGCAAACCGAAATTATTAAACTATGTTGCCTTTTTCACTTGCTTTCTTTACTCATAGTGGGGGTGATTGGATCGCCATGAAAAAAATGATGAAGATCGCAGGGTGAGTTTTTTTCTTTTTTCAATCTGACACCGGTTGCTGATGATTGAAAATTGCGGGTCAGGCGCCGATGCCTGATTCCGTTTTTTTTGTTTCTGCATGCATTATTGCTCCGTCGAATAAAACTGGTCAATCCTGGTCAGCAACAACAGCTCCAATTTTGTCATTCTGAGCCCCCTGTATCCGGCCGCTGCCGCACACGGACCATGAACAATAAAGTTGTAAAATTTGGTCAGTGAATATGCTGAAAGCAGTACTTGTTGATGGAAAGCAATGCGAATAATCCATGAATTATTGGATAGTAATGAAATGGATTTTTCACTCCGCTACGCTTCATTGCGGAATGACAGCCCCGTTGCATGGATTTCCTTTCGACTTATTGTTACCGGAGTAAATCAACACCGGATAACCGATATTTCTTAACGGCTTGGTTTTTGACCTCATTGCTTTGTGTCCTGGGTGTACGGATAACTGATGATGTGTTATTTTAGTGTAATCTTCGCTTGAAGAGGTCGTATGAAATCTTGGAGAGGCTGTAAATTTCGATAAATAAATTTATCTTGCGAAGAGATACAATCGTCTTGACCCATTCTTTTGTTATGCTCATAAGTGCTTATTAAAGAATATTTTATTTGTTGCGCTCCTAAATCGATCCATAAAAATCCCCATGAAAATTTTCCGTTTGTTCACCGCTCCCGGTGAGAATGTCTATGACCGGTTTGAATACACCACAAGGAGTTCGGTGCTTCGCAATCCTGACGGTTCGAAGGTCTTTGAAATGACTGATATTGAGGTTCCGAAACAGTGGTCCCAGGTTGCCGCCGACATACTTGCCCAGAAATATTTCCGAAAAACCGGTGTGCCGCAGCGTAACAGGAAGGGAAAAATTATTCTCGACAGCAACGGCCGTCCGGTTACCGGAAGTGAACATTCCATAAAGGAGGTGGTTCACCGTCTTGCAGGATGCTGGAAGGCATGGGGTGAAAAACACAACTACTTCGATACCCCGGATGACGCCCAGGCTTTTTATGATGAAATTGCCTTCATGATTCTCAAGCAGATGGGTGCGCCGAACTCGCCGCAATGGTTCAATACCGGTCTGAATTACGCTTACGGCATCACCGGTCCGGCACAGGGCCATTACCATGTCGATCCTGTAACCGAAGAGGTAAGGGAATCGGAAGACGCTTACAGCAGGCCGCAGGCGCATGCCTGCTTCATCCAGTCCATCAAGGACGATCTTGTAAACGAGGGAGGTATTTTCGACCTGGCGATACGTGAAGCACGGGTATTCAAGTTCGGAAGCGGTTCGGGCACCAACTATTCCAATCTCCGTTCGTCAGGTGAGAAGCTCAGCGGCGGCGGGAGTTCGTCGGGACTTATGAGTTTCCTGAAAATTTTCGACTCTGCGGCAGGCGCGATCAAATCGGGCGGAACGACCCGGCGTGCCGCAAAGATGGTTATTGTCGATATCGACCATCCCGATGTTGAAAAGTTCATCGAGTGGAAAGCGAGGGAGGAGGACAAGGTCGCTTCACTGGTTGCCGGCTCGAGGATCTGTTCGCGTTTTCTGCAGGCCATCATGGAAGAAGCTGTGGAAAACGGAACCGATCGAAAGCAGAACTCCGGGCTGCAGCAGCTTATACAGAACGCGCTCAGCAGGGGCGTGCCGATGAGCTATATCGTCCGTGTACTTGCCCTGGTTGAGCAGGGGTATACCACCCTTGATTTTGAAGAGTACAGCTCGAATTACGAATCGGAAGCATATCAGACAGTCGGCGGACAGAACTCGAACAATACCGTCAGGGTCACGAACGAGTTCATGAAGGCCGTTGAAAACGATGATATATGGCAGCTAAGGGAGCGTATCACCGGCAAGCCTGCAAAGGCCGTCCGTGCCCGCGATCTCTGGGAAAAAATCGTCATGAGCGCATGGAAGTGCGCCGATCCGGGCCTGCAGTTCGACAGCACCATCAATGAATGGCATACCTGCCCGAAAAGCGGACGCATCAACGCCAGCAATCCGTGTTCGGAATACATGTTTCTCGATGATACCGCCTGCAACCTTGCAAGCCTCAACCTTATACATTTCATCGACGAGGAGACCGGAAGGGTGAATATCGTTGAGCTTCGTCATGCTTCGAGCCTCTGGACGGTTGTGCTCGAAATTTCGGTGCTCATGGCTCATTTCCCGTCGAGCGAGATTGCCCGGCTGAGCTACGAGTTCAGGACGCTCGGTCTTGGTTTCGCCAACCTCGGTACAGTTCTCATGGTGCTCGGCATCCCTTACGATTCTCCGAAAGCCCTTTCCATTGCCGGTGCGATATCGGCAGTCATGACAGGCCAGGCGTATGTGACATCGGCCGAGATGGCCCGCGATCTTGGTGCTTTTGCCGGTTTCAAGGCCAACTCCGGTGATATGCTGCGCGTGATACGCAACCACCGCAGAGCGGCACACAACATGTCCGAAGAAGAGTATGAAGGGCTTGCCGTGAAACCTCGCGGCATCGATTCGGAATATTGCCCCAAGGAACTCTTCGATGCGGCCGGAAAAGTATGGGATGAAGCTCTCAATCTGGGCGAGAGGCATGGTTACCGAAACGCCCAGGTCAGCGTTATCGCGCCGACCGGCACCATCGGTCTTGTCATGGATTGCGATACAACCGGCATCGAGCCCGAATTTGCCATCGTGAAGTTCAAGAAGCTCGCCGGCGGCGGTTATTTCAAAATCGTGAACCAGTCGGTGCACAAGGCGCTTGAAAGGCTCGGCTACACAGCTTCACAGATCGACGATATCGAACATTACTGCAAAGGCCACGGCACGCTTGCCGGTTCGCCCACAATCAACCGCCAGTGGCTTAAGGCGAGGAAATTCACCGACGACAAGATCGAGCTTATCGAAGGGCAGCTCGAAACGGTCTTCGACATCCGCTTCGCATTCAACAAATGGATTCTCGGCGAGGAATTCTGCGCTTCGCTCGGTTTAACCGACAAGCAGCTGAACGATCCTGATTTCGATATGCTGCAGGCGCTCGGAGCATCTGCGGAAGATGTCGAAGCGGCAAACGATTACATATGCGGCACCATGACCATCGAAGGAGCTCCGCACCTGAGGCTCGGGGACCTCTCCGTGTTTGACTGTGCCAGCAAGTGCGGAAAGAAGGGCGTCCGCTATATCACCCATATGGCCCATGTCCGTATGATGTCCGCGGTTCAGCCGTTCATTTCAGGAGCCATCTCCAAGACGGTCAACATGCCCGGTTCCGCCACGACGGTGGAGATCGGCGAAGTCTACCAGTCCGCCTGGCAGCACATGGTCAAGGCGATTACCATCTATCGTGATGGATCGAAACTTTCCCAGCCGCTCAACATATCGAGCTATCAGGACCTCGACGAGGTCATCATGCTCGGCAACGAGGAGAACCTCGATGAAACCAAGGGGCCTAAAGAGGTGCAGGAGCGTATCATCGAACGCGTTTACCACCGCTCCGAGCGCAGGTACCTGCCGAAACGGAGGAAAGGGTATATCCGCGAAGCCTATGTCGGCGGCCACAAGGTCTTTCTCAGGACCGGGGAATATGAAGACGGAACACTTGGCGAGGTTTTTATCGACATGTACAAGGAAGGGGCTTCGTTCAAGGGCCTCCTGAACTGCTTCGCCGTGCTCGCTTCGAAAGCCCTGCAATACGGCATGCCGCTCGAGGAGCTTGTAGACAGCTTCACCTTTACACGGTTCGAACCTGCAGGTGCCGTACAGGGCCACAATGCCATCAAGAACTCGACCTCGATCCTCGATTACGTGTTCCGTTCGATCGGCTACGACTATCTCGGCCGCAAGGATTTCGTGCATGTCAAAGCGGTCGACGAGGTGCCGGAAACCGACGCCGAAGCAAAGCTTAAAGCCAACGGATCTTCCGCCCATGCGGATGTGCTCGAACCGGAAATCGTTGCGCATGCCGAACCGGGCGTGTCGGCTGTTCGCAAAAGCCAGGTTTACCAGGCAAAAGTCCAGGGCTATACCGGCGAACAGTGCGAAAACTGCGGGTCGATGCGCGTCAAGCAGAACGGAACCTGCAAGGTGTGCGAGGATTGCGGGATGACAACGGGGTGCTCTTGAAGAATCGGACTAATCAGACCGATTGGACAGATCGGTCTGATCCTTAGGCCAATCAGCCCCCGGGCTGATTGCCTGCCGCAGGTCTGAAGCCGGTGGCTGAAGGTTCGATGGTTGTCTCGACAAGCTTCAGGTTGGCGATCTGCAGGGTCCTGGAAGGGGAGTGCCGGACCAGCTCATAGTCGTGTGTGCCGATGATGACGGTGATTCCTTCCTGGTTTATCCGCTTAAGGTATTCGAGGATCTCGATCGAGGTATCGGGATCGAGGTTACCGGTCGGTTCGTCGGCGATCACCACAAGGGGTTCCCGGACAATGGCACGGGCAATGGCAACCCGCTGCTGTTCGCCTCCCGAAAGGCAGTGCGGCATCTGCCGGGCGGCATGATCGAGGCCGACGCTCGCAAGGGCGTGCATGACTTTTGCATTGATCTGCTTCTCCGGCGTACCGGTCACCATCAGTACGAAAGCGAGGTTTTCAAACACCGTGCGGTCTTCGAGCAGGCGGAAATCCTGGAAGACGATGCCGAGCTTCCTGCGAAGGAGGGGTATCTGCCTCTTTCTGATGGTGCGCGATTTGAAGCCTGCGATCTGGATCTCACCTCTTTTCGGCTTGACGTCCATATAGAGCGACTTGAAAAGGGTCGTCTTCCCGCTGCCGCTTTTTCCGACAATGTAAATCAGTTCGCCTGGCTGTATGGTGAGGTTCAGGCCGCTGAAAACCTGTTTTCTGTCACGTTCTATATCAACGTCGATAAATGAGATCATATCCGGAGGCTTGATTGTTTTCTGTTCTGTGCTATGGTAACGGCAAGAAGCGTCGCCTCGAGGAAACTGTTTTCGGAGGCGATGCCTATGCCGGCGATATCGAAACTTGTGCCGTGATCTGGCGAGGTTCGTACGATCGGTAGTCCAAGCGTCACGTTCACGCCTGTATCGAAGGCGAGGAGCTTGAATGGCAGCAGACCCTGGTCATGGTACATCGCGACGATGATATCATAGTTACGGTATTTTCCCGAACCGAAAAAGCCGTCCGCGGCAAAAGGGCCTTCAATCCGAAGCTTTGCCGAAAGGCGGTTTACGCTTGGTGTTATTATTTCGAACTCCTCTCGTCCCATCACACCGCCGTCCGATGCATGGGGATTGAGCCCGAGTATGGCGATCCGGGGAAATGCAAGCGCGAAGTCCTGTTTCAGCGATGCCTCGAGGGCTGTGAGGAAACCGTCGAGGTCCATCTCTCTTACAAGGACGGGGACTTTTTCAAGCGCTTCATGTATTGTCGCAAGAGCGACCTTGAGCCCTGAAACACGGTCGGCAAACATCATGCAGGGTGAATCGACATCGAACATTTTTCCGAGAAAGCCGGTATGGCCTGTTTCTGCATACCCTGCAAGGGAGACGGCCTCTTTGTGGATCGGTGCGGTTACAAGCCCGTCGCATATGCCTGCCGCACAGAGCTCTGCCGCCGCTCTCAGTGACTCCATGGCGACACGTCCTGCTTCAGGTGATATGACCCCGGGCTCTGTAACATCGGGCTCGACGATGCTCAGTACCTGCAAGGCGGCTATATCGCTATCGATCGTGCCCGGGATTGAAGAACGATCGGAAAGCCTGGTCAATCTGATCGGCAGTCCGAGCTTTGTCCGGTAATATTCCATGACCGAAAACGAACCTGATACAAGGAACGAATGGCCCGAATCCTGAAGCTTAAGGAAGCTTTTCAGAATGATCTCAGGACCGATGCCGTGAGGGTCGCCGATAGACCAGACGATACGCATGGTTACAGCCTCTTGTATGCATTGGCGATTTTGTCGTCCTTTTTCACGCCTTGCAAAGCCAGTATGAAGAGCACAGGTTCCGGAAGCATCAGGAAGAGGCCTGCTTCCGGTTTATGGGTTATGGCTGTTCCGGTGCCGAGAAAATGCTGGTTCATGAAATGTGCTGCTGCAAAGCCGGAGAAAAGGTCTCCGATGAAAAGAATAAAAGCGACAATGATGAGCTGGTTCTGGAGATCCCGGTTTTTATAGAGGAAAACTGCAACAATCGAAATGAGTGCGGTCAGAGGGGAAAAAGCGCTTCCAGCGAAACAGGCTATTGAATAGGTTACATCCGAAAGCTGTGAAGCGGAAAGGTCGGAAATAATGAAAACCTGTCCGGAGCTGAAGCTCCAGAATGGAAAAAACATACTCGCAACGGCAAACAGTGCGGCGAGAAAAAGATAGAGGCTCTGAATTCTGGCTAGCATGGCTTCAGTTGTTTAAATCTTTGTAATACATCACAGGAATATAACATAATCATGATATGTTGAGTAAATGGGAGAGATGCCGCTGATCTTTGTCTGGAAAAGCGGCTGAGGTATCGAGGAAAGCTGGCTGGAGAGAGGGATAACGCTCCGGAGGGCTGGCTGATTTTCAACCCGGAAGAGAGAACCTTGAGAGGTATGCCTTTATCGACTGGTGTTTTACGAGCCCAAGCTTTTTGTGGAGCCTGTACCGGATGCTTTCCATTCCTCTTTTTGTTATTCCGAATGACCGTCCTATCTCTTCTGTATCATGATTCTTGCGGACAAGCATGCAGATTTTAAGTTCCCGTTGTGTCAGGTTCGGGTGATTGCTGTGAAGTGCGTTCAGAAAAGCCGATTCGGGTTCTGTCAGATCATTTTGCAGATTTTTTTCGATGATCTCTGTTTCTATCAGGTTTTGACAGAGGATCAGCATTTTCTTTTTCGTGCGGGCTTCAACTTCGAGATTTTCTATATGATCGGACAGTTTCTGAAGCGCGGCCGTTTTTTCCCTGAAAACTCCGGAAATTCTGGAAAGTTCCGATTCAAGTGAAGCAATGATGGTTTTCAACTCCCATATTTCTTTTTCCTGGTTTTGAGTTGTTTTTTTATTCAGTTCCATCTGTGCATTCATCTTGAGGTTCATATGGCCTATCCGGCCTTCGAACTCTTTTTTCAGAGCCTGGATCTCTTTTTTCTTGTCAGTTTCCTTTGACACAAGATCGCACCTGATTTCATCAATGGCTCTGAAATACGGATAATATTTATTGTCCATGGGTGGGATCGGGACAGGTTCTTCGAGCATACCCAGCCATGTCAGTTTGGCGACGGATTCGAGAAACCGCTGTCTCATCAGGTTTTCTTCGCTGCCGTTATCAAGCAGATTAAAGTCTCTTCGTCCCGACATCACCTTTTCGACAATCTGTTCATAGGAATCGGCAATAATGAAGAAAAGATTCTGCGGAACAATGGCCGCAAGGGATTCGACAAGTATCCTTATTGGATTATAAACATTGTAAAGTCCGACCGTGCGAAGGGCGGGTTTCCAGTTGTAAAGCAGGTTTGCAATGGAATGTTTGTAGCTGCAGGTGACTTCGCGCACATGCTTCAGGTCCATAACAACATGAAACGGCTTCATTTCAAGCCCAGTTTCCTGGAGGACATTCAGCAGCAGGTCATCGTCAACCGAGTTGAGGATGATTTCATGGTCCGTTTCTATCCAGGAATGGACGATGCACCCGTTTATAACGTTGAGGCGTTTTACATATCCCTCTTCCGGATGATGTTTATACCAGTGGTTTTTTTCGGTTATCTGCAGGTTCAGCTTGTTGTTTGGCATAAGCATATAATCGGTTTATAAGTAATGTTGTCAGTAAATCGGTAAATATCAGGGGGTTCTGTCAGTAAATTTCAACATGGCAGATGGAGGATAAAAAATCTGGTGAAAAAGAACTGTGTACGACTTCTCGTGTGTTTTCTGATGAACCCGTGCGTTAATAATCTGATAAATCGAGGTGGTTATATTGCGTATAATAGCAATAATAACGTGATTTATGCAGAAAAGTACAAGGACTTTTTACGCCGAGGTTGAATTATGCTTTTTTATTTTTATTCAGACGGGAATTGCAGGCATGAGGCTTTCAATACCGGCGACAATTTTTGCAGTTCCCCCTGTTCTTTCCTCGACAAATTTTCCTGCCAATCTGCCTGCATTCATTCTTCGGGAGGGGTCAAGGACAAGGCTTGTCAAAATAGTGTAAAGTTGTTCGGCATTATCAATGATAAAAGCTCCACCTGTTCGAACGAGTTCTTCGGCTTCGGGGGAATTCTGGATATTCGGTCCGCTTATGACAGGTATTCCGTAGACTGCGGGCTCGAGAGTGTTATGCACATTGTCGATGAATCCACCTCCAACATAGGCGATCGATGCAATGGAGTAAAGCTCGGCCAGAAAACC
Organism: Chlorobiaceae bacterium; assembly: GCA_013334225.1. GTDB lineage: Bacteria > Bacteroidota > Chlorobiia > Chlorobiales > Chlorobiaceae > Chlorobium. The sequence goes on from JAAXXY010000007.1 coordinate 16,953, forward strand.
GATCCGGTCTATGACAAGGATATGACGTTCAGGATCAAAGCTGTTATCGAGGTTCGAAAACGGCATGAACGGAAGTGAGTGCTCTTCGAGGCTGCGGTACAGCCGCTGCATATTATGCTGGTCCACTTCATGTGGAACAAGGATAAGGGATGGCTGATCTGACATTTTTTTCCATGCAATGATCAGAGCCTCTTCATCCTTTTCCCAGACGCTTCCGGCGACAATCGCCATCCGGTTGCCAAAAAGCTCTTTGAGACGGCCGATTTTACCGGTGTTCCGGCTGCGAAGCACCACCTGGTCAAATCTCGGATCACCTGCAGCTTCTGCCTGCAGGCAATTGAAATATTGTCTGAAGGAAACGGCATCGTTTTCCGATACGGTATAGATTCGGTCGAATAAAGCAAAAATATTTCTGTAAAAGCTTTTGAGAAAAGGACTGAAATATTGCGAGTTATTCGGGAGTACCGCAGCGGCAAGGATCAGTTTCGTTCCCTGTTTTTTCGATTCGAGGAGATGGTTGGGCCAGAAGTCGTAACGCATCAGTAAAAGAACATCCGGTTTTATCATCGACAGCAGATGCCTGGCATTTGAACGGGTATCGGCAGGTAAATAGAAGATAGCCGCGGCATCAGCGTAATTCCTGCATGCATTGAAACCGGAATCGGACAAAAAAGAGACAAAAACTACAATATCCGGGTACTTCTGTTTCAGGGCCGAAATGACAGGACGGGCCTGTTCGAATTCGCCAACAGATGATGCGTGTACCCATAATTTGAAATCCGGAAGATCGGCTGATGAGATCTTTTTTTCGAGATCTTCGAACAGTCCTTCTCTTGCCTTGAAAAAATTCCTGATTTTCGGGTTGAAGGGAGCGGCCATTTTCGCTATACCGAAAATCAGGGGAATCAGATCAGAATAAAAATGAAGGGTAAAAGAGTTCATGTCGGTTACGATTTCAAATAAAAGAGCATCAATGTATATACTATATATGGTGTTTTCGTGCTTGACTTTTATGATGCATCGATAACAGAAGCGGAAACCTGTTATTGCCGAACCAGGGAATAATAATGATCGAAGCAATAAGAAAGTATATTCCCTCAGGGAATCAGTTTTGCTGTGAACAATAGCTTTTATCTTGTGCTGGAATTCAATTCAAAAATAGAACCGGCGCAATCGATGGATTTAAGGATGACATATTGACGGCTTTGCATTGTTCATATATACGTTGTCTCAGATGATCATGCGAACAGTCGTGATTCCATTGTATTACTGCCGGAGAGGAAAGACAAGGGTGGGCAAGTTTTTTCCGCTCCCTGCTTTCAAAAAGGGGATATTACAGAATTATTGTGCTTATACGGTATAATTCAAATTATTCACCGATGAACTCTTTTTCCTCGCTTTTAACGATAAGCACCGGACAAACGGCTTTACGGATAACGGCATCGGCAACGCTTCCCATGATCAGGCGGTTAAGGCCTTTCCGGCCATGCGAACCCATGATGATGAAATTCACCTCCAGCTCTTCCACTTTTTCGAGAATGATATCGGACGGATTGCCTGTCTCGAGACCGCAGTCAACTTTCAGACCTTTGGAGAGCAGGGAGTCTTTGAGGACGTTGAGGTCGGTTTGCGCTGCTTTTTCAAGTTCTTCCTCTATCTGTATATAATTCAGCGATGCGTCAACAGGCGGAATGGGAATGGGCTCTACGACGTGCAGCAGGTAGATGGATGCACCGGTGCTGACTGCGAATTCCCTGGCATAATCGACGGCTTTGCGCGCTGCGTCGGAGAAATCTACCGGACAGAGAATGGTGTTGATCTTGAACATTGGCTTATGATTTTATGACAGGAGTATTGTATACAACTATAATGTAATAAATAACGGGAGAATTGATTTAATTACTCATATAAAAGGTAATAATTATCGTTATAACACTTATTTGCGTTGATTTTTTATCCTTTGTTAATATGACTGTTTTATTGTTTTGTGTTAGAGTTGTTAGCATAGACAGTTCCCGATACTTGATAAATATACATATAAAATACGCCATATATTTGTTTTTTAAAGTTTAAATAGCTTGTGTTGTTTTTGTGAGTTAAATATTTGGATTTTTTAATTAAAAACTCTTAATTGTAGTTGTTAGGTATTACTTCCCCTAACAACGAAGTAGCTTTAGTTCTTGTTCTCTTGCATTTTGAATTTTCAATATCAAAAAAAGAGGTTATCATGAAAAAATCATTGATCGCAGGTTTGACTGCCGTTGCAGTTATCGGTTTCACTGGCGTATCACTCGCAGGCCCAGGTGGTTCAAGTCTCGACTTGCAGAATGGAAATAGCGGCAATATCGCAAACGGCGCACCTGCAGTTTCAGTCGGTGATGTTGAAGTCGATGTCGATGTCAATACAAAAGTAGATGTCACAAAGATTACCAATATCGATATCACAAAAGCTATCGCTATCCAGAATGGCCGTATCGCTCCTGTATTCCCTGATCTGAGATCGCTGAATATCGGAAACGATGCTGAAGCTTCAAACGTGAGCTTCATTGATGGTGCTGCTGCTGATGCAGCTCGTGGTGGTGCAGGAGGTGTTGGTCTGGGATTGTTTGCTGTTGGTGGTGATGGTGGACGCGCTGCTGCTGATGCGGCTGCTGCTGACAGAATTTCTGTCGATCAGATTGCAAAAGCTGATGCAGGTAAAGTTACCAATACTATGACCTTCGACTTCAATCTGAGCAACGTGGCTTTTGCTGTTGGCGGTGACTACAAGTCTGTAACGGTCGCAGCTCCTGTTGCTCCATAATCGCTGTAAGCAACAATTGAACGCGAGTTCTTGAAAAACCAGATCTGGTGGTTGGCCGGAATAATCCGGCCAACCTTCGGGTTTACTAAAAAGGAAGGTGCTCAATGAGGTTTTTATTATGCTTGTGTTTATCTGTCGTAATGTTTGCCAATGTTGCATATGCCGATGGCGCAAATGCCAACGTCAATAACAATAATAACAACATTTCTATTGACGACAGCAACAAGGCCATCGCGACCGGTACTTTCCAGTTTTCCAACTACGGCGGTGGCGGTATAACTCAGAACTTTGAGTCGAGTATTCAGTTGCCAGGTACATTGAACGCGCAGGCGACAGCGCCGACACTCTTCGCATTTCAGGGTCTGCCGGCCCAGGTGACGGGTATTCCGTTGCTTTCAAGAAATTTTTTCTCCACGGTATACCATGATGTTTCGATAGGGTGCAGCAAAGGTACCAAGATTATCTATAATGGTGCAAAGCTGCCGAAACGCGCCGGAAACGACAACAGGATCGTTGCCTGTAATTTCAATGGAGTTGCGAAAGGCGAGGTGGTCGGCTCGATCACAATCCAAAGCCGCAAGGACAGGGCTGATGAAGTGGATGTTCCAACATTGCTCTATGATGCAGTTCACTATGTCAATTGTGTTAACGAGCTGAAAGGGTATAATATCACCCTGCTTTCAATTCCCAATACCATCACCTATGCTTCCGGTGTGGATGCGAGAGGCAGTGGCTATTCTGTATCTCCGCTGCTTTCCGGACTTTTCCAGATGGCACATATGATGGGTGGTCTTGCTGCCGGCTATTCAAAGTCTGGCGGTGTTACAATTCCGACCGCAATCGTTGGATGCACATTCCTTATCGTTGCCGAGACCGATAATTCAGGTATCGTGAATATATCTTCGACCTACAACAGGCATGTAGAACCGGCACCGGTGATTGCGCCTAAGGTAGATGATACTGGAAATGGAATGAGCGGTAACAACCGCGGTTCCGTAAAGAAAAAGAAGTACGAAGCCGCTCAGGCAATGAGGTAAGCTGGTAATTGACAACTAATAAAAAAAGCCGCTGAATTGTTACAGCGGCTTTTTTTATGTATAGCTTATATCAAGCTGAAGGTTCTATCCTGATCACACTTGATAAATCCGTTTTATTTGCAATATCGTTGTTATGGCAAAGAAAACCGATATAACTGAAAAGAGAGTTTTCATCGGCATCCCGACAGAAAAAGAGCTGAATGAGACGCTGAGGTTATTCAGGAAAGATTATAACACCCTGCCTGTTCGATGGTTAAAACCAGTCAACCTGCATCTTACCATAGTTCCGCCCTGGCAATGTTCATCTGTGGAGCCGGTTTGTGCGATGCTCAGTGAAGCAGCATCAGCTTTTCAGGATATCGATGTGCTTTTCACCAGGGTTTCGGCGGGACCCGATGCAAGGAAACCTCGCATTTTATGGGCTACGGGAAGCGCGCCTTCCATTTTATCGACCCTTCAGCAGTATCTTTCTGCCCTCCTGTCAACAGAACGACAGGAAAAAAGATCTTTTCTTCTTCATCTTACCATCGCACGAATCAGATTTGAAAACCAGGCCATAATAGCTTCCAGGATGCCTGCCTTGCAGGTGCAATGGCCAGCAACATTACGGAAAATATGTCTTTACGAGTCTATTTTGAAACCATCCGGAGCAGATTACAATGTTTTGTGCGAAGTGCCTTTCGGTTTGAACGCACCGGCCGGGAAGTCCGGAACACAGGGAAATCCACGATGCAGTCCGTAAAAAGTCATGGAACTGCATCGGATCGATGTGGTTTTCAGAGTCAGGAAGATAATAAACAGCAAAGAATGGGTGTGGGTTCATACATCACCGGAATCAAGGGGAGGGAAGAAACGGTACGAAGATTTTATGCGTTGCTCCAGAAAAAAAAGATAAATGGAAGATAGCTGAAATACCCTGTATCGAGCCTGACAATCCTGAATATCTGGGTGATCCCGGATATTTCAGGAGGCTTCTGCATCGCTATTCTGGTTTGCCAATGAGTATTTTTAAAGGTTTTGATTCAACGGATTAAGCAATATTTACCTTATAATAATCTGACAGGAAACAAATCCTATTCAGTCACTTCAGGGTTATGATCATGAGTGTAGTGGAAAATAAAAAAAGAACAATACGCACTGTCTGCCGTATCCTCATTCCTGCTTTTGGCATCTGCCTGACAAGTTTCATGAAACTCGGTGCCGAACCGGTAAATACACTTGATCGGCAGGATGCCGGACCCGAACCATTCCGTACCATTCTTTCAAAAGAGAACAAAAATTCTCAGTCCGGTTTATGGAACCTGGGTGGAGAAAAAGCGAAAGATACCCTGAACAGGTCTCCTAAAAAAAGCAAGCCTGATAATCCAAGACAAAAATCCTTTGAAAAACCTGTTGTCAGAAAGGCAGCTGATGGGGAAAAAAAGCAGGTGACTGCCGGAAACGATTTGCGCGAGACAAAAAAAACGAAAGAAAAGGGAGTGGTTACAAATTCAGTAAAACCAACGAAGGAGCCTGTTAAGACAAGCAAATCAGATAGTTTGCTCATGGCGGCAAATAAAGAAAAGTCGAAAGCGACGATCGATCAATCAGAAAAGAAAAAAGTAGGGCGGGATTCACTAAGGGTCAATCCCCGCCGAAACACGATTGAGGATATTCCGTCGAGTTCCGAATTGCAGGATATGCTGAGAAAGGCCCGGATGGATGATAGTCTGAAAACGGCGGCATTGAAACAGCAGCGCCTGGAACGATTGAAGCAGGAAATGCTGAAAAGAAAAAAACTTGAGCAGGAAAAACGTCAGGAGCTTGCAAAAGCCAGAGCGGAAGCGAGGCTTAGGCATGAGGAAAAGTTCAGCAGCAAGCTGCCGGAAGGATTGAAGATAACGTTGGGAAAATATTCCTTGCAGGATACACTGAAGCCGGTGCAGACGAAAGTAAAAAAGAAACCACGGGTATCCGAAAGTTCGGAGATTGCCGCAAAATTGTCTGCGGAAGAAAAAACGCAACAAAAGGGGATGGTTATCAGACAATCCGACAGCCTTGGAGTTGCTCTGAAAAAAGCTGCCGTTCGGGATACCCTGAAAGTTGCCGTGCAGAAAACAGACGGAAAAAAGCGGGAACCAGAAAGTGTTGTGAAAGTAGTGAGGGTGCCGGTAGAAGACAGACAGAAACAGGGAACCAGGCCGGACAGCCTTGGAATTACCATAAAAAGAGATGTCGTACAGGACTCGTTGAAACCTGTACAATCGTTATCGGAGAGAAGAGCGCTGGAAAAGCAGCGCCTTCTGCAGATCGCAAGATCGAAAGCGGAAGCAAAAATCGTGCATGAAGAGAAATTCCGATCCAGGCAACCTTCCGGTTTGAAGATATCGCTCGGAAAATATGCCATTCGGGATACCCTTAAAGTCGTCGTGCAGAAACCCGAAAGAAGAAAACAGGAACCTGAAAGCGTTGTGAAAGTAGTGAAGGTGCCGGTTGAAGAAAGAAAAAAGCAGGAGGCCAGACCTGACAGTCTCAATATTTCGCAGAAGAGAGAAGAAAAGCAGGACAGGATGAAACAACTTCCAGAACGCACCGCGAAAGTGCAGGACAGCACCCGGGCAGTTGTAAAAGAAGTTATTCCAGCTGAAAAACCTGTAGTTATAAACAGGGAAAAGGTAATGCTTGACAGTCTTGTTGCGGCTGTAAACACCTCCTATATGCGGGGAATGTACGACAACAATACACTGACTTCTGCGAAGCAGGTCCTTGTTCTATCGAGAAAAGTCTATGGAGTGAGATCTTCATCAGACGCTGCGGCCCTCAAACTGCTTGCCGATGTCTATCTGTCCCGAAAACAATATGCAATGGCCGATCCGCTTTATAAACAGGCTCTTGACATAAGGGAGTCTCTTTCCGGAAAAGAGCGTTCAGGTTTGGGTTTACTGCTGACTTCACTTGGTGTGGTTTCGGCTGAACAGGAAAACTATGCTGTTGCGGAACGATACTACAAACAGGCATTGGATGTACCGGAAAATGCCGGTGGTCTCAATTCATTTGGTATGGCTACGACACTCAGTAACATGGGACGTATGTACCTCAAGCAGCGGAATATGAATCTTGCGACGTTGTTTTATAACCAGGCGGTTGCTTTGCGGGAACAGACGGGGGCGCCGCCTGACCCTGGTATGGCTTCGATCCTTAACAATGTTGCCGAACTTTACAGTGAAACGAAGCAATTTGATGCAGCACTTCAGCTTTACCAGAAAGCTCTCGCCATATTTGAAAAAACAGAAGGGCCGATGCATCCTGATGTCGCATCCTCAATAAGCGGTATTGCGTCGATTTATCTTCGCCAGAGCCAATATACCGGTGCCGAGCTGCTTTTCCAGAAAACCCTTTCCATTCAGGAACAGGCTTACGGGTCATTCCATTCTGAAGTGGCCAAAACAATGCAGAACCTTGCTTCAGTCTGCAGGCTTCAGCAGAAATACGATGCAGCCCAGCAATATATGAAGCGCTCCATGGACATGACGATGAAAATATTTCCTCCTCATCATCTGAATGTCGCGAAATCACTGAACTCGATGGCCTTGATCTATGATTCGCGCGGACAGTATGCCGTTGCCGAAGCTTATTACCGCAAGGCTCTTGTTATCTGCGAAAGCAACAGGGGCAAAGGTAACTACGATTATGCGCAGATCCTTGATAACATGGCACAGATGTACTTGAAAATGGGACGGCAGAAACAGTCTGAATCGCTTTCAAACAAAGCCAGGAGCATTCGGGATGAAGCCGACAACAGGTAACTCCCGGTTTCGATTCTGGTAACGTGGTTAAATAGTTGTCGTTTTATAAAAAATAAAATCGTACTATGCTGACAGTTTTATTACGTGGTGAATATGCTAAGAAAGGATGCACGGATTTGCCTGGATGTTTGCTGATTCCATGGTTCCTGTGTTTGTTGCGAAACGATGACAGGTGGTTTTTATAAGCCGCTAAGATCGTATGTTTTCGGTTAACGAGAACTCTTCTTCATTTTTTTCTTTCCTGCATTGCGGCCACATCTGCCTCATACGAGGCTTTTTTCATCAATGACAGGAACAGAAAACACAATGGACGAACAGCAATTGCTTTTGACGGATTTCCGCAGCCTCGAGTTGCCGGAACCACTTATGAAAGTGCTTGAAGAGGTCGGATATGAAAACCCGACCCCGATTCAGGCCCAGACAATTCCACTTCTTCTCGAAGGCCGGGATGTTGTCGGACAGGCTCAGACCGGTACCGGTAAAACCGCGGCATTCGCTCTTCCCGTACTTTCCAATATCCGGTTAGCCCGGGCCGAACCGCAGGCGCTCGTGCTTGCACCGACGAGAGAGCTTGCCATTCAGGTTGCCGAAGCTTTTCAGCGCTATGCCGAGTACCTCACCGGATTTCATGTATTGCCGATTTATGGCGGCCAGGATTACGGAGTGCAGCTTCGCATGCTGAAGCGCGGCGTGCATGTTGTAGTAGGTACTCCCGGAAGGGTGATGGACCATATGAGGCGGGGTTCGCTGAACCTTGATGCGATACAGTGCCTCGTGCTCGATGAAGCTGACGAGATGCTCCGCATGGGCTTCATCGACGATGTGGAATGGATTCTCGAACAGACGCCGAAAGAGAGGCAGGTGGCTCTTTTCTCGGCAACCATGCCGGCCCAGATACGCAGGATAGCACAGAAGTACCTGAAAAATCCTGCCGAAATCACCATTCAGAAAAAAACCGCAACTGTCGAGACGATCCGCCAGCGTTACTGGATTGTCGGCGGAAGCCACAAAATTGATATCCTGACCAGGATTCTCGAATTCGAGCCGTTCGAAGGGATCATCATATTTGTACGCACGAAAACCATGACGCTGGAACTGGCCGAGAAACTTCAGGCAAGAGGTTATGCCGCTGCAGCCCTGAACGGTGACATGGCCCAGGCACAGCGTGAAAGGACCATCGATCAGCTGAAGGACGGGTCGCTCAGCATTCTTATTGCAACCGATGTTGCGGCGAGGGGGCTCGATGTCGAACGGATCAGCCATGTGATCAATTACGATATTCCATCCGATACGGAATCCTACGTGCACCGCATCGGACGTACCGGCAGGGCAGGCCGCAGCGGCGAGGCGATCCTCTTCGTTTCACCGAGGGAAAAAAACATGCTTTATGCCATCGAGAAGGCGACGCGCAGCAGGATCGAACTGATGGAACTTCCATCTACGGAGGTGATCAACAACAAGAGGGTCGCGAAATTCAACCAGAAGATCACCGACCGCATAGCAGCTGAAGATCTCGGCTTTTACAGCAATCTTATCGAGCAGTACTGCCACGAGCACGATGTTCCCGTAATTGAAGCCGCAGCGGCCCTTGCCTCTCTGCTTCAGGGCGACACGCCACTGTTACTGTCGAACAAGCCGGAAAAGGTAAGGTATAATGAAGATCGTCCGGGATCTGAACGACGGGATCGTGGAGTGCAGAAAGATCGGGGACCTTTGAAAAAGAAAAGCAGGGGCGAAGCATACGGCGAAGAACGCAGGGAGCGTTATCGCCTCGAGGTCGGAAGCACCCACGGCGTAAAGGCGGGAAACATTCTCGGAGCGATTCTCAACGAAGTTGGTCTCGATCCCGAATCGGTCGGTCAGATTTCCATCCAGGATGATTTCAGCACGGTTGAACTTCCCGAAGGGATGCCGGACAATGTTTTTCATGAGCTTCGCAAGGTCAGGGTCTGCGGTCGTCAGCTGAGGCTGTCAAAGGTGAATGAGGATGAACGGCATTCATCCTACGGTCCAAAAAAAGCGTTCAAGAAAGCTCCAAGAAAAGCCGGAAAGGAAACTGAATTTTTCACCGGCAATAAAAAGAAGCGGAAGGGATAAGGCGCCTTCAGTGTTAAAAAGCTCTGATTGTCGTATATTGAAGTAAAGTCGGAAGACAGAACCGGTCGTCATGACCGGTTCTGTCGGAACGATTAAATGGAGCAAGCCATGGAACTTCAGTTTTACGGTGCTGCAGGGCGGGTTACCGGATCCTGCCATATTCTCAGGGCCGGAGGATTAACCATTCTGCTGGACTGCGGCCTCATCCAGGGGAAAAAAGAGGAAGAAGCCCTCAACCGGGCTCCTTTTCCCTTCGATTCTTCGTCTATTGATGCTGTTGTTCTGAGCCACGGACATATCGATCATTCAGGCCGCCTTCCGCTCCTCGTGAAACATGGTTTCAGAGGTCCTGTTTATACCCAGCAGGCAACGAAAGAGCTCTGCAGGATACTGCTTCTCGACTCCGCTTCGCTTGCCGAGCATGATGCCGCTTACCGGAGAAAGAATCCCGAGGTCAGGCGTGATCTTCATGCCGAACCACTGTATACCCGTAAGGATGCTATTCTTGCTCTGGAAACCCTGACGGGTATGCCTTACAATGTCCGCCGCGAGATACTTCCCGGAATAACCATCCGGTTCCAGGACGCCGGACATATTCTTGGATCAGCGCTTGTCGAAGTATGGATAAAGGAAGGAGAGGTTACCCGGAAACTGGTTTTCAGCGGGGATGTCGGACAATACGGCAGCCCGATCCTTAAAGATCCGGAAACCATCGATGAAGCTGATGCTGTGATCATTGAAAGCACTTATGGCGACAGGCTTCACCGGGAACTCGATCTGACCCTTGCTGAAATCGGCGGGATCTTGCGTACGGCATGCGATATGTGCGGAAATATTCTCATTCCGGCATTCGCCATTGGCCGCAGTCAGGAGTTGCTTTATCTTTTCGCTCAGTATTTTGCGAACTGGGACCTTGATCGCTGGCAGGTTTATCTCGACAGCCCCATGGCTATAGAAGCAAGCAGAATCTACTGGGACTATCCGGAACTGTTCGATGAGGAAGCGCTCGAGTTCCGGAACGGACGGAAAGGGATGCCTTATCTGAAGAACCTTCATCTTACCGCGAGGGTCGAGGAGTCACAGGCGATCAACAAGATCAGACAAGGGGCCATAATCATTGCAGGGAGCGGTATGTGCAATGGAGGCAGGATTCTGCATCATCTCAAGCACAATATCGAGCGCCCGGAATGTTCCCTGATCATTACCGGTTACCAGGCTGAAGGTACCCTTGGCAGGGAACTTGTCGATGGCGCGAAGAAGGTTATGATTCATGGTACAAGTTATCATGTCAGCTCCTCTCTCCATACAATCGGTGGTCTTTCGGCCCATGGAGACCAGAATGATCTGCTTCGCTGGCTCGGGGGTTTCAAAAGCAACCCGGAAGTTTATGTGGTCCATGGTGACGAGGGAGTGAAAAAAATATTCAGGGATATCATCGAAGAGAAACTGCATATGAAGGCCTCGATTCCCCGGACAGGGGACCGCATCGATCTGGCTGCACTGACACGTTAACCGGAATCCAGGATAATTACCGGTCCTGCCGTTTTATTATAAACCCATCATTCTGTTGTATCTGACGGATCTATTCCTATTTTGTTGTGGATCCGAAAAGATGAATGTTCTGTTCCAGCAGCTGGTCAGAATGTGCAGGTATGTTTTTTTATGTTGATAAATGTGATTCCATGTCAGTTACTTCGTTCAGGGAGTTAGTCCCTATTCTCCAGACCGCAATCGGTCCGATGATTCTTATCTCCGGCCTCGGTCTGCTTATTCTTACCATGACCAACAGGCTTGGCCGGATCATCGACCGGTCAAGGTCTCTGCTCGATGATCTTGAATCCAACCCGGAATCGTATGTCCTGAGGATCAACAGAGAGGTTGCCGTTCTCTGGAAAAGGGCCAGGTATATAAGGACCGCTATCCTGTTAGCCTGCATGACCTGTTTCGGCGCTTCAATTCTGATCATCATGCTTTTTTTGAGCGCACTGACGAATATCGATCTGCCGATGCTGCTTTCATCGGTTTTTATTTTCAGCATGCTCTGTCTGAGCGGTTCCCTGATCTTTTTTTTCATTGATGTGAACCTGACTCTTTCGGCTTTGAAAATAGAGATGGAGAGCCATGACAAGAAACGGGTCATTCTCGAAATGAAAGGGTATTGATCGAACCCCCCTTCAGTTGTTCCGAAGACATGCAGTTTGTTCCTTATCCTCTGGGGTGAAATGTTTTATGCACTTCCTTGATGAAGGACCTGTCAAGATGCGTATAGATCTGGGTAGTGACAATTGAGCTGTGTCCCAGCATCTCCTGGACTGAACGCAAATCGGCACCGCCTTCGAGCAGATGGGTGGCAAACGTATGTCTGAAGGTATGTGGACTGATCTCCTTTTCTATTCCGGCCAGGGAAGCATACTGCCGCACTATGTTGAAAATCGCCATACGTGAGAGCTTTCTGCCTCTTGCATTGAGAAACAGATAGTCTTCCGAATCCCGCCGGACAAGTGATATCCGCAGTTCATTTATATAACGGGTGGTCCATTCGATAGCGGATCGTCCGACCGGCACAAGTCTTTCTTTCGAGCCTTTCCCGAAAATCCTTGCAAAACCGGCATCGAAATAAAGGTTCTGCTGCTGCAGGTTTACAAGTTCACTTACTCTTATACCGGTTGCATAAAGAAATTCAAGGACCGCTTTGTCCCGGAGATGGAATTTACCTGCGGGAATCTGTGTGAGCGGAGCATCGAGGATACGCATGGTTTCATCGACCGTAAGCACTGAGGGAAGGTAACGTGACTGCCTGGGCTGATGCAGGTTTTCTGCCGGGTTTGTAACGAGAATACGATCGGTTGCAAGGAATTTGTGGAATGACCGTATGGCAGAAATATTCCTGGCCAGGGAACTGGCTTCGAGGCCGGTATGATAAAGGGATGTAATGAATTCCTGGACAAGGGGAGGCATGATCTCGGAAAGTGAACCGATATGGTCCTGCATGAAAAGCAGGTAGCGTTCGAGATCATGTTGATAGGACAGTCTCGTGTTTTCCGAAAAGTTGCGTTCGATAAGCAGGTAGTTCAGGAACCCATCGAGAACACTCCTGTATTGGACATCAAGCATGAGCGGATGTTTGATTAAAAACAAAAGATACAACAAAGATCGGTCCGATCCGACCGATCAGTCGGATCTTGTAAATCCGTCCGATCCGTCATATCGGTCCGATCTTGTAAATCGGTCCAATCGGTCCAATCGGACTGATCTGTCCAATAAACTTTTTAAAAACGAAATATTTACGTAATATATAAGAGAAGACATAACCGGCAAATTCTCAAAACAACGGAGAGAGTATGGGCAGGATCAAACCAGGGGGAGGATATCGTGAATTGCGAAGCTTTCAGATTGCTACTATCATTTACGATGCGACCTGGCGGTTTTGTGAACAATACCTTGATGCTCGATCGCGAATGAGTGATCAGATGATCCAGGCCGCCCGAAGCGGTCGACAGAATATTGCCGAGGGAAGCAGGGCATCCTCGGCCTCATCGCAGACCGAGCTCCGGCTGGTAAATGTCGCCCGTTCAAGTCTTGAGGAACTGCTGCTCGATTACGAGGATTTCCTGCGGCATCGTCATCTTGCTCAATGGGCCCCTGGTTCTCCGGAAGCTATGGAGGTGAGAAGGAGTGGTGTTTCTGATCGGACCGATATGACCGATCGGTCCAATCGGACAGATCAGTCGGCTACCAGGCAATCCGACGATCTCCGCTATGCTCTTTATAATCGCTGGCTTGATCACGCGGATCCGGCAATCAGGTCCAACGCAATCATTTGTCTGATCCATCAGGCAAACTATCTGCTCGATCGTCAGATTGAAACCCTTGAGCGCGAGTTTGTCGAAGAAGGGGGCTATAGTGAACGGCTTGCTGCTGCCCGTCTTGAAGAGCGGAACAGAAAGAAACAGGATATGACCGATCAGTCCAATCAGTCGGATCAGTCCGATTCTTTTCCCCATTGCCCGAAATGCGGAAAACCGATGGTACTGCGTACAGTACGAAATGGCAAGAGTACCGGCAGGCAGTTCTTTGGTTGTACCGGTTACCCGGAGTGCAAGGGTATAGTGGAAATCTGAAGTTTTCATGGTATTTTTGATCAGAACGATATGACCGATCAGTCAGATCGGACCGATCGGTCCAATCAAAAGAAAAACACCATGAACACCGATCACGAATTTATGAGGCTGGCTTACGATGAGGCCAGAAAAAGTTATGAAGAGGGTGGTGTCCCGGTAGGCGCTGTCATGGTCGAAGAGGGAAAGGTTGTTGCCTCGGGACATAACAGAAGAGTACAGGATGGAGATCCAACCTCACACGGTGAAATGGATTGCATTCGCAATGCAGGCAGGAGAGCTCGGTATGATTCCATTACATTGTATACTACCCTCTCTCCCTGTATGATGTGTTCGGGTACAATTGTACAGTTCGGCATCAAACGAGTCGTTGTCGGTGAGGACAGGAGTTTCACCGGCAATATCCGGTTTCTTCAGGATCATGGAGTCGAAGTGCTGCTGCTGCAGGATGAGCAATGCGAAGCACTCATGAGGAAGTTTATCAGGGAACGTCCTGATCTGTGGGATGAAGATATAGCCGGAAACGACTGAGATCGGTCAGATTTTTTTCAACCTCTGACAGAATCCTCCGTCAAACCCCGGCAGGTCTCCGGGTAGTGTAAGGAGGCTTCCTTTTTCTTTCGCTTCCTTTCTGAAGAGCACAGGCAGGCCGGAACAATCGGTATCTATTTCAAATCCGGGGTGTCTTGCCATGAAAGACTCTATCTGGAGTTCATTTTCTTCGGGTTCGATCGAGCAGGTTGCATAGACAAGAATTCCACCGCTTTCAAGCAGTTCGGCGGTATGGTCGAGCAGTTCAGCCTGAAGCCTGACGAGTTCCATCAGTGTATCGATGTTGAGTTTCCAGCGAAGTTCCGCACGCCTTCCGAGCACTCCCGTTCCGGTACATGGCGCATCGAGCAGGATAAAGCCGGCTTTCTTTTCCGGTTGAAAACGCCTCGCATCAGCCGCTATTGTTTCAATGATGGTGATTCCGAGTGCCCGGGCATGTTTTTCGAGCTTAAGCAGTTTCTGTTCATAACGGTCGATGCAGATGATTTTACCCTTGTTCTGCATCAGTTCAGCCATGAACATGGATTTTCCGCCGGGTGCGGCACACAAATCGATCACCGTGCTTCCAGAAGACGGGTTCAGCAGAAGACACGCGAGGGCTTGTGTGGGATTTTGAACGGAAAGCAGCCCATCGCGGATAGGTGCTTCGAAATTCTGAAACTCCTTTGAAAAAAAGAAATACCCTATACCGCACTCTTCTCTCTCGATGTCCGTCAATGCGGGATTTGAAAAGAATTCTTCAACCGATGTTTTCAGCCTGTTGATCCTGAAGCCGAAAACCGGAGACTGATTGTTGCAGGCAAGGAGCGTTTCAGTCCTGCTCCTGCCGTATGTTTCGATCCACCGGCCGACAAGCCATGCAGGATGCGAGTATTTCAGCGCCAGCTGTTCGATGGGTTCTTTGTCTTCAAGCCATTGGTCGAGCTGCACATTTTCACGGGTGATTTTACGCAGTACGCCGTTGGTGAGTTTTGCCAGTCTTTCGCCCTTGTATTTCCTGGCAAGTTTTACGCACTCATGAACGGCGGCCCAGTCAGGAACCTTGTCAAGGTAAAGCAGCTGGAACGTTCCCATTCTCAGAATGTTCACCAGAACGGGGGCCGCTTTTGCAAGGTTGTGATGATAAAAATGCGAGATGATGAAATCGAGCAGGCCTCTGTAACGCAGGACACCGTTGACAAGAGTGGTGGCAAGTGCACGGTCGGCACGGTTGCATGAAGAGTTGTCGAGTGCCTGATGCAGGAGAGTGTCGGATTTCGATGATCCGGTTTCAAGTGCCTGAAGGACATTGAGGGCCAGTTCCCGTGCCTTTTTCATGATGATAAAGAGAGGCTGATTTTATAACGTGTTTCTTACCTGTGACTTGTAAAATACTATTCCCTGTTGTATACTGTTAAGACATAATGTTCTTTTATTTGTTTTCAAGCTATCATCCAGAAAGGCGGAGGGACTGGCCCTGAGAAGCCTTGGCAACCTTCATCGCAAGATGAGCGGTGCCAATTCCACCCGGAATGAGTCCGGGAAAGATGGTGGTATGCATGCCCCGCAGCATTTTCATACCTCACTTCATAGATTTCCGCAGCCAGTCAAGGCTCCTTCCGATCATTCCGGGATCGATAGCGGTTTTCCATAACCGTTCAATTATGAAAAAGACCCAGCAGGATTTCAGATTTGAAACGTTGCAGGTTCATGCGGGACAGAAGCCGGATCCATCGACGAAATCACGGGCCGTTCCCATATACCAGACGACATCATACATTTTTGACAGTGCACAGCACGGTGCCGACCTTTTTGCACTGAAGCAGACCGGTAATATCTACACGAGGCTCATGAACCCGACAACCGATGTGCTTGAACAACGGATCGCGGCGCTCGAAGGCGGTAAAGCTGCCCTTGCAGTTGCTAGCGGCCACTCGGCGCAGTTCATTGCCATCAGCACGTTATGTCAGGCCGGTGACAATATCGTTTCGTCGAGTTACCTTTATGGAGGCACCTATAACCAGTTCAAGGTTTCATTCCGCCGTTTCGGGATCGGAGTGAAATTTGTTGAAGGGTGCAACGCCGAAGCATTCAGGAAAGCGATAGACGAAAACACCAAGGCACTTTATCTCGAGTCGATCGGGAATCCGGCTTTCCATATTCCCGATTTTGAGGCGATTGCTTCGATCGCTGCTGAAAACGGTATTCCGCTGATCGTAGACAACACGTTCGGATGCTGCGGTTACCTCTGCCGGCCCCTCGATCATGGCGCTTCGATCGTCGTAGAGTCCGCAACGAAATGGATAGGCGGTCATGGGACATCGATGGGAGGCGTCATTGTAGACGGCGGCACCTTCAACTGGGCTGGAGGCAGGTTTCCTCTCATCACCGAACCATCTGAAGGTTATCATGGCATGAAGTTCCATGAAACGTTCGGTGACCTTGCCTTCATTGTGAAGGCGAGGGTTGAAGCTTTGCGGGATTTCGGTCCTGCAATCAGTCCGTTCAATTCGTTCATGCTGCTGCAGGGACTCGAGACACTCTCTCTGAGGGTCCAGCGGCATGCGGACAATACCCTTGCGCTTGCCGAGTGGCTTCTGCGCCATCCTGCGGTTGCATGGGTCAATTATCCCGGTCTTGAAAACCATCCGACCCACGCTCTTGCCGGAAAATACCTGAACAACGGCTTTGGGTGTGTCCTGACTTTCGGTATAAAGGGCGGATATGAAAAAGCTGTCGGGTTCATCGACAACGTCAGGCTTGCAAGCCACCTTGCTAACGTGGGGGATGCAAAAACCCTTGTGATCCATCCGGCATCGACCACTCATCAGCAGTTGTCAGAAAGTGAACAGGAGTCTGCCGGGGTTTCAGCAGACATGATCCGTGTTTCCTGCGGTATCGAGCATATCGATGACATTATCGCTGATTTTGAACAGGCATTCGTAAAACTGAGATAAGAGCATGAAAGCATATAAAGGGCAAATATCTGACCAGACGAGATTTTTCGAAACGGACGAACCTTTCCTTTGCGAACTTGGAGGAACTCTTCCTTCACTGTGTGTTGCATACAGGACATGGGGAAATCTGAATGAACGCAGGGATAACGTCGTACTGATCTGTCATGCACTTACGGGCTCCGCCGACGCGGATGGATGGTGGGACGGAATGTTTTCAAAGGGCGGAGCTTTCGATGAAACATCGGATTTCATTATCTGCAGCAATGTGCTCGGGAGTTGCTACGGTACGACAGGACCACTGTCTGTGAACCCTCTCAGCGGACGCCATTACGGTCCCGACTTTCCCAGTATAACCATACGGGATATGGTTCATGTACAGCGAAGGCTTCTCGCATCGCTGGGAATTGACAAGGTGAAGCTCGCTGTAGGTGCCTCCCTTGGAGGCATGCAGGTGCTCGAGTGGGGATTTCTCTACCCAGAAGTTGTTGATGCCTTGATGCCTATGGGAGCCTCGGGACGCCATTCAGCCTGGTGCATCGCCCAGAGCGAAGCTCAGCGTCAGGCGATTTATGCAGACAGGGACTGGAACTTCGGATGGTACAGCGAGGACATGCCTCCGGCAAAAGGTCTTGCAGCAGCGAGGATGATGGCCATGTGCACCTATCGAAGTTTCGAGAATTTCCAGACAAGGTTCGGCCGGGAAATACAGAAAGGGAGCACATTCAAGGCTGAAAGTTACCTTCACCATCAGGGGCGGAAACTTGTCGAACGGTTCGATGCCAATACTTACGTGATCCTCACGAAAGCCATGGACATGCACGACCTTGCCCGGGGCAGGGGAGTGTACGAAGAGGTGCTTGCCTCCATGCAGCTGCCGGTTGAGATACTGTCGATATACTCCGATGTTCTCTATCCCAGGGAGGAGCAGGAAGAGCTTGCGCGATATATGCCGAATTCAAGGCTTCTCTACCTGCAGGAACCATACGGCCACGACGCTTTCCTTATCGACGTGGAAACGGTAAGCCGTATGGTCAGGGAGTTTCTTGACAGGAAGCCCCTCGATGTTCAACCTTCCGCTTGAGTGATCTCTGCAAACCCGGTATAGGGCTGGAGCACATCGGGAATGCGGATGGTGCCTTCGGGTGTCTGATAATGTTCGAGAAGGGAAACCATCAGGCGAGATGTGGCAAGTCCCGATCCGTTAAGGGTATGCACGAACTCGGGTTTCGACTTGCTGTCTGCCTTGAAGCGGATATTCGACCGTCTTGCCTGATAGTCCTCGAAGTTAGAGCAGCTCGATGCTTCGAGAAACTTCCCTTCCGCCGGTGACCAGACCTCGATATCGTAGCATTTCGCGGCATTGGCACTGATATCGCCGCTGCAGAGCAGCAGGACACGGTAGGGAATTTTCAGAGCGGCAAGGATTGCTTCGGCGCTTTCGAGGATCTCTTCAAGCGCTGCATAAGACTCTTCCGGTCTTGTGAATTTCACCATTTCCACCTTGTTGAACTGGTGCACCCTCAGGAACCCTCTGGTATCCTTGCCGTAGCTTCCGGCTTCCCTGCGAAAACAGGCCGAATAGGCTGCATAAGAGATCGGCAGTGCTTTCGGGTCGATCATTTCTCCGCGGTGCAGGTTTGTTACCGGTACTTCGGCGGTGGGAATGGCGTAGAGGTCGTCCTCCTGCATATAGTAGACCTGATCGGCAAATTTCGGCCACTGTCCGGTTCCCCGCAGCGATTCACGGTTCACGAAAAACGGCGGAAATATCTCGGTGTATCCGTTGGCGGTATGGTGGTCGAGCATGAAATTGATCAATGCCCTTTCGAGCCGGGCCCCTTTTCCTATATAAACGGGAAACCCTGCGCCGCTTATTTTTGCCCCCCGCTCGAAATCCAGAATTTTAAGAGATTTACCCAGCTCGAGATGATTTTTGAGAGGAAAGTCGAGATGGTAGCTGAAATCGACAGGTCCTTTGCAGAGCTGGTTGTCTTCGGCTGAGCGGCCTGCCGGAACGGATTGGTGCAGTTTGTTCGGAAGAGCAAGAAGGATATTTTCCATCTCCTCTTCAAGCTGTGCGAGCATGGTATCCATACCGGAGATTTCGTCAGACACGGATTTCATTCTGCCGATCAGCTCTTCGGACGAACCGGTTCCACTTTTCCTGATGTCTGCAATTTCTTTTGAGACCTTGTTGCGAAGGGCTTTAAGGTCGTCAGACCTTTGTACCAGTTCCTTGCGTTTTTTATCGAGGTCGAGTAATTGCGATACTTTCGGCTCTTCTGAAGAGAGTTGCCTGTTCTGCAGCATAATGACGACCTCATCCGGGTTCTGACGGATGTAATTGATATCGAGCATGTTTACGGGGAAGAATGTTAAGCTGAAAGCAGCGATTTGACGATTTCCTGCACTTTGTTGCCGTCGGTTTTGCCTTTGAGCACTTTCATGGCTTCACCCATGACTCTGCCCATATCTTTCATCGACGATGCACCGGTTTTTGCAACAATCTCTCCGATCACCGAACGCACTTCGTCGTCGGACATCGGCGCCGGAAGATATTCTTCGATGACTTTCAGTTCCGCCTGTTCGATCAAGGCAAGATCGGGACGGTTTCCGGCAGTGAACTGCTCCATGGCGTCGCGCCGTTTTTTTGCAAGGCTCGAGAACACTTCGATTTCCTGTTCCGGGGTAAGTACAGCTTTTCCTCCCACTCTGATCGAAACCTCTTTTTCAAGCAGTGCGGCACGTATGGAGCGGATTGCGTTAAGGCGGTCCTTGTCACCGCTTTTCATTGTCTCTTTCAGGTCCTGGTCTATTTTTTCTTTCAGGCTCATGATGTTTTGATCAATATTTCGTAAACGGAAAAGGGAAAATACGGGAAAAAAAAGAGCTTTCCCACAACAGCTTCAGTTTTGCTCAATCATTGATATCTCCGCCGACAGGTCTGAAAACAAGCTCCTCAACCGTTGTTCTTCCCGGCAGGAGATAGGCTCCGACAAGCGGTCCGGAAATATCCTCAGGCATCATCATGACTTTTTTCATTTCTTCCGGGACTTCGCCCCACATGGGAGTAAAGACAGCCCCAGGCATGACCTCCGTTATCCTGACATTGCATGATCTTGCGTGCAGACGCATGACCTCGACAAGTCCTTTCTGGCCGAACTTCGACATGCAGTAGAGTGCCGAACTTTTAAATGCAGTTCGAGCAGCAACGGAGGTGATGAAGAAGATATGGCCGGAGTGCTGTTTCTCCATTACCGGAAAGACTTTCTGTGTCAGAAAAAAAGTGCCTTTGAGGTTGACCGACATGGTATACTCATAATCATCCTCCGTCAACTCGGCAAGAGGTCCGAAGCGTCCGACCCCGGCGTTGTTTACGAGGCAGTCGATTTGTCCGTAACGCCTGAAGGTGGTGTCGACGATATTCCCGATTTTTGCTGTGTCTGCAATATCAGCCTGGAAGATTTCGGTTTCAGCTCCAAGCCTTCCGCACTCCGACGAAAGGGGCTCGAGGTCTGAAAGTGTTCTTGATATGAGAATCAGGACGGGATTGAAATTATTGTGTTTTCCGGCTTCTTTCGCAAAATCAAGAGCGATGGATCTGCCGATACCCTTGCCGGCTCCGGTTATGATTATGATGTTTTTCATTTTTTGATGTGTTCTGGAAGTGAAATTTTTTTTATTTTTCTTACTGAAAATCTATGGTTTTTTATTAACAATCGTTATTTTTATCGTGCGGTGTGAAATAACAGAGATAATCATATGTTTAATTGCGGGTTAGCTGATTGCAGCTATTCCATTAAGTGATTCTTTTGCTCTGATTTATTTTAATGATTTATCCCCGAAGTTATCATGGCAAGAAGTAAAGTCAAATGGTTTGACGGTAAAAAAGGCTACGGATTTATTTTGAATCCTGATGGTGGTGAGGACATTTTTGTTCATTTTTCAGCAATTGTCTCAGAGCAGAGTTTCAAGGTGCTGAATCAGGATGCCGAAGTGGATTTCGAGCTGGACAAAACACAGAAAGGTCTGCAGGCGAAAAACGTTCGTGAAATACCGGTCGTCGAAAGCCTTGTGGAAACACTTCCTGTTAATGCCGAGTCATTCGGTTGAAGATGGCTTAACCCCAAAGCTGAAAAAAGGCGGAAATATTGTACAGGCATGCAAATGCCAGGTGTGTTATTCCATAACATCATGGCGGAGCTCTGTCCATCCCCCTCTTTTTGCCTTTCATTTCGATATGATTCTATCTGGAACAGTCAGGTACTTCTCATGCAAGCAGGGCATTTTCCCTGAAACTGAACCAGCCGGTTTTCCCTATGATGATATGGTCAAGCAATTCTATCTGTATAATCGAGCTTGCCTGTTTGAGAAGGCTTGTTACCTGCCTGTCTGCATTGCTTGGCTCCACATCACCCGATGGATGGTTGTGCACCAGGATGATGGCGTGCGAGCTTTCCCGGATTGCTGACTTGAAAACCTCTCTCGGGTGAATGAGAGAAGCGTTCAATGTGCCGACCGAGACAAGCTCGTTTTTCATGATCTGGTTTTTGGTGTTCAGGTGCAGAACATAGAGATGCTCTTTTGTATCGTCATGTATCCTTCCCTCCATGTATTCGAAAACATCTCGTGCGGTATTGATTTTTCTGCAGAGATTCCGGCTATAAGAAAGTCGACGGTTGAGTTCAAAAATCGAAACGATCTGCATGGCCTTCGCTTTACCGATTCCTTTCACTTTCTGAAGCTCACCGATTGTACTGTCAGGAAGTTTTTCAAGGCCGAACCGGGCAATGATTTCATTGCAGGTATCCAGGATATTGAGATGTCTGGTGCCTGATCCGAGAATGATTGCAAGAAGTTCTGCCGGACTGAGTGATGAGGGTCCACTGCTCAGGAAGCGTTCTCTTGGACGGTTGTCCGGATCGAGGTCATGGATCCTCATGATTATGGTGTTTTTTGATATCCGATGAATAAAGAGTAAGATATGTGTAATTTCCGGATATCAAAAACAGTAAATGAAAAAAATGCCGGTTATCATTTATGAATGAAATGACCGGGCAGCTGTATTTTTGTCTGGAAATCAGGAAGCGTATTCAGGTGGGATTGGTGAATTCCGGAGCGTGTTTTTTATTCAGAGGGAGTCCCGATAAAGAGATGAAAAAATCTTTTTCAGGAAATATCAATTCTCGTTCTGTTTATCACCATGGTCATTATTTCTTTTTTTCTGCTGTAGATAACGGCGCAGGTTGAGAATACCGAATACGGCACTGACAGAAACAATCCAGGCAAAAAGTATTAACAGCTTTGTCGTTTCATTTATATTCTCAAGCATGTTATCCAGTTCCATGTGTTGCCGGTTGACAATAGATCACAAATATATGAATCCCGGAACAAGTCTTCAGATTTATTTTTCCTCATGAAAAATGGTTTCCTGATCGTCGTATCAACGGTAAGACCGTGCGGTTATATGATTATCCGGCATTTTATATGCTGGATAGCGGATTGCTTTGTCTGAAGGGTACATGCGTTCCGGAAAATGTGATACTGCAGGGTCAATGGGGAATATCCGGATGATTTACTTGCCGCGCGACGGGTACAGATTATGAAAAGGGACGCATTGCAGAATCAGAGATCATCGAAAAGGGAACGCCTTTTCTTGTTGTTTTCCTTGTCACATCTGTTTTTTTTCTGCATTACGCAACGGCGAAATCTGAAAAACATGTAAGAAGATCCGACAAGCAAAACCCAACCAAGAAGCAAATGTATATCGCCTCTTTCAAATACTTCCATAAAGGTTTCTCTGGGGGATGAAGGGAATAAAAAAACAATATACGAAGTTGTGGAAAATAAAATACTTCGTTTTGTAATGAAGCCATTAAAAAAATTTAAAAAATAAAAGATGATTGATTACAGTCTTGGAAGCATGATGTACAATTACAGGATACATTTTGAAGCAAAAAAAAGAGGCTGTCACATTTTTATTTACGGGACAACCTCCATTTGAATATGATTCAAAAACCTGTCAGCAGGCAGGGACAGCTGATTTGTTCATATAGAGATGATAATTGATGCTGTCCTGGAGCGCCTGGAGGCTGGCTTCGATAATATTTGTCGAAACACCGACTGTTCCCCAGGTTGTGCGGCCGTTGCCAGTTTCGATCAGTACACGTACTTTCGCACTGGTTCCGCGTTTTTCCTCGAGCACACGCACCTTGTAATCCACGAGACGCATTGCCTTTATCTCGGGATAGAAACGGCTCAGAGCCTTGCGCAGTGCCTTGTCGAGCGCATTGACCGGTCCGTCACCGTCAGCCGCAGTCAATTCCACCTCGTCAGCGACCCGGACCTTGAGAATTGCCTGATCGACGTTTTTTGCGTCTTTCCCTGACTCGATGTGCACCTTTGTTTCCAGTACTTCGAAAAAGGGATGAAAATTGCCGAGTTCTTTCTGCAGGATAAGTTCGAACGATGCTTCAGCGCCGTCGAACTGGTAACCCTTGTGTTCGAGTTCCTTGATGTTGTGCACGATTTTCTTGAACACCTCGCTTTTTTCAGGGATCGTGATGCCGAGTTCCTGGGCCTTGTAACGGATGTTGCTCTGTCCGGACAGTTCGGACACCAGTACCCGCTGACGGTTCCCGACGAGGGCCGGATCGATGTGCTCGTAGAGCGAGCTTTCCTTCATTACAGCGCTGACATGGATACCTCCCTTGTGCGCGAAGGCTGATTTCCCTACGAAAGGAGCTTTCGAGTTCGGGGGCAGGTTCAGTATCTCGTACACGTAGTTCGAGAGCAGCGTCAGCTGGCCAAGATGCTCGACAAAGGTGAAACGGCCATCGAGCTTGAGCATGATGTTCGGAATGATGCTGATGAGATTCGCGTTGCCGCACCGTTCACCGATGCCGTTGATGGTGCCCTGGATATGCGTCGCTCCGGCTATCACCGCGGCAATGGAGTTCGCGACGGCAAGGTCGCTGTCATTGTGGCAGTGGATTCCGATCGGAACGTTCGCCGCTAGGCGTACGGATTTTACGATCTCGATCACTTCATGGGGCAGTGTGCCGCCATTCGTATCACAGAGCACAACTTTCGACGCTCCGCCCTCGACCGCAGAACGGATCATTTTCAGCGCGAACTCCCGATTGCTTTTGTAACCGTCGAAAAAATGTTCCGCGTCGAAAATTACTTCCCGGCCTTCATTTCTGAGAAAAGCCACCGATCTGAAGATCAGTTCGGCATTTTCTTCGTCAGAGATGCCGAGTCCTTTCTTGGAGTGCGCGTTCCAGGTTTTGCCGAATATAGTGATGACAGGCGTTTCTGAACGCACCAGTCCCAGCAGGTTGGGATCGCTTTCCACTTCCGATGCCAGACGGGCGGTAGAGCCGAAAGAGCAGAGCCTTGCGTGCCTGAGATTCAGGTTGCGGGCCTTGCTGAAAAACTCCTCGTCTTTCGGATTGCTGCTCGGCCATCCGCCTTCGATGAAGTCCATACCGAACTCGTCGAGCCTTTCGGCGATAAGCAGCTTGTCCTGTACCGAAAGGGTGATATGCTCACCCTGCGTGCCGTCGCGAAGTGTCGTATCGTATAGTTCTATAAGCTTTGCGCCTTTTGTCATAAATCAGCCCTGGGCCATTAAATTTTCCTGCCTTGCGTAGGCAAATATACCTCCTGCCTGAACGATGCTGAAGACATCGCCGAGCGGGTTGAGCTTGTAGACGGTACTCGTGCTGAGGTTCTCTACCGTGTTTGCCTCGATGTCGATTTTCAGTTCCTCACCTGTTTTCACGATCTGGTTGAGGTGCTCTGCGGTCTCATAAGGAATGACGAAGCCGCCGTCAACGCAGTTTCGGTAGAAGATCCTCGCATATGATTCCGCTACGATCGCTTTCGCACCCGCCACCTTGAGGGAGAACGGAGCATGTTCCCTCGACGAGCCGCAGCCGAAGTTTGGTCCTGCCACGATAATGGAGTATTCGGATTCGAACTCGCCATCCTTTACGAAAGGAATGTTTCCATCAGGAAGCCCTCCTTCCGGAAGCGGTACGCCTGAAAGGGCATATTTGCCGTACATTTTCACCTCATCCGGTTTGGAGAGGCTGTAAACGAGATGTTCGGCCGGGATGATCTGGTCGGTGTCGATATTCTTGCCTAACACGTAGGCTTTTCCCTGAATGATGTTTTCCATTGTTGAAAGTTCCTTACAAGTTCATTCAAATCATTGACTTATCATTTCATCGATCAGAGGAAATCCCTTGGATCGGTGAGTTTTCCGGTTATAGCCGAAGCGGCTGCCGTGAGCGGAGATGCGAGGTATACTCCCGCATGCTTGCTGCCCATGCGTCCGGGGAAATTACGGTTCGTTGTAGATACCACGACGTCGTTGTCTACCGAACGTCCCACCGTGTCTGCCGGACCGCCAAGGCACGCTGCGCACGAGGGCAGTGCGATGCTGCAGCCCGCATTTTCGAATATCGATTTAAGCGTTTCTCCCTGGTACTGTTCGCATTCCAGGTCCTGCATGACCTTGACCGTTGCAGGAACGATATTGGTCAGGACCGATACTTTCTTTCCCTTCAGGATTTTGGCCGCCATCCGGAAATCTTCGAGCTTTCCGCCGGTGCACGAGCCGATATAGGACTTCGTGATTTTCGTGCCCTGCACGCTTCTTACCGTTGCCCTGTTTTCCGGGCTGTGCGGCTGTGCGACGACAGGCTCGAGCTCACGAACGTTGTAGCGGTATTTACTGTGGTAGCGAGCACCCGGATCGCTCTGGAAAATCTCGTACGGTTTCGACGTCTTCGACTTCACATACGCTTCGGTGATGCTGTCGGCTGCAATGATGCCGTTCATGCCGCCGGCTTCGATGGCCATGTTGGTGAGCGTCATCCTTTCTTCCATAGGCAGGGAGAAGACCGCCTCACCGTCAAACTCCATTGCGCGGTAGGTGGCTCCATCGGTACCGATATCGCCAAGGATCTGCAGGATCAGGTCCTTGGCCGTCAGATATTCCGGCATTTCGCCGTCGAAGGTGAACTTCATCGATTCAGGCACTTTTTCCCACAGCTTTCCGGTGCCGAGAATGAATGCGGCGTCGGTGTTGCCGATACCGGTGCCGAACATGCCGAACGCACCGGATGTGCAGGTGTGTGAATCGGTGCCGAACAGTACGGTACCCGGCAGGTTGAACCCTTCCTCGGCAAGCGCGACGTGGCAGACGCCCTTGTAACGATCGGTGCCGACATCGTAATAGTTAGGCAGGTCCTGTTCCTTCGCGAACTGCCTGAGCAGGTCGATGTTGCGGTGTGCATGCTCGTTGGCCGTGAAGATGTAATGGTCTGGAAGCACCACGACCTTTTCAGGGTCCCAGACTTTTGCGTCAGGACCGAACTCCTCCTTGAAGATATCGAAGGTCGGCGGGCCGCAGACATCGTGTGTCAGCAGTATATCGACGTTGAGCCAGACGTTCTCCCCGGCATCTACGAACTTCCGGTTTGCTGCCCTGGCAAGGATTTTCTGGGTTATTGTCTGTTCCATCATGGTTTGTTAAACCCCGTTGTCTGTTATTGTTTCGGTTGTACTGTTCTGGAAATGAAGCCTGCGCAGGCCGAGTGCCTGCAGGTACGCTTTCGCGCTGGCTTCGATAACGTCGGTCGATACACCTCTTCCGTTGAATGATATGTTTCCGTCCCTGATCCGGACCAGGGCTTCACCGAGGGCCTGCCTGCCGGCTGTGGCGGAACGTACGGTATAGGTGCTCACCATCGATTCGATGCCGAGAGCCCTTTCGATAGCCCTGAAACACGCATCGACCGGACCGTCGCCGGTAGCGGATTCCTCATACACCTGGCTGTCATGCTTTATTCTCACGGTTGCTGTCGGGATCGATGCGGTTCCGCTGTTGATATGCATGTAGTCGAGCAGGTAAGTCCCTCCCGGCCTGCTCATTTCGTCGCCCATCAGTACTCTGAGGTCATCGTCGTACACTTCTTTCTTTTTGTCGGCTATATCAAGGAAACGGCGGTAAACCGTTTCAAGTTCCTGGTCACCGAGTTTGTAGCCAAGTGCGGCAAGCCTTGCCTGAAGGCCATGCTTGCCGGAATGGCGTCCGAGCACGATGTTTGTCTGCGGCACACCGACCGATTCGGGTGTCATGACCTCGTAGGTTTCACGGCTTTTCAGCATACCGTCCTGATGGATGCCGGACTCATGCGAGAATGCGTTGTCGCCTACAATTGCCTTGTTCGGCTGGATGATCATGCCGGTGAAAGCGGAGACCATACGGCTGGTATTGTAAATTTCTTCGGTCACGATGCCTGTCCTGAAATTGTGCAGGTCGCTCCGGACTTTCAGCGCCATGACGATCTCTTCGAGCGAAGCGTTTCCGGCGCGCTCGCCGATACCGTTCATTGCGCATTCGATCTGTCGGGCGCCACGCTCGACAGCACTGAGCGAATTGGCAACAGCGAGGCCGAGGTCGTTGTGACAGTGGACGCTGATCACGGCTTTGCTTATGTTCGGCACGCCCGCGACAAGGCGGGCTATCTTTTCACCGAATTCCGACGGCCAGGTGTAGCCGGTCGTATCCGGAATATTGACTGTTGTGGCTCCGGCATCGATAACAGCAGAGATAATTTCGGCAAGGTAACCGGGATCGGTCCTTCCTGCGTCTTCGGCTGAAAACTCCACATCGGGAGTAAAAGTTTTGGCGAACTTCACTGCATCGACCGCCATCTGCAGCACGGTCCCTTGTTTTTCCTGAAGGCTCGCACCGTAGCGGTCGCTTCCGAACTTGCCGAGAATGTGTATGTCGGATGTGCTGATGAAGGTATGAATCCTCGGTTTGAGGGCATCTTTCAGAGCCTTCCATGCAGCGGTGATGTCGTTTTCCACGGCTCTTGCAAGTGCCGCGATGACCGTATGCGATTCCGAGCAGATACGCTGCACTGCCTCGAGCTGCAGAGGGGAAGATGCCGGGAAACCGGCTTCTATGACATCCACACCGAGCTTTTCGAGCTGACGGGCAATCTCAACCTTTTCCTGAACATTCAGGGAGGCCCCTGGGGATTGCTCTCCGTCGCGCAGCGTTGTATCGAAAACCAGGATTTTTTCTCTCACGTTACCTTCAGCCCTTGTTTTGTCAGGCGCCGAGGTGCCTGATGATTGCATTTGTCATATCGGTTGTCGAAACACTCTTTTCACCCGGTTTCGCGATATCGGCGGTCCTTATGCCCGAAGCAAGCGCATTCTCGATCGCTCCGTATATCTCGGCAGCGATGTCTGTTCTGCGGAAACTGTGCTCGAACATCATGGCAACCGAGGCGATGGTCGCGATCGGGTTGGCGATGTTCCTTCCGGCGATGTCCGGTGCGCTGCCGTGGATAGGCTCGTACAGGGCGTGTTTGGTGCCGATGCTTGCCGAAGGGAGCATCCCGAGGCTGCCGGTGATCATTCCGGCAATGTCGCTGAGGATGTCGCCGAAGAGGTTGCCGGTCACGATGACATCGAACTGCTTCGGGTTGCGGACGATCTGCATCGCTGCATTGTCGACATACATATCGCTCAGTTCAACATCATGATACTCCTTGTGTACCTCGTGCACGACATTCCTCCAGAACTGTGAGACTTCGAGAACGTTTGCCTTGTCGATGGACATGACCCTGCCCTTACGCTTGCGGGCCGCCTCGAAAGCGAGCCTGGCAATGCGTTCAACTTCGTAGCGTTCGTACACCATGGTGTTCCAGCCGCGGTTCTCGTCATATCCGCGGGGCTGTCCGAAATAGATTCCGCCTGTAAGCTCCCTGAACACGAGGAAGTCGGTTCCCCTGACCACTGCGTCCTTAAGCGACGAAGCCTCGACAAGTGCATCGTAGACCTTCGCCGGCCTGAGGTTCGCGAAAAGTCCGAGCTCCTTGCGTATCCTCAGGAGTGCCGCTTCCGGTTTCTTTTCGTGAGGCAGGTTTTCCCATTTGGGTCCTCCTACCGCACCGAGCAGGACCGCATCGCAGTTCCTGCATGCTTCGAGCGTGTCGTCGGTGAGCATTTTACCATGCAGGTCATATGACGCACCTCCGAAGGGGTGCTCTTCGACCGTATATTCGAGTCCATGTTTTTTTGCAACTGCGCCAAGGACCTCGAGGGCCCCCGCGACAACTTCCGGGCCGATTCCGTCGCCCGGTATCGAAACTATTCTGTACATGATTCTCCCGTCCTTCTTATTTCCTGACAAGCCAGCTCATCATGTCGCGAAGCTTCGCACCGACTTTTTCGATCGGATGCAGGCTGTTATCCTTTCTCAGCCGGGAAAGGTTATTGTAGCCTCCGTTGCACTCGTCGATGAACTCTTTCGCGAAACTTCCGTCCTGAACCTCGGTGAGGATTTTCTTCATTTCAGCCTTCACCGCCGGGGTGATGACGCGGGGTCCGCGGGTCATGCCGCCGTACTCTGCCGTATCGCTGACGGAAAAGTTCATTCTTGAAAGGCCGCCTTCATAATAGAGGTCGACGATGAGCTTCAGCTCGTGCATGCACTCGAAATAGGCAAGCTCTTCCGGATATCCGGCTTCGACCAGGGTTTCGAACCCGGCCTTGATCAGTTCGGCAGATCCGCCGCAGAGCACGGCCTGTTCTCCGAACAGGTCGGTTTCGGTTTCGTCCTTGATGTTTGTTTCTATAACGCCGGCTTTTGTGCCGCCGAGGCCTTTCGCCCACGCGAGAGCCTGCTGTTTCGCCTCACCGGTGTAATCCTGGTGAACGGCGATAAGGCACGGTACGCCGTTGCCTTCGGTGAAGGTGCGGCGGACGAGATGGCCGGGGCTTTTCGGCGCGATCATGATGACGTTTATCGTTTCAGGCGGCACGATCTGCTTGTAATGGATATTGAAACCATGCGCGAAAGCGAGTGTGTTGCCCGGAACCAGGTTAGGCAGGATCTCGTTTTCATAGATGGTTTTCTGGTACTGGTCGGGCAGGAGCACCATGATGATATCGGCCCATTTCGCTGCATCGGCAACCGTGTTGACCTGGAGACCGGCTTCTCTTGCCTTTGCACAGGAGGAACTGTCGGGGCGGAGGCCCACACAGACGTTCAGACCGCTGTCCTTGAGGTTCAGGGCATGAGCATGACCCTGACTGCCGTAACCGAGTATCGCTATATTTTTCCCCTGGAGATAACCGAGATCGGCATCCTGCTCATAGTAAACGTTCATCTTCAAATAGTTTAGATTGATTGATAAAATAGTTTATTCTCCCCGGTGTATCGCAACAACGCCGGAACGGGCAAGCTCCTTTATGCCATAGGGCTTGAAGATATCAATGGACGTATTGATCTTGTCCGGAGAACCGATGACCTCAATAGTAATGGATTTTTGCTTGATATCCACGACTTTTCCTTTAAAAACGTTGATGAGCTCAAAAATCTCGTGCTGCGTGGTTTTGCTGAGCTTCAGCGTCATCAGCAGCAGCTCTCTTTCGACATGCGGCTGCCTGGTCAGATCGGTGACCTTGATGGTGTCGATGAGCCGGTTGAGCTGCTTGAGCACCTGGTTGATGATCTGGTCGTCACCCCTGGTCACGATGGTCATACGCGAGATTTCCGGATCCTCGGTTTCACCGATGGAGATGCTTTCCAGATTGAACCCTCGCGCGCTGAACATGGCCGCGACGCGGTTCAGGGAGCCGAACCTGTTTTCGACGAGAACAGAAATGATGTGCTTCATAGTCCGATTCAAACCATTGTTTTAGGGTTTAACCTTGCAAGGAGCATGTCTGAAATCGCTCCTCCCGCAGGCACCATTGGGAAAACCATATCTTTTTTGACAACCCTGCAGTCGACGAGGACCGGCCCGTCGTTGTAGTCGAGGGCGATTTTGATCGCTTCCTTCGCATTTTCAGGGTTGTCGGCCATCAGGGCCTTGCATCCGAACGCTTCGGCAAGCTTGACAAAATCAGGATTGCTGTCGCCGAGATCGGTGAAGGAGTACTTCTCCTTGTGGAAAAGCTCCTGCCATTGGCGTACCATGCCGAGATAGCTGTTGTTGATCAGGAATATCTTGACAGGTATCTTGCAGTAGACCGCCGTGACAAGCTCCTGGATGTTCATCATGAACCCTCCGTCCCCGCAGAACAGCACGACGGGCCGGTCCGTAATGCCGAATGCCGCGCCGATGGCCGCAGGAAGGCCGTAGCCCATGGTGCCGAGCCCGCCGCTCGATATGATGGAGCGTGGATTCAGGAACGTATAGAACTGACTCGTCCACATCTGGTGCTGGCCGACATCGGTCACGACAACGGCATTACCGACAGTCTGCCTGGAAACCTCCTCGATGACGAACTCGGTTTTCAGCGAGTCCGGTTCGAGCGTGTAGTTGAGCGGGCATTTTTTGCGCCACTTCTCTATTTCGGCAAGCCAGGAATCATGGTTTTCCGTTTTTTCCGGCATCTCCTCGAGAAGGGATGCGAGGAAATCCCTGGAGTCGCCGACGACAGGCAGGTCAACCTTGATATTCTTGTCGACGTTGGTAGGGTCGATATCGTTGTGGATCTTGTAAGCCTGTGTAGCGAACGCGTCGATTTTTCCGGTAACCCTGTCATCGAACCGGGCGCCGACGGCGATGAGCAGGTCGCAGTTGTTGACCGCCTGGTTAGCCCAGTAAGTGCCGTGCATGCCGAGCATACCCATGCTCAGGGGATGGTTGCCCGGGAAGGCTCCAAGTCCCTGCAGGGTCATGGTGACCGGGATACTGTACTTTATGGCAAGCGCCCGAAGCTCTTCCGATGCTTCTGCCGTAATGACGCCGCCGCCGACATAGAGCAGTGGACGTTTCGCTTTCGCGATTTTATGCGCGGCTTTTTCAATCTGGTTCTTGTGGCATTTGAATGTCGGTTTGAACCCGCGGATTTCAACTGTTTCCGGCCACTCGAACGCGCAGGTGGCCGCCAGTACGTCCTTGGGCATATCGACGACAACCGGTCCGGGCCTGCCTGTCGTGGCGAGATAGAATGCCTTGCGGATGGTGATCGCGAGTTCTTTGACATCCTTGACCAGGAAGTTGTGCTTGGTGATCGGCCTGGTGATGCCCACGATATCGGCTTCCTGGAAAGCGTCGTTGCCGATGAGTGAGCTCGGGACCTGGCCCGTGAACACAACTATCGGGGATGAGTCCATGTAGGCATTGGCAATACCGGTGACGGTGTTGGTTGCGCCCGGCCCCGACGTGACGAGGACTACGCCGGGTTTTCCGGTT
This sequence comes from Chlorobiaceae bacterium, assembly GCA_013334225.1. Classification (GTDB taxonomy): domain Bacteria; phylum Bacteroidota; class Chlorobiia; order Chlorobiales; family Chlorobiaceae; genus Chlorobium. Next base: position 49,523 of record JAAXXY010000007.1, read on the forward strand.
GCACGGGCGTACCCTTCGGCCATGTGGGTCGCGCCCTGTTCGTGACGGACAAGGATGTGTCTGATGTCTTCGATATCGTGGAGCGTCTCGTAGACTTTCAGCAGCGATCCTCCGGGGTACCCGAAGATATATTCGACGTTTTCACGCCGCAGGCATTCGAAGAATATTTCCGATCCGTTCAGCATCTGGCCTGTTGTATGCATAGCTTCTTTATTTATTTGATTTCACAGGAAACAGGACTTTTCAGGACAGCGCCGGTATTCGCCGACGTCACCAGCTGGGAATATCTCCCGAGATAGCCCTTTTTGATTTTAGGCTCGAATTCCTTCAACGCGGCGAGCCGTTCGGTTATCACTTCAGCGGAAAGGTCCACCGATATGGTTCTCTGAGGAATATCGATGGTTATGCTGTCTCCCGGCAGCAGTGCCGCGATCGGGCCTTTTTCAGCTGCTTCGGGAGAAACATGACCGATACAGGCCCCCCTCGATCCGCCCGAAAAACGTCCGTCGGTGATGAGCGCTACCGAAGACCCGAGACCGAGTCCCATGATCGCGCTGGTAGGGGAGAGCATTTCCGGCATTCCCGGGCCGCCTTTCGGTCCTTCGTAGCGGATGACCACGACATCGCCGGCTTTCACATCTCCTTCCATGATACCTTTGATCGCATCATCCTGACAGTCGTATACCTTTGCAGGACCGGTGTGCTTCATCATTTCCGGTGCGACTGCTCCGGTTTTCACCACAGCTCCCTGCGGCGCGAGGTTGCCGTAAAGCACTGCAAGGCCTCCGGTCGCTGAATACGGGTTCTCGATGCTCCTGATGACCGAATGGTCCATCACTTCCGTATTTTCAATGTTCTCTCCGAGGGTTTTCCCTGTTACCGTCATCGCCGAAAGGTCAAGCAACCCGTCGATTTTGCTCAGTTCCTTCAGGATTGCGGAAATTCCCCCTGCGCGGTCGACGTCTTCTATATGGACATCCATCGTGGCAGGGCTGACCTTGCAGATATAGGGAGTTTTTGCAGAAAGCCCGTTCAGTTCCGAAAAATCGAAATCGAGCTCCGCTTCTGTAGCGATCGCGAGTGTGTGCAGGATCGTGTTGGTGCTTCCTCCCATCGCTAAATCGAGTGCAAAGGCGTTAAGAAGCGCTTTTCTGGTAAGGATGTCCCTTGGCCTGATATTTTCGTTCACGAGCCCGACGATGCGGCGGGAAGCCTCCCTGACAAGATCGATCCTTCTCGGATCCTGGGCGAGGATGGTACCGTTGCCGGGCAGGGCGAACCCGAGCGCCTCGCACAGGCAGTTCATAGAGTTTGCCGTGAACATGCCGGAGCAGGATCCGCATCCCGGGCAGGCGTTGTCTTCGTAGGATTCCAGCTCGCTTTCGCTGATATTGCCTGCGCTGTACTGACCGACCGCCTCGAAGACCGAGATCAGGTCGACGGTTTTGCCGGAAGGTGTATGGCCCGCCTTCATCGGGCCACCGGAAACGAATATGACGGGAATGTTGATGCGAAGCGCGGCCATCATCATTCCCGGCGTGATCTTGTCGCAATTGGGTATGCAGACCAGCCCGTCGAGACGGTGTGCTTCGGCGACGGTTTCAACACTGTCAGCTATGAGCTCGCGGCTCGCGAGTGAATACCGCATGCCGATATGTCCCATGGCGATGCCGTCACAGACCCCTATCGTATTGAACTCGAAAGGAACGCCGCCGGCCTTGCGGACCTCTTCCTTCGCGATTCTGCCAAATTCCTGCAGATGGGCATGGCCGGGGATCAGCTCGTTGAAAGAGTTACAGATCCCGATAAAGGGTTTTTTGAAATCATTGTTGGAAGTGATTGAACCGGTCGCTTTAAGCAGACTGCGGTGCGGAGCTTTTTCAAATCCTTTTTTTATGGTATCAGATCTCATTTCATTATCAGTATTTAAATTTTTCAAACAAAAAAACTCGGGTAGCGCCGTTCCCGAAGCCACTGAAATGAAAAGTCTGAAAGAGGTAAATGGACTTGGGACCGGCTCTGAAAATCAGAGTACAAGAATGCTCACTACCGGGAGCACCACTGGGATGACGATTCCGATCCTTGAAGAGAAGGAGTTCGACAGCTGCTCTGCCTGGGCAGTGCGATCTGAAGGAGTTATTGATGCAGAAGCACAGGAACTCCTGCAGGAATGAACATTATGTTGATCAGATGCGGACATTGACGCGAAAAGGTTTCTTCCAATAAGAAAACTAAATAATCACCGCAATTTAATGTGAAAGTTTTATTAAAACAAAAACAAAAAAATCGGACCGTGATGATCATTACTTTTTTATTCTGAAGAGTTAAAATGATATTTTTTATGCATTCAGAGTACTGTTCAGTGTTTTTTTCAAGCAAATAACAAATCAGAACCATGCTGAACCTTCAAGCTCCTTTACCTCAGGACCTCCCGGTCTTTTTTTTAACCATCAGCCTCGTTTTGTTTTTTGTGCTTCTTGCGGAAATGCTGACGAGAAAATTCAGCGTCAATACGTTAGTTGCCAGAAAAGTTGTTCATTTTTCCTTCGGTGTCGCCATTTTTTTCCTGCCGGACTATTTCCAGTCAAACTTTTATCCTGCACTTGCCGCCTCGCTTCTCATAGTTCTCGGCAGCCTCAACCTGAAATTCGGGTGGTTCAGATCCCTGCTTTCCGGTCATGGCATCAGTGACGCTCAGCCGGGTGCGGTAAAAAGCTACGGCTCCATTTATTTCCCTCTCATTCTGCTGCTCCAGATCCTTTTCCTGTGGGAATCACATAAATGGATACTCCAGCTTTCAATGCTTGTCATGGGGATAGGCGATTCGCTTGCCGCGCTGGTCGGCAGCTCGGTTGGAAAAAAACATATCGAGCATCTGACGAAGAGTCCGAAGACCGTTGAAGGCTCTGTCACAATGTTTTTATGTTCATTCCTGCTGCTCTCTGTCGGGTTTATGGTTTTCAATACGAATTTCAGCGGCGGACTTGCAGGGCAGCCGATCCTGATGCTTCTGGCCCTCGCCCTGCTTCTCGCCCTTGTGGCAACTGCCGTAGAAGCGATGCTCTCACATGGTCTCGACAACTTTTTTATTCCTGCTTCTATATCGTATGTGCTCTATGTTCTCGAAGTGAACCATACCGTACAGCTTGGAAATTTCCTTGTCGGAGGGCTTTTTGCATTCCTGCTCGCTGTTTTTTCCATCAAGGTCAAGTTTCTCAACAACAGTGGCGCTACGGCCACTTTCCTTCTCGGTACCACGATTTTCGGTATCGGTGGGTTGACCTGGACGGTGCCTCTGCTTACATTCTACCTTCTTTCCTCGGTCCTCTCGAAGCTGGGCAAAAAAAGGAAAGCGAAATTCGATCTCGTTTTCGAGAAAGGATCCCAGCGTGATGCCGGTCAGGTCTATGCAAACGGAGGAATAGCATGGATAATGATGATCATTTTTTCCCTGACGAACGATCCTGCGATATTTTTCGCTTATCTCGGAACGCTTGCGGCTGTTCAGGCCGATACATGGGCAACGGAAATCGGCACCATGTGGCCGAACCCTAAAGCCTGGCTTATCACTACTTTCAAGGAAGTTCCTGTTGGAACCTCAGGAGGAGTTTCCGTTCCGGGGACATCCGGAGCTTTCATCGGTTCGCTTTTTATCTGTGCAAGCTCGGTGCTCATGAATGTTCAGTGGGTTGCATCTTTCGGGATCATTCAGTCACTTCTCCTGATCGGTTTTTCAGGACTTCTTGCAAGTCTTGTTGACAGTTTTTTTGGAGCTACGGTCCAGGCTCAGTATTTTGACCCTATCAGGGAAAAAGTGACGGAACGGACCCATAGCGTCGCCCCTGATGGAGTACTGGTTGAAAACAGGCTCCTTAAAGGAATCCCCTTTGTCAACAACGATCTGGTCAATACGTTTTGTGCCATTTCAGGTTCGGCTCTTGCATATTTCGTGATCGAAAACCTGAAGTAGTCTTTATGAACAATGAACCTTAATTTCCGTTATCCTTATGCATGATTCCAAGTTCGGGGTTTTAGGCCTCATTTCCGATGCCGGTCCTGTTGTGCTTTTTGTCCTTGCCGTACTTCTCCTTTTTTCAATTGTGTCGTGGGCCATCATCGCCTACAAGTTCAGTTATGTAAGGAAATCAAGACATGAATCCGCGGCGTTCCTTGATTATTTTTTCGAGGTCTACAACGTCGAAAAGATCTTCGCTGAAAGTGAAAACTACAGAAACGGCTCTCTTCCAAGGGTTTTTCGAGCCGGGTATGTAGAATACCGGGCTATGAGCGACCTTAGCGATGTCCGTCAGGTAAGGGCGCGGGTAGCAAGGGCGGTCAAAAGAGAGGCAAATGCTGAAGCAAAGAGACTTGCCGCACTTGTTCCTTTTCTTGCAACGGTTGGCAATACCGCACCGTTTATCGGACTGTTCGGTACGGTGTGGGGGATCATGAGCTCTTTCCAGAATATCGGTCTTACACAATCGGCATCCCTCGCAGCCGTCGCCCCCGGCATTTCGGAAGCGCTGATCGCGACAGCCGCAGGCCTTGCCGCCGCCATACCGGCAGTTATAAGCTTTAACTATTTTACTCATGAGATCGGCACTATCCAGCAGGATCTCGATGAGTTTTCTTCGGAATTTGTTTCGGTCTGTATCAAAGAACAATAGATTGAGAGCAAGGATATGATGGTTTCAGGAAAAGGCAGGCTGATGAGTGATATCAATGTCACTCCATTTGTCGACGTCATGCTGGTGCTGCTTATTATTTTCATGGTGACGGCTCCCATGATGACCCATGGTGTGAAGGTCGATACCCCGCAAACCTCGCATCAGCGAATGGATGTCGATGAAAAAGCCGTCATCATAAGCATCGATGCTTCACGGCAGGTGTTCATCAACCAGTATCAGCTCAATTCTTCGGAAGTTCGGAACCGTTTGCCGACTATCCTTGACGTGAAACGGACAAGGGAGGTTTATCTCAAGGCAGACAAATCTCTTCCCTATGGTGTAGTAATGGATGTGATGGCTCAGATCAGGGATGCCGGTATCGAAACGATCGGAATGGTGACCCAGCAGGCAGCTGTTAAAAAGGATGGCAGGAAATAACAGGGGAGTATGAAGAATAGCCGGAAGCTGATTCAGACGACAGACAAAAAATTTCTTTTTTGGCTTGGTGCAGCTGCAGCGATGCATGCTGCCGTCCTTGCTATTTCCCTTTTTCTCTGGATGCTCGATGCAAACCGGCATATCAGAACGAGAGTGATCGATGTCACGTTTGTTTCTCTTCCGGGTTCCGAAGGGGCCAGACAGTCATCCGACAACAATGCCAGTATTGAAGCTGCTGCGGAACAATCTCCTGAAAAGCCGCTTGCGCAGAAAAAGGAAAAGAGCGTTCCTGAAGAATCACAGGTCCCGCCGAAGAAAATTCCCGAGGAACCGGTTAAGCCAAAGGTCAACGAAAATCCTGCCGATATCAGCAAAACTCTCGAGCGATTGAAACAGAATGTCGACAAAAAACCCCAGCCTCAGCCGGCGAGCGGATCGATGAACAGCGCGCTTGCCGCTCTTCAGCAGAAAGTCAAGTCCGAAGGTAACTCAGGAACGGGTACCGGATCCGGTGGCAGAGGCGGCGTTGGAAGCGGTTATGGCAGCGGAGGAACGGCTGATCCCTACAAGGCGCAGATCGCCATGATCATTCAGAAGAACTGGGAGTTTTCCAAACTCATGGTGAGAAACAGTTTCGGCATGGAAGTCTACGTCCGCATCAATATCCTTCCTGACGGCACGATCCGCGAAATAATCTTTGACCGTAGGGCTCAAAGCGAGTACCTGAACAATTCGGTCAAAAAAGCTCTTGAAAAATCCACTCCTCTTCCTGGCCTTCCCAAAGGACAGGGAAACCCTGACCTCTGGATAGGTTTCGTCTTCACTCCCGAGGGTATCGAAAAGTAATGCTGATACATCATCCCCACGATTCAGCCGTTTTTTTGAGATAACGTTTGCCGGTTTAACCTCCCCTGGTTTCAACTCCTGATGTTCCTGCCTTTTTCCGTTTACGTGATGATTATAAGTTTCTGCGGTATGAACTTTTCTTCTTTCCTGCGGGATTTTTTGCTTATTTGTATTATAAGAGAACAATGCGCGTATAAAATAGTAAAATAATGAACAATATAATGCGGAGCCATCAGACCGCAGTCAACTCCACTGTTTCATTCTACCTGCTCGGAAGGTTCATGGAACTCGGAGTCTGACATCTGTTCGGTGTTTCCGGAGACTATGTTCTTGATTTTCCTGATGAAGTGACAAGCAGTCCTCTTGCCTGGATTGGTACATGCAATGAGCTGAATGCAGGTTAAGCCGATGATGGCTATACCCGATTGAACGCTATGGGTGTCGCTCTTGCCCGACCCGAAAAACGTCCGGTTGTACTCACAGGCGACGGAGCCTTCCAGATGACGATGTAGGAGGTTTCAACACTGATGCGTTGGCATTGGCCGGCAGTTCTGGTCGTTGTCGAACAATGACGGATATCTTGTTGAACGGATGCTGCATCAGGATGGAATTTACAACGATATACAGATGTGCCGATATGCCGGCATTCCGGCTGTTTTCGATACCGGAGGCCATGGAATCGGTTTGTATACAAAGACGAAAGGAGAACTGCATGATGCGCTTGCCATTGCAGAAAAAAATACAGACAAGCTACTCTCCACATAAGTATGTATTACAAATACGATGGTTCTGAAAGGCTTGGAGTGTCTGGAACTTCCCTGAGACAAGGTTAAATGGTGAATAATACCGAAATAGCACTTCATTTGGTTTGCTTTTACCCTTTAATAGAAGAGTTTTGTTTTTGTGTATACTCTTATTGCTTATATTTAGAGAAGTTGAGATTATTAAGGCGGATACCCTGTTGTATATGATGAAAATGTAAACGGACATGCATCACAGAACTTTGTTTTTTCTGTTTAATTCTTGTTCGGGACCCCTCAAACATTAAAGCGATCCGGTGTTTTTATGCGAATTTTCAGGAATACAGTTGCATATTTTCTTGTTTGCCTGTTCTGTTCAGCCATTATTTCTCTGCCTTGTCTTGGGGCAGAAACAGGTGAGTATATTGCAATTCGAAAGGAAGGGGCAGGCAAAATAGCGATAGTCCTCAACAAACCTGAAGCACAGGGCAAGAAAGAGAGTGGCTGGGCTCAGAACCTTGATACCGTAGTCAACAATGGCCTGAGTTTTACAGGCTTGTTTTCGATCATTCCTCCTCCTCTCAATGTCAAGGATACCAGTGATCCGAAGAATATAAAGATCAATTTCGGAGCTCTCAGTTCAGTAGGCTCGGAAATTTATGCAGGAGGTACGGTTACGAAAAAAGCCGGGGATGTCGTGCTCGACATGGAGGTGTATGAAACGGCATCGGCAAAACAGATTCTCCGGAAAACCTATACCGGACCTGAAGATCAGCTGCGTGCGATGGGTCACGCCTTTTGTGCCGATCTTGTTGAATTGCTGACCGGAAAGAAATCGTTTTTCGGAAGCAAGATTGTGTTTGTCTCGAACTCTTCAGGCTCTAAAGAGATCTATCAGTGTGATTTCGACGGAGATGGAATCCGGCAGCTGACCTCGCTGAAATCGATTTCTCTTACACCGGCATATTCACCTGATGGAAAATATCTTGCCTATACCAGTTTCAGTTCCGGCCCTCCGTCCCTCTTTATCAAGAATCTTGCCACCGGTGTCAATGCCAAGGTTGCAAAGGAAGGGATAAGTGTCGATCCCGGATGGAGGAACAATAATGAACTATCCACGACCCTTTCTTACGAAGGCGATCAGGAAATCTACCTTATAAGGCTTGATGGTTCGATTGCACAAAGGATTACCCGAAACAGAGGGATCGATGTTTCGCCGACATTTTCACCGGATGGAAGCAGAATGGCATTTGTTTCTTCAAGAAACGGTCTGCCCCAGATATTTATCCAGGACCTTCAATCCGGTCAGGTAAAAAGGCTCACATTCAGCGGTCGTTACAATACCCAGCCATCATGGTCTCCCAATGGAGATAAAATAGCATATTCAACATGGGAAAGTAACGGTGAAATAAATATATTTGTAATAAATCCCGATGGGTCGGGACTGGTGCAACTGACACGCAAATGCCGTGAAAATGAATATCCTTCCTGGTCACCTGACGGGAGCATGATTGTATTCGGTTCCAATCGTGAAGGGAAGAAAAAGATATTTGTCATGAACGCAAATGGTGAAAACCAGAGGCATCTTTTACAAATGGATGGCGAACAGATGCAGCCATCATGGTCTTTATTCCGGTAGTACTCTTTTTCTCTTTTGAAATAACCTTAAAAAGGGGGTATCATGAAAAACTTTCAACCTTTATTAAAAAGCATTTTTATTCCTGCGATGTTCTTTCTTGGAGCATGTTGCTGCGAGAAGGACATCGTGCCGCCGCCACCGCCGCCACCACCGCCGCCACCGCCGCCGCAAGTTGTTCTTGGCGATATTTTCTATGATTTCGACAAATCCGACATCAGAATGGATGCTGTCGAGCAACTGAAAGTCAATGCCAAATGGATGAATGAAAATCCAGCGAGAAATCTCATCATCGAAGGACATTGCGACGAGAGGGGTACCAACGAATACAATATGGCTCTCGGCGAACGTCGTGCCAACGCTGCCAAAAACTCCATGCTCAATTATGGTCAGAATCCTGCCAGGATGAAGACAATCAGCTATGGTGAAGAAAGGCCGTTTGCTACAGGTCATGATGAAGCTTCATGGGCTCAGAACAGAAGGGCTCACTTTGTTGGTGAATAACAGGCTGTAGTGAGAACCATCAGGGGCAGGCATCTTCATGTCTGCCCCTGATTTATTTAATTATAAAATGAGATGAAGCCATGAGAAAGCAGATCAACAGTGTACTTGTGATTGCAATGATGATGATCGCCGGATGTTCATCAAATGAATCAGTGGCTCCTTCCGGAGGAACAGCTACCATTGAGCCGACTCCTCCCCCGTCAACTTCCATAAAAACTGGTTATGGATTTGATCAGTGGCAGCAGGGCCCTCTCGGTGATGTATTTTTTGAATTTGACAGTGCTGATCTCGGTTCTGATGCTGAGCAGCAGCTCAGAGACAACGCGGATTGGCTAAAGGGAAATTCCCCGAAATCGGTTATGATCGAAGGACATTGCGATGAAAGAGGAACTTCAGAGTACAACCTTGCCCTTGGAGACAGGCGCGCTAAAAGTGCAAAGGAATTCCTGACACGATTAGGTATAGGTGCTTCCCGTCTTGAAACCATTTCATACGGTGAAGAACGTCCTTTTGCTCTTGATCATAATGACGAAGCCTGGGCAAAAAACCGCCGCGACCATTTCGTCGTGAAATAGTGAAATATCGGATATAAGGCCTCAGGTTTGTGAGGCCTTCTTTTTGTCAAACGGTTTAATGTCTGGCCCAACCTGCCAATAATGAACTATCTTTGCTGATCATGAACAATAAAATAAGGCCATTTTTCATTGTTTCCATGCTTGGAGTATCAGCATGTGCCACTCAACAGGATCTGACCGTTGTCCAGAGTGATATGCAGAAACTGAAATCAGATACGGAAACCGTCAAATCTCAGACAGCCGGCTCCTATTCCGATATTCAGCAGATGCATGACGAGATTTCCTACCTCAAAGGACGTATAGAGGAAATCAATCATAATAATTACGAGTCTTTTGGACGCCTTGGAATGGAAGATTCTCTGCTGGTGCACAAGGTCGATCAACTGGAAACAAGATTGCAGAAAATCGAGCAGTATCTCGGGTTTGGAGAAAAACCTTCAGTTCCGCCACAAACACAGGTTTCAGCTGCGCTTCCGCCTGCATCACAATCAACGGCGCCTAAACCTGCTGATGCACTGAAAAAGCCTGTGGAAATTCAGAGTGATACGGGATTGTTCAAGGATGGTCTCGACAAGCTTAACAGGAAAAACTATACGGCGGCAAGGGAGAGTTTCAGCACTTTGATCCAGAAATATCCGAAATCAGAGCTTGCTGACGATGCGCAGTTCGATATTGCCGATTGTTATTTCAATGAGAAATGGTATGAGAAAGCCATTCTGGAGTATCAGGTCGTCATAGCAAAATATCAGAAAAGCAACAAACGTCCTGCTGCTCTCTACAAACAGGCACTCTCTTTTGAAATGATTGGTGACAAAACAAACGCTCAGGCAAGATATAAAGATATTGTGAAGCTCTATCCGAAATCCACAGAAGCGATTCTGGCACAAAAAAAATTACAGTAAGCCGGATTACCCTGCAATTCCAGACCGTAAATCGCAGATCGATCGGAAACATAAAGAGACTGTCTCAAAAGGAACGGTGGTAAAGCAAAAAGGGCTCCCTGAAAATGTAGCCCTTATCGTTTAAACTTTAAGCTGTGGTGAGCAGAACCCGGTCTGTCAGTCAAAACCGATCGGATGAATATTTCAGAAAGAGGTAAGAAAAAGAAGGCTGCCTCATAATCAAATCATGAGACAGCCTCTTTAAGTTTTTTCAACTCTTTTTTCAAAAAATCCGGAAGGATAGACTCCGGTATTATTTGAAAAATTCGTCAAGTGTATACGTTTTCCTGTCTATTTCTACAGAAAGCTGACGGTGCAGGGTATCGTAGAATACGGGAATATCCCTCATCGTCCATTTGACACCGCGTTTATCGAAATCGATAACATAACGGTTTTCATTATCCAGCACTTTCTGTTGCAGATTAATTCCAATATCCGGTTGTGTCGTCAGAACATAAAGTTCGATTTCCCCCGAAATAACCTTGTCGATCATTCCCTTTGTCGGCAGGAGTGTGCGGCGACCGGATGCGGGACTGATCTCCAGTTGAAGTTTTCCGCTTCTGTCCCGTTTGGCGGAAATGATAAAATACTTTTGGGCTTTGTGTACGGCATTGCCTGACCAAGGTCCTGATGTGCTTACTCTGACCTGATTCACTGCGGTGTCCGGACGGCTGAGCTGTGGTCGCATCGTTTGCAGGGTTAAAATTTGCAAATAAAACACGAACGGGTGTTCTGCCTTTTATTATTTGTAAGTTACCAAAACAAGTATAAATAACAAAGGGATTCGTGCGAATCCCTTTGTGCCGTTTCAAGTTTTGTTTCGAGGTTATTTGTTGTTGCCGTCGATTACTTCGTACTCGGCATTCTGGACTTCACCGTCACTGCTGCCGCTCGTGGTTCCGCCGGATGGTGCTCCCGGGTTGGCATGCGGTTCTCCGGCGCCCTGTGACTGATAGAGCTGAGATGCAATGTCGTTCCACTCCTTGTTGAGCTGGTCCATGGCATCCTTGATCGATTCGATGGTGCCGTTTTTGTAAGCTTCCTTGAGCTTTTCAAGTGCACCTTCAAGAGAGGCCTTCTTGTCCGAAGGAATTTTATCGCCCAGATCCTTCAGCTGTTTTTCGGTGCTGAAAATAAGAGAATCCGCAGTGTTCCGGGTGTCGATCTCCTCCTTTTTCTTCTTGTCTTCATCGGCATGCATCTTTGCATCCTGCTTCATTTTTTCGACTTCAGCATCGCTGAGCTTGCTGCTTGCCTCGATTCTGATGCTTTGTTCCTTTCCGGTTGCCTTGTCTTTTGCCGATACATTGAGGATGCCGTTGGAATCGATATCAAAGATGACCTCGATCTGCGGTATTCCCCTCGGTGCAGGAGGAATGTCGCCGAGATGGAACCTTCCAAGCGTTTTGTTGTCTCGGGCCATCGGACGCTCACCCTGCAGTACATGGACTTCAACAGAAGTCTGGTTGTCTGCCGCGGTCGAGAATACTTCCTGTTTTCTTGTCGGAATGGTGGTGTTCGCATCGATAAGCTTTGTCATTACGCCGCCAAGGGTTTCGATGCCCAGAGAGAGCGGAGAGACGTCAAGCAGAAGCACGTCGGTAACATCGCCTTTCAGAACGCCGCCCTGGATAGCTGCGCCGATTGCGACGACCTCGTCGGGGTTGACGCTTTTGTTCGGTTCCTTTCCGAAAAATTCTTTTACGAGAGACTGAACTTTCGGGATACGTGTCGAACCGCCGACCAGCACAACCTCATCGATATCCTTCAGATCGAGTTTGGAATTCTTGACCGCGCGGTGGCATGGGTCGAGCAGTTTGTCGAACAGCTCGGCAGAAATCGCTTCGAATTTCGCACGGGTAAGGTTGATGACAAGGTGTTTCGGACCTTCCTGTGTCGCGGTGATGAACGGAAGGTTGATTTCAGTGTCGGTTCTCGATGAGAGCTCGATTTTTGCTTTTTCAGCAGCTTCTTTCAGACGCTGCAGGGCGATCGGGTCGTTCCTGAGGTCTATTCCTTCCTGTTTTTTGAATTCGTCTGCCAGAAAATCGATGATTTTCTGGTCGAAGTCGTCGCCACCGAGATGGGTGTCGCCGTCGGTGGACTTCACTTCAAAAACACCGTCGCCGAGCTCGAGAATGGAGATATCGAATGTGCCGCCTCCAAGGTCGAACACCGCAACCTTCTCATTCTCCTGTTTGCGGTCGAGCCCGTATGCAAGAGCTGCAGCGGTAGGTTCGTTGATTATTCGCTTGACGTCAAGGCCTGCGATACGGCCGGCATCCTTCGTCGCCTGCCTCTGGGCATCGTTAAAATATGCAGGTACGGTAATGACCGCTTCACTGACTTTTTCACCAAGGAAATCCTCTGCAGTCTGCTTCATTTTCTGAAGAACCATCGCCGAAATTTCCTGCGGCGAGTAGACTTTGTCGTTGATTTTCACCCTTGCCTCGCCGTTTTCGTTGACGACTTCGTAAGGGGCAATCTTTTTTTCATTCGGGACCTCGTCGTATTTGCGTCCCATGAATCTTTTGATCGAAAATATAGTGTTTCTCGGGTTGGTGATGGCCTGTCTTTTTGCGGCCTGCCCAACGAGACGGTCTCCCGTTTTGGTGAACCCGATGATGGACGGAGTAGTGCGGCTGCCTTCAGAGTTTTCAATAACTGTTGGCTGAGTGCCCTGCATGACCGCAACACATGAGTTCGTGGTGCCGAGATCGATGCCGATAATTTTACCCATAATGAATTTCCTCTTTTGAGATGTATAAATTCCGGGTTCTGCATCTGTGATGTGAACCCGGATTTATGGTTAACTTAACTGATTGCTATTTCTTTTGTCTTTTTCACCGGTACGGCTTTCGGCAGGCTTACATGAAGCACGCCATTGTCGAAATCTGCGGTGATATGCTCCCTGTCGATAATTTCTCCGAGATTGAAGCTCCGTGAAAAGCTTCCGTATGCTCTTTCAATCCGGTGATAGTTTTTCCTTGTTTCTTCCGTTTCCTGCTTTCTCTCTGCTTTGATGGTCAGCATATCGTCCTCGATATTGAGTGCAATATTTTCCTTGGTAATACCCGGTAGTTCTGCATCGATATGGAATGCCTTTTCATCCTCGGAAATGTCGACTTTGAATGCCGGAGTTGCCGGCATTTGTGCACCTGACCAGATATCATCAAACAACTTGAGCGGATCTTTCGATAATTTTACAAGCATGATTTTCTCCTTTTTAAATGTGCCTTTTTGATAAAATTTGATAGAGATGTTCTCTCTCTGCCATTAATAGATCAAAAACCATGCCAAACCGATTTATTGCCTGTTCAGGATAAAAGACGTGTCATAAATGACGGGATTAGTGTAAAAATGTCATACTTGTTGATGGGGGATTGTTAATACTGTCAGACAACATTGAAAAATGATTTTCTATTCAGTGCAAAAAAGGGAAAAAAGTCCTGCAGGATGATTTAACCCCTGACATCAGGGAAGGAGAGTGGGTGAGAAAAGCTGAAGTATGAAGGGGTCAGGTTGAAATGTTCGAATTGATTTTCTGGACCCAGCTCAGACGGTCCTGAAGATTTTCAACTACGCTTTTCGAAATGAGATAGCAGGCGTAGATAATGCTTTCATCCGCTATCCGGTAATAACATTTCAGACCTGATTTTCTGCGGTTCACTACACCGTTATCATGCATCAGTGCAAGATGTTTGGAAATGTTGGCCTGACTGGCATTGACCTTTCTAACGATTTCCTGAACCGTATGTTCCTTTTCACAGAGAACCCTCAGAATTTTCAGTCGCATTGGTTCAGAAAGCAGCTTGAATCGGTTCGAAACCTCTTCGAGCATTTCATCCGGCGTATTGAGATTCCATTTATTGACCTCTTCCTCTGTGATAGTAATGATCTTATTCATAACCAACCTGTTGCAGATCCGTGTAATATGCCTGTTTTATACAGATATTCCATTAAGGAAATATTAGTTATATAGCCATAAATTCATACAATTCAAACCTGAAAAGTTATTAAAAACCGGTTATTAAAAGCGTTCCGGGGCATATTTCAGAGGAGAGTGTCTTCGGTTTCTTTGGTGTCGATGTTGGAAAGCTGCATTATTGAGGAAACAAGGGAAGGCGGTGCTTTGAATCTCACGATTTTTTCCCTGATGATCATTTTCGTTTTCTTCGCTTCTTCATACTCGATTCTGCATATCTCGCACTCTGAAAGGTGAAGAAGAAACATCTGTTCTTCTTTCAGGGTAAGCTCGCCGTCAATGGCGACGCTCATCAGTACCCGTGTCTTGTTGCAGTTCATGATATAAAAAATTTTATGCGAATTGATAGTATTACTCTGTCTCGGTATTGAATCCGAATTTTTTAGCATAATTCTCAAGTTGTGCGCGAAGCAGCTTTCTTCCTCTATACAACCTCGATCTGACCGTACCGATAGGGCTCTCTACCATATTTGCAATTTCCTCATAGGTAAATCCTTCAATATCACACAACTGTATCACTTCCCTGAACTCCTCGGGTAACGACTGAAGGGCCATATAAACCTCTTCATGCATCAAAGTATGGAAATAATCGGCTTCAGCTTCAGTCGTATCGGTTCTGGTATCCTTTATCGAATGGTAAAAGTCTTTAATGAGATCATAATCGACTTTACCCGGTTCTTTTGAATTTTTTCTAAAACTGTTGATATAATTGTTTTTAAGGATTTTAAACAGCCAGGCCTTGCAGTTTGTTCCCCGCTCGAAAGAATTAAAAAATCTGTATGCTTTCAGATAGGTTTCCTGGACAAGATCTTCGGCGTCATCCGGGTTCATGGTGAGGTGAAGGGCATAGTTGTACAGTGAATTGATATGGACAACGGCCTCTTTCTGAAACTCCAGCTGTTTCTGAAGTTCCTCACGGGAGTTATGTTCTTTTTTCGACCCTGCTTTCGCAGGATGTTTTGTATCAGATTTAGTCATACGACAGAATCTTCAGGCTTCATTTGAGGGTTAAAGGCATTATGTAATCTATAACCATAAAGTAATTATTTTTTAAATAATATATTTTCATTCATTTCCGAACTACCGGACAGTAAAATATCATGCATGACGTTATTGAAAGATCTGCCGATGTGATCATTATCGGCTCAGGGATCGGGGGCCTTACAACTGCCGCACTCCTGCAGCAGCAGGGGATTTCAACGCTTGTTTTCGAGAAAAACCGGCATCCAGGTGGTAGCTGTTCTTCCTTCCAGCGCGAAGGGTACCATTTCGACGCCGGTGCTTCGGTTTTTTACGGCTTCGCTGAAAACGGCCGAAGCGGCACGCTCAATCTCCATACCAAGATTTTCAGGAAGCTCGGTATAGAGGTGAAAACTGTGCCGGACCCGGTTCAGATCCATTACCATCTGCCGAACGGTTTTTCGCTACCCGTCTATTATGACCGGCAGGCCTTTATCGACAGGCTTGCAGCCCGTTTTCCCCATGAGAAAAAAGGAATAGCTGAATTTTACCGTGAGCTTGAAGAGGTATATGACATTCTCAGTTCCCTTCCGGCAGGTTCACTTGAAGATATCGTACACCTTGGCGGGGTAGGTTTGAACAACCCGTTGAAGACCATTGCACTTGCCATGAAAACATTCCGTTCGATGGGCAGGACCGCCAGGAAATACATCGTCGATGATGAACTGCTCAGGTTCATCGATATGGAAGCATATTCATGGGCTGTCCAGGATGCGGGAGCAACTCCGCTGGTGAATGCCGGCATCTGCCTCGCTGACCGCCATCATGGAGGTATCAACTATCCGCTCGGCGGATCAGGTTCGATACCGCAGGCATTATGCAGGGGGATCGAAAAATTCGGGGGTATCGTACGGTTTCAATCGGAGGTTTCCGGAATCATACTTGAAAACGGAGAGGCTCGGGGAGTCAGGCTTTCTGACGGAAGTGAATTTTTTGCAAAGGCTGTTGTCAGTAATGCAACAGTCTGGGATACCTTCAACCGTCTCATTACCGATTCCCGTTTCAGGGTCGATGACTCTCGTTTTCTCAGGGCCCCGAGCTGGTTTCAGCTTTTTCTCGGCGTCGATGCATCAGTGATTCCTAAGGATTTTTATGTCCATAATATTCTTGTCGATGACTGGAACCGGTATAGCCAGCCGGGAGGTACGATCTATTTTTCCGCCCCGACACTGCTTGATCCCTCGCTTGCCCCGCATGGCAAGCATACCATTCATGTATTCGTTACTGCGGAAGCGGACGACTGGGAGAAGTACCAGAGAGGGAGCAGGGAGTACCGTGAAGCCAAGGACGCTCTTGCCGAAAATGTCATTTCCCGGACGGAGCGGATTTTGCCGGGGTTGTCGAAAGCCATCGAATTGAAGGTTCTCGCATCGCCTCTGACCCATGAGCGTTACCTGAACCGGTACAAGGGTTCCTATGGTCCCTTGCTGAAGCCCGGTCAGAATATCCTGCAGAAGCCGCAGAATACCACACCGGTCAAAAACCTGTTTGCCGTGGGTGACAGCACCTTTCCAGGGCAAGGGGTCATAGCCGTAACCTATTCGGGCGTTTCCTGTGCTTCCTATATCGCAAGGAAGCTTGGAAAGCCGCTTGAATATCTTTTCTGAGGATCTTCAGCAGGCGGCAAGAAGCATTTCGATCTCCCTGAACGGAAAATCGGTGAGTTCGGAAAGGATTTTCTTGGTGACGTATCCTTTGAAAACATAGGTACCCTTCCTCAGGCTGTGACTTTTCCAGAGGATGTCCGGAATGGTTTCATGGTCCGTGAGTTTCAGGAGGAATGGCAGCAGGGTGTTTGTCAGAGCGAAAGATGCGGTTTTTGCAACGGCTGAAGGAATGTTTGGTACGCAGTAGTGTGTTACGCCATGTTTCACGTAAATCGGGTTGGTATGTGACG
Source organism: Chlorobiaceae bacterium (assembly GCA_013334225.1). Classification (GTDB taxonomy): domain Bacteria; phylum Bacteroidota; class Chlorobiia; order Chlorobiales; family Chlorobiaceae; genus Chlorobium. Next base: position 66,772 of record JAAXXY010000007.1, read on the forward strand.
TATGCCTGCTTGTCGCGAAACACGCACCCTGGTCTATCGACACATCTATAATCACGGAACCGGGTTTCATCAATTTGACCACCTGTTCGCTCACCAGAGGTTTGCTGATCTTCTGTTTCGGGCTGAGGGCACCGATGATGACGTCCGAAATTTTTGCAAGCTGCGAGATGTAATGGTCATTGGCAATCGCCGTGACAAGGTGACGGTTGAAAAACGCCTCGAACCTCCTGAGCCTGTTGATCTCCTTGTCAATCACGGTTACCTGCGCACCGAGCCCGAGAGCGTCCTGAGCGGCAAAGAGCCCAACGGTTCCCGCCCCGATGATCGTGACATGTGCAGGCGGAACCCCTGCGATGCCACCGAGCAGGATGCCGCTGCCGCCGTAACCGGTTTCAAGGTATTTTGCTGCGGTCTGGACGGCAAGCGATCCGGCAATTTCGCTCACTGTTCTTACGATAGGCAGTTCGCCGTCCCTTGTTTCGATAAACTCGAATCCGAGTGCGGTGATATTCTTTTCAATAAGTGTCCTTATCATATGCTGGCTGACCGTTCCCAGATGGACCGCAGAGATGAGCATCTGTCCATTCATGAGAAGGGAGAGCTCCTCAGGCTGGGGAGGGGAGACCTTCACGATGACATTTGCCTGGCTGTATAGTTCGTCGGCACTTTCGGCAATCTGTGCCCCTGCTTCCGAATAGTCGACGTTGGAAAAATTGCAGAATTTGCCGGCGGAATCCTCGATAATAACCTTGATTCCGTGTTCAACCAGTATCTGCACTCCGGGCGGAGAAATTGCAACCCGCCGTTCGTCCTGAGCCCGTTCCCTGGGAATGCCGAGAACGATACTCATGGTTTTTTCGGGCTTGATCAGCCAGCGTTCAAGAGTCTTTGCACCCAGCTCGAACTCGATATTTCCAAAATCAGACGAATACCCCATCTGGAGTCCAAAATTATCATTATGCTATTTCAGCAACAGAGCTAAACCTGTTTTACTGTTATGGTCACCGGTTCAAAAGCCGGAGCTTTTTCGGATTCACAGCAAGGTCCGCAAATACCCGGCAACTGTAAACGTCCGCCAGTCAGTGAACTGATAGCATTTCCCGCCGTACTGACTAAACCCCTGGCTCCGCCGCAGAGGATGGATGCCGGGAATTGCAGGAAGGGGAAAGTTTCCATGAAAGAACTGACCGCCAGAAGTGAAGCAGGTCCAAGTCCGCTTCCGATTTTTTTCAGAGTATCTACAGGATTGAGCCGGCCCTCCCTGACGCGGTTGAAGATGTTGGAAACGCCGCCGGGAAGCTGGTTGACCACATTGTATCCGATTGTCTGGGCATAGGTGATGAATCCCGGAACATTGAGACCAAGCACGATTCTTCTCAGGTTTTCCGCCCTTGTCAGGACCTTGATCGAACCTTCCTTCCTGATGGTGGTCCGGCAGGCAAGGCGGCCGCCTTCCTGGAGAAGCTTGTCTGAGATGAATGTTTTTTCGTCCGTACCAGGTTCGGAGAGGCAGTCGGCACCTTCTTTTACATAAACAAAACAGCTCTGGCAGATACCGTTTCCACCGCAGATATATCCAATGTGACTTTTATTGTTCTGGGCAACTTTCAGAAGGAGATCGCCTACCTGTACTTCACAGGGCCTGTCGTTAATATGGATGATCATGGTTTCAGGGATTTATTGAATAGAAACAAACCTCGGCAAACTCTAACTCCGGAATATAATCAATTTTTTTCTGAGCCTCAACCGCGGCCTGCCGATCTGAAACTAACAGGCCGCGGAAGATTGAGGAGACAAAAAGAACAATGATTCAATATATATCAGGCGGCAATCGAGGACGAAATCGAAATCGGTTTCTTATCCTTGCCATGACTGTCCGTCACGCAGGTCCCGTTGGTATCGTGGCCTCCAGTGTGCGCGTCCTGGGTTAAAGTGCTGCATCCGCATCCCTTGGCCGGTGATACCGTCGACTGCAAGGCATCTGCAATCAGCGTGATGGCGTCTCCGATTCCCTTCAATACATCGGAGATCAGCTGCAGCAGGTCAAACTTTCTTCCTGCCTGAATGCGCATGGTGTCAGGAAACTTTACAAGCGCTTCACGGCCCATTTTTCCTGCATAACCGACAAGCTCTACGGGATTTGCTTCGAACATCTGCTTGACCTCTTCGACAGTTGAAACAATATTGATGGTACCGGGCTTTTCGATTGTCGTCAGGCAGGCCATTCTTGTTCCTTCATGAATGAGATTGTCGGACAGCAGTGCCTTTTCGGAATCGCTGAGCGGTGAAAGCAGATCAGCCCCCTCAAGGACCTTCACGTAACAGGTCTGGCAGATACTGTTTCCTCCGCAGAAATACCCGATATGGGCATGGTTTTTCCTGGCTATATCCAGCAGCCTGTCACCAACATTCGCCTCGTATACTTTATTGTTGATTGTGATATTCATTGATGTATCGTTTTATTATTAATCAGACAATTTAAGTCCTCTTTTTTGAAACACAGCCGTCACAGCAAAAGTTGCTCGAAATGCCAAAAAACGGCATTCTTTTTTTTACTCCGGCAACGATAAGTTGCAAGAAAATTCTGATAAAGGGGCTGTCATTCTGAATGAAGCTTAGCGGAATGAAGAATCCATTTTATTACTATGCAATGATTTATGGATTCTTCGCTTTGCTCAGAATGACAAAATTGGAACTATTGTTGCTAACCAGGATTGACAGTTTTAATCACTGAGGGTCAAATTCCCCGAAGCTTGCTTCGTGAAAGAATAATCTCCATATGAATTCATACCCCGCTGCTTGCTGCGGGGTAGTTGATTCGTCCGAGTAATAAATGAAAGCTTGATGTATTATGAAAAGATGTCAGGCTTGATTTTGAACCGCTTGTACCTTCGATGCCTCTTCGAGTTTCCGGAAGAGTTCGATATAGCGATGGATCAGCACTTCGGGCGTCGTATCCGGTCCTGACGGATGGTTCAGCAGAAGCTTCATTTTTTTGTCAAAGCGGAAACCGGGTTGAAATTCCTGCATCCAGGGTTCCTGGACAGCAGTGAAGAGGTACTGGTAAAATTCCCTGTGCGAGAGATGCTCGTTCTGCTGGTCCGGCAGGAACAGGGTGAGGGTTTTGGGCTGGAGGTCTATTTTTTCCAGGCCGATCGCTGTACAGACAAGCTTGAATCTGCTGAGCGCGAGCATGTTCGTCACCTCCTCAGGCAGCGGGCCGAAGCGGTCCCTGAGCTCATTTGCAAGGGCATCGATCTCTTTATCGGACGAGGCCTTCGAGATTTTTTCATAAAACGCGAACCTCTCGTGTGTCGCACCGATGTAGAATTCGGGAATGAGCGCGTTGAAGAAAAAGACAAGGTCGCAGCTCTTCACAAGGGCCGCTGCGGTTATGGCTTCCGTATCGAACAGATGGCTGAAATCCGTGGATTTCAGTTCGGCCACGGTTTCCTCGAGCATTTTCTGGTAGAGGTCGAAACCGAGCTCATGGATGTATCCCGACTGCTCGGCACCGAGCAGGTTGCCCGCCCCGCGGATATCGAGGTCGCGAAGGGCGATGTTGAAGCCTGAACCGAGTTCTGTGAAACTTTCGATCACGGCAAGTCGCTGCACAGCTTCTCTTTTAAGGGTATGAAGTGGCGGAGCGATCAGGTAGCAGTAGGCTTTCCTGTCGCTTCTGCCGACCCTGCCGCGGAGCTGGTAGAGGTCGGACAGTCCGAACATGTCAGCCCTGTTGATGAGGATGGTATTCGCATTCGAAATGTCGAGCCCCGAGCCGATGATCGATGTGGAGATCAGCACATCGACCTCTTTCTGCATGAAATCCATCATGATCTTTTCGAGCTCTCTTGACGGAAGCTGTCCGTGCGCATAGACGATCCTTGCCGAAGGCACCAGCTCCCTGAGGGTATGCAGTACTTCCTCGATGGACGAAATCCTGTTGTGCAGGAAAAAAACCTGGCCTTCACGCTGGATTTCCCTGCGGATCGCGGACTGGATAAGCGAAGGGTCGTAATCGGTAATGATCGTCTCGACCGGCTGGCGGTTTTTCGGCGGGGTCGAGACAATAGAAAGGTCCCTTGCACCGAGCATCGAAAACTGCAGCGTTCTGGGTATCGGTGTCGCAGACATGGTCATGGTATCGACATTGGGGAACTGCTCGCGCAGTTTCTCCTTGACCTCGACGCCGAAATGCTGTTCCTCATCGATAACGAGCAGGCCGAGATCCTTGAAATGGACATCTTTCGATACCAGCCGGTGTGTGCCGATCACGATATCGATTTTGCAGGATTCAATCTTTTTCAGGATCTCCTGCTGGTCCTTGCGCGGGATGAAACGGCTCAACACCGCTATCGAAATGGGAAAATTTTCGAACCGTTTCGTGAACGAATCGAAATGCTGGTGAGCGAGGATGGTTGTCGGAGTCAGCACGGCAACCTGCTTTTTCGATTCCACGGCCTTGAATGCCGCCCTCATGGCGATTTCGGTCTTTCCGAACCCGGCATCGCCGCAGATCAGCCTGTCCATCGGATGGGGAGACTGCATGTCTTTCTTGACCTCTTCGATCGCCTTGAGCTGGTCCGGCGTTTCATCGAAGATGAAGGATGCTTCGAATTCCCGCATGAAAATGGAATCGGGACCAAATGCGAAACCCGGCTGCATTTTGCGCTGGGCGTAAACTTTTATGAGATTGATGGCGATATCGCGCAGTTTCTTGCGGACCTTGTCCTTTTTTGCGGCCCATTTCGAGCTTCCGAGTTTCGAAAGGGTCGGGCTGGACGTTTCCGACGCTGAATATTTCGACAGCAGGTTGATGTTCTGAACATTGACATAGAGCTGGTCACCACCCTCATACTCGATCAGCACGGATTCCTGTTCGGAATTGCCGACAGTGATGGTTTCGAGGGATTTGAAGATACCGATACCGTAATCTTCATGGACTACGTGATCGCCGACTTTCAGCTTCTGTAGGTCCTTGAGGGAAATGCCCCGTATTTTACGCTTGCGGTGGGCCTTGTGTGCATGCAGCTTACCGAAGATGTCAGATTCGGTATACAGGTCCAGGGCGCCGAAAATGAACCCGGAATAAAGGTTGACGGGAACCCAGCTGACTTCAGGGATCACGGTACTTCCTGAGTTGGCGATCTCGTCGGCGAGAAAGTCGCTCAGTTCCCTGATTTCACGCTGAGAGCCGGTTGCAAAAATCGGAGTTTTCCTTTCGGCAGCCTCCTGCTGGATCAAAGCAGCAAGAACACGGAAATTCGCATTGAGCTTTTTCTGCGGCAGGGAGCCGAAATTGATTGCTGTCTGCGAAGAAGGTTGTACCCTGATGCAACGGAAGCGCGAAATAGTGCTGAAGAGCTCATCCCGGTTGTCGAGCACTGAATATTCCTGCATGTCGTCGAGCATGACGATCGTTGCAGGGTCGAGGTAATCAAAAAGAGTCGTACTGCCGCCGCTTTCGGTAAATCCTGCGGTGAGGCTGGCCTGTTGCATTGTTTTGCCTGAAAGCTGGCTGTTGATGTCGAAAACGCGGATCGATGAAACAGTGTCGCCGAAGAATTCGATCCGGATCGGTTCCGTCGCACCGAAAGGAAAGACGTCGATAATCGAGCCTCTGACGGAGTATTCTCCTTCATCCTCCACAAATTCCCTCGGTTCGAAACCGTTCGAGGAAAGGAACTGTTTGAGATTTTCATATCCGGCATCCCGGTCGAGCGAAAGGCTGAAGATTCGGGCAGCAGAATCTTCAGGTGAGCAGAGGGTACGGTCCAGGTCGTCGAAAAAGGAGAGGATGACCGATTTTCTTTTTTTGGTTATCGAGAGAATCGAAAGAGAAAGTTCATCCGACGTATTGCAGACCGAACCTTCGGGAAGCAAGGCTTCAAGATCGTTTTCATAGAGTTCAAAACTGTACTGGCCGCACAGGAGCAGTATCGGGGCCGGCTGGTCGGTAAACAGGGCCGATGCGAGAAGCGAAGGGAACGATCCCTGAAGCCCCGTAATCTCTACCGGTTCGAACACGCCTGCATCATTGGCGCGAAGACCGGAAATGGCCTGTTTGAGGGAAATATAGGGAGCTGACTTCGTTACGGCATCGAAAAGAAAGGCGGTATTCCTTCTGGTCACTGCAGCACTACGCGTCTCGTCATGTGATAACGTTTTCATATGAAGCTTACAAAACATATTTTCATGCATGATCCCGGCAAAACGTAACCTTAAACCAGCGCTGGCAGGGAAGATAGCTATATATGGAAAAAATTCTTGAACTGAAAAACCTCAGGACCTATTACTCGACCGACAGCGGTACGGCAAAAGCCGTCGACGGAGTGAGTTTTTCACTTGGACGGAACTCAACGCTCGGTGTCGTTGGTGAGTCCGGTTGCGGAAAATCGGTGACCGCTCTTTCCATCATGCGCCTTGTTCCCATGCCTCCAGGCTACTTTGCCGGAGGGGAGATACTCTGGAAAGGAACCGATCTCCTGAAACTGTCCGAAGAGCAGATGAGGAAACTGAGGGGTGACGAGATCGCCATGATCTTCCAGGAACCCATGAGCTCCCTCAACCCGGTCTTCAACTGCGGAAGCCAGATTATGGAGCAGATCCTCATTCACCGGGATATAAACCACGAAGAGGCGAAGAAACGTTCAATCGAACTGCTCCACCTTGTCGGCATTCCCAACCCTGCTGAGCGGTTTTCCTCATACCCCCATGAACTTTCGGGTGGAATGCGACAGCGAGTCATGATCGCCATGGCGCTTTCCTGCAATCCCTCTCTTCTGATCGCAGACGAACCGACAACTGCACTCGACGTAACCGTGCAGGCTCAGATCCTCGACCTTATCGGAAAGCTCCAGTCCGACACCGGTATGAGCGTGATGCTCATCACCCATGACTTCGGTGTTGTAGCTGAACTTTGCGAGGAGGTGCTGGTGATGTATGCATCGAGAGTTGTTGAAAAAGGGGCCGTCAGGCAGATTTTCAGCAATCCGCTCCATCCCTATACTCGGGGACTCATGAAATCCATTCCCAGGCTCGGTGCTCCCAAGGAGCGGCTTCACGTTATCGAAGGGAACGTGCCAAGCGCCGTGAACCTGCCGGAGGGGTGCAGGTTTGCCGGAAGGTGCCCGCTTGCGGATGATCGCTGCCGCCGGGAGCAGCCGGATCTTCTGGAATACGAACCCGGTCATGATGCGGCATGCTGGAAGGCCGGTCAATAAACCGGAGGAGAGTCTCACTAACGTCCAATGTTGATGAGAACGATGAGCGAAGAGGGAAAGAGCGTATATTGAAAAAGAGATGCGAAAATAACAGGAGAGAGAAACGAAAACAGCGAAAACGTGACGGACCCAGTTATTCTCATTGTCGAGGATGACCAGAACCTTGGAAACCTTCTGGTTTACAATCTTGAAAAAGCAGGTTTTCACTGTCATCTATGCAGCAGCGGAGAAGAGGCGCTTCGCGACCTTTCACAGAGGAGTGTTGACCTTGTGCTGCTCGATATCATGCTGCCCGGCATCGACGGTTTCGAAGTCTGCCGGAAAATAAGGCAGCATCAGCTTTACCGGGATATACCCATCATCATGCTCACGGCAAAGGGAGAGGAGATCGACAGGATCCTCGGTTTCGAGCTCGGCATCGACGACTATGTCGTCAAACCGTTCAGTCCCCGTGAACTGGCCCTGAGAATCCGCGCGATCCTCAAGCGTGACAGGCGCCATGGCGGAAGAGTGGCCGATATTCTCAGGGCGGGAGCTCTCGAAATCGATATGTCACGCCATACCGCGTCGCTCGACGGAAAAGAGCTGGTGCTTACCATGATGGAGTTCAAGCTGATGGCGGCGCTCCTTAAAAGGAAAGGGGAGGCCCAGTCGCGCGAGTCGCTCTTGAGCGACGTCTGGGATATCGACCGGAGCATCAATACCAGGACCATCGATACGCATATCACGAGGTTGCGTGAAAAACTCGGCGAGACCGGGAGCATGATCAAAACAGTCAGGGGTTTCGGGTACAAACTCGAGGAAAACGGGAGCTGAAACCATGCAGGTTAAAGCTTCGTTGAGGTTCGGCGCCATTACCGGTTCGGTCGTTTTTCTGTCGGCGGTCGTGAGCCTCTTCGTATTCGGGTTGCAGATGAAGGAGCGCATCCATGCCTCGGTCCGTGAGGAGCTTCGACGCAACCTTCTGTTCAATGCGGAATTGTTGTCGGACAAGCCTTCCGGATGGGATGACCCGGCGTTTCCTGAAGAGCGGGCACGTAAAATCGGCGAGGCGCTCGATGTCAGGGTTACTTTCATCGATACCGGCGGGCGGATTATCGGCGACTCATACCTCCCGTTCGAAAAACTGCATCTTGCCGAAAACCATGCCGACCGTCCTGAAGTCCGGGGTGCACTTGGAAAAGGTTTCGGAGAAGATTCCCGGCACAGCAGGACGGTAAGAGAGAAGATGCTTTATCTGGCTGTTCCGCTTGGCAAGGGAAAGCCTTATGCCATCATGCGTTTTGCCAAGCCGCTTTACAAGATCGGTATATTCAGCAGCGGCATCGAGGATGATATGGAACGGGCCCTCATCATAATGCTGGTTTTCTCAATTTTTTCAGGTGTCCTGCTCGCCGTTTTCTTCAGCCGGCCGCTCAGGGACCTGGCGGAAACGGCGGAAAAAAGAGTTCGCGGCGATTTCAGCGGCAGCGCGGCTGTCGATCACGGGGAGGAAACCGGGAGGATAGCCCGGGCAATAAACTATCTGAGCGATGAGATCAACCGGATGCGGTTCAGCGGGGAGTGGTACCGGGCGGCTTTTTCCGGTATCCGCGAAGCGGTGATCGTGACCGATGCCAATGGGGACATCATTCTTGTCAATCCGGCAGCGTCACGGAAATTCCGGATCGAAGGCGCGATGCTCAAATCGAGGCCTGTAAAGGGCATCGGTGAAAGGGTGCTCCGTGAACTGCTCGAAAAAGTCCATTCCGAAAAGTCGATACTGCTGAAGGAAGAGTGTTCCATCCTGACCGACAAGGGAGTGCGCATCATGCAGGTCAGCACCATGCCCATCAGGAAAGATGAAAAATTTCAAGGCATGGTGTTCGTGCTCAACGACATCACCAGACTGCGCAATCTCGAACGCATGCGCAGGGATTTCGTTTCGAGTGTTTCACATGAACTGCGCACACCGCTCAGCAGCATCAAGGGATATACTGAAACATTGCTCGAAGGTGCCATCAGCGAACAGGAGCATGCAACGGCCTTTCTGCAGATCATCCTGCAGGAGAGCGAACAGCTGGAAGCCCTTGTGAATGATGTGCTCGATCTGTCGAAGATCGAATCGGGGCGTATTGAATACCACTTCAAACCGGTATCAATTGCAAACGCGGTCACCAGATCGGTCGATCTTCTCCGGCGTCAGATTGAACAAAAGGAGATCCGTCTCGATGTTACGATCCCTGAGGATCTTCCGTCGGTATTTGCAGATGAGGAATACCTCGATATTGTCGTTCGCAATCTGCTCGACAATGCCATCAAATATGTGGACGACCGGAACGGAAAAATCAGGATTTCTGCCTTCAGAAGCGGTGATAGCGTGCATCTCGATGTGGAGGATAATGGTATCGGCATTTCGACCCAGGACCTCGACCGCATTTTCGAGCGCTTCTACCGGGTCGACAAGGCCCGTTCACGCAAATCCGGGGGGACCGGGCTCGGGCTCTCGATCGTGAAGCACATCGTCCTTGCCCACAGAGGAAATATAACTGTCCGCTCCCGCCTGAACCAGGGTTCGGTGTTCAGCGTGGTCCTTCCTGTTGCGGCTGGTCATGAATAAAGATGTGAAAAGCTGCAGACAAAACATTTTCCTGAATATTCTGAAACATGATCATTCCACCTGAACGATACGAGCCTGAACGGGTTGAACCGGCGAGGCTCGAGGGTTGGCTGAGTTTTTCACTTGATTTCTTTTCCGGTCCGGAACTGCAGAACCCCTATCTGGATGTGACGCTGCAGCTCGATATTACGGAAGCTTTTGCCAGATATACTGCAATCAAGTCATCCTGCGGAAAGGGCACATTTTTCGCTTACCTCCTCTGGCATCTCGCCCGGACACTGCAATCCCACCCTTCGTTCAACCTCCGCCGTGCCGGCGAAGAGTGGTATTTACTGCATAATCCGCCGATTTTCATTCCCGTAGCTGTAGGAGGTGCAGTGCGTTTTCGTGAAATAGTGCTCGAGGATGTTTACCGGCAGGATTACCGGACGTTCATCGACGTTTATCTCGAAAAGCTTGCAATCGCTCGCAGGCCGGACGGAGATCCTGAAAATTCCACCGAGGTTTTCAATTTTGCACATTTCATCGGCAACCTGCCAAACCTGAGGTTCACAGGCTTGACGCTGCACTGGCATCCGGTACAGATGCAGGGCCAGAGCTTTTTCTATTTCGGGCAGCGATACAGCGAAGGAGCACGTCTTCTGATGCCCTTGTCCGTTAAAATGCATCATGCCTGCACAGATTTCTTTGTGCTCGATGAACTGATCACCGATTTCAACCTGCGATTGGCTGGGCAGTAGACTGTTTCCACCGGTAGTTCTGCAGGTGGATCTGTGTACAGGTTATCCGGCTGGTCAGGCCCCCCCCTGTCCGTTCGAGAGAAGTCCGGAAAGAGCTGCATCGCTGATGATTTTGCGGTGGAGCGGGATACGGACTTCCGGCCTCAGGTCATGAGGGTAGAACCCCGCTTCGAAGAGTTCGTGGTTGATTGCGATGGAATTGTTGTCAACGATAACCTTGTAGGCGATGACGAGCAGAGAGCCGTACATTTCCACTTCGCGGTGGTAAACACCGATCAGGCTGTCGATTTCGCCCCGGAGCGATGTCTCTTCATGCAGCTCCCGCAGGCAACCTTCATGCGGTTCTTCGCCCGCTTCGAGGAATCCCCCCGGGAGGGCCCATTCGTTGAATGCCGGATCATGAGCCCGTCTGACCAGCAGTAGTTCGTCGGCCCTGTTGACCGCATAAGCTACGGCGACAGGCAGGGGATTGATGTAATGTACCCATGAACAGGATGGGCAGAACTTCCGCTCCCGCCCGTCGACAAAACCTTGTTCAAGGGGATTTCCACAAATCGGACAAAAAAAGTAGAGTTTCATCCTGCGCAAGAAACTTTTAATAACAGCGTTTCATTTACAAGGGAAAACATATCAATAATTGAAATAAGTTTCATTCATGTCAGCAAAATTACTTGAACCGGGTCTGCCTGCACCTTCATTTACTGCAAAGGACCAGGACGGCAAGACAGTTTCCCTCGAAGAGTACCGCGGAAAGAAGGTTCTGCTGTATTTTTATCCGAAGGACGACACCCCGGGATGTACTGCCGAAGCTTGCGCTTTTCGCGATAATTTGCCTAAATTCAGCTTGTCAGGGGTTGATGTGCTTGGCGTAAGTGTTGATGATGAAGGAAAACACAGGAAGTTTGCCGACAAGTTCCAGCTTCCGTTCAGGCTGGTGGCCGACACGGACAGGAATATTGTTGAAGCATATGGTGTATGGGGTCTAAAGAAATTTATGGGACGTGAATACATGGGCACCAACCGCGTCACTTACCTGATCGATGAACAGGGGGTGATTGAAAAGGTCTGGCCGAAAGTGAAGCCGGCCCAGCATGCTGAGGAGGTGCTCGATTATCTTCAGAAAAAAACCTGAAAAAATCGAATGGTTAACGAATTTGAAAAACTCGAAGCCGGAAAACTTCTGCTTGCTTCAGCCAATCTTCTTGAATCGAATTTCAAGCGGACTGTAATGATCATTTGCGAGCATAACGATAAAGGGTCGCTCGGTTTTATCCTGAACCGCCCGATGGAATTCAAGGTCTGCGAAGCAATTACCGGGTTTGAGGAGATAGAAGAGTTGCTGCACATGGGAGGCCCGGTGCAGGTCGATAGCGTGCACTTTCTCCATACGAGGGGGGATGTGATCGACGGTTCCTTTGAAGTTCTTCCAGGCCTGTTCTGGGGGGGCGACAAGGACCAGTTGAGCTTTCTTATCAATACCGGCGTTATCCTTCCGTCCGACGTCCGCTTTTTCCTCGGCTATGCCGGCTGGACTGCCGGGCAGCTCGAGACCGAGTTCGAAGAGGGTGCCTGGTATACCGCTGACGCTTCGAAGGAAATCGTTTTCAGCGATGCATACGAGAGGATGTGGAGCCGTACGGTCCGTTCGAAAGGCGGCGAATACCAGATTATCGCTAATTCTCCCGAACTTCCCGGGCTCAACTGACCTCTTTTGACAAGTCATCCCCGCCCGGGAATTAAAAGGGTGGGGATGATGTTGTTCTTTAGGCTGAAAAAGCATATATACAATTGCTTCCAAGCATTATTGTTCTTTGTAAATCTGGGGATGACAGGCTTTCGACAGGGCATGTGTGATATTGAGTTGCACTCCGAGTTTCAGCATGGATGGACTCGTTAAAGAAGTCTATGTACCTATTAGATGCAGACGATCATTCGTATGCAATGGCTGCCTGATTAGCAAAAGTTAACTCACCAGCCATCGTCCGACCGGGGGATGCGCTTACTCTGAATCCGGCGGATGGCATAACCCGCGCTTGAGCTTCGGCTCGCGCAAGTAGGCTCCTTCTTCTTTTTCCCTGGAAAGGGGAAGGGTAAACACAGGGATAGTGAAACGGCCTTTACAGGTGTAGTTCCGTTTCACGAAACACCGAACACCTGAGATGAGTGTGGTAGCTTCATAGAGCAATGTTCTGGACGCGGGTTCGAGTCCCGCCATCTCCACTTTTGACCTATCCGGTAGCCTCCGGAAAAGTCCGGAAACCCTTGAGAAATCAGGGTTTTCCGTGTTTTATTCGCTGTGTTGACTCAGGTGTTATTTACCGTGCAGTTGGCGTAAAGTTTTCTGAATTTAAGGCACCTCAATCAATTTCTTCTGAATCTCGATTGCAGCGTTGTCAAGACACGCAGGGATCGAAATCCTCATCCTGAAAACTTTCGGGACTCCGGTTTTGGAGTTTATCACGATAAGATCGGGACACCGTCTGCCTTGCACTCGTGCTTCTCACTACAATAAATACAATAAATAGAAGTACCCTGTAGTGGTACTGTGAGGCGGTCAATTTCCATCTTATTTGAACTATCAGAAAAACATATATCAGTTTTTTATGTAAGTTGCAATTGTATCCCGTCTCGTAACCTGTTTCACAATCTATCTTTAAACATATCCCTGAATCACGATGTCATTCAGTAATAATGCTTTTTTCCTGTTAAAGGATTACTCTGAATCTGCGTTCATCATCGATATTCAAGGCACCATCCTTGAAGCAAACTCAGTTGTAATTTCCAGATTTTTCAACGATCTCGGTGATGTTCACGGCATGAACGTATTTGATCTAATATCAAACGTATTTCATGAGCCGGAACTTGCGGTCAGCCGAAAAGCCATGGTAGATAAGGTAGTTTCAACGGGACAGTATCACATTTTCGATGACGAATCATTAGGTCGTGTTTTACGAAACTCCATATACCCTATAAAAAATTCGGAAGGGAACACCGCCCGACTTCTGATTATTGTCCAGGACATTACTGCACAGGTCCTGGCTGAGAAACAGGCCAGGAAAACAGAGGGTGTCTACAAAGCGCTTATCGACGCTATTCCCGGCTCCGTTTTTGTCCTGGACAAAGAGTGCCTTATACATAGCAGTAATGATTTTGCCATTGAGCTGTTCAGTGATCACACAGGAAAAATTCAGCACAATGATTTTTTCGATCTCATATTCGAAGAAGATCGTGAAAATTTAAAAGAGAAATTGACTGAGCTTTTCAATTCTGGTTTCATTGAGGCTGATGAAGTAAGGATGCATACTCATGGTAACCGAAAAAGGTACGACTGGTTCAGCATCAACGCCCAAAGAGCAGTGATCGGCACTAACGAATATCTTGTACTTGTCTGTATCGATATCAATCGGCAGAAACATGACGAAGCGCGACTGATCGGGTACAGAAAATGGATGGTCATGGCGATGGAATCCGGTAATACGGGGCTCTGGGACTGGAATGTCAAAACAGATGAAGCCCTTTGGTCAAACAAAATATGGGATCTCTATGGAATAAAAAAAGTATCGGGACAACATCCATCCTTTAAACTCTGGGAAACATCCGTTCATCCCGATGACAAGGAGGCGGTTATCGGAGCTCTGAAGCAGGCTGTTAAACTACTGGCTGATTTGAATATCGAATATCGTGTTGTTCATCCGAACGGCTCGATTTCCTGGGTGCTGGTTAATGGAAAACCGGTCTTTAACTCCAGGGGGGAGGCACATCGATATTGCGGGATTGTAATAGATATAACGGATCAAAAGCAATTGGGAGAAGAGATTCACCTGACACGAGAACTTCTTAATCAGGCACTTGAGAAATTACACATCGGATGGTTTCACACGAGCCTGAAGGACTATTCGACTATCAGAACGCTTGAGCATGCCCGGATTTTCGGCTACGATACCCTGAATTCCGACTGGTCTTTAAGTGAATTTTTCAAACACATTGATATTGAGGATCGGGAAAGGGTCCAGAAGCAACTGTTCGACTCAATAGCAAACCACAAAGATTTTATCGTTGAATGTCAAATCAGGAAAGCTGATGGCGAAAAGCGCAGGATTTGGGCCTCAGCGTCCCTTCAGTATGATAAAGACGGAAATGTTACTCATATTCTGGGCATAGTACAGGATATCACTGATCGATTGTCTTGATACCAAATGTGATTTTACTCACACAAGGATTCAGCGAAGCATCTCCAAACATATCTGCTGGCGTTCGCACTGTTGCTGCGGGATTTGAGGGCGGTACCGGGGTAGTGATTATACACTGCAGGGACATAGTGATCCTGACAAATTGGGAACTGCCTGCAATCGATCGAAACATTTCGATGAGCGACGAAGGATGATACAGACCTGGGTTGATTATCTGGAGAAGCTGACGGTCAGTACGGAGCGGATGTTAAGACTGTGATGAATTTGCCTGGACAGAAAAAAATGCAAACAATACTCGTTTACCTGTATGCGTTCGATGAGGACATGAGGGCTGGGGTTGAATGGATTTGAATAAAGACGTATCAGCTCACAGTCTCTGAAATTTAGACATCTCACCTTACTGCATGCAGCATGCCTTTCCGGCAATGCTGCTGACTGCAGGCACACTGTTGTATATGGTTTCTGATATGCTGGACCATGTTCGATAAAGATGACAGCGGTGTATTTGAAGTTCCTCGATTCTGCGGTATCTGAGGCTTCAGAGTGAATGCGAATCGATATGCCGACAACTCAGACTGTTCCGTTACGGATGGTCAAGGTAGGAGGATAATTTGGTTAAAAGTTGTGTTGATTTCCATAAAATGAAGTTATATATACTGCTATATTACTTTAAAAAGCATGTTTTTAAGAACTAATCACAATTCTTTTGTGTCTATTAACTGCAATACTTAACTTATAAGTGAAATAACGAGGTTTTAAGATTGTACCTGTGGATTTCGGCGATGCTGGTTCTATCTATACTATTCAGTTTCAGGGGGAAAATCAGACAGAATTTGACAAGTTCCTTGAAAATAAATGGGTACATGAAGAAGAAGAATCTCTTGAAAGGCTTCTTGCAAAGCTCAAATCCATGTCAACCATTTGGGGTTTTCCCGATGGGATGTTCAAGGTAAAGGAAGGGAAGTTTTCTGATTACGTTGTGGCTTTACGTGAAGGCAAGTTACGTCTTTATTGCTTGCGAATCGAGGATGTTCTGCTTGTTACAGGTAATGGTGGATGTAAGACCTCAAGGACGTATCAGCAGGATCCTCATTTGCATAGTTCGGTCAAGGATTTACAGATGGTGCACAAGGTCATCATGAGCAGGATTGCTACCGGCAGGACTCATGTCGATCGCATTACAGGGGTGTTGCGAGGTTCTCTTAATTTCTATACAGATAAATAGTTATGTCGATATCGCCTTTTCAGAAGCTTGTTGAGAGCATTCCCCCGGTTACAAGGAGGTATGTTAATCGGCAGGTTGGATTAGCTGCTACTGTTGCAGAGGTACTGAAATCAAAGGGGATGACCCAGCGAGAACTTGCCGAAAAAATCGGGAAGAAAGAGTCTTATATCAGCCGGATTTTGTCAGGCTATGCCAATACGACCCTGAAGACGATTTCCGAACTGGAAGAAGCTTTGGGAGAGGATATTATCAGTTTTAATCTTCAGAGAAACGTTGCCAGACAAAGCCCGGTGATCATGATGAATGAGGATTGAGCTTGTCACTCTGCCATCTGCATTCAGACAAGACTACGTATAAACGTCATTATGTTGCGAAGTATGTCCTGAGGCTGTTCTGTGAATCTGCATAGCGGCGAGAAGCCATCCGATCCCTTCATCCCGATGGAATTGCCTGCGTATACGAGCCATCAGCAAAATCTCCTTTTTTACAAAAATGTGATAATTCAGTCCACCGAACACGTCTTTACCGGGATTTGGCTTCTATCCGTCCCAATTCCGTATATTGCGCGTAGTAGTGTCCCGACCATTCCATAATCATAGAATCTCGGAAATGATGGCATTCCTGCTTATACCTTATCCGAGCACAAAACAGTAACCCGTTATGGCGAATCCTGAACATGTGGCGATTCTGAAGCAGGGTCTCGATGTATGGAATAGGTGGAGGAAAGATAATCCCGAGATTATTCCTGATTTAAAAGAAGCTAATCTAAGAGAAGCCGATCTGAGAGATGCCAATCTCAGAGGAGCCAATGTCAGTGGAGCCGATCTCAGTGGTGCCGATCTCAGTGGTGCCGATTTGAATAGAGCCTATCTGGATAGATCCAATATCAGTGGAGCCATTATGAATAGAGCCTATTTCAGAAAAGCCAATCTGAATAGAGCTTATTTCAGAGGAGCCGATTTGATTAGAGCCGATTTCGGTGGAGCCTATATGATTAGGTCTGATTTCAGAGGAGCCGATCTCAGCGAAGCCAATCTCAGCGGAGCCGATCTGAGAGATGCCAATCTCAGAGGAGCTAATGTCAGAGGAGCCGATCTCAGCGAAGCCAATCTCAGCGGAGCCGATCTCAGCGGAGCCAATCTGAATAGAACCTATTTCAGCGGAGCCAATCTCAGAGATGCCAACCTCAGCGAAGCCGATTTAAGCGAAGCCAATCTCAGAGGAGTCAATCTTATTAGAGCCAATCTCAGAGGAGTTAATTTTAACAACTCAAAAGTTGGCGCTACAGCATTTAATAACAATGATCTCAGTACTGTAAATGGCCTTGATACTGTAAGTCATGAAGGCCCATCCAGTATCGATATAGATACACTTTTCAAATCGAAAGGCAATATCTCCGAAGTCTTCCTCCGTGGCTGTGGTGTGCCGGATCAGATGATCGAGTATGCAAAATCCCTGACCTCCAGCCCCATCGAATACTACTCCTGCTTCATCAGCTACAGCCACATGGACGATGAGTTTGCACGGCGGCTTCATAACGACCTTCAAGCTGCCGGTGTCAGGTGCTGGTTTGCGCCGCATGACATGAAGATTGGCGATAAAATCCGGCCAACCATTGAGGATTCAATCCGCGTTTATGACAAGCTACTCCTGATCTTATCTACCAATTCCGTAAATAGTAAATGGGTCAAGCATGAGGTGGAACATGCGCTCGATCAAGAAATCAAGAGAGATAAGCCGATTCTTTTTCCCGTTCATTTGGATAACACTGTCATGGAGAGTGATGCTGGTTGGGCAGCAAATATCAAAGATACCCGCCATATCGGGGATTTCATTCGGTGGAAGGACCATGATGCCTACCAGGAGGCATTCACGCGGTTGCTGCGTGATTTGAAGGCGGGGTAGAGATCACACGGCATGCCTGTTATTCGGGTGTTAGGGGATTCTTTTTATTCTTGCCACGTTTCTTGATTACAAGGAAGAGATAAATCCCGCCAACAGTGGAAACCCACACTGACAGCAATTCAATTTTATTGACTTCGGATAAACAAAACATATATACTTAAAAAAAGAAGAGGGGAGCAGATTGAGCCTGAGGGGGAGACATCAACGCTGTAACGATCGTAAAATACTACAATTATGTAAGGTAATGTAAAAATTTTGAGGAACCTAAAATAAATCCTCTGCTAAAGCGGATGATTTTGAACGTCCTTTGAAAAAATAGAGCCGTCTCTCAACTGTCTGGTCCCTGTCTTTTATCTGTCAATATTCCGTATCTTATCCGTAGTAGTAACCGAGCGTTCCAAAACCCAAACGTTACGGATATGCACTTTCCCCTGCCCGTATCTTTTCCGAACCTCAAGCCGTAACCAGCCATGGCGAATTCTGAACATTTGGAGATTCTTAAGCAGGGGGTCGAGGTTTGGAATAAATGGAGGGAGGAATATCCACATATTTTACCTGATCTCTGGAGAGCTGATCTTGTTGGGGCCAATCTTGAAAAAGCCAATCTTGAAAGAGCCAATCTTGAAAGAGCTAATCTCTATGAAGCCAACCTCTATGAAACCAACCTCTATGGAGCCGATCTCAAAGGAGCCAGACTTTTCAGTGTCGATCTAAGTAGTGCTAATCTCCATAGTGCTGATCTTTATGAAGCTAATCTCCATAATGCAGATCTCGTTGAAGCCAATCTTGCTGGAGCCAAACTCTGCAGTGCCAGTCTTTTTGAAGCTGATCTCTGGGGAGCCAATCTCCGTGGAGCCAATCTGAGTGGAACCAACCTCTGTGGAGCCGATTTTAATTTAGCAAGAGTTGGTTTAACCGCATTTAATGATGTTGATATCAGTAACGTGAAGGGTCTTGATACAGTAAAGCATTTTGGACCCTCTACCATCGGCATCGACACCCTTTACCGCTCGAAAGGCAATATCTCCGAAGTCTTCCTCCGTGGCTGTGGTGTGCCGGATCAGATGATCGAGTATGCAAAATCCCTGACCTCCAGCCCCATCGAATACTACTCCTGCTTCATCAGCTACAGCCACATGGACGATGAGTTTGCACGGCGGCTTCATAACGACCTTCAAGCTGCCGGTGTCAGGTGCTGGTTTGCGCCGCATGACATGAAGATTGGCGATAAAATCCGGCCAACCATTGAGGATTCAATCCGCGTTTATGACAAGCTACTCCTGATCTTATCTACCAATTCCGTAAATAGTAAATGGGTCAAGCATGAGGTGGAACATGCGCTCGATCAAGAAATCAAGAGAGATAAGCCGATTCTTTTTCCCGTTCATTTGGATAATACTGTCATGGAGAGTGATGCTGGTTGGGCAGCAAATATCAAAGATACCCGCCATATCGGGGATTTCACCCAGTGGACCGTACCTGATGCGTACAGGGTGGCGTTCGAGCGGTTGCAGCGGGATTTGAGGGCGGGGTGAGCGTTCTTTTTCCGCCACAATTCCGTATCTTATCCGTAGTACCCGAGCGTTCCACAACCCAAACGTCACGGATATGCACGTTCCCCTGTCTATACCTTTACCGAACCTTAAGCAGTAACCGACTATGGCGAATCCTGAACATTTGGCGATTCTCAAGCAGGGAGTGGAGGTATGGAATAAGTGGAGGGAAGAACATCCCGAGATTATTCCTGATCTCATCGGAGCCGATCTGAAAGGAGCCTGCCTCGTAAGTGTCCGATCTGAAGGAACCGATTTCAGAGAACACAGGCTCGAAGGAACCGAAACGATTCTTGACATTTTGAAAGAACCCGATCTGATCGGAGCCAACTTCCAAGGAGCCAGTTTCGATGGGGCAATTCTGGAACGCGCCAACCTGGAACAAGCTGATCTTAGAGGAACCAATCTGAAAGGAGCTAATCTGAAAGGAGCCAAGTTGGTACGAGCCGATCTTAGAGGAGCCAATCTGGAAAGAGCCAACCTCAAAGAAGCTGATCTGAGAGGAGCTAATCTTGAAGGCGTTAATTTTAACGGTGCCAACCTCGAACAAATTGTTTTCTTCTATACCCATGCCTTTGGAATCAAAAAAAATCTCCCTGCTAAGGCCTTGGCCGATTTTTTTTATCCAGCCGCTACCGATGGTCCTGAACGATTATCACCAAAACATCATGCATCGCCTGAAGCAACAGAAAAAAAACAAGAGCGGCCGAAAATCACTGTGGCTTATCCCGAAGTGATTTCTTCAACGCAATGGGCTACTGTGGATTTATATCTTTATTTGAGGGCTTTCCGTGAACTTGTTCAAGCAGAAATCCGGCGACAGCAAGAAAAATCAAACATAGATTACTCCGCAGCATCTTCAGAGTTTCCAAAGAGTCTGCCTGTCGGTTGTCCTGTTAAAATTTCACTCGAATCGACTACCCTTCGTATTAATCCGTCAGAATTGACAATAAACTGGTATGAGCCTTACAATCGGCTCTCTTTTCGTGTATGTCCAATTGATGATAACAAAGACGGCTATTCTGCCTCCCTTGATGTTGATGTGTTTGCAGATGACCTTCCTGCAGCGTCTATGAGATTATCGATTGCAGTCAATTCCGAAGCTCCAACTGAGCATGTTTCAGCTGCTTCATCGGACGCTACGTGGTATGAAAAAGTCTTTGCCTCATATGCTCGTGAGGATTTGGAACTCGTCAAGCATCTGAAGGAACGTTACGAGGCACTTGGTATGCATATGTTTATTGATCTCGATGATTTGCTTTCTGGCGTAGAGTGGGAAAAGGCTCTTGCCGATAAAATTGATAAAAGTGACCTCTTTCAACTGTTCTGGTCTAAGAATGCACGAAAAGCTAAATATGTAACCATCGAATGGAAACATGCACTCCGTGCTAGCAAAATCAAGGGCGGAAGATTTATCCGGCCAGTGTACTGGGATGATAAAATTCCGAAAGTTCCAAAGGCCTTAGCTGATATAAATTTCCGAAAAATAAAGATCGCAGTATCGTAGGTTGCTTATCAGCGATTTCACCCGGCGGCAGGATCACGATGCATACCAGGCGGCATTCAATCGACTGTTGGATGATTTGAAGGTGGAGAAGATTAAATAGCTTGATTTATATTGTATTATCACAAATGTCCGGTTATAAGTCAAATAAATCCAACTGGTTACAGGTATAGGTATTCTCAATTGTGCCAGCAGAATTCGTAACTAATTGTAAAATATCGACTTTCTCGAATAGGCTGACACTCAGGAT
>JAAXXY010000046.1 GCA_013334225.1 Chlorobiaceae bacterium
CGCGAGTGGAGCCCGGAACGGATACGATCGTGGGGCGAGAAGATCGGCCCGAACACCGCTCTGCTTATGGATCGCATCATGCAGAGTAAGCTGCATCCGGAGCATGGTTTCCGCGGCTGCCTCGGTGGAGCGGGAGATCAGGGACGTAAGTAAACAATGTCACTGAGAAATCATTTCTTATCTTTTTATAGCTCAAGATCCTGTCATGGAGAACAGCGATGCCGAAAGGAGCGAGACTTGGGCGCGCCGGGAGTATGGTTCGGAGGGGCGAGAGGACGGCTATTTTTTTGATGAATCCCTCCCGGATTTTCTGAACCGGACAGGCAAAGCAGCGGAGAAAACCGGAACGGTGATCTGAGCCTTGGGCAGATGACCATTGCAATGCGCATGTCTCATGCGGATGTTGCAAGGAAGCCGTGGATTTGAGGGTCAGGAGTAAATATATTGACACACCTATGAACGGCGGACAAAAGATGAACAAGCTTTGTCTCAGATGTCGCTTCTGAACATCAAGAATCCCTGGCCCGGTATAACCGCGGCGGACTACGAAGCGCACATGTCCCATCCCGATGTGCTTCAGCTTCAGGCGCTCAACTCGATTTTTCAAAGTCAATATGAAGACTATCTGCCGGAGACGCTGCTTTACATCGGTATCTGCACCGGTAACGGCCTGGAACACCTCAGGCCGGAAGTCACCAGGACAGTCTACGGAATTGACATCAACGAGCATTTCCTGAAACTCTGCACTGCCAGATACGCAGGAAGTATCAGTTCACTTCAGACCCGTTGCCTCGATCTGAATCACGCGTATTTTTCAGAATCGACGGTGGATCTCGTCGTCGTGAATCTGGTGCTTGAATTCATTGACAGTGAACGCTTCATCGGACAACTCAGGCAGGTCATGAAAAAAGGGACGGTTGTCTCCATTGTGTTTCAGATCAGGCACGACGCGCCTCAGATTTCAAGCTCCGGAGTAAAGGCAATGGACGTATTGTCGGGATTCAAGAGGGAGGTCGACCGGGAATTTCTTGAGAAACAGCTGTATATGGCGGGGCTGGTTCGCATCAGAGAGCAGAGCCGCATCATGGGTGATGGCAAGGAGCTGGTCCGTATCGATTTCAGAAATACATGACCGGTATGAATTGTCGAAGGCTTTATTGAAAACACCTTTACCGCTATGATCGAAGGCGTTCGCGAACACTCCGTCAGCGCTGGGATGATCCCGTAATCTTAAGAGTGAGGGAGATCAACCGGGAAATAGTGCTGAACACGGACGAAATGTGAATTTTTATTAAAAAACGGGATATCTCTCTTGACATAAAGCTTTTGCGCCATATTTTGTTTTCAGATATTAAAAGAACGCAGGTTATCACCGATTTACAACCCTGAACGCCTTCGTTTCAGGCGCTTTTGCTTAATGATTTGTAATTGTAACACGGATGCCGGAAAAGCCTTATAAATCAAGTGTCTGCAAAAATTTTTATCGTTATTCAGAAAACAGTAACTCATTTTAAAAAAAGAATCTTACAGCTGTAATTTCAACTGAGATGCTGAATCGGGTAAAGCAGTTCATTCAGCAGCTTGCATCGGATTTGGTGAATATGAACATAATCAGGATGAAGAAGAGTTCGATAGATCGTTTTATCAGGTTTCGTTTCTTACTCGGTATCTGCCTGCCGTTATTTTTCTCAGGCTGCGGCGGCAAGGAGCCAATGCAGAAAATGAGCCCCTCTCTGCCGGTCATTACTCTGAAAGCTTCCGATGCGACAGTTGAAAAGACCTATTCCTCACTTCTGGAGGGGAAGGTCAATGTCGAAATTCGTCCGCAGATAGATGGTACGATCCAGAATATCTACATAGACGAAGGTGCAAGGGTAAAGGAAGGTCAGCCACTTTTCAAAATCGATGACCGGGTTTACCGTGAGCAGTACAACAGCGCTCTTGCCGCCCAGCATGCAGCAGAGGCCAGGCTTGCAATCGCAAAACTCGATGTCGATAAACTGAAACCTCTCGTTGAAAACAAGGTGGTTTCCGAAATACAGCTGAAAACCGCACAGGCCGTTTACAGGGCGGACCTTGCGGCGGTTGAACAGGCAAGGGCGTTAGCGGGTGCAGCAAAGGTCAATCTCGATTATACCGTCATCAAAGCTCCCGTGAGCGGCTATATAGGAAAAATTCCCCTGAGGCTTGGCAGTGTGGTGACAAAAAATCAGAATGCATGGCTGACGCTGCTCTCCGATATCAGTGAAATCTATGCCTACTTCAGTATGAGCGAAAATGATTTCATACGTTTCCGGCAGCAGTATCCCGGCGGGTCCATACAGGAAAAACTCAAACAGATCGCACCTGTCTCCCTCGTCCTGTCGGACGGCAGCAGGTACGGGCAGAAAGGCTCCATCAGCTCGATCAGCGGACAGTTCGACCAGTCAACCGGTTCGGTGAGAGTAAGGGCAATATTTCCTAACCCTGATGGCCTGCTGAGGTCCGGAAATTCAGGCAAGGTTGTTGTCGAATCGCTATATCCCAATGCGATTCTCGTGCCCCAGGCGGCGACCGTTGAATTGCAGGACAAGATTTTTGTTTTTCTCGTTGACAAAGGCAACAAGGCGAGAAAGCAGGTTATTACATCAGCAGGTACGAGCGGTAAAAACTATATCGTGAGCTCCGGTCTGAAGGAAGGGGATACCATCATTACTGCCGGTATAGAGAAACTGCAGGATGGCACAGTAATCAAGCCGATTGTCAATGGAACACCCGCAGGAGGCGCAGGTAAATGACCGGGAAAGAACGGTTTAAAATAGGCACAGCTTTTCATGCTTGAACGTTTCATATCCAGGCCTGTTCTGGCAACCGTGATTTCGGTGATCCTGGTCATTCTTGGCATTGTCGGTATGACGCAGCTTCCCATCACCCGTTTTCCCGATATCGCTCCGCCCAGCGTCAATGTCACGGCAAGTTACCCCGGCGCCAGTGCGGAAACCGTCGGACGTTCTGTCGCCCCGCCCCTCGAGGAGGCGATAAATGGCGTTGAAAACATGACCTACATGACCTCGACATCCGCCAATGACGGGTCTCTTTCCATTACGGTTTTTTTCAAGCAGGGCACCAATCCCGATCAGGCGGCAGTCAACGTCCAGAACAGGGTCGCCCAGGCGACAAGCCGCCTTCCTGCTGAAGTGAACCAGATCGGCATTAATACGGTCAAACGCCAGAACAGCCAGATCATGCTGATCAATCTTTCGAGCGATTCAAATGCGTTTGACCAGGTGTTTCTTCAGAACTATGCCAAAATCAATATCGTCGATGATTTGTCGAGGGTGCCGGGTGTCGGTCAGGTGTCGGTTTACGGAAACATGGATTATGCAATGCGTATCTGGCTGAGGCCACAGCAGATGGCGGCTTTCAAGGTAACCCCGCAGGAAGTTACCGCTGCGATACAGAGCCAGAACCTCGAGGCAGCTCCGGGTTCATTCGGAGAGAACAGTGCACAGCCCATGCAGTTTGTGATGAAGTACAAGGGGAAATATCCCTATCCCGGAGATTATGAACAGGTCGTCATAAGGGCTAATTCCGACGGCTCGCTGCTGCGGCTTGGCGATATAGCCCGTATCGAGTTCGGTGCCTACCGATATACGGTCGATACCAAGGCAAATGCGAAACCTGCAGTTGTCATGGCTGTCTTCCAGGCTCCCGGTTCGAATGCCAATAATGTCGAAATCGGATTGCGCAAGGTGCTTGAAAAAGCGTCAAAATCGTTTCCGGCAGGTATCAGCTATGCCATTCCCTACAGTTCCAAAAAAGTGGTGGACGAATCCATCACACAGGTACAACACACCCTTGTAGAAGCATTTCTTCTGGTGTTTCTCGTTGTTTTTCTCTTTCTCCAGGACTTTCGTTCGACGATCATTCCGGCTATCGCTGTTCCGGTAGCGATCATCGGCACTTTTTTCTTCATGAACCTGTTCGGTTTCTCGGTCAACGTGCTCACACTCTTCGGGCTCGTGCTCGCCATAGGAATCGTGGTGGACGACGCTATCGTTGTTGTCGAAGCGGTTCATGCCAAAATGGAACAGAAGCACTATCCTGCAAAGGTGGCCACCGTTTCGGCCATGCGCGAAATAACCATGGCAATCATAACCATCACGATGGTGATGGCCTCGGTTTTTCTTCCGGTCGGCTTTCTTCAGGGCTCGACCGGTGTTTTCTACCGCCAGTTCGCATTCACCCTTGCTATCGCGATCCTGATTTCAGCCGTAAATGCTCTGACCCTCAGTCCGGCCCTTTGTGCACTGTTTCTCACCAACCTTCATGATGCCGAAGGAAAAATCAAGCATAAAAAGGTCAGGATTTTCGGTGATGCAGGACATCGCTTCTTTTCAGGTTTCAATAACGCATTCAATTTCCTGAAGCGGAAATACCTCGTCAGTCTTGTGTACCTTCTGCGGAACAAGGTGCTCACGTTCGGGTTTCTCGGCCTGCTTGTTGCTGTGTCATTCTGGATATTCAAGGTTACCCCTACCGGTTTCATTCCTGAGGAGGACAACGGATTCGTCATTGTATCCGCGACCCTTCCTCCCGGTGCCTCTTTTGCCAGGACTCAGGCCTCGATGGATAAAGCCACCGGAATTCTGCAGTCCCTGCCTGCGGTCAGGAAGGTGATTGCAGTCGCCGGTATCAACATTCTCTCAAGAACCTCTTCTCCTTCGTCAGGACTTCTTTTTCTGCAGCTAAAAGACCATAATGAACGGGGACCGGACGGGAACCTCAAAAAGCTGCTGCCCTTGATTTCAAGGAAGCTTTCCGGCGGGGACGGATCGTTTTTCGCTCTTGCACAGCCGACAGTTCCGGGTTTCAGCACGGTCAGCGGCCTTGAATTCGTGCTCCAGGACAGGGGAGGCGGAGCTCTCGACAAATTCGGCAATGTCGCACAGAGCTTTATCGGCGAGTTGATGAAAAGGCCTGAAATCGGTTTTGCCTTTACGACATTCAAGGCAACCAATCCGCAGTATGAACTGGTTGTTGACAATATCAAGGCAGGACAACTCGGCGTCAACGTCAAGGATCTGCTCATGGTCATGCAAGCCTACTATGGCAGCTTTCAGGCATCTGATTTCAACCGGTTCGGCAAATATTACCGGGTCATCATGCAGGCGGAACCGGGAGATCGAAAGGAACCTGTCTCCATGAACGGTATTTTCGTCAAGAATGCATCAGGGGAGATGGTGCCGGTCACTTCAGTGATAACCCTGAAAAAAGTTTACGGAACGGAAGCGGTCGACCATTTCAACCTGTTCAATGCCATTTCCATCAACGCGACCGTGAAGCAGGGGTTCAGCACAGGCCAGGCGATCAAGGCGGTGGAAGAGGTCGCTAAAACCAGCCTGCCTCTGGGGTATACTTACGACTGGAAGGGCCAGAGCCGTGAAGAAATAGAGTCCACAGGAGGGCTGCTCTTCATTTTCCTGCTTTCCGTGGTGTTCGTTTATTTCCTGCTTTGTGCGCTTTATGAAAGCTATATTCTGCCTTTAGCAGTCATGTTTTCCATTCCGACGGGGCTGCTCGGTGTTTTTGCCGGTATCAGGCTGGCCGGTATCGAAAACAATATTTATGTCCAGGTTGCCGTGATCATGCTGATAGGGCTGCTTGCGAAAAATGCGATCCTTATCGTCGAGTTCGCTTTGCAGCGCAGAGTGGCCGGGAAGTCACTCGCTGCAGCAGCGATCGAAGGTGCAAGGGCGAGGCTGAGGCCGATTCTCATGACCTCACTGGCTTTTGTTGCGGGATTGCTGCCGCTTCTTTTCGTTTCAGGTCCCGCCGCACAGGGTAACCATTCAATCGGTGCCGCGGCTATCGGGGGAATGTTCATCGGTATGGTGCTCGGTATTTTTGTGATTCCGGTTCTGTTCGTCACGTTCCAGTACCTTCAGGAACGTATTACCGGTCCGGCAACGGCTATTGTCGAAGCCGGTGAACTTCTCGAAGAGGTTATGAAACAGGAAAAAGGACGTTCCATTGGCAAATCGTGACGGTATGCAAGAGTTTGGGGAGAAAGTATGGTGAAAAAATCCGGGAATATAGTTGCGGCGATTATCCTGCTGTTGACGGGAATCGCTCTTGCTGCTTGCAGTACTGTAGGTGAGTACAAGCAGCCGGACATAGCTTTTCCTGAAAATTACAGAGGAGCTCCGCCGTTATCTTCTCCGGTAAAAGATGAAAAGGCTATTACCTCAATACCCTATACAACCTTTTTTTCGGATCCTGAATTACGTGCGCTTATCGAGGGTGCAGTATCGAACAACATCGATCTGCAGATTGCGCTTAAAAATATCGATATCGCCCGTGAAACTCTCAATGCGGCACGTCTTGGCATTCTGCCGGCATTGAGCATCGGAGCAACAGGATCGCTTACCCATCCGTCGGATAACGGGCCGAATGCGATCGGCACAGGAGACAAGAATGTCCGTAATTATACCGCATCAGCCGCTCTTTCATGGGAAGCGGACATCTGGGGTAAAATAAACAGCAGAAAAAAGTCGGCCCTCGCCTCCTATCTCAAAACCGAAGAAGCCGCAAAAGCGGTGAAGACAAGGCTGGTTGCCGATGTGGCACAAGGCTGGTACAATCTTCTCATGCTTGATACGCAGCTTGATATGTCGAGGAAAAACCTTGCCATGGCGGACACGACCCTTCAGATGATCAGACTTCAGCAAACAGCCGGGCTCGTCACTTCGCTTGCCGTCCAGCAGCAGGAAGCTGCAAGGGGAGCCGTCGCCCTTTCGATACCGGTTAT
Source organism: Chlorobiaceae bacterium (assembly GCA_013334225.1). Lineage (GTDB taxonomy): Bacteria > Bacteroidota > Chlorobiia > Chlorobiales > Chlorobiaceae > Chlorobium. Next base: position 6,791 of record JAAXXY010000046.1, read on the forward strand.
CGAAAGGCAGATCGCAGCCCAGGAAAATGCCCTCAGCATTCTCTGCGGCAGGATGCCGGCACCTTTGCAGAGAAAAGGGGACCTTTTTTCCATTGCAGTGACCGATAATCTTCCTGCCGGGATGCCTGCCGAACTGTTGCAGAACCGCCCGGATGTCCGTGCCGCCGAATTGGCAGTTCGCGCAGCCCATGCTGATATGGGGGAAGCAAAAGCGAGCCTTTACCCATCTTTCACCATAACCGCCCAGGGTGGTGTGAACGCTTTGCGTTCAAGTGACTGGTTTACCTTTCCGGGTTCACTGTTCAGTTTTGTCCAGGGAGCCGTGCTTCAACCTGTTTTTCAGCATGGAGAGCTGAAAGCGAAATATGAACAGTCCCGGATAAAACGTGACCAGTCGGAGCTGGCCTTCAGACTGGCGGTCCTCAAGGCGGTCGGAGAGGTTTCGGATGCTCTGGTTCAGCTTGATAAAATCAGAATGCAGGAACAGATAGCTGCAGAACGTGCAGCAACACTACGCAAAGCGGTATCCAATTCAACGATGCTTTTCCGCAGCGGAATGGCAACCTATCTTGAAGTGATCGTTGCCCAGACCAATGCGCTTCAGGCTGAACTTGCCCTTGCCGATATCAGAAAACAGCATCTTGCCGCAATGTCCGAGTTGTACAGGGCTCTCGGCGGAGGATGGAAGTAACGGTTAATTCTTCATCAATCTGATCAGATACACCCGTTAGAAAAAAGCAAAAACCGGTGAACGGCCTGCCGATGCAGAATGTTCATTTTGTATAATGTTTTAAAGGAAGTAAAGCAGTTTTGGGCATTATGGATACGTCATTGTATAACGCCACGGTTTCCGGCAAAGTCCTTGTAACACCTGACCTTATGATCCTGCAGGTGGATACCGATGAACCACGCGGCAAGTTCGAAGCAGGACAATACCTTATACTTGGACTGTACGGATTTGAGAAACGTTCTTTCAATTCCGAGCCGGAGTCGGTCCTTCCGGAAGAGGACTCGCTGATCAAGAGGCCATATGCGATCGCTTCAGCAAAGTCGGAGAAAAGCCAGCTCGAGTTTTATATATCCCAGGTCAAATCAGGTCAACTGACACCAAGACTTTTCAACCTCGATATCGGGGACAGGCTTTATGTCAGCGACAGAATCTCGGGAATTTTCAGGCTCGATGAGACTCCCGACGGCAGCGATATCATCATGATTGCCACAGGAACCGGAATAGCCCCCTATGTCAGTTTTCTGCGATCCCATATCATCGAAAGGCCGGAGAGCAAGATGATCGTGATACAGGGGGCAAGGCATCGTTGGGACCTTGGCTATTTCAGCGAACTGAGCTTTCTGGAACAGACGTATGCAAACTTTTTTTATGTTCCCACGCTTACCGATGCTGACAATCATTGGGATGGCTACCGCTTGAGCGTCGAGGAGCTGCTGAAAAAGGATATTCTGCAGAACGATTTCAATATCACACCCGACCCGGAGTTTACCCATTTTTTTGTATGCGGTAATCCAGACATGGTCGCTCATATATCGGAATGGCTTGAGGGGTTCGGATACAAAAGACATCATGCTGATGACCCTGGTGCGTTATATATCGAAGAGTTCTGATAAGGGGATATATTGTTCTGTCGATAAAGGCCTTGATTATTTTCCGAATTCAGGTTTGTTCCTGAAGGGAGTTGAAGTTTTAAATCAAGGATATCAAATTTCAATAGCTATGTGTTGCGTAGCAAAGAAAAGGAGGTATTCAGGCCTCTTTTTATTTTTACCGTTTTTCGTGCGTATATTTAAAAAATAACAATCAGAATTTACAAAATACAGGATGAGTATGCTTAAAGAAGCTGCCGGGATAGCAGGAGGGGCGTTACTGTTAACCCCCTTGGGGGTGCCGATATTCCTTTATGGCGTTGCAGGTATCTTAGTTGGTGGTGCAGGACTGATTGTCGCCGATTCGCTTTTGAAGGAAGTTATGAGCCAGATGAATATTTCCGATCTGCCGAAGGCAGATGGCGGTGTCGTAAAGGAAGTTTCCAGTGTTTCGGGTCAATGATGGTTGAAAATATTCGATAGCCGCATGCGGTTTCGATCGCTTGTTTTTCCATCAAGTAACGGTGACAGTGCGTTCGTATATACGCCAGCCTTCATTCTGACATTATTTCAACACCATTGATCAGATTTTTTTATGAAGAAAGAAGGTTGTCCTGTCAGAGATGTTACAGCAGTGAAAGTCATCAGGCATATACTCGCCAGATCGATAATCGTGGCTATGCTCCCTTTCCTGGCAGTTGTACTGTTCAGTGTTTCGCTCCCGGTATATGCGGCATCAGGCCAATGGCCGCCGCAAGTTTCCGGCAGATCAACATCACCTTTCAGTGCAGTTTCCGGACAAGTCCTTAATGTCAATGAAGTCGCCGGTGGCGCAGTCTACAACGGGACATGGACAAGACGGCCCGGAACTGATACCTTTGATGCGGTCTGGAACGGGACTATTCAGGATGTCATTGAAATTGAATCGGTAAACGGAAACACAATCGTTTTCTATCGTTATGGGAACAATGGCAGATATTACGGCTCATGGTCAGAAGACGGATCCATATCAGGGACTGCAAGCTGGTATGCAGAGGGGTGGTACTGGGTAGCTTCCGGTTTGCAACTATGAAACACCGCACTGAACATCTATACCCTTGAATGGATATTCAATGCCGAAAACCAGGACATCCACAAGGCTTGAGCCCCTCGTTGCTTTTGTTACTCCGCCAATTCACACTATCAATCCCGGTTAGCAGCAACAGTTCCGATTTTGTCATTCTCAGCAAAGCGAGGAATCCATAAAGTATTGTATGGTAATAAAATGGATTCCTCATTCCGCTATGCTTCATTCAGATTGACAGACCAGTGTTATGGATTGCCATGCGACTTATTTTTCCGGAGCGATAATCATCAGCTTATGAAGACGGGCTGCAGATCACTTCGCTATTTGCCGTACAGATGCATGGTATTGACCGGTTTTCCCTGCAGTTTCAGGTAGTAAAAAAGCTGGGCCTTGTGCTGGTTCAAATGGTCGATCATCTGCAGGAGCCTGAGCCCGAGGATGACCGGTGTTTTATCCCATGGCGCCGGGGAGGGCTTGCCGGCGAGATCTTCTTCACTGCAATGCGCTACGGATTCAACTGCCAGCCTTTTGTCAGCATTGAGCAGTTTCAGCGCCTCGTCCAGGCTGTTGACGCTTTTAAGTTTTTCAGCGGGAGGAAGCGAGGTTTCTGGTTTTGCTTCATTGATATCGCTGTGTGCAGGCATCGCCCACTCTCCGGTTGCAAAACCTTTCATAGGAATGCCGCATGAATTTCCGAGATGAAAGAGCAATTGCCCTGTTGTCATCCAGTTATTGTTTTCAGATGGTTTCCAGGTCAGGTCCTTTTCCTCAAGAAGCCTGATGAGACGTTCCGATACATTGTAGGTATCTTCGATTTGCTGCAGTAAAAGTTCATGCCAGTTCATATGCGGTTTCCTTGAAAAGATTACGTTAAATGGTTTACTTGAATTTTGTCTTTGCTTTTCTGAATGCTTTTTTCAGGTCGCTCATGGCCTGTTGAGTCCCGCTTTTTACTTCCAGCCAGGCATCTTCACTACTTTGCAGAAGATCGGATGTTTTAGAAGCCGCGTTGTCGCGATGTTTTTTCAACTCCTCAATCCGCTGTTGAAGGGTGTGTGTTATTTTATCGGCTTTTTTCTCAAGTTTTACGATCTCCTTGTCCCACGAGCGGAGTTTCCGATCGAATTTCCGGATGTAAACTGTTCTGTCCATGTAAGCTGTTATTCCACTTTTTCAACGTTTCCATACCTTTTATCTCTAATCAACATAAGTTGGCACGTAATCGTTTTTGATGGGGGAAAGCATGCGGCAAAGAACGGTGTTAACGTTTTGTCTTACTGTCGGTTTTTTTGTTTTGTCTGATAAGCAATGCTTTTTCTGAAATGGATTGTTCGATATTCGATGAAATGGAAAGACTTCGGAAAAGATGCAGGAGGTTCTGCTCGACTTTCAGGTTCAGTTCTACAAGCCTGCCTCCCTGAAATTGCGGATTTTTTCCTTTGAGCTGAATGGTAATGACGGAATTACCATCCGGGTCCATATCGAGGGATGATGTCAGGTCAGCATAAAGGAAATTGGAGAGGACCTCATAGGTTGTCCTGAGTCCCTCGTTTGCCGCCTTCCGTTCTTCCTCAGTCGATGAATAGATGATCTGACCTGGATTTTCGGCGTTCAAGCCTCCCTTGCTGATTTCAAAGATGTTGTCGTTCAACCGGACGGGAACATTGCCTTTTATCGTGCCGGTTGCGTAGATTTTTTTTGTTCCCTGAAGGTCGAGCAGCGTCTGAAGCGGAATTCCTGCAAGGTTCAATGTCGTTTCTCCCCGCTTTTTTGCGATATCATAGTCGATATGTTCAACCGAAACCGTTCCGTCGAACAAGCCTGCCTTGAAATCGGAAAGCAAAACAACATCGGGGTTTCCTGGTTTATGCCAGGCTGAAATCCGTCCTGATGGATTGTATAACGGCAGTTCGCCTCCGGAAGTTTTTCTTGACAGCTTTTTCAGTGAAAAAGTGACGGATAGCGATCCGCCAGTTGACCGGCTTATCAACAGATCGGGCCCATCGAAGAGGTATTTTGATTCCCGGGTTTCAATCGAAGAAAGATATCGATTTGTTTGCGTTTTGCTCTGCACGGGAGCTTTTACGGTAACGGCACCTCCTCCATCGGAATGCAGGCGGGCGTTCAGGATTCTGAACCCATTTTTCCCGATGACGAGAGGAACGGTACCGCTGATGTTTCCTTTGAGGACCCCTTTGAAATCACCGGAAAAGCTGATTCGGTCGAGAGCTTTCACATTATTCAGGGTCAGCGTTAACGGAAAGGATTCTCCTGCTGGGTCGAAGGAGAAGGGGAGGGTTGTCAGTGCACCCTCAAGCAGGGATGCGGAGAACTCTCGTATGGCAAATTCCTGATGCTGATTGTCACGGTTGCGCAAAGAAACCGTTGTATTGATATGGCCAAGAAATTCAGAGGGGCCTTTTTCTTTTCCGATTCTGAATGAAACCCGGTTTTTTCCCTCTTTCGAATAAAAGACGAGATTGGCGTCTTTGTCCGCAGAAACCGATCCGTTACGGATGATAACCGTCGAGTCCCTGAAATCAACCGGAATCACTGCATGTACCGATCCTGCAGCAGACATTTTTTTCGTTGACGTTTTCATGGAGCCTGACAGAATATTCAGCGGGATTTCCGGCAGGTTCAAAATAAAGGATGTCTGGTTTTTTTTCATATGGTAGTCAATGCGGCCTGCATCGGCTTTTATTCTGAACAGATCTGTCTTGCACTCGTCAAGCCTTATCATGCAAGGTTTCAATGGATCGCGTTCAGGAGAGAATATTGCCCTGAAATTTTCCGACGGCAAAGGTTTGTCGTTGTTGAAAATTTTCGATACGGTAAGCGTATCGGCTTTCTGATGCCAGTTATTTTTTTCTTCAAGACTGATCTTGTAGCCGATACCGGTCAGCAGGAAACTGCGATGCAGAAGAGATGCTCCACTGATGGTATATTCGGCCGAAATGGGCCTGATTGAAGGAAGATTTGTTTTACCGCCTGAAAACAGGATTTTCAGCTTTATCAGGGGGTCAAGGTCAGTGAAGGTGTTCCTGTCAGGATCTGTCAATACCTTGAGAGAACCGGCATGTATGGAAATATGGTACGCTTCGGTTCCTGCCGGAACTTCGGCTTCCGGACCCTGATTGTTTTTTTGAAAAAGGAATTCCGGTTTCCATTCGATGGTTCCGTTTTCAAATAACAGGGAGTAGGTTGTCATCTTGCCGGTGCAGGGGTCGGGAGGGGCTGTGAAAACGGCGTTGATGGTACGGAACCGTATCGATGAGATGCCCGGAATTCCGATACCTGAAATGGTGACACGGTAGGGAGTTCCTTCAAGCAGTCTGTCTGCCAGAAACTGGGCGTACCAGGGAAACGAGAACCATGCTGCCGCAGAAAAAAAAAGCAGCATGGCGGTAATCACGGACAAGAGAAGGAGCAGCCGTTTCACTGAGTTTTGCTTATCGGTTTATTACATCCCTTTCTTGATCCATTTGCCCTGAATTTTCACCCATGTTCCTGCAGGAAATGAAGGATAACGCTTCTCGAATGTCAGTTGTCCTGACACTTCAGCGGTAACATTGTTTTTCGTGGCGAGGGATGAATATGCCGCCCGTCTTTCCTGGTTGACGGTGTTGACGAGATCTTGTGCTTCATTGGACGCTCCAGGAGGAATTGCGAGATACCCATTGTCAACTTCGCCTGCAAGTCCCCTGGTGCGGGCCGTAGCGAGGTCGAGCGCATAAACTGCAGGCGCCAAAGAAAAGAGGAGAAGGGACAAGAGCAGCGATTTTCTCAGTGACTGCATAAGGTTTTTAAAGATAAACATGTGCATGATATGCTTCTTTTTATTAAAAAATGTCTTTTCTCGAATCGAGCATTTGTTCGATATCCTTGTCAAGTTTAACTCTTATTTCGTGGTCGATCTTGATATTCATATTGATCACGATCGGTTTATCGGGAGCTTCCAGCTTTACAGTCGGGCTGCATCCTGTCGTGAATGCAAGGGGTGCAAGTGATAGAAGCGCCATGATGCCTGGAATTCTTTTCTTCATGGATGGTTGTTTGGACTATTATTTGAATTTGATTCCTGTTGTTTATAAATATTTCATGGTTATGGTCAGATCGATTTGTTCGGAGTTGAGCATGAAAGAACAGGGATCATATTTCGGTCCGCCCATACCGATTTTCGGGTTGTTTGAGACTCCGACCCCTTCTTTCGGTATGCCGATAAAGTTCGTATCAAGTTTTCCATTGCCGTTTTCATCATGGGCGACGCTGATCGCGTAGGTTCCATAGGGCACGTTTTCGAACACGAACTTCTCGGTGCTTCCGGAATAATCTTTCTGCTGGGAAGTGACCGCAAGTTCATGCTTGCCGGGAAAACCTTTTTTCGAATTGTGGAGCGATATCCCTAAAAAACCTCCGGTATGAGTGATATCCGTGATGGTGACAACGATGCGGCCGGTCTTGACAGAGGTAACCGAGGGGACAGGGAGAGTTTCAGATGGTGCCGCGTTGCATGCAGTTCCTGTGATAAGCAAGATCATAGCGGCGACCGCTGTCTGTAGCGTAAATCGTGAAATCAGACGTTGTTTCATTATCATCAGATGCTGTTTATTTTTAGGTAGAGCCTGTTACAGTATGAAGGGCTTCATAATGACATGAAGCCATCGCAAACCGTATCAAGGTCTCATGCGCAAAAGTATATCCTAATATATTTTCAGCATACTGCCTCGATGGTGAAACATTCGGACAGGTATGCAGCCGATATCCTGATATATAACAAAGAATTGAGTTACAGCGTTTATTTGAAGATCTTTTCTTTTTTACGAAATAAATTTCAAACGGAAAAGGATTTCTTATGCACTGGTTTTATCTGATCATCGCCATTATATCTGAAGTGGCCGCAACATCGGCCCTGAAAGCGACCGATGGGTTTACCCGCGTTATTCCTTCGATGATCGTTATAGCAGGATATGCGGCGGCATTCTACTTTCTTTCGCTTACCCTGCGAACCTTTCCCATCGGAATTGTCTATGCCTTATGGTCCGGCGTGGGCATCGTTCTTATCACGATTGTGGGGTGGATCGTGTATCAGCAGAAGCTTGACAATGCAGCTCTTGCAGGTATTGGGCTCATCATTGCCGGAGTGATCGTGATCAATGTGTTTTCAAAATCGGTGATGCATTGACCGGTTTCGATTGCCTTGATCACATTGGTGTCGGTGTCGAAGAACTCGACCAGGCGAAACTCACACCGCTGCTGCGCCTGAAGTACCACGATTCGATTGCCGATGCCGTAGCCGACCTCGGACGTCCCGAAGAGATCGGCAAGGTTTTCAGCGGGTTCCAGAAATATCTCTATCAGCGGACGGCTGCAGCCTGAATATCCGTTGCTGCCGAGGATGGACGAGGTGGGGCTCAAAAGAAAGTTCAGGGTATCTTTTTAGTGACAATCCTTTAGTCCTCCGGTAATTCTGAGTCTCGTGAAGTCGGGAGAAGAATCCTGAAATTATCATAAGATATTAACCGTTAATTAGATAATGAGGTTATCCGAATGCTGGATTCTTCACTTCGTTCAGAATGACAAACAGAACGAGTCACAGATAACTCATGGGATAAATCCTTTTGAGTCAGCTTCTACGATCTTTTCTATGGTGAATCGATTCGGGTTTTCATAACTTGAATCGTATACAAATCTTACGGATACAAAAATTATGAGGTTGTTTTCATCGTTATCTTTCGGATTGCTGATGTCCTCCATGATTTTTTCAGGAACGGTATCAGCTGAATCTCCCACGGAACATGTCAAGCTTGGAGAATCATATTATGAAAAAGGGATGTTCAATGAATCGCTTGCCGAGCTCGATCTTGCAGTTGCCGGGAACGGTGATTCATTTTACGGCTGGTTCGACCGGGGTAAGACCCTGATCGAGCTTGGCAGGTACCAGGATGCGATTGCAGATTTGACAAGATCCCTTGAAATCAGGAAGACCTGTGCGAGAGCACATTACCACCGGGGCAGGTGTTATGCGGCTCTGAAGGAATATGACAGGGCTCTCGATGATTTCAATCAGGCGATACATATCAATTCATCCTATGACAAGGCTTTCTTTGCCCGCGGAAAAACTGAGTTTGATATGAAAGATACGGAGAAAGCTTTCGACGACATCCGGAAAGCGGTCAGGCTTGGAAATACCGAAGCGGAAATGTGGCTCGAGCAACATGGAAAAGGGAAGGAATAGTATCGGCATGAATTACCATTTCATTCAGGTTACTTTTATTTGACAGTATTTTCAATACATAACTGGAGCAGACCATGACTACCCAAGTAATGAACTATCAGATTCTTTTTTACGGAGGCTCCGATGGTTACCTGAACAGCCGGGCCCAGATTGTGTTGTTTGGAGCTGACGGAACAGTCGCAGGATATATCAGGTTTCACGATCCGGGAATGGTATTCGATAGTGACACTACGGCAGGAAATGCCATCTACATGAACGAGCCCTCAACCATGCTGCCGGGCATTGTTGACATGCTGCGCAATGAAAGTCCGGTATATATTTATTTTGCCTTAGGAAGAGCATTTCTGTCCACATCGAAGGAACCGGCGGGAGAAGGGGAGTAGTTGACTCTCACTCATTCAAGGGGCACAGGAATCGGCAACGTTACGCGGTAACGTTCACGCTATGGTACATGACGGGCACATTCTTTCCGGTCTTACTGAAAATGAGGCTGCGGAACGTCTCCAGCGGGATGGTTATAATGAGTTGCCCGCCTCTGCAAAAAACTCCTTTTTCAGGATTTTAGCAGATGTTCTCCTCGAGCCGATGTTCATCATGCTTCTGGTATGCGGCTTTCTTTACATTCTGCTCGGAAGTGTGGCCGATTCACTCATGCTGCTCGGGTTCGTGGTTGTCGTCATTTTCATTACCCTCTATCAGGAAGAAAAGACGCAGAAAGCCCTCGATGCCCTGCGCGATCTTTCAAGTCCGCGTGCGCATGTGATCCGTGATGGACGGCAGCAGAGAATCGCCGGAAGGGAGGTTGTCAGGGACGATATCGTGCTGCTTGCCGAAGGAGACCGTGTGCCTGCCGATGCCTTTCTTCTTTTCGGTGAGCATATTTCAGTCGATGAATCGCTTCTTACCGGCGAATCGGTGCCGGTGAGGAAAAAAGTTTCAGACGGCAACGAAGCTGTTCTTCATCCCGGCGGAGATGATCTGCCCTTTGTTTTTTCAGGAACCCTCGTTGTCAAAGGCCGTGGTATTGCAAAGGTGATCAGGACCGGTGCAGATACGGAGCTTGGATCGATCGGAAAGGCTCTCGGCAAACTGGTTCAGACAGATACTTCCCTGCAGCGTGAAACGCGCGTTATCGTCAGGAATTTCAGCATTCTGAGCCTGATTCTCTGCACCCTCGTCGCAGTTGTCTATTCACTTACCCGACATGACTGGCTGAACGGTTTTCTGGCAGGCCTTACCCTTGCAATGGCTACGCTGCCGGAAGAATTTCCCATTGTGCTGACTGTTTTTCTTGCGCTTGGGGCATGGCGCCTTTCGCGGTATCGGGTCCTGACCCGCCGAATACCCGCAATTGAAATGCTTGGTGCGGCAACCGTGCTTTGTGTCGATAAAACCGGTACGCTGACCGAAAACCTCATGACCGTGAGAGGGATCGTAACCGATGGTGTTTATATGCCTCTTGACGGAGATCCCGCTTCTCTCGACGAGGAACTGCATGAAGTGATCGAATATGCCATTCTTGCAAGTCCGCCCGATCCATTCGATCCGATGGAAAAGGCCATGAAACGGCTCGGTGAAAGAACCCTTGGAGGGACGGACCATTTGCACCGGGACTGGCAGCTCGTGAAAGAGTACCCTCTGTCCGACAGCATCCTTGCCATTTCCCACGTCTGGAAGTCCACCACCGGCAGCGGCTATGCAATAGCCTCGAAAGGCGCTCCGGAGGCTATTGCGGACTTGTGCCATTTCGATTCCGTGCGCTTTTCAGAACTTCAGGCGGAGATCAATCTGCTTGCGGACAGAGGGTACCGGGTTATAGGAGTTGCAAGGGCTGTTTTTCCTGAATCGGAACTGCCTCTCCAGGTTCACGATTACCAGTTTGAGTTTCTCGGTCTGCTCGGCATGGCTGATCCTGTGCGCGACGGCGTGAAAGATGCGCTTCGGGAATGTTACAGCGCAGGGATAAAGGTCAAGATGATTACCGGTGATTATCCCCAGACTGCCCGATGCATCGGGCAGGAGATAGGGCTTGACCATTATGACCGCATTATAACCGGTGACGAGCTTGACCGAATGGACGATGAGTCGCTGGAGAGGCGAATTGCGGAAACCGGTATTTTTGCGAGGGTTGTGCCTCACCAGAAACTGCGCATTGTCCAGGCATTGAAAAAGCATGGAGAAGTCGTGGCGATGACCGGAGACGGAGTGAACGATGCACCGGCATTGAAAGCATCGGATATCGGTATAGCAATGGGAGGAAGAGGGACCGATGTTGCCCGTGAAGCCGCTTCGATCGTGCTTCTCGACGATCATTTCGATTCGATTGTACAAGCTGTCCGGATGGGAAGAAGAATTTACGACAACCTGAAAAAAGCGATGGCTTTCATTGTGTCGGTTCACCTTCCCATTGCCGGAATGTCCCTGATCCCTGTTTTCATGCATTGGCCTCTTGCTTTGCTGCCGGCCCATATACTTTTTCTCGAACTTATTATCGATCCTTCCTGCACCATTGTATTCGAAATGGAAGCCGATGAGAAGGATATCATGAACCGGAAACCGCGCGGGATCGATGAACCCTTGTTCAGCAGGGCTTTGTTCACCCGGGCCGTTATTCAGGGGACATGCATTTTTCTTGCCCTGCTTGGCGTTTATGCCTTCATGCTCAATCATGGATACAGCGAAAACGAAGCCCGTACCATTTGTTTCACAGGAATCGTTTCAGGTAATCTCGGACTGATTTTTGCCAACCGCTCCTGGACGAAAAGCATTATGGGTGTAATCAGGGAGCCAAACAGGGCGCTCTGGTGGGTGACCGGGGGGGCCGTGTTTTTTCTCGCCGCTGCTGCAGGCTTACCTTTTCTTCAGGAACTCTTCCGGTTTGCACCACTTCAATGGCGTCATTTGCCTTTGGTCATAGGGCTCAGCATACTCTGTTTTGTCATAGCCGACATTGTCAAGCTCAAAGTATTCAAAGTTTCGAGTAAAGGGCACGAAAGATAATCGTTCAGTTCCGTATTCTGTTCAACGGGAACAGAATACGGAACTGGAAAACCGAGTGCGTCTGAATTCGGGAGAATTGATCAGAATATGACCGTATCCGGGATTTGGGTACTGTCGTAGGCAATTGCACTGTGTTCAATATTTTCCCTGTACAGTATGTTTTTAAACACAGATATGCTTCCCAGGGATTCTCCATCAGAAGAGAGTGAGATGGTCGTTGAATCGTTTTTGCCATCTCCATTCGTGTCGAAATAGGAAAAATTTGTAATAATGTTTTCTCCGGCAATAATAAGGTGGTCACCCTGAGCAAGAGAAAAATCGGTAATCGTATCATTGCCGATACCAACTGTGGCATTCGGACTGAAGATAAACGTATCAGCACCGGCACCGCCACTCAGAGAGTCGTTTCCACCATCTCTTATTGAAATCAATGTATCGTCGCCATTTCCACCGTAAAAATAATCGTTTCCATAACCGTCCAGAAGAGTGTCATTATCATCATTGCCGTTGAGGATGTCGCTGCCATAACCGCCAATCAGCGAATCGAATCCTGAACCGCCAGACAGGCTGTCGTTTCCATCGTCACCGGATACAAAATCGTTACCGTTTTCTCCTTTCAGAATATCGTTGTCAGTTCCACCGAAAATCGAATCAAGACCGTCACTTCCATAAATCTGGTCATTACCATCACCTCCCGCCAGATAATCATTATCTGTACCTCCGTTGAGGTAATCGTTACCGCCTTCGCCATTAATTTTGTCATCGCCACCATGGCCGTAGAGGGTGTCGTCTCCGATGCCCGCCTCGATGGTGTCGATACCCGATCCGCCGTAAACAAGGTTGAAGCCATTACCGGTCGTGATGGAATCGTCGCCGTTGTCTCCGGAGAGGGTGTCGTTTCCGTCACCCGCAGTGAGAATATCGTTACCGTCGCCGCCGTAAAGCTTGTTGCTGCCCAGTTCGTCGGTGAGGATATCGTTATCGGCACCGCCACTCATGTAATCGTTGCCATCTCGTCCGAAAAGCTGATCAACGCCGTCCTGGCCGTAGAGGGTATCGTCACCGATGCCCGCCTCGATGGTGTCGATACCCGATCCGCCGTAAACAAGGTTGAAGCCATTGCCGGTCGTGATGGAATCGTCGCCGTTGTCCCCGGAGAGGGTGTCGTTTCCGTCACCCGCAGTGAGAATATCGTTACCGTCACCGCCGTAAAGCTTGTTGCTGCCCAGTTCGTCGGTGAGGATATCATCGCCGGCTCCACCGCTGAGGTAATCGTTGCCTTCTCGTCCGAAAAGCCGATCAACTCCGTCCTGGCCGTAGAGGGTATCGTCTCCGATGCCCGCCTCGATGGTGTCGATACCCGATCCGCCGTAAACAAGGTTGAAGCCATTGCCGGTCGTGATGGAATCGTCGCCGTTGTCTCCGGAGAGGGTGTCGTTTCCGTCACCCGCAGTGAGAATATCGTTACCGTCGCCGCCGTAAAGCTTGTTGCTGCCCAGTTTGTCGGAGAGGATATCGTTATCGGCACCGCCGCTGAGGTAATCGTCGCCTTCTTCTCCATAAAGCTGATCAACGCCGTCCTGTCCGTAAAGGGTATCGTTTC
>JAAXXY010000101.1 GCA_013334225.1 Chlorobiaceae bacterium
TTTCACACTTGTGCCTTTCCCTTTCCATCGCCATCGAAGGTTCCCGCAGTTCCACGCAAGAGCCCGAATCAGGATCACGCCACCTCTACGCCGGACACCGCCTGACCAGTAGACAGGTTTCCGCCAGACTTTTCCTGGAGTTACGTCCAGCTCCAGTTTTGATGTCAATCGATTAACGACGCTTGTACGGTGGTTCACTGGTGTTCGTCTTCCTTGATTCATACCTGACATCTTCTCGATGCCTTTTCCGTAACGCTTCCGACCTGGGCTTTTGACCCAAGCCGCTTATGGTGGTTTGCAACCTGCTCCTGCAAGCCGATTGCGAGGGGCCTACCCTCATCTCTCACGCAGCTTCGCTGCGGCACACGGACGTTGATCGGTAAGTGAAACAGCTCTTTACACGCAAGCTAAATCTCCTGCACCTTCGACAAAACCCGTCCAAAGAAATTACTGTCAAAGTTAGCAGGCATCAAATCAATGCGGTTATGAAAGTTTCCCCGATTGCATGATATTGACAAAAACGTACTTGATTATCGGTCTGTGTGCTCGAGTTCAAAGAGAACCAAACTTCTCGTAAAAAAACAGCATAACGTCAAGCATCAAATTTCCACCATGCTGATCCCTTTAAACCGGTTTGACGAATATATCGACGATGTCATCCTGAAACGCGGGCTGGCATATTTCAGGAACGGAAAGGTCCATGAACCGGAAGAACCCGGCCCTGGCGAGTATGAAACGATTGTAGAAGGAACGGAAGCGTATACCGTGCGGCTGGTCGTTGCCAACGAGGTTGTGACCGAGCATCTCTGCAGCTGTCCCTACGATATGGGGCCGGTCTGCAAACATGTGGCGGCCGTGCTGTTTTTCCTGCAGCAGGATACACTCGATCTGAAAAAGAAACCCTCCGGCAAGGGCGCATCCAGCACAAAAAAAACCGTAAAGCGCAAAACATTCGCCGAACGCATTGACGAGATGCTTGATAACATCGGGCATGAAGAGCTGAAACAGTTCATCCGCGAACAAGCAACCCTGAACGTCCAGTTCAGGAACCTGCTCATTGCATCGTTTGCCATCCATGACCCCGGTGAATCAAAACGGTTTTACGAAAAGCAGCTGAAATCAATCCTCCGAAGCGCAAAGGACAGGGACGGCTTTATCGGCTGGTCTACCTCGAACCGTGTAGGCGAAGCGGTGAACGAACTTCTGCACCTGGCAGGAAAGCAGTATGAAAGCCAAAACTATTCGACCACCGTTTCCATCTGCACCGCTGTAATGGAACAGATGGTTGCCGCCCTGCAGTTTTCGGACGACAGCGACGGCTCTTTCGGAGATTGTATCAATACCGCTTGTGATATGCTTTTTTCAATTGCAGAAGCCCGGCCTCAGGAGCATATCAGAAAGCTCCTGCTCGATTACTGCCTGAAGGCTGTCGAGAAAAAAATCTATTCCGGCTGGGATTGGCATACCGGCATGCTGCGTATCGCCTCACTGCTTGTCAGCACCGAT
>JAAXXY010000047.1 GCA_013334225.1 Chlorobiaceae bacterium
GGTGGACCGGGTGGACCTGGCGGTCCCGGCGTAATTAAAGGACCTTTCGGCCCTGGTGGCCCAGGGGGACCGGGTGGTCCCGGTGGTCCCGGCGGTCCAACATTTAAGAAAGGGCCTGGAGGACCGGGTGGCCCACCACCTCCTCCTCCCTCAGGAGGTCAGAGTGGACAAGGCAATAAAAAAGGTGGTGAATCCGATGACGGCCCTCCGCCTTCTGGAAACCAGGGTGGATTTGGTCGACCTGGTGGGGGTTGGCATAGATAATGTCAATGAAGATTCATTGATTATCTTCTGAATGAAGGGAAAAAGGGTGCTGGAAATTATTCCTGTATCCTTTTTCCCGTTTATACGATATCCGCATCTCCCTTATTCTTCGTTACATGTAAAAGATAAATCCCTGCAGAAGATTGAAAAACGCACGTTTTTCATATCTTCAATTTTCCGTTAACCAAACCCATCTTTTCACCATGTCTATTCTCATTGTCGGCTCACTTGCTTTTGACGATATCGAAACCCCTTTTGGACGTTCCGACAACACCCTCGGAGGATCTTCAACCTATATTGCCCTGTCGGCAAGTTATTTCACCGATGATATAAAGATGGTCGGTGTAGTCGGTTCCGACTTTGAGGAAAGACATTTCAGCCTGTTGCATTCGAAAAACATCGATACCAAGGGAATACAGAAAGTCGAGAATGGCAAAACGTTCCGATGGGCAGGCCGGTATCATTACGATATGAACACCCGTGACACCCTCGATACCCAACTCAATGTATTTGCGGATTTCGATCCCGATATTCCGCATCAGTACCGGGATGCCGAATTTGTATGTCTCGGCAACATAGATCCCGAGCTGCAGCTCAAGGTGCTCGACCAGATGAACAAACCTAAACTCGTAATCTGCGACACCATGAATTTCTGGATAGAAGGCAAGCCCGACGAACTGAGAAAAACACTGGAACGAGTAGATATCTTCATCATCAATGACAGTGAAGCACGAATTCTCAGCGGTAATCCAAACCTCGTGAAATCTGCGAGGATCATCCGCGCCATGGGTCCGAAAACCCTGATCATCAAAAAAGGTGAACACGGAGCGCTCCTTTTCACTGACAACGGTATTTTTGTGGCTCCGGCATTCCCTCTGGAATCGATTTATGATCCTACCGGCGCAGGTGATACATTTGCCGGAGGTTTCATCGGCCACCTGTCACGTTGTGAAACCATCAACGATATCGAAATGCGCAAGGCCGTCCTGTATGGCAGTGCCATGGCAAGCTTCTGCGTCGAAAAATTCGGCACGGATAAACTCTCGTCGCTTGACCTGCTCGAAATCGACGACCGGTACGAAAGTTTCCGCGACCTCTCAAGAATCGAAGAATAAAAACTGAAGGTAATGATCATCAACGGTTTTCCGGTTGCAGTGGAAAAATATCTGCCAGTCGGAAAACCGTTCTGCTTTTCCCAACCTGAGTCATCAATACCTGGAAACTGCCAAAACGGATTCTTGAACGGACAACAAATCACAGGCATAGAAAAACGAGAACCGGAATAATTCATTTCAGTGTAAATCAGATATGGAGCATCTCAACCTTCTCGACTACAGTTTCATCGTCGGCTACCTTGTGCTGACGCTTGTCATCGGCTTGTGGTTTTCAAGCCGAGCCTCTGAAAATACCGGAGAATTCTTTCTTTCCGGACGCCAGCTACCCTGGTGGATTGCCGGTACCGGTATGGTGGCGACAACATTCGCAGCTGACACACCTCTTGCTGTGGCAGGGTTCGTTGCAAAAAACGGTATCGCCGGAAACTGGGTCTGGTGGACCTTTGTTTCAGGCGGCATGCTGACTGTATTTTTCTTCGCCAGATTATGGAGACGCGCTGAGATCCTTACCGATCTGGAATTTATCGAGCTGCGTTACAGCGGCAGGGCTGCACGCTTTCTCCGCGGGTTCAAGGCAGTGTATTTCGGACTTTTCATCAATGCCGTGATCATCGGCTGGGTAAACCTGGCCATGTTCAAGATCATCAGGATCATGGTGCCCGAACTGAATCCGCAACTGACCATTGTGGCACTTGTCTTTCTGACCACGTTTTATTCAGGTCTTTCAGGTCTGTGGGGTGTTTCCATCACCGATGCCGTCCAGTTCGTCATAGCTATGGCAGGTTGCATAATTCTTGCAGTTCTCGCAGTACAATCACCTGCAGTCGTATCGGCAGGAGGCCTCACCAAAGCCCTGCCCGGCTGGCTTTTCGACTTTTTCCCCACCTTCACTTCATCTTCATCCCTCCAAAGCATCAACGGAACGGTTGCGCTCCCCTTCATGTCTTTCGCTGCAATGGCTTTCGTTCAGTGGTGGTCATCTTGGTATCCCGGAGCCGAACCTGGCGGAGGTGGCTATATCGCCCAGCGCATGATGAGCGCGAAAGACGAAAAACATTCGCTGCTCGCGACACTCTGGTTCACGATCGCACATTACTGCCTCAGGCCATGGCCATGGATCATCGTCGGACTTGCAAGCCTTGTCATGTTTCCGAACCTGCCCATGAACCAGAAGGAAGACGGATTTGTGCTGGTGATGCAGGCCACCCTTCCGCCGGGACTTAAGGGACTGCTTATAGCGGCTTTTCTTGCCGCGTACATGTCAACACTGTCAACGCATCTGAACTGGGGCACCAGTTACCTTATCAACGATTTCTACAAGCGGTTCCTGAAAACGGACGAGGATGAAAAACATTATGTGACGGTTTCAAAAATCACAACATTTCTTACCGCAGTATTCGCCCTTTACATTACTTTCTTTGTGCTTGAGACCATAACCGGAGCATGGGAGTTTATTATCCAGTGCGGTGCCGGTACCGGTTTCGTCCTGATCCTCCGCTGGTTCTGGTGGCGTCTCAATGCCTGGTCGGAGATCACTTCCATGGTTGCACCGTTTATCGTCTATACATTTCTTCAGCTCTATACATCCATCACGTTTCCCATGTCGATTTTCGTTATTGTAGCATTTACTATTGCCGCGACGCTTATCGTCACCTTTTTAACCGCCCCTACTGAAACCGCACAGCTCGAGACATTCTACAGGAGAACAAGGGTTGGCGGCAGGTTCTGGAAAAAAATATCTTCGAACCTTCCCGATGTCGAATCCGATACAGGTTTCGGCATGCTCTTCATTGACTGGTTTCTTGGCGTAGTGATGATCTACACGGTGCTGTTCGGCATAGGCAAAATGATTTTCGGCGATTACCTGCAGGCGGCCCTCTATCTTGGAAGCGGGTTGATTGCGGGATCGCTTATTTTTACCGACCTCAACCGCAGGGGCTGGAACAATCTGAACTGATCGTATCATGCGTTTCCCTGGTCTTATCCTTGCATCCAGTTCGCCCAGAAGACAGGAGATACTCTCTCTTACGCTGCTTCCGTTCGAAACCGTTTCGATCGATACACCTGAACGATTTGACATCAATCTTTCCATTGAAGAAAATGTCAAACGCATCGCTCTCGAAAAAGCGGAAGCCGCTTTCGCTGCATTGCCGAATGAGAAAAAAAAAATGATCATTCTCGCGGCAGATACGATCGTTGTCAAGGATGGACAGATTCTCGGAAAACCGGGAGGATATAGAGAAGCAATCGGAATGCTGGAAAGCCTTCAGGACAGTTCACATCAGGTCTTCACCGGATTCGCGCTCCTTTCCGGAAAGAAAATGCACCAGGAATGCGTTTCCACGACAGTGGAGATCGAAGCGATGTCAAGGGACGAAATCAGCCATTACCTCGATACCATGAAGCCTTTCGACAAAGCCGGAGCTTACGGGATTCAGGACCCGCTGATGGCCTGCCATATCAGATGCATCTCCGGATGCTATTACAACGTTGTCGGTCTCCCGCTTGCGAGGGTATGCAAGGCACTGAAATCTTTTTTACCCTGACACAATCAACAGGGCAGGCATGTCTTTCAGTTCATCACATTCCAGGATACTTGTCATTCTCGGCCCGACAGCTTCCGGCAAGTCCGAGCTCGCACTGGCCGTAGCGAGAAAAACCGGTGGAGAGATCATTTCCGCAGACTCAAGGCAGATATACAGGGAACTCGACATAGGCGCGGCAAAACCCTCACCCGAAGCCCTGCTTGAAATAAGGCACCATTTCATCGATGAAAAAAATATAGGGGAACCGTTTACAGCCGGACATTTTGCATTTGAAGCCGCCAAAAGAATAGAAGAGATCCGCCTGAGGGGAAAACGGCCAATTATTGCAGGCGGATCAACCCTGTATATTCAGGGTCTGCTCGAAGGTTTCGCTGATCTCCCGGAAACAAACCCCGTGGTAAGGGCACGGCTTCTCGACGAACTCCATCGTTACGGAAAAGAAGCGATGTATGGACGACTGATGGAAAAAGATCCTGAACAGGCATCCACCCTGGACCCGACAAAAACTCATCGATTGCTCAGAAGCCTTGAAATCATTGAAATAACCGGTATGAGCGTTACTGAACTGCAGTCAAAAGGCAAACGCCGAGGAACCGGACTGCAATTCCACACCCTCGGTCTTTCGATGCCCCGGGAAATGTTATATGAACGGATCAATTACCGTACGGAAAAAATGCTTGACGCGGGCCTGCTGTATGAGGCTGAAAAACTTTACAAAAAATATCAATCGCTGCTCGAGTCAAGAAGAATTCAGGCGCTGCAATCTGTTGGATATCAGGAACTGTTTCAATACTTTGAGGGGAAAATCGATTTGACGGCTGCCATCAGCCTGATAAAACAGCATACCCGCAACTATGCAAAACGTCAGATGACCTTTTTCAACAACAGGCTGGCGGCAAGCTGGGAATCCGCTCCTGAAAGTGACAGTGAAATCGAAACTCTTGCAGAACGACTTGCCGGAATGGAATAGAGAGTCTGGAAATCTTCAAAAAATATTATTTACAGGCTTTGTTTTTACCTTCGGTATTAATAACCTTGATGTAAACAGCCCTTTGAAGGGACCTCAATAAATTTAAAACTTCCACCGCTACCGCGCTTCATTTTTTTTGTCAGTAATGTTTTACAGGTTTTAATGAAAGGATTTTCCATGAAGAGCTCAATCAATACCCGCAAAGAGTTGACCATTCTGAAAATCGAGGAAGAAGTTTTCGACTTTCGTCACGGCGATACATACAGGAAGTCAATTGAAAATCTGATCGGAGAAAACAATAAAAACCTCATTATTGATTTCTCACAGGTAAAAGCAATCGACTCGAACGGTATAAGCTCCATGCTTATGACCCACCAGCTTGCCAATCAGTCCCATGGATTAGCCATTTTTGTATCACTATGCCAGCAGATCAAGGATCTTCTGAAGCTTACAAACCTCGATAAACAGCTCTACATCTTTGCCTCGATCAACGAGGTCATGACGCTTATCGAACCTGCGATGAAAAGTAAACGCGGTGCAAGGGGCAAGGCACAGGTACAGCAATACGAGGCGATCGATGAACTGTGCGAAGACATCGATCTTATTTCTGTTCCGGATATTCCTGATGAAACTATCGATGAAGATCTTGTTGAATCCGATGATTTGCCTGAAGAACCAAAATCCCCCGAACCCATAACTGAAAAAGAAACTGTATCCAAAAAACGGGGCCGTCCAAAAAAAACCGAGTAAAGCCGCATGCTGATCTAACCTGCAATTACAGCATTAGAAGTAACCTTATTTCCAGAATGTATTCAGTCCTGAAACCACTTCTGCTTGTTTTCTGACCTGGAACGTATTTTTTTCTCACACCCCTCACCTGCCGGCGAAAAAGAACTGAATATTTGATATATCATCTGCGGCTCTGTATACTTTACCTGTAGTGAGATTGTTATCCCCCCTGGTTGAAAACACAAAGGAAGAGTGCTATATGGGTATTCTATTATTCAGGCACAGGGTGAGGCAACTCTTTTCAGATGCAGGTATTACCATCGACGGACCTCATCCCTGGGATATAGCTGTACATGACGATCGTTTTTACCGAAGGATTCTTACCGAAGCACATCTCGGCGCAGGAGAATCGTATATGGACGGCTGGTGGGACTGCCCCGCTCTTGACGAATTTTTCTATCGTATACTGAGAAAGGGGATCGAAAAAAAAGTTTCCGGTCTCCCCCGTTTCATCAACGGACTCATAGGCAAGGCTCTAAATCTGCAGAACTCTTCGAGAGCATTCACGGTCGGGGAAACCCACTACAATATCGGCAACGATCTCTATTCCGTCATGCTCGATCAGCGCATGATCTACAGCTGTGCTTACTGGAAAGAAGCATCGGATCTCGATGAGGCACAGGAACACAAACTGCGCCTTGTTTTCGACAAACTCATGCTGAAACCGGGCATGAGGGTCCTCGATATCGGATGCGGCTGGGGAGGCGCTGCGAAATATGCCGCCGAACGTTACGGAGCACGGGTTACCGGTGTGACTGTATCAAGCGAACAGGCTGGGTTTGCAGGGGAGTACTGCAAGGGATTACCTGTCGAAATCAGGCTTGCCGATTACCGTGAAATATCAGGTACGTTCGACAGGATCTATTCGATCGGCATGTTTGAACATGTCGGAGTGAAGAATTACCGCACCTACTTTAAAACGGTGCACCGTCATCTTGCCGGAGACGGGCTTTTTCTCCTGCATACCATCGGAAGCAACCGTTCCGGAACAAACACCGATCCCTGGACAAGCAAATACATCTTTCCCAACTCGATGCTGCCCTCGGCAAACCATATAACTTCGGCTTCGGAAGGATTACTGGTTCTCGAAGACTGGCATTCGTTCGGATATGACTACTATCTTACACTGAAAGCCTGGAACGACAATATTGAAATAAACCTGCCAACCCTTGCAAATAACTACAATGAACGGTTTTTACGCATGTGGCGTTACTATCTTCTCAGCGCCGCAGGATCGTTCAGGGCAAGACATGTTCAGCTCTGGCAACTCCTGTATTCGCGCAACGGTATAGAAGGAACATTCTTGGTCCCGAGATAACTGCCTGTTTTTATCAAAATAAATTGATCTGGAAATGTTCGACGACTTTTTCAGAAAACAGATGGAACGGTTCCTGTCAAGTGCGGATATCATTATAGGAGGAACCAGGCCATGGGACATGCAGGTACATAATCCTGCGACCTACCGGAGAACGATCACCGAGGGAAACCTCGGGCTTGGTGAATCATACATGGATGGGTTCTGGGAAAGTGAAGATCTCGAAGGGTTCTTTTTCAGGCTGCTCAGCAAAGAAATAGATAAAAAACTTGTCACCCCTACTGACAGGCTCGGCAAATGGATCGGCAGTGTACTGAACCTGCAGTGCCCTTCAAGAGCTTTTACCGTTGGTAAAACCCATTACGATATAGGCAACGACCTTTATGAGGCAATGCTCGACCCGCGCATGATCTACAGCTGCGCATACTGGAAAAAAGCTGCCAGCCTGGATGAAGCCCAGGAACATAAACTGCGCCTTGTCTTCGATAAAATGATGCTCAAACCCGGTATGACCCTGCTTGACATCGGTTGCGGCTGGGGCGGGGCCGCGCGGTATGCCGCAAAGCATTATGGCGTGTCGGTCCTCGGGATTACGGTGTCAGAGGAACAGGTCCGATTTGCGAGAGATTACTGCGCCGGGCTGCCTGTAAGGATTGAACTTGCCGATTACCGCGACCTGAAGGAATCTTTCGACAGGATCTATTCTATCGGAATGTTCGAGCATGTCGGATACAAGAATTACCGCTCATATTTTGAAATTATCAGCCGATACCTGAAACCTGACGGGATTTCGCTGCTTCACACGATCGGGTGCAAGGAACCGTGTACCAACGGTGACGAGTGGACCTGCAAATATATTTTCCCGAACTCCATGCTGCCCTCCGCGAGCCAGATCACGAGCAGCTTCGAAGGCCTGCTGACACTCGAGGACTGGCATGTTTTCACCTATGACTACTACCTCACGCTGATGGCGTGGTACAATAATTTCGAAAAACACTGGGATACCCTCCAATCCCTTTACAGTGAACGGTTTCACCGGATGTGGCGATATTACCTGCTCAGTTTTGCGGGAGCTTTTCATGCCCGATCGATCGAGTTGTGGCAGGTGCTTTTCTCGAAAAACGGCATCCTCGATAAAACAGACATCCCCCGTTGACCGCACTCAGCGGTATAGCAGATCCGGACAGCTTTTCCTCCTGAAATCTTCGACCTGCATGGAACTTTCCTTTACAATTCGATCAACTGTTTCCTGACGAATGATCATTTCCCGGTAACGAGGCGTACCGGCAAGCTTGTCAAAAAAATCCGCATTTTTTTCGAGCCCGGTCAATCCGGGATAGAGTGCCTGAAGCGAGAGCAGAATCGCCGCCGATGTGCGGAAAGGACTGAATGTCTTTCTCTCCTTGACGGTCATCTTCAAACCGTTGCACATCTGCCCCTTGAACTTTCCGGTGGACGGACGGAAAGAAACCGTGTCGACAGCCACTCCCGGCAGTCTGTAACTTTTCAATTCAGCGGCAAGTTCACGGCTGTTGACAAACGGCGCACCGAACTGCATGAACGGAGTATCGGTTCCCCGCCCTTCACTGACCGACGTACCCTCGAGAAAGACGGTTGCCGGATAGAGTATCGCGGTATCGACGTTTCTGATATTCGGTGAAGGAGAAACAAAACGGAAACCGGGATATTCGTCGGCAAAGCGGTCCCGATGATAACCATGCATCTTTATGACACGAAGATCGAGCCTTTTGTAAAGCTGTTTCTTCAGGAGCAGGGCAATTTCCCCGACGGTCATCGAATGCACGAACGGTATATCGACAGCACCGACAAACGAAGTGTAACCGGGTGCAGGCATGAAGCCTTCGGCGCTCAGTGGACTGACCGGGTTCGGACGGTCGAGCACCATGAAAGGCGTCCCCGATTCCTCGCAGGCTTCCATGGCATATTTCATGGTGGATATATAGGTATAACACCGCGTTCCGATATCCTGAAGATCGAAGACAAGGATATCGATCGATGCGAGCAGTTTGCTGTCAGGTTTTTTCGTCGCGCCATAAAGCGAATAGACCGGAAGCGAACCTCCGACATCTGCATTGGAAACATGACGGCCAGCCTCTATCTCGGCGGAAAAACCATGCTCCGGTGCCATGAGATACTGCAGCTTTATGCCGTTTCTCAGCATGACGGCATAATCCGCTTCACCATTGCGGTCGATCCCCGCCCTGTTGGTTATCAGACCCACCTTCAGCCCCGAAAGTTCCTTGAATCCCGATAATTCGAGCCTGTCGATACCGCAGAGCAGCGGTTCATGCTGGGCTCCGAAAGCATTCATAACGGACATCAGAACGAAAAAGAAGAACAGCAGTGATATGCAGGCTTTGCCGGAAGAACGGGACAAGAGAGATCGAACGATGCCTTTCATGTTTTTTCCGGAATTGAATGGTAGCGGGTCCGACCGGAAAGGCTTTGCCCGCAGAACTTCATGTAAGGTAGAAGATAAGAAGGCTCAAATAAAAAAACCGCCGATGAAGGCGGTTTTCTTTGTGGTGGGGACAGGACTTGAACCTGCAACCTTCGGGTTATGAGCCCGACGAGCTACCAATTGCTCCACCCCACGATGTTTGTACGATCAATATAACCAATAAATATGCTTTTGCAAGCATTTATTGTATCTGTTTGCCATTTATTTCATTTCCAGCGGGTTCGATCACGAAAAGGTTCCCCGCTTCACCTTCCACAGCAAGGATCATACCCTCTGAAACCTCGTCACGGATAGTGCGCGGAGCGAGATTGGCAACGAGGACGACATTCCGGCCAACCATCTCTTCGGGAGTGTAGTTCTTCGCGATGCCCGCAAGGACCTGGCGGGTATCGGAGCCTACCTGCAACTGAAGTTTCAGCAGTTTTCCGGCTTTTTTCACCTTCTCGGCCGAAAGCACTTTCGCCACCCTCAGGTCGACCTTGAGAAAATCATCAAAAGTGATTACCGGCTTGAACTCCATGCGTTCCTCAACCTTCACCGCTTCCTTCTTTTCGGCTTCCGCCAGCAATTTCTCGATTTTCCTGAGCTCCGGTTCGATAGCGCTGTCCTCGATCTTCGTGAAAAGAATTTCGGAAGTTTTTCCGATCCTGTGCCCTTTTTTCAAGGGAGGAGTCTGGAGAACCGCAAGCAGTGAACTCCCTTTGGCAAACATATCCTCGATCCCGCCTTCAAATCCGAGCATTCTATGAATCCGGTTGCAGGTTTCAGGTATGACCGGATAAAGGACCAGAGATAACGCATGACAGAGGTTGAGCGAAAGGGCCATGGTTTTTGCTGCTGCTCCCCTGTCGGTCTTGATAACCTTCCATGGCTCAGATCCTGTCAGAAAGCGGTTGGATGCCCTTGCGATCTCCATACCGGTCGATACCGCTTCACGGAAATGGAACTGTTCGAATGCTTCGTCAAACTGCCTGAGGGTTTCAGGCCAGTCGATACCGACGGAATTCCACTCTTCGGCTGTGCATTCAGCCGGCACCTCGCCTTCAAAACGCGAATTGGTGAAGTCTACAGACCGCTTGATGAAGTTCCCGAGGGTATCGGCAAGCTCGCCATTGGTCCGGTTCTGATAGTCGAGCCAGCTGAAATCGGTATCCTTGTTTTCAGGATAGTTCATGGCGATACTGTAACGGAGGGTATCGGCCGGGAATTTTTCCAGGAACTCGCCGAGATAGACAGCGTAGTTCCTCGATTTTGAAAATTTTCTTCCTTCGAAATTCATGAACTCGGAAGCCGGCACATTGTCTGCAAGATTGTAAAGGCCGGCATCGCGCCCTTCGTTCCACGCCAGAAGGATCGCCGGGAACATCAGGGTATGAAATACCACGTTGTCCTTTCCGATAAAGTGAACCAGGCGGCTTTGAGGGTCCTGCCAGTACTCTTTCCAGCGCTCGCCGTCACCATGCAGTACTGCCCACTCCCTGGTGAATGAAATATAACCGAGCACCGCATCGAACCAGACATAAAGCACTTTACCCTCAGCATCGGAAGTGTCGAGTGGTACGGAGATCCCCCAGTTAAGGTCGCGGGTGATTGCGCGATCACCCAATCCCTGCTTGAACCAGGTCCGGGAGTAGTTCACGACATTCGGTCTCCAGTCCTCTGCATGACCGTTCACATATTCCTCAAGCTGCTGCTGGAACCTGCCGAGCGGAAAATACCAGTGCATCGTGTCACGCAGTTCGGGAATCGCATCGGAAATCTTGCTTTTCGGATTGATGAGCTCGAGCGGGCTCAGGTGGGTGCCGCACTGTTCGCACTGGTCGCCGTTAGCCTCTGGATTGTTGCAGATCGGACAGGTACCGGTAACGTAACGGTCCGAGAGAAAACGGCCGGCTTTCGGATCGAAAAACAGCTTTTCCGTCTTTTTGATGAAGATGCCTTTGCGTTCGATATCGAGGAAAAACTCCCGGGCCGTTTCGTGATGGAGCTTCGACGTTGTCCTTCCGTAATAATCGAACGATATGCCGCACCTGGTAAACGAATCGAGGTTCATCCTGTGGTAACGGTCAACGACGTCGCGAGGGGTGATACCCTCTTTCTCGGCGGTAAGCGTAATGGGCACGCCATGTTCATCCGATCCTCCAATATGAATGACATCCTCTCCCTTGAGCCTCTTGTACCGGACATACATATCGGCAGGAAGGTACACTCCGGCAAGATGACCGAGATGGACCGGGCCGTTTGCATAGGGAAGAGCTGTTGTGACAAGGGTTCTTGAAAATTCAGACATAGCGATGTAATCCATTGTCCAGGTTATGAAACCCTGAGGGCAGGATAACCATGAAGACTTGTTGTAAAATGTTATTTTTTGACGAAAAGCGAATTGAACTTGTCAGCCGTGAATCTACGCGTCTGATTGCTCTTCTGGTACCGGAGCCAGATCAGTTTTTTCTGGGAATCGACGTTTTCAACTACGGCAGGTCCTTCGGGAGTGGAAACCCTGCTGCCGACAGAAGGAAGCGACATATGCCCGTTAGTCTGTGATTGACAGCCCTTTTCGTGTTTGGAATAACCGAGGCAGCATTTCGGTCGGTTGCAGAGACCGGTTATATTGAAAGTATGGCTGTCTGTGCTCGATGTTTCGGTATACTGGGATTTTTCTGCGAAAGGATTGGCATGGATTTTCGGCAGCCAGCTCGAACAGCAGAGAAGGCAGCCGCATGGACCGAAAGCATTTGCCCGTCTTGCCTCCTCGCGTGTCGTGATTTGTACCATCTGGATACGGGCCTTGAATTCACCGGCCAGATCACGTACCAGCATTCTGAAATCGACCCGGTGTGATGATGTATAGTACACAGAAAGTTTCTGCTGGTCCATCCGCAGTTCCACATCGACCAGTTTCAGCTCGAGCTCATGTTTTTTGATCTTGTTCAGACAGATCTCCCGGATTTCCGACTGACGCTTTTTCAGGTCGATGATCGCCTGTTTGTCGTTATCGTCGGCAACCCTGAGGACTTCGGGACATTGCTGACCGCTTTTTTCCAGGCCTTTCAGCTGGAATTTTTTTCTGGCGATCGTTCCGGTCGAATAGACGATACCGAAATCATAACCTCCATCGGTTTCAATAATAATCTGCTGCCCGATCGCAAAAGGCTCACCGGTATTGTTCAGAAAGAACTCACGGCGGCATCCCTGAAGCTCCACCTCGCAGATATTGCCGGAAGCTTCCTCGGAAGCGGGACCGTAAATGGATTCCATCTCACTGTGCAGCAATTGCGACAGACGCAAACGGACTTTGGCATTATCACCAAGCAGGCAACTGCAGATAACATTACTCATAGCATCTCATTTATTTTCGGAAACATCTTACGACCGGTTTCCATTACTCCTTTGAATTCCGTTCTCTTCCCAGACGCAGCAATCGTCTGAAATCTTCAACCCGTCTGTTTATCGAGGGAGTTCCTCTTACAACGATTCTCGAGCCATCAAACGTTCCTCGCAAGATGTTGTTCCGAAGCTCGTCAAGATGCTCCTCGGTCATCTTCTGCATGTATTCGGTAAGAGCATCTGAACCAGGATATGCTGATGGAACAACAAGACGAGGCTCTCTGAAGGACAGAAAAAGATCGGGTTTCTGTTCTTTAAGATATTCAATCCGGCTGACAACTGAAACAAGGTAAATTCCCGATGTTTTTTCGAGCACCTGAGAAACGATCGAAGCCGTCCCGCGGTAGAAGACAATCGGCCTTTTATCGATATGCTCGATCTTCCCCTGTGGAAAAATCCACAGGGCATTCTGCCGTCCGCTTTCCGAGGCAAGCAGATTTGCCGCATATCGAAGTGTTTCCGGAATGCTTCTCGGACGGGCGCGATCGATGGAAAAAGCGCCGAGACGGGTGAAGAAACGGTGCTTGCTGAGTTGCTGATACTCGATGATGATATAAAGGTTCTGCCGGAAAAACTCCTCTGTACAGAGCTGTGACCAGAACCCGTCCCACCAGTATGCATGATTGGCAAAAAAAACAACCGGAGTATGGCGATCCATCTCCTCTACTCCGGGCTGCATGAAAACCTGAACCGTATTGAAATACCGCCTGAACTGGCGCCGGGAATACCAGCCGAACCACCAGGTATACAGTTTGCTTCGGCGGACTTTCAGCACAGGCAGCTTATTTGAAGGCGTTCCTGATCCGGTTTACCGCTTCTTCCAGCGATGCGATCGAAGCAGCATAGGAAAGCCGGAGGTTTTCAGGAGCTCCGAAAGCGTCGCCCGGAACGGTTGCCACCAGGTGGTCCTTCAGAAGATATTCCGCAACATCGGCGGAATCTTTCATGAGCATGCCGTTGAAAGTCTTGCCGATCAGACCGCTGATATCCGGGAAAATATAGAAGGCACCCCGGGGCAGTGCAGTTTTGAAACCGGGAATATCGTTCAGGGCTTTGAACATGAAATCACGCCTTTTTTCAAATTCGGCCCGACGCTCCTCGACGATCCCCTGATCGCCGGTCAATGCAGCCACTGCTGCTTTCTGCGCAATCGCGTTCGCGTTCGATGTGGTCTGCGACTGTATCTTGTCACAGGCGTCGATAAGCCATTTCGGACCGGCAAGATAGCCGATACGCCAGCCGGTCATGGAGTAGGACTTTGAAACACCGTTGCTGACGATTACCCAATCCTTCATTTCCGGAATCCTGCCTGGTGAGAAGGCATGCACACCGTCATAAGTGATCATGTCATACATTTCATCGGAAATGACGAAGATATCCTTCCCTTCGACAACCTTCATGAGAGCACGAACTTCGGCTTCACCGTATACCGCACCGGTAGGGTTGGACGGCGAGTTCAATACCAGGATTTTCGTCCTTGGTGTAATGGCCGCTTCGAGCTGGTCCGGCGTAAGCTTGTATTCGTTTTCAAGCGTGGTGTGGACAATTACCGGTGTGCCTCCGGCAAGACGGACCATTTCAGGAAAGCTTACCCAGTAAGGGGCCGGCACGATCACTTCATCGCCTTCCTGGCAGAGCGCGAGAAAGGTATTGGCAAGGGTCTGCTTGCCGCCGTTGCTTACGATAATCTGGTTTTCCCTGAACTCGAGACCGTTGTCGCGCCTGAATTTCTCGACTATCGCTTTTTTCAGGTCGGGTATGCCGGAGTTGGCCGTATAGCGCGTAAAACCTGCCCTGATGGCGTCGATACCAGCCTGGTTGACGTTCTCAGGCGTCGGGAAATCCGGTTCACCTGCCGAAAGGCTGACGACATCCTTCCCTTCGGCTTTCATTTTATTTGCGAGATTGCTGATCCTTATGGTCTGCGATTCCTGCATGCAGAGCACTCTGCGGGTCAGATATTTTTCTTCCGGTGACAATGATGTGGACATAAAACGTATATGTATGGATTATTGAGATGTATGGTCGTGCTGCCCCTCACGTTTTTTATCGAGCATCTCGAGCACGCACGGATGGACAAATTTGCTGACATCACCGCCAAGCATCGCCACCTCCCTGATGATCGATGATGCGACATAGGTATACTTCACATTCGGCATGAGAAATACCGTGGTTACTTCGGGATAGAGATGGCGGTTCAGCAGCGAAATCTGGAATTCATATTCGAAATCCTTTACCTGCCTCACTCCACGAACGATAGCCTTCGCTCCCAGCTGGCGGGCGTAATCGGCAAGAAGGCCTCCTTTCAGCACTTTCACGTCGACACCCTTGTAATCCCTGATAACTTCCCTGATCATCGCCAACCGTTCCTCGATGGAAAACAAGGCATTTTTCTGGCTGTTTTCAGCGATAACGACCGTAACCTCTTCAAAAATATTGAGCGCACGCTCGAGCACGTCGAGATGACCGTTGGTGAACGGGTCGAAGGTACCGGGATAAATAGCGCTCTGTTTCATATGGATAAGGGTATTTTCTTGAAAAAAGTAACTCTGGTCATACCGTAATCCTTATGGAATGAGTAATAAGGAGAGGCGGTGAACTCGAGCGTTGCGCTGTGTTCGATCAGCAGCAACCCCTCTTCATCGAGTACCGGTGTTCCGGCAATCTTCTCGATCAGCCCTTCATAATCGGGCCATGAATAGGGCGGATCACAGAACACAAGCTGAAATCGCTCCCTGGCACGGGATAGAAATTTGAACACATCGGCATTCACGATTTTCACACAGTCAGAAACGCCTATGTGCTGAGCTGAAGCCTTGAGGGATTTCAGTGAATCGACGTGCTGATCGACAAAACAGACAGACGCCGCGCCCCGGCTGAGGGCTTCAAAACCAAGGGAACCGAAACCGGCAAAGAGATCGAGGACCGAAATACCCTCGAAATCGATCCTTGCAGCAAGCGTGTCAAAAAGAGATTTCTTGACACGGCTGCTGCAGGGACGAATGGCCTGCGTCGAGGAACTCCTGATTTTCAATCCTTTATATGTACCAGCAAGTATCTGCACAAATTCCTGAACGGCTAAAAGTCTCCGAAAATCGTTTCGCCGATGATCTCGAGCGCTTTTTCGGCATCATCCTTAGAAGGAGGTTTTCCATGCCAGTTGGTTTTGTCTTGCATGGTTCCCTCGAAGAAAGGCACGCCTTTGCCCATGATGGTCTCGGCAAGAATGACCGCGGGTTTGCCGCGTTTTTCGCCATCACGCAGTTTTTCCATTGTATCGATAAAATCCTCGATATCATTACCGTTGCAATGATGGACATCCCAGCCGAATGCACGCCATTTATCAGCGAACGGCTCAATATTCATGACGTCGGCAACCTCTCCGTCAATCTGCTGGTTGTTGTAATCGACAATTCCGATAAGATTGCCGAGCCCATAGTGGGAG
The DNA here is from genome assembly GCA_013334225.1 of Chlorobiaceae bacterium. Lineage (GTDB taxonomy): Bacteria > Bacteroidota > Chlorobiia > Chlorobiales > Chlorobiaceae > Chlorobium. The sequence continues at coordinate 16,314 of JAAXXY010000047.1, forward strand.
GCGCTCATTGCCGCTTCCCATATCTGACCTTCCTGGCACTCTCCGTCTCCCATGAGGCAGATCACGAAACTCTCTTTCCCGTCAACCCGCATGCCAAGAGCGGCGCCGACGGCCGCTGAAAGCCCCTGGCCGAGGGAACCGGAAGCGATTCTGATGCCGGGAAGCCTCGAATCGGAAGTCGGATGGCCCTGAAGATAGGAGTTCACCTGGCGCAGTGATCCAAGCTCTTCAATGGAAAAATACCCGGAACGGGCAAGGACACTGTACCATACCGGAGCTATGTGTCCGTTGGACAGAAACACCATATCCTGTTCATGATGATGCCAGAATGCATGAGGCTGATGATTGAGCAGCCGGAAATACAGCGCAGTGAAAATATCCGCCATGCCGAGAGAACCGCCGGTATGGCCGGAATTGGCCTTGGCAAGCATTCTGATGATATCTCGACGGACCTGTCGGGCCATCTCTTTAAGCTCATCGATCGAGGCGAGTTCGAGAAGCTCGCCTTTCTTGTCAGCAGGATATTTTTTTATTTCTCTTGCCATGATGTTACAACAAAAAATTCTTGTGAATTAATGAGGCTAAAGTTAAAGGGCTGGTGATAAATAACAAAAAAAACTCATTCATGCGCCCGCTTTCTTTCCCTGACAAATCTCCAGACTGAAATAATGACCAGCAGAATGAAAAAAACCGTTACCGGAATACTGTAGACAGCTACGTAATGCCCGATATCCTTCCAGTTTTGCCCGAGCAGAAAACCGCCGTATATGAGAAGGATGTTCCATGCAGTGGCGCTGACAGCTGCAGCGATGAAAACGAAAACAATTCGCAGGTGCATGAGACCGGCCATGACGGAAATGACCGCCCTGGAGCCGAAAAGGAAACGGTTGGCCAGCACGGAGAGATACCCGTGAGCGGCAAACTTCCGGCGCAGGATGTCCATGTCGGACGGAGGGAAAAAGCGGTGAATGGTCCTTGAAAGCCAGTTCTGTGCGGATGTTTCTCCTTCTGCGTAAAGTTTCAGGCCAAGGTGCCTGCTGAGCAGGTAAACAAGCATGAAACCGGTCAGGGAACCGGCTGAAGAAAAAAACACCGCCCACCAGAACGATACCTTGCTGAAGTTGATGAGATAGCCGATAAACGCGACCGGCACATCGCCGGGTATCGGCGGCACAACGTTTTCAAGAAAGGCAATCAGAAAAAGCAATACGTAGACCGCAAACGGATCGGCATGCTGCAGAAAATTGATTGCAGAGTCAAGCATCTATATTCCCGGGTTTCAGAGCTCTTTTTCAGTCAAGAGAGAGAACACGGCGCTGAACCTCGCTGTATGCATCCTCCACCCCTCCGAGATCGAACCTGAACCGGTCCTTGTCAAGCTTCTCCTTTGTTTCCAGGTCCCAGAGACGGCAGGTATCCGGGCTTATCTCGTCACCGAGCAGAATCCCGTGATCGTAACGGCCGAATTCAAGCTTGAAATCGACAAGCATGAGCTTCCTTCCGGCAAAAAACTCCTTGAGAACGGTATTGACAGCCACAGCACGGCTTCTCAGGACTTCAAGCTCCTCGAGCGTTGCCACGCCAAGAGCGACAGCATGGGATTCGTTCATCAGCGGATCGTCGAGATCGTCGTTTTTCAGGTAAAATTCTACAATCGGCTGATCAAGCACGGTCCCTTCCGAAAATCCATACCTTTTCACCAGAGAACCGGCAGCAACATTACGGACCACAACCTCGACCTTGATTATATCGAGACGCTTGCAGAGCATATCGCGGTCGGAGAGTTTTTCAACCAGATGTGTCCTGATACCGTTCTCCTCGAGCAGAGAGAAAAGCTTGCAGGAAATCGCGTTATTCACCACGCCCTTGTCGGCTATGGTGCCTTTTTTCTTGTTGTTGAAGGCTGTTGCATCATCCTTGAACTCCTGAATGACAAGATCGCTGTCCTCGGTCAGAAATACTTTCTTAGCCTTGCCTTCGTGAAGCAGTGTCGTTTTTTTCATTATATCTGAATTATTGATACGCTGTCAGGAACGACAGCATTGTTAAAATATCATACCGTGCCCTGCCCGTTGTCGGAAACTGACTGCTGAACGGCACCGGTAAGAACAATGGTGATCTGGTCATCCGTCAGGCCCTTGTCTTTCAGAAAACTCATGAACCTGAAAACACCGAGATCGGAAAGCATGGCTTTCGGCTGATCTTTCTCGCTCAAACCCCGCATTTTGCTGTATTCGGTTGATGTAGCGATCCAATCTTCGATAAACTGCTCCGATTTGCCGTTTTCGAGAAAAAAACCGGTTATTATCCTCTCCACCTCTTGCCTTGCCGGTTCCGGATGAGCCATGAACATTAACTGCATCTCTTCCGAAATCCTGCCAAGCACAATAACGGCCTCCCTGTCAAGGGTTTCCTCGAGGATATCCTTCGCCTGTTCCTTGACATCACCCTTATGAGTCATAATGCTTTACAGATCGTTGGAGAAT
>JAAXXY010000079.1 GCA_013334225.1 Chlorobiaceae bacterium
GCCTGTCCGGATGCTTCCGGCAAGGTATTGCCCCTGTTTTCACAACAGGGTGATATTCAGCGTGAACAGCTTGAGCTGGTTCTCCTGCGCGCTCTCGGACCGGACTTCCTGATTCGACGGGATGTGACTTGACAGACGTTCGTCATGCGTTTTCGTTCGGAATGATCTCCCTGATCGCCGCGGCGAGTTCGGCCATTTTCAGCGGTTTTTTCAGGCATTTGCGGATTTTTGACTGGTTCAGTGCGCTGTCGCCGATATCCTTTCCATAGCCGGTCATCAGAATTACCGGTAAGCCGGGTCTTGTTTTATGAAGCTCGTACGCAAGAGTGATCCCGTTCATTTCGGGCATGGTCAGGTCGGTGATGAGCAGATCGAACCGGTCGGGATGCAGCCTGAAGCGTTCGAGAGCCTTCTGTGGTGAGCTCAATGCGCATATCTGATAGCCGAGTCTCGACAGCATCCTTTTTGTCATTTTGATGGTGGCCTGTTCATCGTCGACAAACAGGATGCTGCTGCCATTTCCCGTTGCAGCGATCTCTTGACGAGCCGTATTGATGACCGGATGCTCAATTACAGGAAGATAGACCCGAAAAGTGGTGCCTTTTCCCTGAAGGCTTTCAGCCGTGATTACCCCATTGTTGCTGGTGACGATCCCATGGACCACTGAAAGGCCGAGTCCGCTGCCCTTGTTGACGGCTTTTGTGGAGAAGTACGGTTCGAAAATACGTTCCATTGTTGTTTCATCCATGCCGATTCCGGTGTCGGCTACACTGAGCTGTAAATAATGCTCGGCAGGAGGGTCGGGCAGAATTTTCTGCATGTCGGCATCGGGATGCATTTCTTTGAGCGTCAAGGTTATTGTTCCTCCCGATTTCTCCAATGCGTGGCACGCATTGGAGAAGAGGCTGACGATAACCTGATGGATTTGCGACGGATCGATCAGAATATTTCTGCAGGTGCTCTCGATGTGCTGTTTAATGGCGATCGTTGCAGGTATCGACGGGCGGAGGAGTTTGAGTGCTTCGGCGATAACTGATTGAACGCTTACGGCAGAGGGGTTGCCTTCCTGGGCTCTGCTGAATGTCAGGATTTGCTCGACAAGATTCCGGGCCCGTTCAGCCGCGAGCATGATTTCCGAAAAATAATCGTGCAGGGGCTCCTCTTTGGCAATGGAGCTGATGCCCATTTCAGCGTACCCGAGAATAGGGGTGAGGATATTGTTGAAGTCGTGCGCAATTCCCCCGGCAAGCGTTCCTATTGTTTCAAGACGCTGATTTTTTCTGAGGATTGATTCCATCTGCCGCATGTTTTCCTCATCCTTTTTTCTGTCCGTGATATCGGTGACGATGCCTACGTACCGTGTTACCTTTCCATCGTCGTTCCTGCAAGGTATTCCTTTCGACATGAGCCAGCGAATGCTGTCGTCCGCATTGCGTATCCGCCAGGAGCAATTGAATTCCGAGCCGTTTTTCAAGGCGTTCGAGACGCTTTTTTCTGCGTTTTCCCGATCTTCGGGGAGCATTGACTGCAGCCAGTATTCACGGGAAGGGTCGGTCTTCAGTGGATCGAGGCCGTGGAGTCGCCACAGTTCATCGGAGACAAAACTCGTATTTGATGCAAGTTCGGTTTCCCAGAACCCGGTGCCTGTCGCCTGCATGATGAACTGCATCCGTTCATTGTTTCTGGCCAGCTGCTCCTGATACTGTTTGCGCTCGGTTATGTCGTTGATGATGGAGTACAGCAGCGGTTTGTCTTCGGCGAAAATCGTGGTGCTTGTCACTTCAACGTCACGTATGGACCCATCAGCCCGGCGGTGCCGGAACGAGAAGTGATTGCACTCTTTTTCTACCGCTCGCTGCATTTCTGCCTGTACGTCCACTTCGTTCAGCATATTGATGTCGCTGATTTTTTTGCGGAGAAGCACATCGCGTTCCCATCCGTAGAAGCTCACCGCGGCAGGATTGGCGTCAACGATGCGCCCGTCGGAGGGATCGATGATCAGCATGACGATAATCTTGTTTTCGAACAATCGTCTGTGCCTGGCTTCGCTTTGCAGTAACTTCTTTTCCGCAAGAACAAGGGCTTTTCTGGCTCGGATTGTGGTGATGCCGAATGCGAGGTTTTCTGCCAACGAAACGAGTATGCCTGTTTCTTCCTCGTTAAATCCGTATGGCTTAGTCGAGTAGATGGATAATGCGCCGAACACCCGATGGTCCGCTGTTTTCAGGGGAAAGCTTATTACCGAAGCGTAGCCGAGCTTCATTGCCTTTTCGCGCCAGGGCGCGAATTGCGGGTCTGTCGGTATATTGCCGACGGAACAGACCTGACCGGTACGGATGGCCCTGCCGGTAGGTCCCCGGCCATGTTCCGTGTCCGCCCAGGTGATCCTGAGCATTTCGATGTACCGCTCTTCAATACCGACCTGAGCGACCGGCCGTATGGTTTTCGCTGCATCATGTATCGCATAGCCTACCCACGCTATTCCGTAGTCACCGGTCTCAACTACAATGCGGCAGATGTCGTGCAGCAGCTGCATCTCGTTATCGCCATGCAGCAGTGCCTGGTTGCAACTGCTCAGGGCCAGCAGCGCACGGTTCAGCCGGAGATCTTTTTCCTTTCTCCCTTGTCCGGCAATGGTTGAAACGGGGAGGCTGGCTGCTGTTGTCCGGTCGTTTTCGCCTGATGTGACGGCAGGATGCATAATGTCACAGAATGTTTTATTGAATAACTCGGGATTTTGTTTTTTCCAGCCGTTTATCGCCTGATTCGGCGTTTTGTGCCCCAATCGTTTCTGGGAGATGTGGTCGTTGTAGTACCTGCAACAGGTCCGGATTATATTCTCCAGTTGGCGGGAACTTCCGGTCCGGATATGCTGCAGGCTATTTTCGGTTTTGCCATTGACGCCGTCTTTTCCATCGTCTGTTTGCTCGGTGCGGAGCGTTATCAGGTTATGCTCGATCCTGTTTTCCCGACAGGTTTTTTCGAAGGCGTGACGAGCAGTCCGCTTGCGATTGCCAAGAGTGCCGCACTGGTTGGTGAACGCGTCTTCGTTATAGGTCGAAACCCTGGTGATTCTGAATGGCGCTTCTTTTCCGAGCTTTTTCAGAAAGCCTGCAGTCGAGCCGGCATTTTTGTTCGACCTGATTTCCAGATATGCCCAGCGGCTCGCCTTGTCGATTCCTGCATAGAGGTATGTCCGGCCTGGTTCATCGCTCATTTGCGGTAAGCATTTGACCTCGATATGCACATGGCCGGGTGGACGGCTCATGATGGTTGTTTTTGGATTTTCAGCACCCACTTCCCTGGTCATCAGTTTCCTGAGATTGCCGACTCCGTATCGACGAAGGCAGCATTCAAGGGCTGTTCGGGAAATTTTGGGGTTGATGAACTCTTGAGCGGCGACCAGAAGGTCCTCAAGGGGCAGCAGCAGTGTTTTTCGAAGCTCTACAACGGCGAACTCTTCAAAATCATTCATGGCTTTCGGCTGCCTCATTTAAACTGTTTTGTTATGCATCGAACTTTAAAAAATAGAGAGGTTCGGTATTGCACAAACGGGGTCTCTTGGAATGGATCGTGTCCGATTCGGAAAAAATCTTTTGGATTGAAGGCCGTTATGCATCGGGTCAGGTTTACGGTATTGGCTACGGTTTGTTTATGCCGAAAATATTGTAGTCTCTACAGATTGCAATATTTTAATTTTACGTATTTTTTTTGGTTTTTTTTGTTGCTTGAGCATAAATCCGCCTGCCATAACGCTCGGGTTTGTTCGTTCGTTCAGATCGGTGCATCTTTATGCTATCGTGTCGTTTCATGAACTGTTCGCATCGAGCGACGATAGCTGTGCCGGTTGGCATATCGTGCCCGACAGCATTGTTGCAGCCGCGGCACTTCATTTTATGCGGAATATTGAGCACATAACGGTTTTTCTGTTTCCAGCTCCGGGACCTGCAATTTTTTCAGTTATTTACTAATAAATCAAAAAATGCTAAATCGGTCAAAAATTGTCCGAAAAAGCTATAATAATCCTGTAGAGTCGCCTGTGATTGTTTTTGAAGCCTTCCCATGGAAGAGCAGCCAGAACTTTTTTATTTGTTGCAGGGCGCTTGTTTCCGGGTATTGCCATCTCGAACCGCCGGAAGGTGGAGGCGCTTTTTTTGCGGCATCATTGCCGGAAAACATTATGTGACCTGCGCTTAATATCAACATAGATGTCGCCGGTTATTGAAAAAATCAGCGCTCTTTATCGGGATTCAGCACAACCTCTTTCGGTGAAGCCCAATATTTTGCCGGTCGGGAT
>JAAXXY010000008.1 GCA_013334225.1 Chlorobiaceae bacterium
GAGGTTTATATCAAACAGATGGGTACAAGCAAATTTACAAACGAGGTTCAGCAACTCCTTGAGTTCTGAGTTTTGGCACTAACTGGCACAACTCGGGAGGAAACGATTCCCCGGTCATCAACACCACAGATGATATAACCACCTGCAGTGTTCAGAAAACCGCAGGCAACCTTCCCCAGTTCAGCGATATTCCGGATAACGGATTTGAACTCGATGCGTTGGCCTTCACCAAGCGCGAGATAATCGTTGACAAAATCGGTGGTCATGCGTCACCTCCTTTATCAGTAACAGACCCAACCGGCTTGAAATTCTCCCTGATAAACGCTTCAACCTCCTGGTAACGGAAAAATTGTGCAGTCACAAATATGGAAGCATCACTGGAAGTACGGAACTTCTGAACCCAGTTACCTTGTCTTTCAGCAAGAGGTACAGTATCCGGAGCCTCAAGATCCATCGTGGCCTCTTCGTAAAGATCGATAATACGCAGATCTGTAAACACCTGATTTCTGTCCAGATTCAGCTGTTCACGTCCGTTCTTTCCTTTGAATCCAAGATTGTTCAGCAGTGTACGCGCAAACACAACATGCTCATGCGCCAATATCCAGCGAGGCTTGTTCAACTCGATGGCTCTGAGCAACTCCTGATGTGTTATTGACCTGCGCAGGATCGTCTGGGTCCTGCCCGCTGCCATAGGATGGGGTTATGATACCAAGAAACAGGTCGCAATGTTTTACAGCCTCAAGACAGTTTTGAAATGCTGTCCGGTTGGAAAATAAGGGACCGTTCCTTTGTGCGACATCCAAACCTCGTAACCAAAAGAAGTCAGCAATGTATAGATTCGATCAAGCAACTCCTCGATACCGTAAACGGAGGAGGAGACCATCACAGTCTGTTTGGTCTTTTCCGCCTTCATGCAGTTTCCCGGTTTTCAAGCATGTTAAAAAGGCCGTTCATCGATTCACGCAAAGCCACAGAACTTTCCTGCCAGTTCGCAATGGCCTGTCTGAGGGAATCCTGCCCGTATGATTCAGTGTCTTCCGACACAACCTTCGGCTGATTCCTTCCACATCCCGGTACTCTTCGTACCAGCGATGGATGTTGTCCACATGCTCTGATAGCAGTTCGTTCTGGGCTCTTCCGGTTTTAAATTCCTTTGAAGCATCGATGAACAGAACCTTTTTGCGGCGGTTTGCTGGCTTGCTGTCGCGGAATACGAGCACACATGGAGCAAGGCCGGTACCGTAGAAAATATTCTGCCCAAGCCCGATGACTGCGTCGAGTATATCCATCTCCAACAGCTTGCGTCGGATTTCGCCTTCTTTTGACATTCGGAACAAGACTCCATGCGGTAAAACAACCGCCATTCTTCCGGTTTTGAAAACCATGGATCTGACCATGTGCTGAACCCACGCGAAGTCACCGGATTTTGCCGGAGGAAGCCCTGCGAAATTCCGGCCATATGGGGCGTTGATCCAGACATCGTCTCCCCACTTTTCTAGAGAAAAAGGTGGGTTGGCGATGACACAATCGAAAACGGCAAGACTGTCACCGGAATAAAAAGCAGGCATTCTCAGTGTATCACCCCGTTCGATATGGAAATCTTCAGCACCATGAAGAAACAGGTTCATCCGTGCGATAGATGAAGTTGTCAGGTTCTTTTCCTGGCCATAAAGCTTGCCCAGCATGAGATTTTCGTTTCCACCATACTCTTTGACATAGTGCAGGGCTTCGAGAAGCATGCCGCCCGTTCCACAGGCCGGGTCATAGATCGTCTCACCGGCTTTTGGAGCAAAAATACGAACCATAAGCGTCACCACGGACCGGGGCGTATAGAATTCACCGGCCTTCTTGTTGGTGAGATCTGCAAATTTCTTGATCAGATATTCGTATGCCTGACCGAGAATGTCCGCCTTGCATTGTCCATTGCCCAGATCGAGCGATGAGAAATGTTCAATGAGATCCTTGAGCAGTGCATCTGAAAGGCGCTCCTTATTTATCCACTGTGCATCGCCGAAAATGCCGTGCAAAGTATCAGGGGTGGCCTGCTTGATACTGCGCATGGCGCTCTGGAGCGCATGACCGATATTGATGCTTTTAGACCGAATATCCGACCAATGGCAGTTCTCGGGAACCTGAAAACGGTGATTCTCACGAAAACAGGCAAATTCGAGGTCACCATGTGATACTTTCAGGGCATTCGCAAACTCTTCATCATAAACATCTGAGAGCCTTTTGAAAAACAGAAGCGGAAAAATATAGGTCTTGAAATCAGCGGCATCGACAGGACAGCGCAAGATATTCGCCGCCTCCCACAGATGACTGGAAAGCATTCCGATGTCGAGATCTACCTTACTCCTTTTGATGCCGTTCTTATTGCTCATATCATAATTAAAATCATTTATTTCTGTTAAGCGGCACCACCAGCTTTCACCCATTCATCAACCTCGTCTTTCTTGAACTTCCACAATCGGCCCATTCGATGGGCTGGCATACCGTTTTTGTTGATCCACTTGTACACCGTATCCGAACTGACCCCAAGATGGGTGCAAATCTCATGGATCGACAACCAACGGTCTTCAATGTTAACCATCTCGAAAACTCCCTAAATTGACTGGAGAAGAACTTGCTTTATAAATTGAGGTAAGACGATAATTGTAATTATACGAATACATTGCGCTATTCCTCAGTATTATAAGCCGATTTCATCCGTTATCGCCGAGCAAAGCACCTGACTTACAGATGATCTTTCAATCCCTCATACTTTCACCGAAATCCGATTTATTCCTCAAATTCCACATGCTGTCATGATTGAATGTTGTCATGCATACATTTCATCATGAAAAATACCTTAACCTTCTCAAGAGGAAATCATTGGCAGAGCTATGCATCCAAAAAGGGAAAATCAGAACTCAAGAATGAGGGGTAGTGAAAAGCATCATTTCGTCGTCAAGTATCGACTCATGCATGATGCTCATCAATGCTTAATAAGGAGGGTAAACACAGTAGATTGAATCCATTTATTCCTGTTTCACTTGTTTCATCCACGCACGAAACCCCTTGTCCCTTTTGAGATGATTCCTCAGAATCGCCTCAAGTACAAGAGATTCATCGGCGCCTTTCGTCTTTTCCTGTGCTGCCTTCACATAAAGGTCGAACTCATCTGATACCTCTTTCCTGATCCGGAACTTCCTGCTTACCGGTTCACTTTGCACCTGAATATCGAGATTGATCATACTTGCTCAGGCAAAGCAAGTTCCAGTATTCAACACTCCTCACCACCCTCTTCCGAATCCCACATCTCCCTGTAGCTGAGCACATAGTACGCAGCAGCTTCGGGATCGATGAAATAGTAGTGGCGGCAAAGCTTTCGAAAAAGCTCGACCATAGGGCCGTAGAAACAAAAATCAAGCAGGCGGTCAAGGGTATGCTCGATGTGTCGAATATCCCTGCTTTCGCTGCTGATTATGTTCTCGACAACTGGCGTATACTGCTGCACAGCTACCGCTGCGAGCCGTTGCATCTCTTCTGCCAGTGCCCTTATCGAGCCGAAAGGTTCGTCTTGCGGATTCAAGGGGTCAGGCGGTGCTCTTGCCCTGTTTTTTTGGAACGAGTTTTATCTCAAGCTCGCAACCAACAGCCTCTGCGTACTTCCTGAGGGTAGTTATAGAGGGGATGTGTTTTCCACCTGATTCCAACCGGGATATTGCGCTCTTTGTAGTACCAATTTTTTGGGCGATCGACTCCTGAGTCAACCCCGAGTGCTGGCGTGCAAGAAGCAGCTCCCTTATAAGAGCATAGGCAGGAGCCAACGCCTCGTATTCCTTCCGAAACTCCTCATCTTTTTTCGCTTCACGAAGGAACTCCTCGTGGTCGTGAGAAACCGGTTTGTAGGACAGTTTATCCATGATGAACCTCTTTCATGCGTTTTCGTGCTATTGTCAATTCTCGTTTCGGTGTGGCTTGTGTCTTTTTGATGAATGCGTGAAGAATCACTATCCGCTTATTCTTTACAAAACAGTAGAATGATCTGCCGACTCCATCTTTCCCCCGTGCCCTGAGCTCGAACAGGCCACTACCCATGGCTTTTGAATGGGGCATTCTCAGGTCCGGCCCGAATTCCATCAACAACTCGATCAGACGGGCATAATCAGCCCGAACAGTTGCCGGCCAACAAGAAATTTCCTCTTTGACCTTTGAATGGAAATATTCGATGTCATAACCCATAACGCACAAGTTAGCATTTATGGTAACCTCCCGCAAGTATTTTGTTCCAAACTCCTGCATGATGTCATGCATGCCCAACCGCAGGTCATAATGCTCTTTTATATTATTATTCCAGCGATTAAAACTGTCAATCCTGGTCAGCGACAACAGCTCCGATTCGTCATTCCGAGGCCGATGCAGTCGGCTGAATAATCCATAAATTATTGTATAGTAAAAAAATGGATTCTGTCAGGCACGAAAAACCGGCTTGAAAAATGCTGATTGCAATTCGAGTCCTTATTACCATTTTGTAACTCGACACCCGAGAAATGTCATATTTTCTGGTGTAATGAAAATCATACCACATACATGATCAGTCAAATTAACGGTGCGCCTGAAAAGGTATATGCTCTCGCATTCGGAGCACATCCTGACGATGTCGAACTTTCCTGCGGGGCCACGCTTCTGAAAATCATCGATGAAGGCAACGATGTTGCCGTATGCGATCTCACGAAAGGCGAAATGGGAACTTACGGATCGGCTGAAACAAGAAAGGCCGAGGCGGATAAAGCAACCCGCATCATGGGCTACCGTTTCAGGGTAACCCTCGATCTCGGTGACTCGAAACTGTTCTATACGGAAGAAAATCTTGCCGAAATCATCCGGGTCATACGGCATTTCAAACCCGATGTGGTCTTTGCGAACGCTACCGACGAGCGCCATCCGGACCATATGAAAGCGTCAAAACTGGTCAGCGATGCCGTTTACTATGCAGGTCTGCAGCAGCTGCGAAGCGACCTCGCAGGAGTTCGCCAGGAGCCCCACCGTCCCCGACATCTGCTTCATTATATCCAGTTCAAACATCTCGAACCGGACATCATCGTCGATGTCTCCGATACATTCGTGAAATCAAAGAAAGGGGTTCTCGCTTTTGAATCGCAGTTTTACCGTGAAGACAGAGCGGACGAGCAGAAAACCCTGATCAAGAGAAAGGAGTTTCTTACTGCCCTCGAAGCCCGAAGCCGATATTTCGGCGAGCAGATCGGCGTCATGTACGGCGAAGGGTTCCTCTGTCCCTCCAAAATAGCGGTCCACTCTTTCAAAACCTCTTTCCCCGGGATGAACACTTGATAATAACCGTTCCATATCGCAGAAAAGCCGCCTGTTTTTCGAGGCGGCTTTTCTGAAACAAACAGACACTGCTCAGAATCAGCTTACCTTGAACTCACCCGTATCGATCCATTCATTTTTCAGAAGAGACCACCAGTCGAGCGCCAGGCCTTTCAGAACGTAGTCATAAGGCAACCATCCATATCCGGCATCTCCCCATTCCGTTCCCCATGAATTTCTGATCAGAAGTGCCCCTTTGGTTTCAATACCGCCAGTATTGGTGTTCTGTATTTTGATCTTGTCATCGAATCCGAAAGCTCCTACGGCATGTCCGCCGAGTATTTTCTCACCATTCGACGGAAACGGTATCAAACCGGTCATGTCCGCCTGGGAGATGGAACTGAAAACCGTAAACCCGAACATCGAAGGCAAACCCGCCATGAGCAAGGTTTTTATCTGGGCAAGAAGCAAGTTGCGTGCCATCCCTTCGGGATCGAGGCGGTAATAACTGATTGCCTGGTAATTCTGTGCAAAAGCATAGCAGAAAGCAGACGGTTCCTTTTCGAAATCGCCGATAACATACGGCCAGTACTCCTCAGGCGGTACACCCATAAGTACAAGAGCCTCCATGGTCGAACGGAGAAATGCGCCCGTATCGCCTGTCCAGTTCAGCAGGTTCCGGGTAACCTTGTACAGGAACAGCCTCGATGCATCGATATGTTTTCCGAATGCCCTCCGCTCGAAATATTCGACGATGCCGACTCCGGCATGGGCTGTGCAGGCACCGATGCTCTCCTGGTTTTCAATCGGAGAACACCATTGCCTGAGATCGACAGAAAAGGGAAAACTTTTAACCGGTTTCATGGCACCGGCTTCCGTAAGCATAGCTTTGACAGAATCCTTCTCGCCGAGTTTCTTCTTGCGCAGAGACACCTTGTTCTGCTCTGCAGTGTAATCCCTCGCGTCAGGATAATCTGGCAACCAGCCCAATCCGTGACGTTTCGATGCTTGATCCATAGTTCCTCTCCTTGCATTGTTTATTAAAACTGCCTCTTGTAACAACCTGAAATTGCAGAATCATGAAAATCACTCTATTCCGGCACAAATGATGATTGCCGCCGATTCAAGAAAGGGTATGCTTTAAAGAGCAAATAAAGTGCAGCGTTCAGGTCAGCACCCGTTTTGCGGCAGCGTAATACTTCTTGCGTTCATCCATACCGTTGTATCCACCGTTTATGGTAATGCTGATGAACTCGACGGGAGAGACATCGATCAGCTCTCCTTTGTATTTCTTTTTCAACAGGTCGCTGTCGGGGTGATTGGCTGTATCGTTGAGTCCTCGCGTTCTCCAGTATTCACAGGCACTCCAGACAGCGAATTCCGGCTGTTCAAGAAGCTCGGGAGTGTTGATGAACATGTCCCGGCGGCCTCTTTTGAGGCCAAGCTGCAGGTAGTTCGCCCGGCCTGTGGTCTGAAAAATTCCCCGGCCCCTGAACCTGACTCCGTCACTCGGCCGGGTGTTGCCGAGATCGGCACGGCCTTCATAAGCCCTGCCTGAAGCATACTCCCGCAGGGTTTTGAAGTGATCGGTCTCGTGGCATGCCTGCGCGAGGAAATGGGCAAATTCCTGCGGCGAATCGATCTCATACGTTGGACATATTTTGTTGATCCATTCGGCAAGCGGCGGCATCAGAGGGGTAGATTTACCGGCAATGGCCGATAAATGATCGGGTGTGACGATGTATGCCATATGCAGTTCCTGATAAGGTTACTCAAGCAAACCCGGAATGAACTGAAGTATGTGAAATGAGGTCTGTTTCAAATGTAAAAAAATAGATTGAAACAGACTAACAAAGCGGCCTCGGCCCCTGACTTGCGACCGGGCTTTTCCAAAAAAAAACAATTCACTGAGTTACCCGTGCAGCTCGAAACATGTTTCCGCCTGTAAATCACTCTTCCTGAAAACATTGAACGGACGAAAGTTTAAAAAAAGTATAAACTTGGCTACTTTGTCATCTGCGGCAGTTGCAACGTGCAAACCAAAACCACTCACGAGATGATAAGCTCTGTTACAAGGAATTCGCTGATCAGGATAGTTCTCCTGCTGATGCTCGGGCTAATTTCCTCATGTCAGCAGAATTCCGGAAAAATCCGGCAGGAACAGATCGTCACCGGCATATCTGCAGATTTCGACCATCTCAACCCCCTGCTGATCCAGCTCTCCATGTCGCGTGAGGTCTGCAACCTTATCTACCCGTCGCTCGTGAAGCCTTTCTATGACGAACAGAATGGAGAAATCGACTATAAACCCAATACGGCGAAAAGCTGGGAGTTTTCTCCTGACGGAAAGACCGCGACGTTCCATCTGCGCAGCGATGCTCTCTGGCAGGACGGGGTAAAAGTCACTTCGCATGATTTCAAGTTCTCCTATTCCCTCTACAAAAACCCGAAAATCGCCAGTTCGCGGCAGCACTACCTCAATGATCTTCTGCTGCTTGGTGATGGAACCGCAGACATAGAGAAAGCGGTTGAAACACCCGACGATTCGACGCTTGTCCTGCATTTCAGCAAACCCCTCGCAGGCCAGATCGTGCTCGATCATTTCAACGATCTCATGCCGGTAGCTGAACATGTTTTCAAATCATACCTTCCTGAGGATATCCGCCCTAAAGCGGCGACACTGCCTGTTATCGGTGCCGGACCGTTCAAGGTTGAAAAATGGACACGCCAGTCACAGCTCGTCCTGGTCCCGAATCTCACCTCACGACTACCGAAACCTGCCGTTATCAAAAAACTGGTATTCACGGTCGTACCTGAATACACGACCCGTCTTGCGATGCTGAAATCGGGCCAGATCGACGCCATGATCTCAGCGGGCGGCATCAGTCCGAAAGACCTGCCCGAACTCCTGAAAAGCTCCCCGTCGACCGTTATCAGACCTGTCCGAAACCGCCTCTTCGACAGCATCGTCTGGCTCAATATCGACGGTGAGGCCTGGAGGACCCAGAGACAGGTCAAGCCGAATCTCTTTTTCGGAAACAGGCTTGTCCGCCAGGCAATGACCTATGCCATCGACCGGCAGTCCATCATCGACGGTTTCATGGGCCCGGAGCACGCCATTATCGTGAACACCTCGCTTTCACCTGCATACAAGGAGATAGCGAACACTGCGCTCGCCCCCTATGAATACAATCCCGAAAAAGCTTCAGCTCTTTTACGTGAAGCCGGATGGGTGCCCGGACCGGACGGCATCCTGGCTAAAAACGGCAGGAAATTCTCGTTCGAACTTGCAGCGCCGGTCGGAAATCCCCGTCGCAACTATGCGGCAACCATCATCCAGCAGAACCTTCGGTCTATCGGCATCGACTGCCGCCTGAAATTCGACGAGAGCCTTATTTTCAACAAAAACCAGAACGAGTACCGTTACGATGCCGCGCTTTCCGGACTGGCGGCAGAAACGCTTCCGTTCCAGCTTGTCATCTGGGGCTCGGATTTCGCAAAAAAGCCTTTCAATTCGGCCGCTTTCCAGAACCGTGAACTCGACACCATTATCGCCGAACTCAGCGGACCGCTTTCCCGGGACCGCAAACTCGAACTCTGGAAAAACTACCAGAAAATCCTGCATGCAGAACAGCCGAGAACGTTCCTTTATTATTACGATGAACTTGAAGGGTTCAACAAACGGGTGAAAAACACCGATGTGAACCTGATTTCAACACTGTACAACGCGTACGAATGGGTCATCCAGTGAGGCCTGCCCGTTTGTATATGTCCGGCGGCATTTGCCGCCTGCGGCGTTTTTTGCTATATTCAGCCTCTTTTTCCAATGCAGTCAATCTTTAAGCCACTATCAGTGAACTTTTCTTTCTATGCCCCGTTATACTCCTGAACAGCTTGCCCGCAGAAATGCATCGGTCTGGACAAAGGTGCAGGGTATCCTCGCACCGATCCAGTTCCTGATATTCCTTGCCGGTCTGACGGTTACCTATCTGTACAAAGCAAATATCCTGATCCATGATTTCACCTGGATCACGGTTTTCGTGACCCTGAAAACCTTCATGCTGTTCCTGATCTTCATCACGGGGGGATTTTTTGAAAAAGAGGTTTTCGGAGCCTTTGCCTTCGCACCTGAATTTTTCTGGGAGGATTTCGGCAGCGCCATCGCCATGATCGTGCATGTCTCGTACTTCATCCTGTTCTTTGTCGGGCTCGATGAAAATACGCTCATCTGGACAGCGCTCCTTGCCTACCTGAGCTATCTCGTCAATGCAGCGCAATTCGTTATCCGCCTGCTTCTCGAGAAACACAACGAAAAAGTGCTCAAACGGCAACAGACCGCATGAGCGGAACAGGAAAAAATACGATCATGAAAGCTAAAGCCATTGTTTTCAAGGGTGTAAGACAGATCGAACTGAGCGAAGTTACATTGAAACCGCTCTCTTCGACCGATGTGCTTGTTGAAACCTGGTGGTCATCGATCAGTACCGGCACGGAAAAAATGGCCTTCAACGGCCTTATTCCATCATGGCCATTCATCTTTCCTTTCATCCCGGGTTATGAAACCGTCGGAAAGATCATCAAAGTCGGTGAACATGTGAACGACAGCCTGATCGGCAAATTCGCCTATGTTGCCGGTTCTTTCGGTTATGAAGGGGTAAATGCCGCATTCGGAGGCTCTTCGGAGTTCATTGCCTGCCCGGTCGAAAGCATCACGGTGCTCGACAATATCGAAAACCCTAAATGCGGCATCGCCCTGCCGCTCGGCGCCACGGCGCTGCATATAGTGGACCTTGCAAAGGTCTCGGGAAAGAAAGTCCTGGTGCTTGGACAGGGTGCTGTCGGAATTCTTGCCGTCGAGCTGGCGAAACATATGGGAGCTACGCTTATCGCCGCGACAGAACCCTACCAGAACCGCCTCAACCTCTCCTCAGCCGACCTCAAGGTCAACCCTGAAAAAGAGGATGTCTCCGTTGCTCTCGCCGGCCACGAGTTCGACGTTCTTATCGACAGCACGGGGGTCATGAGCGCTATCGACATGGGACTGCGGTTCCTGAAATTTCACGGTGTCGTGATTTTCGGCGGTTATTACCAGCGAATGAACATCGACTATTCCCAGGCATTCCAGAAAGAGCTCTCCTTCATCGCCGCGAAGCAGTGGGCTAAAGGGGACCTCGAAAGGGTGAGGGAACTGATACAGCAGCGCAAACTCAATGCAGAAAGGATCTTCACACACCGCGAGACCGTGGACGGGGATATTACAAAAGCATACCTGCATGCTTTCAGTGACCCGGACTGCCTGAAAATGGTCCTTTACTGGAAAACGGAAGATCCCTCAATGACAAAGGCCTGCGACGTAACCGGACATATCTGAAAGGCTGCAATGGCACCAAGAACCATAGCGATTTACGGAAAAGGCGGCATCGGCAAAAGCTTTACCACCACGAACCTCAGCGCAACCTTTGCGCTCATGAACAAGCGGGTGCTGCAGCTTGGCTGCGATCCCAAGCACGATTCGACGACATCCCTGTTCGGCGGCATTCCGTTGCCGACGGTCACGGACGTTTTCGCTGAAAAGAATGCTTTGAACCAGCAGGTAGCGATCAGCGACATCGTTTTCAGGAAAGATGTTCCCGACTTCCCTCAGCCGATCTATGGAATCGAGCTCGGCGGTCCCCAGGTAGGCCGGGGGTGCGGCGGCAGAGGGATCATCTCGGGCTTCGACGTGCTCGAAAAGCTAGGGATCTTCGAATGGGATATCGACATCATCCTGATGGACTTCCTTGGCGACGTGGTCTGTGGCGGGTTCGCCACCCCTCTTGCCCGCTCTCTCAGCGAGCAGGTCATCCTGGTGACAAGCAACGACCGGCAGTCGATTTTCACCGCCAACAACATCTGCCAGGCCAACAACTACTTCAAGACCATCGGCGGACAATCCCGTCTGCTGGGCCTGATCATCAACCGTGACGACGGCAGCGGGGTCGCGGAAAAATATGCCGAGACGGCAGGTATCTCGGTGCTCATGAAGGTGCCCTACAATACCGATGCACGCGACAGGGACGACAGTTTCGACTTTGCCGTGCGACTGCCGGATATCGGTGAAAAATTCCGCAAACTCGCCATTGATATCCTCGAAGACCGCATTCACCCGTGCGAAGCGAGAGGACTCGATTTCAACCAGTTCGTGCGCCTGTTCGGAGAGGTGAGCGATGACGAACCGGTTTCGGCGACCGCTGAAGAGATGTTCGGTAAACATGACCGGAAAGCAACTCCTGATGCGGAAAAAGGGAACGGTACCGTTGAAAGCGACGACGAGAAAATGAACCGCTGCATCGAACAGCTTCCTGAAAAGGAAAAAGTGGTCTATATCATGGCGGAACGGGAAAAAAGAAGCCCCGCCGAAATCGCTTCACTCATGCTGCTCGATGAATCAGAAATCCGCGAACTGATCTCCACTGCCCGCAAACGGCTCAAAAAACTCTTCTTCGAGCTGTAATGGACTACTTCCGGGCCAGGATCCGCCCCCGGCCTACCTTGCCGGCGGCCGACGCATCGCGCCAAAGAGTGATGCCGCGCTCCACCTCGTCATACATTTCAAGGCCATAATTATCGATGACCCCCTGCCGTAAATCGTTCTGCAGTTTTTCAAGGTACATCTGAATATTTCCGGCGAAATCGGTGGAGAGGTCCTCCTTTTCGGCGACGTTCAAACCTGCCGATTCGCAGAGAGCCGCATAGCCTTCCAGTGTCTCCATATAGGGAAAAACCATGAAGGTGTTAAGGGCAAGCCATTCATCTTCGGTCATCGGGCCGGTTTCCAGCCAGTCGGTAAAGGCAAGAACACCTCCGGGTTTCAGCACGCGGGCGCACTCTTCGACAAGCCGCTTTTTATCGGTGATATAACACCATGCATCCTGTCCCCACACCACATCGAATGTGTTTGCCGGAAAAGGCATATCGAGAGCGTTACCCAGCCGGTATTCGATCCTGCCGTCAAGCCCGGCCTCTTTTGTGCGACGGATGGCCTCTTCGTGCATGCGCCGGGTTGCATCAAGTCCGGTTACGCGGCATCCATAAGTTTGTACCAGATGGCGTGCAGGTCCGCCCAGCGCACTGCACACGTCGAGAACGTGGCTGTCGGGATCGATTCCGGCTTTCCCGGCGAGAATACCCGTCTCTTCCGAACCGCCGACATGAATCTGATCCCCCATGAGCATCTCCCAGAGAATACCCCCGGGGCCATCATACACTTCATTCACATTTCCGATGGTGACATCGAGTTTGTTCCTGCTCATTTCAGTACCTCCTGTCTGGTTTGAAAAAGTTACGTTGCTTTAAGCTCATTGCGAATCAGCCAGCATTTGGGGTCCGGACCATCCGCATCGCCGTTGTAATTATATGCACTGGCCCGGCATCCCCAGCAATGGGGATTATTTATACAGGTGTTGCATGGGTCGGGCAGATTGCTGACATCGTGCAGGTCTCCGTGAACGAGGGTGTTTCCATATTTCGCGATGATCTCCCTGAACGGCATCGACCGGATATTGGCCACACCTTCGCGGATCACCGAGCAAGGAGTCACGTCGCCCGTGAATGTCACCGTCGCCATGGTACCGCAGTAGTATTTGTCGGTGTCCATGGCAGCGATGGAGATATTGTCGGTGCCATAATTGATACGGTCACGCTCGGTGTAGACCTGCTGAACTTCAGCGAGTTCCGGTTCGAGCGCTCTCCACTCGGCCCCCATCCCGGCAGGATTAAACATGGTCAGGCAGGTGCGAAGCCCTTTTTCCTCAAACCACCAGCGCATCGTTTTTATGGCATCTTCCGGGCCCTGCAAGGCGTTATAGGTGATGCAGTTGATCATTTTTTCGGCAGGTTTGCCCAGTTCGAGCATATTCGTCACACCCTCGATGATCGCATCGATGTAATGCGGATTGCCGCCGCGATGGAGTCTGGCATAGACTTCCCGTGTGATGGAATCGACGTGGACCGAAACAAAGCCTCCTTCGGTCACTTCATGAACCCTGGCGGCAATCTTTTTATTTTTCAGAGGCAGGCCGCTGGTCCAGACATTGTTGACAAGGCCAAGCGAGCTTGCATACTGCATCAGTTCGTACCAGTCGGAACGGACAAGCGGATCGCCTCCCAGCCAGTCTATTGCACGAATCTCAAGCGCTGCGGCATCGTCAAGCAAGCTGCGGATTTCATCCGATGTGAGCCCATGGTTCTCCCGGGTGGTGGAACCGGCATAACAGAAAACACACCCCTGCTGACATGCGTCGGTGGTTTCAATCTGCAGAGCATAAAGCTTTTTTTCAGCGAAATACCGTTTCTGTTCATCCTCATGACCGACAGCCAGACCACCGTAGCGGTTCAGATGATCGTTAATGCATTTTCCCATATCATTCCTTCACAGGCGTTTTATTACTGCTTGATGGCTTCTCCGTTTACTGTCGTGTGCTGACCGGGAATAATTGCATACCGGCAGGATAAACCGCTATGCACACTGCATACTCGGGCATTTCATACTCCCCTTTGCGCAGTGACCGGACCAGGAACAGATAAACAGCGCTAAACTGTTGTAACTATGAATTCTATAGGTATTCTACTGCAGAAAAGGTTCCCTTTTCCAGAAAAAAAACGTTCTCGGATTTTGCGCCAACAAAAACAGGACTTGCCAAAGCAGGGTAACCTCATACAATTCGAGACCGAATGACGGCGGATTGACAAAAAGAGACTTCTTCATGAATCCAGGCGGATCTGTCGAAATTTCTTCATGATCAGTTCCCTGTACGCAGTCTGCATCACAATATCGAGGAAACTTCTTTCGATCAGTTTCTCCCACAGAGGCAATGCTTTTCTGAACTTGCTGAACATCCGTTCCTGAACAACCTTATCGACTGACGACACATCCAGTGCCGTCCTGAAATCCCTCAACGTGATCCGTTTTTTCTTTCCGTTCAACGTCAGGGCAAGATCTTCATCGTCGGAAGGCATTACGAGTGCTGTCGAAAGAAGATCATAGGCAGGAGCGAGGTTGAAGCCTCCCTTTTCGGGAATTTCGATCAGCGAAAAGTTCTTCAGATGCATATCCGCATTACCTGTAAGGAAACAGAAAAACACTACATCGAAAAAGTTGATGACGTCGAGACCTGGATTCGCTGAGTAACTGCGTATAGTTTTCGCTATCTGCTCATAGGAACCTCGATATTTGTTTTCTGTAAGGTGTCCGATTATCTGGCACATATCTTCCATATGCCGATTGCCACTCTTCCCCCGGTCGATGCGGCGGGTAAGATATGCCAGGCTCCCCGACTGCATACGGATCAGGCAATGCGGAACGACAGCGATCCTCGCGGCTTCAGCCATATGCATCGTAAGGTCCTCTATCTCGGGCAGTTGCGGAAATTTCGGTTCAGGAGGTTTGAGTATATACCAGGCCCGGAGACCGTCAATGGAAAACCGTTGTTTTTTGCTGCCGCGTTCTTCCGGCATCGGATCAAGACAGAGTTTCGGCTGAACCCCGGGAACCGTGACCCGGCGGGTGATCATTCCGGAAGCAAGCTTTTCGTACTGGTCTTCGTCAAACAGCAGAACCGGCGGTGTCGCCGAACCGAACATTTTCCTGCTGCATTGCGAATGATAGTCGAGTTCACCTTGCTGCAATGGTTTGTAGCAGAAGAGACAATGTGGGTCCATCACTCACTCCATGATGAGAGGGTGCACGCTGACCGCCCCTATGCAATCCCTGCAGCAGTGCATCAGGAGCCCCATGCGGTCCCGCGGGTCGAGTTTCCACTGCCTTGCTGCTATATCGAGAAGCCACCCCTCCGGAATCAGTCCATCAAAAAAAGGGATCATTGTCCTGCAGGCAAATGCTTCAACCTGCAGCGGCAGCGTGAGACTTATCGGTCTGGCATCCTGTGATTCCAGATAGGCTTTGTAATAAAAGAAACGGTAACCATCATTGTCCTCGATCAACCAGCCCGCAGTCCGGTCGAGATATTTTATTTCTGCTTTACGCATCCGCTACCCCTCCCTTTCACTCATGACTGGAGATAGCCGGTAACCGAACAATCCGAGAACCTGGTTGACCTTGTCCATACGCAAAGTCTTCTTCCCCTGTTCGAGGTCACGAATGAAACGAAGTCCTGTTCCGGCTTTTTCTGCGAGTTCCGTTTGGGTCAAGTTCAAGGACTTTCGTCTGTCCCGGACAAAACGTGAGAGATCATTCATAGTTACTAAAATTCCTTTTCGGGTATAATTAATTGTAATTAATACTAATTTATACTATTTCAGGTATATTATTTTATAATTTCAAAGAAAAATATACCTGATAGGGGTTACCAATCTGATAACGGCAAAAAAGCCTTCATCACCTGTCCGGAATATGGCAAACCAGCGAATGAACATCATGGTTCATACAGAACCTGTCTGCGGTATCGGTGTCCCCGATGCAGCATGTCAAGTAACCGAAAACCGCTCAGGTATTGCAGGAAAAGGCGGGAGATTTTGCGGAATGCATATGTTTTTGTGATCCGACTGCTATTTCTGATTTATTGCTCGGGCAACAATAAGTCGGAAGGAAGTCAATGCAACGGAGCTGTCATTCCGCAATGAAGCGTAGCGTAATGAAGAATCCATTTTATTACTATACAATAATTTATGGATTCTTCGGCCGACAGCATCGGCCTCGGAATGACAAAATTGGAGCTATTATTGCTAACCGGGATTATCTGTTTTAATCGCCGGAGTAATAATACATAGTACAAGTCACCTTATTTATGCGTATGTATAGGTACGTAATGAAAACGTGCAATAATGAGAACGCTATTATT
Source organism: Chlorobiaceae bacterium (assembly GCA_013334225.1). Classification (GTDB taxonomy): domain Bacteria; phylum Bacteroidota; class Chlorobiia; order Chlorobiales; family Chlorobiaceae; genus Chlorobium. Next base: position 16,152 of record JAAXXY010000008.1, read on the forward strand.
TTTCAATGAATCGATCTTAAGTTTATAACCATCATGACAACTGAAACGACTCTACAAAAAGCTGAAAACCAGATCAAATCGGTATTCGACAACGTCAAGCTTTTTTTTAACAAGATCATGGGCGTCACTGCCGAAACTGAAACAAGTCCCAAAGTAAAAGGTATCGGATCCGAAATACCGGAAAAATCCAGCGACGAACCAATCAAGTGGCCACTGCCGGTTAAAAAATAATGGTGAGAATTTGTTCGTGAGCGCTTAAGATCTGTAAGAAATCAGAGGCGCGCACAAACTTCTTTTTTTCGTTCAAATCAATACGTTTCCCAATCTGGCCCACCGCATCCGCCGGTATTCCAGAAAGACGCGACGCTCCTGCATACCTTATCCCAAAACAAGGCAAATCCCGGACACTGATACGTACGGCACACCCTTTCGTACCTGACTTTGTCGACAGGCACGGCATGTCCGCTCCATACCGTCCTCTCTATGCACTTGGCGGAATTATTTTTTTATAAAACATACTTTTCTTCCGGAGTTTTCATTACAGAATCTCCGGCATCTTCTCTGGGCAGGAAAATGCAGTGTCGGACGCACGATGCATGGTTTATTCATAATGAATCATCCTCAACTGCAGTGCAGCGATCACCAGCATGAAAAACGCAAAAACAAACGATATTGCCATTGACCCGTAATTGACAGCCTTTCCAGCCGATAGTTTGGCCAGTTCGTTAAGGCCGAGCTGGTCAGCAACAATAGCTCCGATCTTGTCATAACAGAATCCATATACTACTTTATAGCAACAAGATGGAATCTTCATCCCGCTACGCTTCATTGCGGAATGACAAACCTTTCTTCAGAATTTATTTGCGGCTTGTTATTGCCGGATAAATAATACCGGTGTATGACCTTGTTCATCAAAAGATCCTTTACCTCAACATGAGAAGCAGCAGATACACAGGGTAGAAAAAGCGTTCCACGGATTTTGACGATTTCACTCCCAACGATTGATGATGAATGGAATATTCCCTTATCTTCGTTAACATGTGAAAAAAGAAAGAATACATATATACTGCAAAAAGTCCGACTCAACCTGAATCACCTTTCTTTCTGAAATGAACGCCTCTCTGTCACCCTGGGTATCGCATTCCACAAGGGAATATCCGGTTGAAGAAGACCTGCTGCCGAGAAACGTCGATTTACCGGATTTTACCTGACCAAGCAAGTGGCTCTCGATTACACCACCCTAGACCTGCTCCGCCAGAACCATCCGGCATGGAGGCTGTTGCGCGCCCAGCACGCACCACTGGCAGCCTCGTTCCTGCACCGGGTATTCATAGCTCCCAATGTGCGCACCCTGTCCCAGGCCGACCTTGTCGAGGCTCTGGAGGACGAACTGTTCGCCCTGCGCCGGCTGCTCAGCGACAACGCCTTCCCCGGTTCGGCACAGAGCTACCTGAACGACTGGGCCGAGAACGACAAGGGATGGCTGCGCAAGTTCTATCCAGTCGGTGAAGATGAGCCCCACTATGACCTCACCCCTGCCACCGAAAAGGCTCTGGCATGGCTGGAGAGCCTCTCCGAGCGAGCCTTCGTTGGCACCGAGTCGCGCCTCTTGACGCTCTTCGAACTGCTTCGCCAGATGAGCACCGGCAGCCAGACCGATCCGGATGTAAGGATTGCTGAGCTGAAAAGGAGGCGCGAGGAGATCGATGCTGAAATCGCCCGCATCAATGCCGGTGAAATCTTCCTGCTCGAAGACTCGGCTCTCAAAGACCGCTTCCAGCAGTTCCTGCAACTGGCACGTGAGCTCCTGACCGACTTCCGCGAGGTGGAACACAACTTCCGCACCCTCGACCGGCGCGTGCGCGAGCGCATTGCCCTCTGGGAGGGCGCCAAGGGCACCCTGCTGGAGGAGATCATGGGCCAGCGCGACGCCATCGCCGACTCCGACCAGGGCAGGAGCTTCCGGGCCTTCTGGGACTTCCTGATGTCGCAGACGCGCCAGGAGGAGCTGACCGGCCTGCTTGAAGAGGTGCTCAGACTGCCGCCTGTCGTCGAAATGCGCCCCGAACCGCGCCTGAGGAGGGTTCACTACGACTGGATGGAGGCTGGTGAGCACACTCAGCGTACGGTTGCCCGCCTCTCTGAACAGTTGCGCAAGTTCCTCGACGACAAGGCATGGCTTGAAAACCGGCGCATTATGGACATTCTGCATGAGATAGAGAGCAAGGCACTCGCACTGCGCGAAGCGATGCCCGCCGGTAATTTCATGAAGCTTGCCGATGCCTCCGCCACAATCGAACTGCCGCTCGAACGGCCCCTCTACCGCCCGCCTTTCAAGCCGGTGATAGAGGGTATCGCGCTTGACGAGGGGGACGCCGAGATCGACACCGCCGTGCTCTACGCCCAGGTGATCGTCGATCGCGCCGAGCTGTCGCAGAACATCCGAAAGGCTCTGCAGGAGCACAGTCAGATCAGCCTCGGCGAGGTGGTCACCCGCCATCCGCTGCGCCATGGTCTCGCCGAACTGGTCACCTACCTCCAGATAGCCGGAAATTGGCCACATACGGCAGTGGATGACGAGAGCGAAGAAGGGATCGAATGGAAAGGAGAAAACGACGTGAACCGGAAGGCCATCCTTCCACGCATTATCTTTGTGAGGAATGAATAAGAAAAAAGTTTTACGTTTCATGGAAGAGGGGACTGGAGACCCGGAGAAGTAAGAAAGGAGGGCGGACATTCCTGTCCGCCATTGAATTGCGGGTTGGAAAACTCACCCTCCGTTCAAGAGTTTCCGGCTTTGTTTCCAGAAAAAGCAACACAAAAGGATTTGATCGGTAGCCTATGATTCACGACTTTTTTTTATCAACAAAAAATTATTACTACGGCGAATTAAAACTGTCAATCCTGGTTAGCAACAATAGCTGCGATTTTGTCATTCTGAGCAAGGCGAAGATTCCATAATTTATTGTACAGTAATAAAATGGATTCCGTTGTATGGATTTCCTTGCGACTTATTGTTGCCGGAGCAATAATACGAAACATACCGGCGTACTTTCATTTTTTCGAAATTCCCCGATGAACACTGACAACACCCAAACCCTGCAAGGGGCAACTGCACCGCAGAATCTTTCCCTGGTAGTGGTCGCCCTCCTGAAAGGGGTGGCCTACCAGGAGGAGAACCCTTCTCTCTGGAACTCTCTGCTGAACCTGCAAGCCTACGTGCGGGATTACATAACCATACTCGGCCTCGAACTGATACTCGACGAGGCGGAGGGCTACGCATTCCTGCGCTCACAGCCCGCAAGCGACGAGGAGAACGCCAACGCCATGCCCCGTCTGGTGGCCCGGCGCCAGCTCTCCTACCCGGTCAGCCTCCTGCTCGCGCTGCTCCGGAAGAAGCTCGCCGAGTTCGACGCGGGCGGTGGCGACACGCGCCTCATCCTCTCGCGCGACGAGGTGGTCGAGCTGATCCGCATCTTTCTCCCCGCGGGCAGTAATGAGGTGAAGCTGATCGACCATGTCGATGCCACCCTGAACAAGATCGCCGATCTCGGCTTCATCCGCCGTCTGCGAGGTGAAAAGCAGATGATCGAGGTGCGCCGCATCATCAAGGCATTTGTCGATGCCCAGTGGCTGGCCGATTTCGACCGCCGCCTCGACGAGTACCGCCAGCTCACCGGACAACCTACGGAGGAGCAGAATGGCTGAAGCCCTTGAATTCGGATTCATCGCGGACGACCGCCTCGCCGGGTTCCGCCTGCAGCGCCTCGAAGTGTTCAACTGGGGCACCTTCGACGGCCGCGTCTGGACGCTGCGCCTTGATGGCCGCAACAGCCTCCTCACGGGCGACATCGGCTCCGGCAAATCAACGCTGGTCGATGCCGTCACCACACTGCTCGTCCCGAGCCAGCGCATCGCCTACAACAAGGCCGCCGGAGCCGACTCCCGCGAACGCTCGCTCCGCTCCTACTTGCTCGGTTTCTACAAATCGGAGCGCCAGGAGTCCCTCGGTGGCGGCGCCAAACCGGTCGCCCTGCGTGACAGCACCACCTGGTCGGTGGTGCTCGGCGTTTTCCACAACGAAGGGTACAGCAAAACAGTGACCCTCGCCCAGGTCTTCTGGCTGAAGGACCCTGCCGGACAGCCCGCCCGCCTGTATGCAGCGGCTGAACACGACCTCAGCATCGCCACAGACTTTTCGGGTTTCGGGACAGAGATCACCGCCCTGCGCAAGCGCCTGCGCGCTGACAGCGTCGAGGTGTTCGACAGCTTCCCTCCCTATGGCTCATGGTTCCGCCGCCGTTTCGGCATCGACAACGACCAGGCGCTGGAGCTGTTTCACCAGACCGTATCGCTCAAATCGGTGGGCAACCTCACCGACTTCGTGCGCAGCCACATGCTCGAACCCTTCGACGTCGAACCCCGCATCGCTGCTCTGATCCGCCACTTCGAAGACCTGAACCGGGCGCACGAAGCGGTGCTCAAGGCCAAACGTCAGATCGAGATGCTCGAGCCTCTCGTTGAGGATTGCAACCGCCACGCACAGCTCTCCGCCTCGACCGAAGAGCTGCGCTGCTGCCGCGACGCCCTTCGACCCTGGTTTGCCTCCCTCAAGCTCGGCCTCCTCCACCACCGCCTTGCCTCCCTCGAAGAGGAGCTTCTTCGCCATGAGAGCGCCATCCAGCGACTTGAACAGGAGCGACGCGAAGCGCAGGAACGGGAGCGTAACCTGCGCCGCACCATTGCAGAAAATGGCGGTGACCGGATCGAGAGCATCTCCTCCGAAATCCGCACGAAACAGACTGAGCTGGATCGCAAAAAGAGGAATTCCACACGCTACGGCGAGCTGTTGCACCAGCTCGGTGAAACGCCTGCAGCTACCGCCGATGCGTTCATCCACCAGCGTGCCGGTCACGAAACCGCACGCGAAACCGCCGGAGAGCTCGAGGCGAGCATCCAGAACGATCTGAATGAGACCGGCGTCCTGGTTGCCCGGGAGCAGCAGGAGTACCGGGAACTCACCGCCGAAATCGACAGTCTCAAAGCCCGCAAAAACAACATTGACGACCGCCAGATCGCCATGCGCCGCGACCTCTGCCGGGCGCTCGGCATCGACGAGGCGGAGATGCCCTTCGTCGGAGAACTGCTTCAGGTTCGCGAAAATGAAGCCGAATGGGAGGGGGCCATCGAACGCCTGCTGCGCAATTTCGCCCTCTCGCTCATCGTGCCCGACCGCAACTACACCTCAGTCGCCGAATGGGTTGACCGCACCCACCTCAAGGGACGACTCGTCTACTTCCGGGTGCGTCAGACGGTTCGCCGCGAACCCCTGCCCGACAACCCTGTCGCCCTGCTGCACAAGCTCATGATCAGAGCCGACTCCCCCCACTTCGACTGGCTCGAACGGGAGATCAGCAACCGCTTTGATGTGGTCTGCTGCGACAGTCAGGAAGAGTTCCGCCGGGAGAAAAAAGCGATCACCGTGGCCGGACAGATCAAAATGCCAGGCGAACGCCACGAAAAGGATGACCGCCACCACCTCGACGACCGCAGCCGTTACGTGCTCGGCTGGACCAACGCCGCCAAGATCGCCGTGCTCGAAGAGAACGCCCGCCTGAAAAGCGAACGCCTCGGCGAACTGAGGAGCCGCATGAAGGTATTGAAACAAGAGCAGGACACCCTGAAGAGGCGCCTCAACATCCTTTCGGGACTGGACGAGTACCCCGACTTTCACGACCTCGACTGGCAGCCGGTAGCCGTCGCCATTGCCCGCCTCGAAGCCGAAAAACGCGAACTCGAAAGCACCTCCGACCTGCTCCGCACCCTTACCGCAAAGCTCAAAGAGGTCGAGAAAGAACTCAGTGAAACCGAGAGCCTTCTCGACGAACGCAAAGACAAACGCTCCAGAACCGGGCAGAGAATCAGCAGCACCAGGGAGCTTGAGGAACAGTCACGGCTGTTCGTCAGCGAAGCCGCCCCCGACGCCACCGCCCGCTTCCCCCGTCTTGAAGCGCTCCAGAGGGAGATGCCGGAAACAAAAGCCCTCACCGTCGAATCGTGCGACAACCGCGAACGCGAAATGCGCGACTGGCTGCAAACAAAGATCGACGCCGAAGACAAAAAGCTCTCCCGCCTTGGTGAAAAGATCATCCAGGCGATGACCGGGTACAGCGAGAAGTGGAAGCTCGAAACCCGAGAGATCGATGTCAACATCGCCTCCGCCAGCGAGTACCGCACCATGCTTGAACAGCTCCGTGCGGACGACCTGCCCCGTTTCGAGGGACGATTCAAGGAGCTGCTCAACGAGAATACCATACGCGAGGTGGCCAACTTCCAGTCACAGCTCGCCCGCGAACGCGAAACCATCAAAGAGCGCATCGGGCGCATCAACGAATCGCTCACCCAGATCGACTACAACCCCGGCCGCTACATCAGCCTCGAAGCGCAGATGAGCCTCGACGCCGACATCCGCGACTTCCAGTCCGAACTGCGGAGCTGCACCGAAGGAGCCCTCACCGGTTCGGACAATTCTCAATATTCCGAATCCAAGTTTATCCAGGTGCGCAGGATCATCGACCGTTTCCGCGGCCGAGACGAGTTCGCCGACCTCGACCGCCGCTGGACGACGAAGGTGACCGACGTGCGCAACTGGTTCGTCTTTGCTGCCAGCGAACGGTGGCGGGAGGACAACACCGAGCACGAACATTACGCCGACTCGGGCGGCAAATCGGGCGGACAGAAGGAAAAGCTCGCCTACACGGTGCTCGCAGCCAGCCTCGCCTATCAGTTCGGCCTCGAATGGGGGGCTGTGCGTTCGCGCTCCTTCCGCTTCGTGGTCATCGACGAAGCCTTCGGACGCGGCTCCGACGAATCGGCGCACTACGGCCTGCAACTTTTCGCCCAGCTCAACCTGCAGCTGCTCATCGTCACCCCGTTGCAGAAAATCCACATCATCGAGCCCTTCGTCTCAAGCGTCGGATTCGTGCACAATCAGGATGGACGCGCTTCCGTGCTTCGTAACCTCAGCATCGAAGAGTACCGTACCGAAAAAGGGAAGATACCCCAATGAGCAGCCCGAAAAACCCAAAATCCACGAGCTGGACGACTCCCTCCGACCTGAAGGCCCAGATACAGAAGCTCTGGAACCGGGGTTCGCTGCTCGCCCCGATAGTGGAGGGCGTAAGCCCCTTCCCACTGCGCCTCACGCTCAAGGGACCGGACTCACTTCACCTCAGCGACCGCTTCGCCGAGGTACGCGACTGGATCGCCAGACTCACCGCAGCCGCCGGACCATACCGCATCGTCTGGCGCACGGTCAATCATCGTGTGCTCGGAAGCAACAACGTTCCTTCGGAAATCTGGATCGACACGCCGGACGACGCCCTCGGCCTCATCGGCAAACGCCGCACCGCCACAGAATTCTCCGGCATGGTCGAACTGACCCGCGAGCAGGAACCCGCGCTACTCCGCTGGCTTGCGAAACGTCCCCTTCGCGCCCTCGAACTCGCGGAAGTCTGGCCCCTCATTCTTCACCTCGTCGCCTGGCTGCGTGACCATCCCCGGCCCGGCATTTACCTCCGCCAGATAAACCTTCCAGGCATCCACAGCAAGTTTATCGAAAGTCACCGAAGCGTCCTGTCGGAACTCTTCGACCTTGCTCTTCCAGAAGAGGCAATCGAAACTTCTGCCGGTACCGGCAACTTCTGCCTTCGCTACGGCTTCCGGGACAAACCCCTCCGGGTGCGTTTCAGGGTACTCGACCCTGCCATCTCCATCCTGCCCTTCGGAGTCGATCAGGACATTACCCTGACTCAGGACGATTTCGCCCGGCTTGACCTCCCGGTCGAAAGAGTCTTCATCACCGAAAACGAAATCAACTTTCTCGCTTTTCCCCCTGTGACCGGGGCGCTGGTCATCTTCGGCGCAGGCTATGGTTTCAGCAACCTCGCAACCATCGACTGGCTGCAAAGTCGCAAGCTGTATTACTGGGGAGATATCGATACCCACGGATTCGCAATCCTCAACCAGTTCAGAGAGCTCTTCCCTCATACAGCATCATTCCTGATGGACGTGCGAACACTACTGGAACACCGCCAGTTCTGGGAGATGGAACCACATCCCGTCACTGCCAGCCTCAAAAAACTGACCAGCGACGAGCATGAGCTCTACGAACAGCTCTGCCGCAACCACTGGGGTGAGCATATCCGGCTGGAACAGGAAAAGATCGGCTTCGGCGCTCTGCTCGAATGCCTCGGAAAGATGTGAAAAGTACATGAGCCAAGTTCAGCAACAGCGGAATCAAAAGTACTGCTCCTCAAACCCGGAACATCAATTCCGTTTTCAAAACTTCACTTTCCCGGACGCGTATTTTCGTTGAAAAGAATAACAGGGCTCACAACAACATAAACATATGCGACAAGTAGCCCGGTTTTCAGAAACAAAGCCATGTCGCAAAAAAAAAGACGAATCCATAACCAGTCCGTTCAAGCCGGATTCTTTTTAAAGCAGATCACCGATGAATTTCAGAACAAAAAAACCTGCAAGGTTTTTCCCTGCAGGCTTTTAATATAATATGTGATCGATACCGGATTCGAACCGTTCCCCTTTGCCGAGGATCAGCCTTTGCTCATCCAACTTTCTCTTTCTTCGCCGCCTTTGCGCGCAGGTTGGAATCGAGGATCTTCTTGCGCAACCTCAGGTTCTGGGGAGTCACTTCAAGCAGTTCGTCGTCGTTGATGAACTCGAGCGACTGTTCCAGCGAAAGGATTTTTGCCGGTGTCAGCCTGAGCGATTCATCAGTTCCCGATGCCCTCATATTGGTAAGTTTCTTCGTTTTGCAGACGTTGAGGGTTATATCGAGCCCTCTTGTCGACTCGCCGACAATCATGCCTTCGTAAACCCTGGCGTTAGGAGAAACGAAAAACGTCCCGCGATCCTCGAGGCTGCTCAAGGCATAAGCGACACAGATACCCGTCTCAGCGGATACAAGCGCGCCGGTTTCCCTTGATGGCAGCTTTCCCTTGAAAGGCTGGTAGTTGTGAAAAATATGCGAGAGAATGCCCTCGCCTTTGGTATCGGTGGTGAACTCGAGGTTGTAACCGATGAGGCCTCTGGTGGGAATTTCGAACTCGAGGCGCACCATGCCGCCGCGCAGCGTTCCCATGTGGGTCATTTCAGCCTTTCTGCGGCCCATTTTCTCGATGATGACCCCGGTGTACTCATCCGGAATATCGATGGTTACATGCTCTATAGGTTCCATCAGGGTTCCGTCGTCATCATTGTACATGATCACCTCGGGCCGGGAAATGGCAAGCTCGTACCCTTCGCGCCTCATGGTTTCGATCAGCACGGAAAGGTGAAGCTCTCCCCTGCCGGAAACCCTGAACGTGTCAGCACTGTCGGTCTCCTCGACCTTGAGGGCGACGTTGGTCATCACTTCCTTCATGAGGCGTTCGCGAATCTTGCGGCTGGTGACCTCCTTGCCTTCCTGGCCGGCGAAGGGCGAGTCGTTGACCGAAAACAGCATGGATAGCGTCGGCTTGCTGATCTCGAACGATTCAAGCACCTCCGGTGCGTCGATCGAAGCAAGCGTCATGCCGACAGTGGCATCGCTGATGCCGGCGAGAGCGACAATGTCACCCGATTCCGCCTCCTTCACTTCAACGCGCTGCAGCTTGTCGAAGAGAAATACTTTCGAAACCGTACCCCTTCCGGCTATACCTTCAGGGCCGACAACGACAAGCTGATTGCCGGGGCTCACGGTACCCCTCCGTATGCGGCCGATAGCGATCTTTCCTATGTAATCGCTGTAGTCGAGACTGGTGACCAGCATCTGGAATGGAGACTCGTCATCGGTATCCGGAGGAGGAATCTCCCTTATGATTGTGTCGAGCAGGAGGCTCATGTCCTGGTCCTCGTCGGTCATGCTGTATTTGGCTATGCCGTTTTTCGCGGATGTAAAGATATAGGGAAAATCGAGCTGTTCCTCTTCGGCACCGAGCGCAATGAAAAGGTCGAGCACCTGATCATGGACCTTGACGGGGTCGCACTGCGGACGGTCGATCTTGTTGATGACGACGATGGGCTTCAGATGCAGTTCCAGTGCCTTGCGCAGGACGAACTTTGTCTGCGGCATAGGTCCTTCGAAAGCATCGACAAGGAGAAGCACGCCGTCCACCATTTTCAGGATACGCTCGACTTCGCCGCCGAAGTCGGCATGGCCGGGAGTATCGACAATGTTGATCTTGCATTCTTTATAGATCGCCGCCGCATTTTTCGAAAATATGGTGATACCGCGCTCGCGTTCCTGCGGGTTTGAATCGAGCACCCTCACGTTTACCTGCTGGTTATCCCTGAAGGTCCCTGTCTTCTGAAAAATCGAATCGACAAGTGTCGTTTTCCCATGGTCAACATGTGCTATAATCGCTATATTCCTGATATTCTTTTTCGTGCCCATCGTTTTTTTCCCTTGTAAATAAGTATATTTTAATCTTTGGTGGCGGAATATACACTTTTCAACCGTATTTACGTTCACAATCTTTGTGCCCGGACAGACAGCTTCACTTTCTTCCATAACGGATTTCAGGAAAGATTTTTAAACGATTTCATTCTTCCCTCTTTCATAAATAATGAACAATATATTATACAATAACCTGCCACTGTTAATTCTCAACCAGTTCGTCTCCCTGTTCTATCTTGTCACGGCGATCCTTTACGGGGTGCACTTTTTCAGCGAAAACAACATCGCAAAAACATACAAGCAGCCTTTTCTCGCTGTGACGGTGCTGATGCACGTGGTTTATCTCGGCCTGCTGACTTCGACCGAAGGATACAAGCTCGGATATTCGACATTCAACCTCATGACGATGGTGGCAGTGACCCTGACAATTACCTATCTTTTCGTCGAGTTTACCACCAAAAGCGACCGGACAGGCTTTTTTATCATCTCGTTTGCCACCGGCGCCCAGTTGATCTCGTCCATCCTGACAGCTCTGACACCGAATACAGGATTGACTTTCAGCGGTATCGGCATAGGCGTTCACCTGATAGCTTCGATTTTCGGGTTCAGCGCCATAGCGATCGCCGGGCTTTACAGTATCCTTTACCTGCTGCTTTTCCGCCAGATACAGAAAAACCGCTTCGACCTGCTTTTTCAGCGTCTGCCAAATCTCGAGGTACTTGAAATGCTTACCATGCATGCAGTGGCATTCGGCTTCGTATTCCTCTCGATCACGCTCTTTGCCGGAATCATCGAACAGCAGGCTTCAGGAAAGGTAATATCGTTCTTCGAGCCCAGGATGATCACCCTTACCATCATATGGCTGCTGTACGGTGCAAGCATATTTGTCAAGCCCCTTATCGGCTGGGATCTCAAACATATGGCCTATCTTTTTATTTTCCTGTTTCTTTTTGTTACCGTTCTGATCGTGTTTATGACCTTTTTTTCTCCGACTTTTCACCGGATCCCCTTTTAAAAAGTCCATTGTACTTGAAAATAAAAGGCTTTTAAGGTATATTAAAAATTCAACGGTTTATCTCCGTAAGATCTGAGGGAGCATTGTTTTCATTGCATTCGTACCTGATCAGTTCACTAAAACAACCCTGCCATGAACATCATTTCAGTTGGTGTCAACCATAAAACAGCACCTATTGAAATCCGCGAAAGAATATCACTTACAGAAACCCAGAACAAGGAATTCATCTCGGGCCTGATTTCGAGCGGACTTGCCCATGAAGCAATGGTGGTTTCCACTTGCAACCGAACCGAGCTCTATGTCGTTCCGGCCCTGCATGAAGTAACCGGGGAATTCCTCAAGGAATATCTTATTTCTTACAAGGATGCACGTAACGAGGTTCGCCCAGAACACTTTTTCGGAAGATTCTACTGCGGGACCGCGCGCCATCTTTTTGAGGTGGCAAGTGCTATCGACTCACTGATCCTTGGCGAAGGCCAGATTCTCGGACAGGTCAAGAACGCCTACAGGATTGCCGCTGAAACGCAGGCTGCAGGTATTCTCCTGACCCGTCTCTGCCATACCGCCTTCAGTGTCGCCAAAAAGGTCAAGACAAAAACAAAAATCATGGAGGGCGCCGTATCGGTCAGCTATGCGGCCGTCGAACTTGCACAGAAAATTTTCTCGAACCTCTCGGTCAAGAAGATACTGCTGATCGGTGCAGGTGAAACAGGGGAGCTGGCTGCAAAACATATGTTCCAGAAAACCGCCCGGAACATTGTCATTACAAACCGTACGCAATCCAAAGCCGAGACTCTTGCCGAAGAGCTCGGAACAAACAAAGTCCTGCCTTTCGAAACCTTCAAGGAACACCTTCACGAATTCGATATCATCATCACCGCCGTCAGCACGAAAGATTATATTCTTACCGAAGCGGAAATGCATCAGAGCATGATGAAGCGCAAGCTTAAACCGGTGATCATCCTCGATCTCGGCCTTCCGAGAAACGTCGATCCGGATATCGGAAAACTGCAGAACATGTTCCTGAAGGATATCGATGCTCTCAAGCATATCATCGACAAAAACCTCGAACGCCGCCGCGCCGAGCTTCCAAAGGTCAAGGGGATCATCGACGAGGAGCTTGTCGGTTTTGCCCAGTGGATCAACACACTTAAAGTGAGGCCGACCATCGTCGACCTTCAGTCGAAATTCATTGAGATCAAGGAAAAGGAGCTCGAACGTTACCGTTACAAAGTCAGCGAAGAAGAGCTGCTGAGGATGGAGCATCTGACAGACAGGATCCTGAAAAAAATCCTCCATCATCCGATCAAAATGCTCAAAGCGCCTATCGATACGGCGGATTCAATCCCGAGCAGGGTCAATCTTGTACGCAACATCTTCGATCTCGAAGAACCCAATCAGTCATATTAAATTCATAATATCGTAATTGCCTTGAAAAAAAAGCTTATCATCGGTACCAGGTCCAGCCCTCTCGCTCTGTGGCAGGCAGATTTCACCAAAAACGAACTTTCCCGGCATTTTCCAGAGCTTGATATCGAGCTGAAACTTGTCAAAACAACCGGTGATGTTCTTCTCGACTCCCCTCTATCGAAAATCGGGGATATGGGACTTTTCACAAAGGATATTGAAAAACATCTCATTGCAAAGGAGATCGATCTTGCCGTCCACAGCCTGAAAGATGTTCCTACATCAACACCTGAAGGCCTCATCATCACATCCTTTACCGAGCGTGAGGACACCAGGGACGTCATTATTTCAAAAAACGGCGCGGCACTGAAAGACCTTCCGCAGAATTCGAGAGTTGCGACAAGCAGCCTCCGCAGGATGTCGCAGCTGCTCAGCATACGCCCGGATCTCGATATCCGCGATATCAGGGGAAACCTGAACACCCGTTTCAAGAAGTTCGACGACGGCGAATTCGACGCCATGATGCTTGCCTATGCCGGCGTCTACCGCCTGAAATTCAGTGACCGTATCTCTGAAATCCTTCCTCACGACATAATGCTTCCGGCAGTCGGTCAGGGTGCGCTCGGTATCGAAACCCGTGTCGATGACGAACAGACAAGGGAAATTGTCCGCATTCTCAATCATTCCAATACGGAATACTGCTGCAAAGCCGAACGGGCTCTGCTTCGACATCTGCAGGGTGGTTGCCAGATTCCGATCGGTGCTTATGCTTCGTTCAAGAACGGAACACTGAAACTGCTGGCCTATGTCGGTTCGGTCAACGGCAAAACCGCACTGCGTAACGAAATCACAAAAACCGGCCTTATCAGCCCTGACCAGGCTGAAGATGCCGGTATCGCGCTCGCTGAAGAACTCCTGAAGCAGGGTGCAGACAAAATCCTGTCTGAAATCCGCAAGACCCGGTAATGAAAACAGTTCTCGTTACCCGTCCAAGGCACCAGGCAGAATCTTTCGTGAGGGAACTGGAAAAGTACGGTCTGATCTCCGTTGTTTTTCCGACAATTGAAATCAGGCCGGTTCCCGGTTGGCAGGTTCCCGACCTCACCCGGTTTGACGGTGTTTTTTTCACCAGCCCGAACAGCGTGAGCTTCTTTATGGAGCCCCTGCTCAAGGACAAACCTGAAGAACTCGACAATCTCGGAAAACTCAAGGTTTGGGCTGTTGGCAAGACAACAGCCCAGGATCTTGCGAATTATGGCGTTGCAACACAGCCGGTACCGAAAATTGCCGATGCGGCATCACTTATGGAAGAGATCGACGGCAGTGAAATCCTGGGGCGAACGTTCCTTTTCCTGAGGGGCAACCTCTCGCTCGGCATCGTTGCGGACATTATCGGTAAAAGAGGCGGAACGTGCGTCGAGCTGACTGTTTACGAAAATATCCCGCCATCGCTTGAAGAGACCGGCAAAGTGAAAACGCTTCTCGAAAGCGGTGAACTTTCCTGCCTCTCGTTCACCAGCCCGTCAACCGCTATAAATTTTTTTGAAGCGATCGGAACAACCGCTCTTCCTGAAGGTGTCCTTGTCGCGGCAATCGGCACGACTACAGCAAAGGCTCTTGAAAAGCTCGGTGTCAAAACGGACATCATCCCCGAATATTTCGACTCCCCTAACTTTGCAAAGGCCATAGCAGGAGCACTCTCTGAAGGGTAACGCTCTTTTCCGCTTCTTTCAGACGAAATCAGAGCTCTTCGATATCCGGAATGTCGTCGATATCGATCGAAGACTTCAACCTGATCGTTTTCGGTTCATCAGCTTTTCTGCTGTCACCCGCATCTTCCAGTTTCGTGAGGTTTTCGATATCGGGAATATCGTCATAAAGTTCCGGTGACGGAAGGACCCTGATCATCGAGATGTACCCGTCATCATCACTCTTCTCTGTTTTTTCTGAAGATCGGATTTCCCCTGAAACCTTTATTCCGGATGTCGATTGCTCGAGAAGCGATCGCATCTGCTCCTCAACAGCAGATCTTGTTGCTTTCTGGGGCTCAGCGGCCTGAAAAAGCTGTAACTGCCGGTCTTCTTCATAATCGCCATTGCAGGCGCTCCTCGGCATTTTAGCCCCATTGTCGCCCTCGGCTGCGTCATCGCCGTTTGATGCGCCTGGCAAGAACTGGGCATTTGGTTCACGGGAAACCGTATACGATCTTCTCCGCCTTGAACTGCCTCTGCTCTGCGTGACCTCGAACGCATCGAATTTCTGCTCTATAACATCACGGAGTGAATCTTCGAGTTCGATACGCATGGAGTGCAATAGCTGCACGGTATCCGCTCTCTGCTGGGCAAGCTCCCTGCGTATATCCTGGCCGGTCCGATCAATTTCATTTTTTTTCTGTCCCGGCCACCCGGTCACCATCATGGCTATGATGCCCCCAAGCAGGAGTATGATGACAATGAGCAGAAAAATGATCATTCTGAATGATTCCGCATGTTCTCAATAGCTCTTATCAAACCGTTTCCGATAATCCTGTTCGCGCTGACAAGACCTTCACCAGATATAGTCGTATGGCCCCGGTAATCAAAACAGCACCCTCCCGCTTCAAGCACAACCGGAATGAGGGCTGCGCAATCCCATGGGCTCATGATTTTGTCAACGGCAACTTCGGCACGCCCGGATGCCACAAGCATATGGCCGTAGCAATCTCCCCAACCCCTCACGAGTCCTGCTTCATTGCGTAACAGATCGACCGGATGAGATGACGTCGGATCGAGCAGATACTCCTTTTCCGTATACAGCACTGTTGCGTTACCAACCTCGGCGACTGCGGAAACAGATATCGGTGAGCCGTTGAGGTTGGCGCCTGCTCCCCTTTCGGCATAATAAAGTTCGCCAAGTGCAGGAAAATTAACGACACCCAGACGGAGATCATCATCTTCTTCAAGCGCAATCATTACACCATAGAGCGGTACTCCGTGAATGAAAGCCTTTGTCCCGTCTATCGGATCGATAATCCAGCGCCGGTTGCTGACGGAAGGACGCTCGTCGAATTCCTCGCCAAGCAGTCCGTCATCGGGAAACCGGGAATGAATGACATCCCTGATCAATTTTTCGGTATTCCGGTCCGCTTCCGTAACCGGGGTTGCATCCCTTTTTGTAAAAACCTGAAGGGTCTTGCGGGAAAAATAGCCCAATGTCAATTTACCTGCCTGTTCGGCAAGATCAACTGCAAGTTGAAGGTCGGGAGTCATCTACAGGTAGTTTAATGTACCGTAATGAAAAAATATAACATTATTCGGTGTCGATTGCCGATAACGAAGGCGGATATTCGCTTTTTTTTTTCAATATTGGAAATCTACAACTGAGGAAAGCAAAGAAAAAGTTGAACATATCGGCCTGAAACGCCTGCCGGATTCTAACAGTCAGGCTTGTGGCACGCCGGAAAGTCAGAAAGATTATCCGCTTAGGGGAATAGACGCCCTCCATGTCAGTCAATCCAAATTATCGATCTTGCCCATGAAACGCCTGATTGCAGAACGAGAAAAAGCACGCCTCGGAGGCGGTGAAAAACGCATAGAAGCGCAGCACAATAAAGGGAAGTTCACCGCGAGAGAGCGGATTGACATGCTGCTTGACGAAGGTAGTTTCGAAGAATACGATATGTTTGTCACGCACCGCACCACCGATTTCGATCTCGACAAGGAACAGTACCTTTCAGACGGCGTCATTACCGGCCATGGAACGATCGACGGCCGGACAGTCTATATTTTCTCACAGGATTTCACGGTTCTTGGAGGATCATTGTCCGAAACCAATGCCCTGAAGATCTGTAAAATCATGGACCAGTCCATGAAAGTCGGCGCGCCGCTCATCGGCATCAACGACAGCGGAGGCGCAAGAATCCAGGAAGGAGTGAGAAGCCTTGCCGGCTATGCGAGCATTTTCCAGCGCAATATCATGGCATCCGGTGTCATACCCCAGATATCGGCAATCTTCGGCCCCTGCGCCGGAGGGGCGGTCTACTCTCCCGCTTTGACCGATTTTATCGTTATGACCGACAAAACGAGCTGCATGTTCGTGACCGGCCCGAAAGTGGTCAAAACCGTAACCGGCGAAACCATATCCGACGAAGACCTCGGCGGTGCATCCATGCATTCGACAAAATCCGGGGTTACCCACTTTGTGGGGGCTGATGAAAAAGAGAGCATCCTGCTCATCAGGAAACTGCTCAGTTACCTTCCCCAGAACAATCTCGAAGAGCCTCCCCTTTCGGTTTGCGACGATCCACCCGACCGGATCGACGAAAATCTCAATACCATCATACCGGAAAAACCCTCCATCCCCTATGATGTGAAAGATATCATCCACTCCATCGCGGATAACGGGGAGTTCCTCGAAGTACAGAGGCAGTACGCTCGCAACATCGTGATCGGCTTTGTGACCTTCAACGGCATATCAACCGGCATTGTCGCCAACCAGCCGAACTACCTTGCCGGATGCCTCGATATCAACGCTTCCCGGAAGAGCGCGCGTTTCGTCCGTTTCTGCGACGCGTTCAACATCCCCATTGTCACCCTTGTCGATGTACCGGGCTTTCTGCCTGGAAGCGCACAGGAGTTCGACGGTATCATCACCAATGGAGCAAAACTTATCTTTGCCTACGGGGAAGCAACCGTCCCGAAAATCACGGTTATCCTCCGCAAAGCGTATGGAGGCGCTTACTGTGTGATGAGCTCCAAACAGCTGCGCGGTGATGTGAACTACGCCTGGCCGACTGCCGAGATAGCTGTCATGGGCCCCAAAGGAGCCATAGAGGTACTCTACAACAGGGAACTGAAAACACTCTCTAACGAAGAGGAGAGAGCCCGGTTCGTCGCCGAGAATGCCTCGGAATACCGCGAGAAATTTTCCAATCCGTATGAAGCGGCAAAATACGGATATATCGATGACATTATCGAGCCCCGTAACACCCGGTTCAGGATAATCCGGGCCTTACAGACCCTGTCTACAAAAAAAGACAGCAATCCACCCAAAAAGCACTCGACCCTTCCACTGTAACCATGGATCACGACAATGCTATCCTTTGATCAGCTTCTGCCGGTTGATTTTTCGGCAATCACGAGGGATCAGATGATCCTTGCCATATTCGGCTATATGACCGTCATCTGTTCTCTTTTTCTTTTTTTCATGGTTTTCAGCCTGATACCGGCTTTCCGGCAGAGGAAACTCAGGAAAAAGTTCGAAGAGGAAGGAATGCCGGAAATGTCGAACCGAATGGTGCCTGGTGAGGTAAGCGCGGCAATAGCACTTGCTGTTTCACTCTACCTCGAAGAGCTCCACGACCAGGAAACGTCTGTACTGACCATAAAAAAAGTCGGGAAAACATACTCTCCCTGGAATTCGAAAATCTACAATGTCATCAATTTTAACCAGGGTAAAAGATGAGGCGCTTCAAATTCACGATAGCCGGCAACCGGTATAACGTTGAAATCAGGTCCTTCGACGACCACGTTACCGAAATCGAGGTAAACGGCACATCATACCTTGTCGAGCTGGACAAAGGAATACCAAGACCGCAGCCTCCGAAAATTGTACGCACGGCCCCACCACCGCCGCCAAAGCCTCCAGAACCGCTCAACAAGCCGGGATTGAGCCTTATAAAGGCCCCGCTCCCGGGTACGATTATCGCAATCTCGGTCGAACCGGGCATGCAGATAGCCATGGACCAGCCGGTACTGGTGCTCGAGGCAATGAAAATGGAGAACAACATCTTTGCCGAAAAACCCGGCATCGTCAAGGCTGTCCTGGTTTCCGTAGGTGATACTGTCATGCAGGGAGATGTCCTGATCGAAATTGAATAATACCATCATGGAAGAAATTGCACGTTTTTTCGAATATTCAGGCTTTGCCAATGCGACGCCGGGTCACTTCCTGATGATCCTTGTGGGCCTGGTATTCATCTACCTCGCTATCCGTTTCGAATATGAACCGCTGCTCCTCGTCCCGATCGGCTTCGGCATGGTGCTGGGCAACATTCCGTTTCTTGAGCATGCAGGTCTGCGGCTCGGGGTTTACGAGAATGAAAGCGTGATGAAATACCTGTATATGGGCGTGCTCAAAGGGGTTTTTCCGCCCCTGATATTCCTCGGAATCGGCGCAATGACGGATTTCTCACCCCTCATATCGAATCCGAAGCTCTTCCTGCTCGGCGCCGCTGCCCAGCTCGGCATCTTTTTGACCTATATCGGCGCCATAACACTCGGGTTCAACAACCTCGAATCGGCATCGATCGGCATTATCGGCGGAGCCGACGGTCCGACAGCGATATTTCTCTCATCGAGGCTTGCCCCACGCCTGATAGGAGCAATAACGATCGCGGCCTACACATATATGGCCCTTGTCCCTCTGATCCAGCCACCGGTCATGCGTCTGCTGACAACGCAAAAGGAACGCAGGATCAGAATGAAACCGCCCCGTTCGGTTACCAAAAGGGAAAAAGTGCTCTTTCCCATTATCGGCGTTCTGGTAACGGGTTTCATAGCACCGGGTTCACTCCCCCTGCTCGGCATGCTTTTCCTGGGCAACCTGCTCAGGGAATCCATGGTTACGAAAAGGCTTGCCGACACGGCAAGAAATGCGGTTATCGATACCGTAACCATTATTCTCGGCGTCACGATCGGAGCTTCAACCCAGGCAACCACATTCCTGACGAAGGAGTCACTGCAGATCTTCATCTTGGGTGCGGGAGCATTTGTCATATCGACAGCTGGAGGGGTACTGTTCGCAAAACTCCTGAACCTTTTTCTTTCCGATGAAAACAGGATCAATCCGCTTATCGGCGCAGCAGGGGTCTCGGCAGTCCCGAACAGCGCAAAGGTTGCCCACCAGGAAGGGCTGAGAGCTGACCCTTCGAATCACCTGATCATGCATGCCATGGCACCCAATGTCGCCGGTGTTATAGGATCAGCCGTCGCGGCAGGCATCATGATGGGGAGCCTGCTATGACATTCCCTCCCCGAGTGGATGGCGGCGCTCGAACCCGCGGACTGCCTCCTGGTAGTTCCACCCCGCCGGGGATGTGCTCTTCAGCCGGTCCGCGAGCTGTTTGAGGCCCCCGGCAAGCGAAAGCCTTTCATTATCGGTTACCGAGCAGAATACCGAGGCAAAATGGTTACGCTGGACATGCACGGAGATTTCGTAAACCCCTTTTGTGGCAATACAGCGGTAGAAATCCTGAACGTTCCAGTCAAGAATATCGGAAAGCACTTCAAGGTACAGCGGTTCACCAAGCCCTTCCGAAAAAGCGAGCTGGAGCCTGACGAGCGGATAGTGCTGTTCAGAGAAACAGGACATCCTCAACCGGAAATGTCTTTTCTCGAGAGCAGCGGCAATTAAAGGAGCTTCCTGGTCTACCCCCTGATAACCGAGATCGATCAGGATCCTCGCCATACCTCCGAGAGACGTAACGGCAGGCATATTCGGTTCGATAGCGCCGGGGTAACCGAATATCTTCGGGTTTTCCCCGCCCAGGGTCATCGTGCCTCTGACTTTCGACAGCCTCATGCTTGAACCTGTACCGGGAGGAAGACCCCTGATCAGCTCTGCATACTTAGGGTCCGTATCGGCGAACCTTTTTCCTGAACTCCAGGTCGATAGCCCTTCGAAAACTTCTGCGATATCGATCTGTCCATAATCCTGAGCCGACCGGGACGATCGTTCCGGCACTTTCTGGAAAAACATGTCGAAAAAACCCATTCCTCCCTCCGTTTCATTGTTACATGGAAAACGCAAGTCTTTGAATTACAAATATAATGAATCCTAAGACGCTTATTCCTGACAAACCCGTGGGTTTACCGGAATCTGTCAATCAATGGGCCTCTGCTGAAAAGTGCTAAAGCTTGAAACAAAATCCTGATGAAGAATCGTCAGAGAAAAGCAAGTCACGAATTCCGGGGAAATGCGAGAAAAGATAATTTTCACCATTACGGATGACTTATGCAGAGAAAAAAAACGAAACAGCACCGCTGCTGACAGATGTTATGCCGGGCGTTCTGAAGAAAAAACAGCTGGAAATATTGATCAAAGAACCTGAATTATCTTCTGCTTCATCAGCGAGCGGTTGACCGGTTTGACAAGATAAGCGTTCATACCGCTCTCCATTGCTTCCAAGATAACAGAACTGTCCGATTCACCACTCATGGCTACAATTGGAATCATGCGGTTATCCGAACTCCCATTACGTATTCGTTTCGTAACTTCTATGCCATCAATAAGAGGCATCTGGATATCGAGCAGCAGAAGATCAAATGACATTGTTTTGATGATTTCGAGTGCTTCGAAACCGTTCTTGGCTTCGATAACATGTTCAATACCGAAATTCTGAAGCATGGCCCTCACAGCAGTACGGTTAACCGCCGAATCATCCACAACAAGCACTTTCTTCTCCGAAAGATTCTTATGTTCATCTGCCGTGGTAATGGAGGATAGTGCTTTTGAAAGAGCGGAAACAAGAGGTTGAAGCATCAACGGTAAGGTAAGCACTTCCACAATACCTGATTTTTCAGCTCTTGCCGAATAGAGATATGAGGGTTGAGCGGAATAAACGACAACAGGGAATGGTTTGCTGGCTTCATTACCCCCTTTTAGAAAATGGGTCAGCCTGAAACAATCAAATACAGGCAGATCGATTTCACAAAGAAACAGGTCGTATCGCCCTGAAGTGAATTTCATCAGGGCATCCGGGCCATCTTTTGCAATTTCAGTTTTACATCCAAGCGGTTCGAGAAGAGAGATAATGCTTGTGACCCGTTCTTGATCATGATCGGCAAGAAGGATGCACTTTCCATCAAAGCGCTCTCTGTTGTCCCGGTAAAGCTGTTCATGGAACCCGGCAAGTTCATCCGTTTTGACAACCGGAAAGCTCAGGGTGAATTCCGTATACTCTCCCTGGACTGATTCACAGTTAATTTCCCCCCCGAATTGGTGCATAACTCTTCTGCAATAGGCAAGCCCCAATCCGGTTCCGCCTTTTTTCCCGGATGTAAAAAACGGATCGAATATTTTCGGCAGGTTTTCTTTTGAAATACCCGGTCCGGTATCTTTAATGGTAACATAATTCATGAGCTCACCCCGATGGATCCTTATTAATATTGTTCCATCCGGATAAAGTCTTAAAAAATACAGAGCATTCATGACGAGGTTGAAAATCACAAAGAGATACATCGACTCAATCCCTTTGAAAAGAAAATCTTCCTCTTCCGAAAAAGAAATCCGGGAACGTTCCTCTTCAGATTCATAGCCGTACTCATCAAGAGCTCTGTGTGTTACAGCTGTTGCTGAAAGATATGCTGTACCGCTCTTGAACTGATGTTCATCCCTCACTTCCGCCAGAATCATATCAATAACCTGGGCGCCCCTGTTTATCGCCATCTGTCCCTGAGCCAGTTGCCTGTATATTTTTTCAAGGACTATTTCATTCAGTTCGAACATGCTGTTCTCAGAATATGCAGGCAGCAGGTCCTGAACAGCTTCGATATTATGTCGGACCTGCCCGAGAGGGTTTCTCATTTCATGAGCGATGCCGGCGGCGATGGCCTGAAGAGCGGCATTTCTTTCAAGTGCGATTTGTCCCTTGCTATTGCTGTAACTGAATATGTAACCTGCGACAATAGTAAAAAAGATGACTATGGAATAAAGAGGAACATTGAAATGAGGATTAAGAACAAAACCGGGTGCAGAAAGAAGGAAAAAAACAAATGCGGCAGCAACACCTAAAAAAAGATCTATAAGAAAAATCAACCAGTTCGGAACAAATGCAATAAGAATGAATACCATGAATATTTCCCAATACAGCCAGAGCTCATGAAAATTGTTCATCAGCAGATTGGTTGTAAATATAAAAGGAAGAACAACGATGATTGAAAAATGCCAATAATATGGAAAATATCTTTTAAGAATAGAGGGAAACCATTTCCGGAAAATCACGGAAAGCGACAAGAATACTGCAACCATCCGTATGTAAAAATTTTCATACGGCAGGTGAAATCCATATTTGAATAAAAAATAAAAAATTAAATGCGCTGGCGCTCCAAGAATACCTGCGGCCAGGACATTGAAATCCGAAACCATTGTGCCTTCAGCCAAGGCCTTTTTAAAATAGTTCCGAATCATGATACTGAGTATTTTTGTACAAGTTCTTTCACTGTTTCTTCCGCAGCTGCAAAACAGGATTCGATCGAAGCACCTCTTCGGAAATCTCCTGTTATATAGAAACCGTGAAATGACGCAAGGGCTTTCCGCAGTTCTTCAAAAAGTCTGTAATGGAATTGCGAATACGCACACAAACCGGGAGACACGTATTTATATATCATTGCCGTGCGGCAATTGTCCGATATGTTAAAATAAGGCAATACTTTTTTTTCTGCCAACAAGACGGCATCTTTTCCATCTGTATCGGGATTTATTTGTTTTCTGGCCGATCTTCCGCTGAATGTATACCGAACAAGATCAAGATCATTGATCCCATAAGCTCCGGCGTTGCTCAATGCGGATGAATCGTCAAAAACCATTGCCCGGAATCCTTTACTGAATACATTTCTCTGGTACGCAGCAATGGCTACGGACACGGGAAAATAGTTAACGCGGTCAAGCAGTATGGATGCTTCGGGTAAAAAATCGCTGACAAGCCCAGACAACTCACAGGCGGGCAGAGCCGAAATGACATGGTCATAAGATATTGTAGAGCTTCCCTTCATCGATGTATATGACAGACTTATGGCACGTCCTGGCTCATTCCGGCAAAGGCGATCTACCTTATGACCTGCAAAAATGCTGAGCCTTCCTTTATGCTGAGACAGGAAGGCTTCAAGAAGCTGATGCATACCGCCTTTCAGCTGCTCATAACTGTCAAGAACGAGTGCAAGATTAGAACCGAAATTTCCGGCAAAACACTCGTCAGGTTCAGCCCCATTCATTCTTATTGTTATCGGCCTGATGAAATAAGAAACGCAGCGAGCTGAAAAATTACCTGACAGCGGCTTATGATCGCAGTGATCGGCAATGTTATTGAAGAAAGGAGTTCGAAGCATACCCTCCGAGCCATCTTTCAAAATTGCCATAACCCAGGGGTAAAGATCGAATGCCCCCCTTAAACCAGCGAGTTTCAAAAAACCGGAAAGGTTCGAAAGCGTCCGGTTATCCTTGTTTATCTGTATCACTTCATCGTCAATGACCTGAGAAGTGCTGAAACCGAAATATTCATAAGGAAAATCCCCGGTCTCACTGACGAATTTCCTGAATCTCCGGTACTTTTTTCCAATATTCTTTCCTCCGAAATCAAGCCACCTTCCGAGCATCTCCTCGCTTCCTACCCTGCCTCCGATACGGGATGCCGATTCATAAATATCAACGGAAAAACCTTCTTTCAGGAGATAGTAAGCTGTTGCTATCCCTGAAATGCCTCCCCCTATGACAGCAGCTTTTCTCATGCAGGCAGAGAGTTGTTCTTTACAAGGTCCATTTTTGCGTCATATTGCCTTTTGATCCTCTCGTTTATTTTTCCGGAACGGATACGGTGCGTAGCATAGGCATCCAGGCTCCTGAAAATTCCGGCCTTCAAAGTAGCTGCGGCACAAAGTTTTCCCCATTGAAACACCTGGCATACGGCATAGGATTCATCTTCATCATTTTTCTCCAGGCTCTTGAAGCTGCTGTACGCTCTGATGACAACAGGAGAAGATTTTTCAACGTAATTATAAAAATTGGTATCGTAGGATAAGAGCGTCATTCCTCCGCCGAGCGGAAGACTGCCCTGAACGTGGGCAACCGCAAGAGATGCTTGCCGCATAGCCTCGAGAATGAGCATGCCCTGCAAATGATCGGATTCATGATCGAAACTGAACTCGTCTATTTCACCGAACATGTTGAAATAAATCAGTTTTCCTGTCATAAAGGGTTCGGATATAAGGACATTCCTGACGTTTTTCTTGTGCACAAAAACCGGAATGATGGGTTCCGGCAACAAGTCACTCTCGGAAAGTGCGATAGTGCTCTGTAAAAGAGTTTTAAAATCAAAGGGTATTTTTGTCATCAAAGCAGCAGCTGTTTCGGCATCAACATATTGCTGATCTGTCGGTAAAGTATGGAGAAGCGCTTTGATGCATGCATGGATACCGGGATTGGCAAGCCTGAACTCCTTTGAAAGAAATATTTCACCCGTATCTCCAAGTATCTTTAATAAACTGCACGCTTGTTCTGCCGAATCAACATGCACAAGCTGAAGAGGTTTGACATTCTGAGGAATATTGTCCCCATTGAAAAGAATGGTATAAGGTTTTTTCCCGGGATTGAGGGTCAGATACTTATGATCTTTTTTTTGTCTTTTGACCGTACGCATCAGAGAAAACCGTTCAACCGGCGCAGGTTGAACGGGTATGCGCAAATTGGGAATATGCAGGTTTTTTTCAGAGCGGTCTGACATTATAAATCCTGTTTTTAATTGATTATCATCGGTGGACCATGTACAATCGGTTCCTGAAACTTTAGTATGATTTAAATATAACCTTAAATGAAACAACAATAAGAGATCGGTTTTCTCAGCAGTAATTCTCCCGCTGAATCTGTAACACAAGCTGCATCTGACAGCATAATTCCTCAGACGGTATTTCCCTCTTCTGCTTCCGGAAGTGCACGGATATTCGTATCTTGGCTTTTCTTTAACACAAATCTTCCTTCATCCATGAGCCAGCTTGATTTACTCCACATTGTCCAGCGCCCCAGAAGACTTCGCAAATCTGCTGCTATCAGAAATCTTGTACAGGAAAATACCCTTACCGTCAACGATCTTGTCTTTCCGCTTTTTGTCTGTCCGGGAAGCAATGTTGTCGAAGAGGTATCCTCGATGCCCGGCAGTTTTCGTTTTTCAATAGACAATGCGGTAAAAGAGTGCCAGGAACTCTGGGATCTCGGTATTCAGTGCATCGACCTTTTCGGTATTCCGGAACAGAAAACGGAAGATGGAAGCGAATCATACAACGACAAAGGCATCATCCAGGAAGCCATCCGCGCCATCAAGGCCCAGGTTCCCGATCTCTGCATCATGACCGATGTCGCACTTGATCCGTTCACTCCGTTCGGCCATGACGGGCTTGTTAAAGACGGCATCATCCTCAACGACGAAACCGTAGAGGTACTTCAGAAAATGGCAGTTTCCCATGCAAAAGCCGGAGCCGATTTCGTCTCCCCGAGCGATATGATGGACGGCCGTATCGGAGCTATCCGTGAAGCGCTCGACGACGCGGGATATTCCGATATCGGTATACTTTCCTATGCTGCCAAGTACGCTTCGAGCTTCTACGGACCGTTCCGTGATGCGCTCAATTCCGCACCCCAGTTCGGTGACAAGACAACATACCAGATGAACCCGGCCAATACGGACGAGGCCATGAAGGAAATCGAGCTCGATATCCTGGAAGGAGCCGATATCGTTATGGTTAAACCTGGCCTTGCCTACCTCGACATCGTTTACCGCACCAAGGAGCGTTTCGATGTCCCGGTCGCGATCTACCATGTCTCAGGAGAATATGCAATGGTGAAAGCAGCTGCGCAGCGCGGCTGGCTCGACGAGGAACGCGTGATGATGGAGTCCCTGCTTTGCATGAAACGTGCCGGCGGCGACATGATCTTCACCTATTATGCCAAGGAAGCCGCAAAAAAACTTCGCTGAGGCTTAACCATTCAGGAAATAATAATTCAAGTATGCCCGGCTGGCGTTCATCTACACAGCCGGGTTTTTTACTGTTACCAATCATGATACGTTATTTTACCGCAGGAGAGTCACACGGTCCGGCACTTTCGGCCATCGTCGAAGGCATGCCGGCAGGTGTTTCCGTTACACTCGAAGAGATCAACCGCCAGCTCGCCAGAAGACAGCAGGGGCATGGAAGAGGCGGGCGCATGAAAATCGAAACCGACAAGGCGGAAGTGCTGTCAGGAATCCGTTTCGGCAAAACGATAGGATCGCCGGTCGCGCTGCTGATCAGGAACCGGGACTGGGAAAACTGGACAACCACCATGTCCCAGTTTGACAGACCAGCGGAAGATATCCCCAGGATCTCCATTCCACGGCCCGGTCATGCCGACCTTGCCGGCATGATCAAGTACGGGTTCGACGACATTCGTCCCGTCATCGAACGCTCCTCTGCCCGTGAAACAGCGGCACGGGTAGCAGCAGCATCGCTTTCACGGATATTCCTGAGACAGCTCGGCATCGAAATAGGAAGCTATATCTCTTCTATAGGTCCCGCGGCTGAAACCATACCGGCCCTCCAGCTTGCGGAACTGCTTGCAGCCGGAGCGGAAACCGTAGCGAAAGAGGCTGACTGTTCATCTGTACGCATGCTCGGAAAACAGGCCGAAGCCGAAGCGATTGCCGCGATCGATGCCGTCAAGGAAAAAGGAGACACGCTCGGCGGGATCATCGAGATCTTCATAACGGGTGTGCCGCCGGGTTTTGGAAACTATGTCCAGCACGACCGCCGGCTCGACGCGGCCCTCGCTTCGGCCATCATGTCGATTCAGGCCATCAAGGGCGTCGAGATAGGACCGGCTTTTGAAAATGCGCGAAAACCCGGTTCCCTGGTGCATGACGAATTCCGTCTTGTACCGGGCGAAGGGCTCGCAAGAAAAACAAACCGTTCCGGTGGAATCGAGGGAAGCATGTCGAGCGGTCAGGTTATCCATCTGCGTGCGGCAATGAAACCGATCTCGTCGCTGCTTTCTCCGCTGCAGTCATTCGATTTTGACACCATGCAGCCGGTACCCTCCCGGTTCGAAAGAAGCGACAGCTGCGCCGTACCTGCCGCAGGAATTGTTGCGGAAGCGGCTGTAGCACCTGTCATAGCAAATGCGCTGCTGGAAAAGATCGGGGGAGATCATCTGGATGAGATCCGGGAAAGGCTCGACCTTTACCGTGAAAAACTCCGGAAGATGTTCACCCCTTAAGGATATCATCGGGTTCCCGCCTGACTGCGTCCACTCGCTGGTTCATATCGAGGGATGGCTCGGGAACCTCGGTCTTGCCGACAATCTGGGCGGGAACACCCACCACCGTATAGTGCGGCGGTACATCGTCAAGCACCACGCTCCCCGCTCCCACTTTCGCACCTTCGCCGATAACCACGTTGCCGAGAATCTTGGCTCCTGCTCCGATAAGCACCGATTTTCCCACCTTCGGGTGACGGTCCCCGGTTTCCTTGCCGGTCCCGCCAAGCGTAACCTCGTGCAGGAGCGATACATTGTCGTCTACTACAGCCGTTTCGCCAATCACGAGACTGGTGGCATGGTCAAGAAGGATACCTTTTCCGATAACAGCCGCAGGATGAATATCGACCGCAAACACTTCAGAAATTCGGTTCTGTATGAAATACGCCATTGTCTTGCGGCCGTTCTTCCAGAGCCAGTGTGCAAGGCGGTATGCCTGGAGCGCCTGAAACCCTTTGAGGAAAAGCATGACCTCGAAATAATACACGGCCGCCGGATCACGCTCCTGTGTCGCTACAAGATCGCAGGCAGCATTTTCTACTTCATCAGGGCAGTGGCGGTAAAAATCTTCAAACAGCCCCTGAAGCACGAGCGGCGGAAAATGCTTCGATCCCAGTTTCACGGAAAGCAGCATTGCAAGGGCATCACCGAAATTATCGTAACGAAGGATGTGCTGCTCGAGAAAAATACTGATTTCACGGTCACGCTCACACTCGTTTGCCGCTTCAGCAACGATTCTTGTCCATATATTCTGTACTTCTGTTGGCATTGGATTTACATAATGAAAGCTCGTAAATGTCGGGTAAACAATAAAAGCGCTTGAATTCAGCCTTCTCCGGCTTTTACGCTACCGTTATATTAGGAACAAGCAGCCGGTTAAAAAAATTCACTTCGCTTCCCGGCTGCGGCACCGGAATTTATAAAAAAACATGGTGATTGCGCATAAAAACCGGACAAAATCACACCTAAAAAAAGCTTCCGGAGCCGGTATTCATCCTTCTCCGAAATAAGATCTTCGATCGGTGAATCAGGCTGAAAAGGGACAGATTCTTTTAATTCCTTTTTATCTCTTATCTTTGGGCATTTTCCAGACAATGTATTCCAGACCATGCGCATTTCACGTAAAATCGAAATAGATTACGGCCATACTCTACCGAACAGCTATTCGTTCTGTAATCAGATACACGGGCACAGGGGTGTTGTGATCGCAACGGTGGAAGGCAGCGTCATTCATCGCCACGGCGACGGCGAAGAAGGCATGGTGATGGATTTCAAGTTCCTGAAGGAGATCATGATAGAACATCTCCATGACAGGCTCGATCATGGTTTTGCCGTCTGGAAACATGATTATGAGGACCTCGATTTCATCACGAAACGCAATTCGCGCGTGCTCGTCACCGACGATCCGCCAACTGCCGAATGCCTTGCAAAATGGGCATTCAACGAGATCCGCCACCGTCTTCCATCCGGAATCACTCTGAAACAGATCCGCTGGTATGAAACTCCCAACAACTACGCAGAATACGAGGGAGAAGACGACATCATTTCATAATCCGAGTATATCAGCTCTCCTTTCTTCTTTTCAAACTGACTCCACAACAGTGATTATCTGGAAGTTTTGACTTACCTCTCCGACTGCATTTTTCCACAGCTTGTATCCTGAAAACTATTTGAAGAATTATTTCATTTCACAGTGCAGGAATCGAAAATAAACATCGTCAGACTTAGTGAACTCCTCATTTGACAAAAGTAACTCATGATATCATGAAGAGTAACGTGTATTGACAATCAGAAACCGAAAACCGAAAAAACGATGAAAAAGAGTATTTTAATGGTAACAGGCATCGCAGGTATCCTCCTCGGAACACCTGTGACAGACGCACTTGCTGAACGCTGGGACGGCCCCGGAAGGCCTGCTCATGGTATAGTGATCGACACCAGGCCAGACTTCATTTTTCTAACGAAGCCAGGTTTTTATGTATCCTTCAACGGACCTTTCGATATCATCTTCTACGGCAACCGCTATTATGTGCTCCGTGATGGTTCGTGGTACGCAGCATCCCATCACCGCGGTCCATGGGTAGTCGTCAGGAACAATGCCCTGCCTTCGAGGATAAAACGTTATCAGTGGGAAGATCTCCGCCGTTACCGCGAAAGGGAATACAACAGGCACGACCGCCGTTACTGGGACAACCGTTTTGAACATGACAGGATGCGCTGGGGAAGGGATGACAGACGAGGACATGGCCCGATCGGCGGCCCTGTTCCACCACCTCCTCCTCCGGCAGGTGGACCTGGACCTGGAGGACCTCATGGCAACCCCGGACCCGGCGGCCCGAGATAATGCGGGAAACGTTATATCAGGAAGATGTTTTCCGATCAACGAAAAAAGGGAGCTCGCTCGAGTCTCCCTTTTTTATTGCTCTATTCAATGTTCGCTGATAACCCAGTAGGGTTCTCCGTTATGGTTGATGACCGTGAACCTGCCGGATTCGAGCATGGTCTTCATCATCCCGGCAGCCTTCTCCTTTTCACCGGGAAAACAGTTCTCCACGGCTTTCAGCAGTTCGCGCTGCTGAACCGGATGGCGTGATACGATCGCTGTAACAGCCTGTACAAGGTCGGGTGATCCGGTCAGGTCCATCACCCCTTTTGCCGGATGAACGACAGCCGCAACTTGCGAAAGGATCGAAATCGCCCGTTCAATACGCTCCTCTGATGGAAGATGAACCACCTGCTCAGGTGCGGGCCTTGTCGGCAGTACCAGATGCACCATATCGGGATTGATCTCCCTGAGCACTTCAGCAATATCCTGCAGCGCTTCATCTGAATCGTTTATCCCTCCAAGCAGCATGACCTCGATCCACAATCTGCCTTTGTACTCTCTTCGGAAAGCGGCAAGTCCCTCGATATGCCTGCGGAACGTCAAACCCGGGGCCGGACGACCGATCCTGTCATGCAGAACCTCGGAACCGGCATTGAGCGAAGGAAGCACTGCATCCGCTTCGAGCAGTTCCTCCCGAACTTCAGGAATGTATAACAGCGAACCGTTGGTGATTACCGCGACCGGAATGGATGTGAGCTTTTTAACTTCTGAAACAAGCCATCCGATCCCCTTGTAGAGCATGGTTTCACCCGAACCGACAAAGGTGATCCAGTCGATGTTCTCTTTACCGTCAATTGCCGTGCGGATTTCTTCAAGAATCGCTTCACGCGGAAAGAACTCCTGCCTTTCCGTAATGAGCTTTCGCGTTTTGCCCAGCTGACAGTAAACGCAATTCCAGGTGCAGCTCTTGGGTGGAAGAAGATCGACCCCGAGGGACTGCCCGAGTCGTTTTGAAGATACCGGACCGAACACATGCTTCATAACTGATCCTCCTCCCTGCCGTTACCCGGCGTTTGCCGCTTCAGTGTATTCCGTCATTTTCGCATGGCTCTCCTCTTCGAACGCTTCTTTGGATATATGCGGCAGCACAATGCTCGATGCGGTAAAAGCAAGGATTTCAACAACGAATATGGCCGTATATGCCCACATATGGTTTCCCGAGAGGATATAGATAAGGTCACGGATAACACCCGCACCCGAGTGACCGATGAAGATGGCCAGGCTCTGTGCGGTCCCCCACAGCCCGATATAGATACCGCTTCGCCCGGCCGTCATATTCATCATCATGGAGAGGTTGGACACACTTGCGGCACCGAGACCCATTCCGGTCACGACAAGCCCTGTCCGCAAGAGGTTCATATCTATCCTGAACCCGGCAATGATAATGATGGCAAAGCCGATAGCGCTGAATGTGTTACCGAAGAAAGCCCCCCGCTTGAAGCCTATCCTCGAAAGAAGAAAACCCGTCACCAGCATGAAAACAAGCTGTGTCCCGCCCATCACAGGCTTGAAAAGCTTTGTCGTTTCCGAAACAGGCATGCCGAACACTTCAGCACCGAAGGGATCCATGACCACTTCGTTGGCAAAAAGCGCAAAGATCGAGATGAAAATATAAAGGGCGAACTGCAGGGTCTTCGGAGAAGATGAGAGCAGTCGGACCGACTGGGTAAAAGTAATGCTGTGCTTTTCCTTTCCCGGCCCGCTCTCCACATTGCGTTGTTCGACACCAAGAACAGCGAAAAGCCCGAAGCACAGCGTTATCAGTCCGCCGATTTCAGCAACCTGCGTGAGACGTTCGGGTGTGAAAACCTTGAGATAGTTACCGATGTTCCAGTTCGAAATAATGGCGGTAAGCACCATGAGGGTCCAGCTCGCCGCGGTAATCTTGCCTATATGCTCTTCAGGCACGGTATCGGCGATGAGCGCATAGTAGGCAGTCGTGGCTACCTGCAGACCGAAACCGAACATGAGAAATATGATGCAGAGCTTCCAGAGCCCTATATCGGTTAAAAGGAGGGGAAGCATCTCCGAGAAGGCCGTACCTCCCACTTTCACCTCATAAGCCGCCGAGGGAGAAAACACGAACGAAATCACACAGCTTAGAAGCCCGAGAAGAATGTAAGGGGTTCTGCGATACCCGAAAAAACTCATCCTGTCCGACAGGTTCCCTATCCATACCTTGACCCCGAAAATAGCCATCAGTTCCTTGAGACTTATCAGGCCAAGCGCGATCGTCGCCGGCAGGAGAAGCTCCTTGATCATGACCCGGTTCAGGATATCCTGGACAAAACCCAGCATGAGCCCGAAGCCCATCTGGAACATGCAGAGACGTATCAGGTTGATGGTCTTCAAGGTCTTGTTCATAACACGGATCTGATGGTTTCGGAAATACCGCGTGCGCATCGGCAGTTGTAGCCAAGCGGGTACTCAAGGCACGCAATATAATAAAAAAGCCGGATCATCATTGCCGCAAGCTCTTTTCAGTACCGCCGGCAAGAAGCGGGGCAAGACCTGTAAGCCGACCCGATGAGCGTCTGTTTTCAATCGCCATGGCAAGGGCTTTCGGATCGCCGATGATAATGACGAGTTTTCTGGCTCTCGTGACCGCAGTGTAGATAAGATTACGTTCAAGAAGGGTATAATGCTGCATTGAAAGGGGAATGACGACCGCGGGGTACTCGGAGCCCTGGCTCTTGTGGATCGTTATCGCATAGGCAAGTGCGATTTCGTCAAGCTCGCCCGCCTCGTAAACGACATCCCTGTCGTCGAACTGAACACCGAGCTGGCCTTCTTCCTCGTTCACTAAAACAATACGGCCAATATCGCCGTTGAACACCTCCTTGTCGTAATTGTTCACCAGCTGAATAACCTTGTCACCCTGTGAGAACGTAGTGCCGAAGCGTACGATTTTCCTGTCGGTCTGCGGGTTCAGGGCTTCCTGCAGCAGGGTGTTGAGGGCTTTCGTACCGAGCACTCCTTTGTTCATTGGTGTCAGTACCTGGATGTCACGCAGGGGATCGAGCCCGAAACGCTCCGGTATACGCTCGCAGATTACCTGCAGCAGTCTCCTCTGAATATCCTCGGTTCTCCTTGAATCGACTACGTAAAAATCGGACAGGGCGGGACCGGAGGGTTTCGAAACCGGTTCGCCACGATTAATGCGGTGAGCATTCACAATGATCATCGAAGACTGGGCCTGGCGGAATATTTCGGTCAGGCGGACCACCGGAACCGCTTCCGAACGTATCATGTCGGCAAGCACGAATCCCGGTCCGACCGGCGGAAGCTGGTCCATATCTCCGGCAAATATGATACCCGCATGGGTCGGAATGGCTCCGAGAAGCCTGTTCATAAGCACCACATCGATCATCGACGATTCGTCGACAATCACCACATCGGCCTGCAGAGGGTTCGTGGAGTTGCGCCTGAAATCGCGCAGATGCGGATCGAACTCGAGAAGTCGGTGGATGGTTTTCGCCTCCCTGCCGGTAGCTTCCGAGAGCTTTTTAGCCGCCCTTCCGGTCGGGGCGCACAGCATGAATTTCAAGCTGCCCGTACCAAGAATACTCAGAAGGGTATTGATGATGGTGGTTTTTCCGACCCCGGGCCCGCCGGTTATGACAAGCAGCTTGCTCGTAAGGGCAAGGGCAAGCGCGCCTCGCTGCGATACCGAAAGTTCGATGCCCGTCTGGCGTTCGGCTTTTGCGATAACCTTTTCAGGATCGAAAGTACCCCATGGAAGCCTGCCCTGCAGAAGGCGGCCGATATGCGCCGCGACACCGTTTTCGGCTCGGTACAGCTCGTTGAGGTAATAACACCGTTCGCCTTCCTCCCCCACGGCCACGATATTGCCGATGGAAAGTTCCTGCCTGACCGCTTCCTCGATTACAGGCGCGGGAATATCGAGAAGCGTGCCGCATGATTCGATCAGCATCTCCTGAGGGATACGGCAATGTCCCCCGGCGGATAGCTCCTGAAGCACATAGCCGATCGCCGCCCGGGCGCGCAGGGGCGAATCGGCGGGAATGCCGATATTGCGTGCGATCTGGTCGGCGGAGCGGAAACCGACCCCCTGAATATCGAGCGTAAGCCGGTATGGATTGGAACTGACAACGGAAACCGCCTCTTCGCCGTAAAACCGGTAGATCCTTACCGCCCTTGCGGTACCGACACCGTGGGACTGCAGGAAAACCATGATCTTCCTCACGGCTTTCTGTTCGGCCCATGCAGCGATAACCTGCTCCATGCGCCTGCGCCCGATGCCCGGCAGCTCGAGCAGGCGCTCCGGATGATCCTCGATCACGCTGAACACCTCCTGGCCGAATGCCTGAACGAGCACTTTTGCATAATGCTTGCCGATCCCCCTGACCATGCCGGACGAGAGATATTTGCTGATGCCCTCAAGAGTGTCGGGAGGAATGACCGTAAGGCGATCGGCTTTGAACTGCCTGCCCCAGGTTTTGTCGTTCTGCCACTTTCCCGCCGCTTCGACGTGCTCTCCCGGGTTCACTGCCGCCACATGCCCGACAACCGTCACGCCGTCACGCTCCCCCTCCTTGCTCAGTTTCAGAACACAGAATCCTGTCTCGGCATTGAAAAAGGTCACCTTGTCCACCACCCCGCTGATGCGTTCGTCTCCACCCGGCGTTACGGTTTGTTCATGTATTTCTGATATTTCCCTCTTCAACCTCTTTCCGTCCTCAAACCATTCGTTATCGATCCCATTGAAACCATTGAAAGGAAGGGTAAGCATTCCCCGCCGATTTGTATAATATGGTGAATTTAAGTATTGTGCCCTGAGATTCTCATCTTGGGGGTGCTGATTCTAATAATAATTCAGCTGAGATAAAACCCTTGTAACTTGATGCAGGTAATGCTGACGCAAGAAAAGATGAAGCCGGAGATCCCCAGTCCAGCCATCCTTACCCGTTCTCATGCTCCTTCGCATCCATACCGTTTTAACTGTTGTCTATGAGTAACGTTATCGAGAACATCTGCAGCACCGAGCTTTCTCCTGAAGGATCCGCCATCAGAAAAACCTTCGTGAAAGGGACACTCTACCCCATAGAAGTAGGTATGAAAACGCTTTCCCTGAGCAGGACTTACTGCTGCGGAGAACATGAATTCTCCTCATTTCCCCTGTACGATACATCCGGGCCGTTTTCCGATTCTTCCATCTCCATTGACCCTGAAAAAGGTATTCCTGCTGTAAGGGACAGATGGCCTTTCCCGGAAAGAGTGACCGAACCATCCACCTGCAGTGCCGCTCCGGGAACTCTCTCAACCCGCATTCCCCTCAGGGCGAAGCAAGGACATGGTATCACCCAGATGTATTTCGCCCGCAAGGGGATCATCACCCCGGAAATGGAGTATGTCGCCATCAGGGAAAATCAGCAGCTCGAAAGCTGGACAGCATCGTTTTCAAAAGGCGGACATTCCTTTACTCCCTTTACGCCTGAATTCGTGCGGAAAGAAATTGCCGAGGGACGCGCCATCATCCCGGCCAACATCAATCATCCAGAGCTTGAACCGATGATTATCGGGCGGAATTTCCGCGTCAAGATCAATGCCAATATCGGCAACTCCGCGCTGGGCTCGTGCATCGAGGAAGAGGTCGAAAAAGCGGTATGGGCATGCCGCTGGGGAGCGGACACCGTGATGGACCTCAGTACAGGCAAAGATATTCATCGCACACGTGAATGGATCCTGAGAAACTCTCCCGTCCCGATCGGTACCGTGCCTATCTACCAGGCCCTCGAGAAAGCCGGAGGAAGGGCTGAAGACCTCAGCTGGGAGCTTTATCGGGACACCCTGATCGAACAGGCCGAGCAGGGTGTTGATTATTTCACCATCCATGCCGGAATCCTGCTCCGTCATCTCCCTGCTGCTGACCGGCGGATGACCGGAATCGTGTCGAGGGGCGGCTCGATCATGGCGAAATGGTGCCGGGTGAATAAACAGGAAAATTTCCTCTATACGCAGTTCGACGAGATCTGCAGGATCCTGCAGGCTTACGATATCGCAGTTTCACTCGGTGATGCATTGCGTCCAGGCTCGATAGCCGATGCAAACGACGAGGCGCAGTTCGGAGAGCTGAAAGTGCTGGGAGAGCTAACGAAGGTTGCCTGGGGATACGATGTCCAGGTCATGATAGAAGGGCCGGGACATGTCCCGCTGCATATGGTCGAAGAAAACATGCAGAAGCAGCTCGAATACTGCCATGAAGCGCCTTTCTATACACTCGGGCCGCTCGTGACCGACATCGCCGCAGGCTACGACCATATCAATTCAGCTATCGGCGGAGCACTGATCGCGAGCCACGGCTGCGCCATGCTCTGCTATGTCACACCGAAAGAACACCTCGGCCTGCCTGACAGGAACGACGTTCGTGAAGGGATCATATCCCATAAAGTTGCGGCCCATGCCGCCGATCTGGCCAAGGGAAACCCTGTAGCATGGCTCCATGACGAACTGATGAGCAGAGCGCGCTACGCCTTCGCCTGGGAGGACCAGTTCAACCTTTCGCTCGACGAAGAACGGAACCGCAAGGTACATGCTGAAAGTCTCGCTTCAGGCGGCCATACAGAGAAAAACCCCGATTTCTGCACGATGTGCGGTCCGGATTTCTGCTCGATGAAAAAATCGAAAGAGGTCACCGCGATACGGTGAATGGGAAACTGGGGAGTGGTGAGCGGGTAATAGGAATTGGGTAATGGGAATCGAAAAGTAGTGAGTGGTCATTGGGTGAAGAGCCCCGACTTGTCGGGGGGCGGGATAAAAGTAGCCGGTTGCGTGAGCTCCGGGAAAAGGAAAGTCTCTCAATCATTTATTCAGCTCCGCAGGAGCGGAATATCGGTAGCCGAAGGTATCAGCCCCATGGTTGGGCCGCCAATGAAACCGGGTTTCCGCACCCGGGGTACGGGTGCGGAATAGTTGTCAGCCGGAAAAGCCGGTAAATAGAACCAGGGAAAGAGTAAGAAAGCCATAGCAGAATGCTCTTATTGACTTACTCCTCAGTACTCAGCACTCCGAGGCAGCCTTTACAATGGCCGCAAAATCGGCGGCATTGAGGCTCGCTCCTCCAATCAGCCCGCCGTCAATGTTCGGCATGGCGAAAAGTTCAGCAGCATTGGATGGCTTCACGCTTCCGCCGTACTGGATTCGAAGCTCTGACGCGACAGCTTCTCCGTAAAGTTTCACTACCACTGTCCTGATCAGGTCGTGTACTTCCTCAGCCTGTGCCGCAGATGCCGTTTTGCCAGTACCAATTGCCCAGACCGGCTCGTATGCGATAACCAGACTGCTGATATCGTCAATTCCATCGAGCCCTTCGCGCACCTGTGAAGAAACTAATGCTCCGGTAACACCGGCTTCACGCTCTTCGAGCGTCTCTCCTACACACATGATCACCTTCAAACCGTCGTTCAGGGCTTTTTTCACCTTGAGGTTCACGGTGGAGTTGGTTTCACCGAAATACTGACGGCGTTCGGAATGACCGATAATGACGTAAGAACAGCCTGTTGCCTTGATCATCCTTACCGAGATTTCACCGGTAAACGCACCGTCGTTCTCATAATGGCAGTTCTGAGCCACAAGCTGGACGGAACTTCCTTCGATTACGGTTCCAACTGCCTGCAGTGCGAGGAAAGTGGGCGAAAGGCCTACTTCGCAGCCTGAAAATCCTTCACCGAGCTGAGCGAGCACGTCCTGTGCAAGCTGCACCGATTCGGCAATGGTATTGTTCATTTTCCAGTTGCCGACAACAATTTTTTTACGCATGCTCAATAATCGGTTTTAATGTCGCAGTAGATTCTATCGATCTTGTCAACAGTGAATTGATGCTTCCATGAACGGTCATCCTTCAGCATGATGTCTCCGCTTCCAACAGCGATTATCCTGCCATGCCATACCCTGTTCTCTTTGGTTACAAGGTTTACTTCACGGTTCAGCAGATCAGGATTGTTGCCTATCTTGTCCTGACGATAAATGACCTGACGTTTGCCCATACACAATAACTGGTTAAGGTTATCCTCTGTCCGATTCACCAGAGAAGCTGACAACATACAATATTATTGAATGTTACAGCATCCCATCATAGCCTGTCCTGTATCTGTTTGCGATTTTTGCTGAAAAACAGGCATCTGAATATAAAAAAAGCGCAGATTTCTCCTGACTTTTTTATCTGCGGAAAAATGATTCACTGCGATAAATATAAAGAGGAGGCTCTCTCAAAAGGATTGAGACCAAGAGTTGTCTATGGCTCTTATTGTTTGTCATTCTGAACGAAATGAAGAATCCAGTATTCGGATAGCAACATTATCTAATTAATCTATAATATCTTATGAGATTTTTCCGGATTCTTCGCCCGACTTCATCAGACTCAGAATAACAGGGAAAGTTAAAGGATTGCCACCAAAAAGATACCCTGGTATTGTCTTTTGAGAGAAGCGCTTTACGGTATGAAACCCAAAAAAAAACGCAGTTCCTTTTTAATTATTATTACGGCAGGGGTTTGACCTGCATCGTACAAGGCATGCCGTTCTGCATCGGGCATGGCTGAGCAGCAGCATTGCCACCTGAAGCGGGAGCATTCTGCATCATCGCCATGCAGTTCTTCATATCGGCCATCTGTTTCTCCAATGCTGCCATTTTCTGGTCGAGCTCGGCCCTGATTGCTTTTTTATCAGTTTCCCTGAGTTCCGACAAAAGTTTCTGTTCGATCTTCATAACATCTATCATCGTCTGCATCACTCCAGACATAGGACAGGGCATCTGCATATTACCCATCATCGGACATGGCGGTGCAGCAACCTTGGAAGGAGCTGGGGCCGGCTTCTGTTTGGCCTGGGCAGAAACGGCAAACAAACAAATGCTCATAAAAACAAGAATGATTTTTTTCATCGATTCTTCCCGAATTGTTTTGAATAATGTCAATCAAATCCCAAACGAATAAACTTACTTGACGAAAATCTCGAGAATTTCGTAATGAAGCTCGCCGCTTGGAACTTTGATACCGACCTTTTCACCGACTGTCTTGCCTATCAGTGCCTTTCCAACCGGAGAACGCACAGAAATCTTTCCAAGATCGGAATCAGCTTCTTCCGAAGATACAAGGGTATATTCTATGGTCTCATTCTGGTCGTCAAGGTTTTTCAGCTTAACCGAAGTGAGGATATAGACTTTGTCGGTTTTGATCTGCTTGGGATCGAGGATCGTAGCCGATGCAAGCTTGTGCTCGATATCGGCAATCCGCGCTTCGGTCTGCGACTGCTCCTCCCGCGCGGCATCATATTCGGCATTTTCACTAAGGTCGCCATGAGACCTCGCTTCCGCTATTTTTTCCAGAACTTCTTTTCTGGTTTCATGCAGCAGCACATGCAGTTCGTCTTTCAGCCGGTTATAGCCATCTCTTGTCAGATAAATTCTGTCACTCATCTCATGTGTCTTTTATAGTTGAAATGCTAAAAAACATTGATAAACACGATACAACCCGGCTGTCAGGAAAAACATAAAAAAAGTAAAGCCAGCTGTTCAACGCTGACTTTACTATCCAATAAATGTACGATTCTTATTCCTTCCGGCAAAAAACTTTACAGATTAAACGCAAAATAGATCTTCTCCCCGCTCCGGTTGACAAGAAGGAAAAGAAGATCACCCTTTTTGACATTTTTGATGAGCGATCTGTATACATCTGGCGATGTTACATTTTGTCTGTTGACAGCAATAATGATATCGCGCTTCCTCAATCCGGCCATGAACGCATTGGATGACGGATCGACCTCCGCAACAACAACCATACCGGGTGAAGGTTTCATGTTGAGTTTTTCAGCAGTCTGTCCAACCTGCTCTTCGGCCTTGAATCCGAGAACAGATGGAAGGCCTGGACGTTCATCGTTCATTGATTCGGCAACCTGTCCGGAAGGCAGCGATTCCAGCCGGACCGTAAACAGCAACAGCTTTCCATCCCTGCGCACCTTCAACTTTACAACCGAGCCGGGAGACTGGCTTGCTATCGAATTGCGAAGCTCGACGCTGCTGGATACATTCGCATTGTTGAATTCAAGAATGATATCACCGGTCCTGATACCGGCTTTTGCCGCCGGGCTGCCATCAACCACGGTACCGACAAGCACTCCCTCGGTTTTCGACATCTGCATGCCTTTGGCGATATTCTCATCGATATCCTGAATACTGACACCGAGATAACCTCTTGTAACCTTGCCGGTCGTGATGAGCGATGTCAGAACTTTTTTCGCCATATTTGACGGTACGGCAAATCCGATCCCCTCGAACCCCCCTGTTCGGCTTGCAATCGCGGTGTTGATACCTACAAGTTCACCATTGATGTTGACCAGAGGGCCACCGGAATTACCCGGATTGATAGCCGCATCGGTCTGAATGAAATCCTCATAATCCGCAAGCCCGACATTCGCCCGGCCTTTTGCGCTCACGATACCCTGAGTAACCGTTCTTGCGAGGTTTTCACCAAGCGGACTGCCGATAGCGATAACCCATTCCCCTACCCGGAGCTTGTCGCTGTCGCCGATCACTATCGGCTTAAGGCCTTTTACATTGACCTTGATGACGGCGAGATCGGTTTTCGGGTCCTTGCCGACCACTTTTGCATCGATCTTTCTGTTGTCGGATGTCCTGATATAGATCTGGTCCGCATCATCGACCACATGGTTGTTGGTCAGGATATAACCATCTTCGGTTACAATAACGCCTGAACCGAGACCGCGCTGAACATTCCTGTGCCCGTTTCCGGGAGATCTGCGGGGAGATCCGAAGAAATCATCGAACGGATGGCCGAAAAAATCGAATGGAGATATCAGCCGTTCATTCAGCTTTTTCTCGGTATAAATTGTCACTACCGACGGAGTGGCGGATTCTGCAATCTGGACAAACGCTTCGTTGAAACTCTTGAGGGTCTGGATCGGATAATTCTCGATGTTGTTTGTCGCTGATGCAAAATTAGGCCTGCTGGAAAAATTCAGGCCCTGAGGGCTCACATTGAACTCGAAATTTGAAAAAACAAGAGCCCCCAAAACAATGCCCGCTAAAACAAGGAGCAGGTTTTTGACGGTTTTTTTTCTTTCTTTCATCGTTTTTCTCAGAATGATTGATCGTTCATTATGGTTTCATGGATTCAATAGTTTCGACGGCTGTCAGACCGGCTTTCATTTTATTGATCGTCTCCTGATATTCCGATTCGGGTTTCGAATCTGCAACAATACCGCCGGCAGCCTGGAAATAGATGGTCCCATCCTTGACCACCATGGTGCGAATTGCAATTGCCGTGGTCAGGTTCCCCTTGAAATCGAGAAAACCAACCGCACCACCGTAAAGACCTCGTTTTTCCTTTTCAAGTTCATAGATGATCTCCATTGCACGAACTTTCGGAGCACCGGTGAGAGTTCCTGCCGGAAAACAGGACCAGAAAGCATCCATGGTTCCAAGCTCGTCGCTTAGTTCGCCCCGAACATTGCTTACAATATGCATGACGTGTGAATATTTTTCAATCACCATCATCTCGTTGGTTTCAACGGTACCGATCTTGGCGATCCTGCCGATATCGTTCCTGCTAAGATCTATAAGCATGAGATGTTCGGCGCACTCCTTTTCATCTGCAAGCAGTTCCCGGGAAATTCGTTCATCCTCTTCGTATGTGTTTCCGCGGTGCCTTGTTCCTGCGATAGGACGGGTATCGACGATACGCCTTCCGCCGCTGTCCTTTTCTACCCTGACAAGCAGTTCAGGGGATGAACCGACGATATGAAAATCCTTAAGATCGTAAAAATACAGGTAAGGCGATGGATTGATGGTCCTGAGCATCCTGTATACATCGAATGGGCGGGTGTTGAGCTTCCTGCGGAGACGCTGGGATAT
The DNA here is from genome assembly GCA_013334225.1 of Chlorobiaceae bacterium. Lineage (GTDB taxonomy): Bacteria > Bacteroidota > Chlorobiia > Chlorobiales > Chlorobiaceae > Chlorobium. The sequence goes on from JAAXXY010000008.1 coordinate 58,344, forward strand.
CTGAACCTGAAAAATATCTCCCGCAAGGATATGCTCTTTCGCTATACCGACTTTTTTCAGGTAATCCTCTTTCTCGGTGTTTGAAACAACCGGTTCATGCTTTTCCGGCTTGAAAGCAACTTCCTCCCTTGAGAGCGGACGAAACATCTGTTCGGCTATTTCCTCGATTTTCCTGAGAGTGGCAGGTTTATCGGATTCATCGAGATAGTTGGAAACGATGAATACCTTGCGCATGATATTGTCGAAAATGACCAGGGTATCGCAGAAAAGAAGATATACGTCAGGCATTCCTGCCGGATCGGGAAGCTCCGGCTTCGGTATCCTTTCGATAAGATGCATGGCATCGTAACTGAAATAACCGAACACTCCCGATGTGATCATCTGGGGAGAACCGTTCTTTTTCCTTGGGATCTCTTCGGTATCGAACGCATCGAGACAACTGTCGATCTTTTTCCGCAGATCGGGTTCCCCGTCCGCAATCGTTCGAAGGAAGCTGTACTTCTCATTGAAAATATCGATAGTGGCATGGCCTTCGACCGATCCCCTGAGAATGGCCACGGGATCTATCGCAATATAGGAGAAACGGGCAAGGAACTCTTCACCTTCGACTGATTCGAGCAGGCAGGAAAAGGGGCGCTGCAGTTTAAGGTAAACTGAAACCGGCGTTTCGGTATCAGCATGCACTTCCTTGAAGAGCGGCTTGAGCAGGTATGATACACACTGCTTGTGAACTGTCATAAAAGCTTGAAGCTTAATTGGTTATTGTAACAACGTAAAAAAGCGAAATTTTTTGTATCGTATGGTATAGTTCCGGGAAAAACAACCGGAATAAGCCGCTGAAAACAAAGAGAAATCAATGCAGTGCGCCCCCCGGAAAAAAAATTTATCATAAACTGGCTGAAAGCTTTTTCTGTCTCTCCCGGTGTACTGTTTCCTGCAGCTTACATTCTGTTGTATTTCGGAACGATCTTTTACCTCAATACGGATTACAAAAAAGAACTCATCAGGTCATTGAACCTTGCAGCCGGCCCTGCATCCAGAATCGAATTAGGGCAACTCCATACCTGTTACAGGCTCGACAGCATTACCGTTGACCGCATAGATATGATCGGTCCTGTTTCCACTCCGGAGAGTGACGCCGGAAATGCGACCATGATATCCATTACCTCAGTCCGCCTCCCGGTCAGAAACGTGGAAAAGCTCATGTTCAGCACTTCAGACCGCCAGTCATCACTCGATGCGCTTTGCAGGCAGATTTTGTCTGAAAAACATCATGCTCAATGAACCATCATCCCCGGGCGGTTCCACCGGATCGATGCCAGTTTGTTGACTGGATCGGTCAGCAGCGATAAATCAGGGTTCCAGGACCAGTATACCATGAGAGCCTGGCCGAGTATGAACTTTTCAGGGAGGAAACCCCAGAAACGGCTGTCAAGGCTGTTATCCCGGTTGTCACCCATTGCGAAATAATAGTTTTCCCTGACCGTATACTCTCCAGCCGGTGAACCGTCAATAAAAACCTGCCTGCCCATCAGGCTGACCTCGTGACCTTCATTGGCGATAAGTGAACTGTATGTTGTAAAATTTGCCGGTGTCAGTCTGATCACGTCGCCTGTTTTCGGAACACGAAGAGGACCGTAATTGTCCTTGTTGTAGTTAGAATACTGAGGGAAAATCATATAGTCCGCTTCTCCGGCCGGTACCCTGTTTCCGATGAACTGCCCGTGTTCAGGCAGCGGAACGACTTTTTTATTGACTAAAAGCTGGCTGTCATGAATCTCCACCGTGTCACCGCTCAGGGCGATACAACGTTTGATATAGTTCAGGGAAGGATCTTTCGGATATTTGAAAACAATAATTTCCCCGCGATTGACCGGGTGCAGACCAGGCAGTCTGATATCGGAGAAAGGTACTTTAGGACCGTAGACAAACTTGTTGACAAAAAGGAAATCACCGGCAAGCAATGTTCTCTCCATCGAGCCGGTCGGAATCCTGTAAGACTCGACAACGAAAATCCTGAGGATCGTTGCAAAAATCGCCGCAATGATCAGAGCTTCAAACCATTCCTTCGAATGTTTCCTTTCCTGCTTGTTATTCTGCGTGTTCAATGATCTGATAGTTTTTGATTATAAAATGTCCTGCAGCGGCATCATTTGACCTGTAAGACGTCTTTTTTCATGAATTCCTGCCGCTCCGGCCAACTTTTTTATGGAGTTATTAATCCGTCGATCAAAGGTATCAATTGTCTTTCAGAACAAACTCTTTGTTAATTGTCATTCTGAGCTGAGCGAAGAATCCGGATGTTTTTGTTTTAAAAAAAGATGGATTCATTACGCTATGCTTCATTTCGGAATGACTAACCTTTCATCAGAATTTATTTGCGACCTGTAACTGCCGCAGTAATAAGAAACGCAACCTGGACTTATTCCTCAATATTCAGCAGAGCAAGGAAAGCCTCCTGAGGTACCTCGACCCTCCCGACCTGTTTCATACGTTTTTTACCCTCTTTCTGTTTTTCAAGCAGCTTCCGTTTTCGACTTATGTCTCCGCCGTAACATTTAGCCAGAACATTCTTGCGCATGGCAGATATGGTTTCGCGGGAGATGATCTTGCTGCCGATAGCCGCTTGAATGGCAACCTCGTACATCTGCTTCGGTATAATCCCCTTGAGTTTCTGGCAGAGTTTCTTTCCCCAGTCAAATGCTTTCGAACGATGCACGATGATCGAAAGGGCATCGACCGGTTCAGCGTTCAGCAGCACATCGAGCTTGACAAGATCGGACGGACGGTAACCTGTATACTCGTAATCCATAGAGGCATAGCCTTTCGAAATGGATTTGAGCTTGTCGTGGAAATCAAAAACGATTTCGGCAAGGGGAAAATCGAAATGCATGATCACCCTTGACGTATCGATGTAATCGGTATTCTTGTATTCACCCCTGCGATCCATGCCGAGCTTCATGATATTGCCGATAAATTCTGAAAGCGTAATGATCTGCACGCTCACATACGGCTCTTCCACCTGCTTGATCCTTGTCGTGTCGGGCATTTTCGACGGATTGTCGACAACAACCACTTCGGCATTGGTCAGCACGACACGGTACTCGACGTTGGGTACCGTCGTGATGATATTGACATTGTACTCCCGTTCGAGACGCTCCTGTATGATTTCCATATGGAGCAGACCGAGAAAGCCGCAGCGGAAGCCGAACCCGAGCGCAACCGATGTTTCAGGTGTATAAACAAGCGAGGCGTCATTCAGGGCAAGCTTCTCGAGCGATTCACGCAGGTCCTCGAATTCATTAGAATTGATGGGATACAGGCCGCTGAACACCATGGGTTTCACATCCTTGTATCCGGCAAGGCGTTCCAGCGCGGGCGTGTCGGCAAGCGTGACCGTATCGCCGACCTTGGCATCCTTCACATCCTTGATGGAACAGATCAGGTAACCGACATTGCCCGATTCAAGAACATTTTTGGGTTGCCGCTTCAGGCTCATGGTACCGATTTCGTCGGCAATAAAAATCTTGTCACTGGCAAAAAATTTGACCCTGTCGCCTTTCTTCAGTACACCCTCCACAATACGCAGGTAGACAACAGCACCTCTGTATGCATCGAACACCGAATCGAAAATCAGTGCCCGCAAAGGTTTATCCTTGTTTTCAGCCGGAGAAGGCACCCTGGAAATGATGGCTTCCATGAGCTCGGTGATGCCGATGCCGGCTTTCGCTGAAACCTGCAGGATATCGTTGCGTTCGACACCGGTCAGGTCGATGATCTGTTTTGCAACCCCCTCGACATCGGATGAGGGAAGGTCTATTTTATTGATAACAGGTATGATCTCGAGACCTGCCTCGATTGCGAGATACAGATTGGCGATTGTCTGCGCTTCAACGCCCTGTGTAGCGTCAACTACAAGCAGAGCTCCTTCGCAGGCAGCGAGTGAACGGGAAACTTCGTAGCTGAAGTCCACGTGACCGGGAGTATCGATCAGGTTCAGGGTATATTCCCGCCCGTCGGCAGCTGTATACTTCATCTGGACGGCATGACTTTTGATGGTTATGCCGCGCTCCCTTTCGAGGTCCATATCATCGAGAACCTGGGCAGAAGACATCTGGGTACGATCGAGGGTATGTGTCACCTCGAGCAGGCGGTCTGCCAGAGTGGACTTTCCATGATCGATATGGGCTATAATGCAGAAGTTTCTCAGGCTGCTGACTTCCGGACCGGAAAAGGACATAAAAAGAGCGTTTGATTGAACAGAAAATAGCAAAGTGGGAATATAATGAATTAATGGGATTGTTTGTGGTACGACCGGACGATGAAACTATGGAAGTAGTGGAGAAAGTCAGGAAACAGCCGATACAGCCGGAACAGGGCAAACTTTCGTGAGATGTGCTGAAGCCCTGACAGGCAGACGGTACAAGGACCTCTGTCAGAAAAGAACAAGCGGGTCTTCCTGGTGACGGAACCCCCTCAGAAATTCATCGGTCTGCATTGGCTTCTTTCCCTCGAGCTGAAGCGAGAGCACTTCGATCCAGCCGTCCGAACCGCTGACATAGAACCTGCCGTTGTCGATAAGAACAGTGCCTGGCTTTCCATGGGATTTATCAGGAGATACAACAGGCGCAGCCTTCAGGATTTTGAGGGTTTTACCTGCCATCGTAGTCCATGCAGTTGGCTTAACGGCAAGCCCCCTGATGAAATCATTGATTTTCGATATGGGCTGAGACCAGACTATACGAGTGTTTTCACGGGTAAGTTTGGGGGCTTTCGATACAAGAGCCTCGTTCTGCACTGATACCTCAATATTTCCGGAAGCGATAAGATGAAGGGTATCGACAACCACCCGTGCACCTGTCACCGAAAGACGGCCTGCAAGTTCCGTAGCATTCTCGTCGGGCCCGACAGCGGTCTTTTCCTTCAGAATGATATTGCCTGTATCGACATGATGCTGCAGGAAAAATGTCGTGACACCGGTCTCATGTTCACCCCGGATAATTGCCCAGTTGATCGGTGCTGCGCCCCGATATGACGGAAGAAGAGACGCGTGGAGGTTGAACGCACCAAGACGGGCCTGCTCATAAATCCCGGGCGGAAGGATACGAAAAGCGGCGACCACGATAACATCGGGTCTGTACTCAGCAACAAGACCCGCAAATGCCGGATCCCTGACATCATCGGTTTCGAACACCGGAAGGCCGAGCTCCAGTGCCGCCTGTTTGACCTCCGAAGGTTCGGAAGCGGCATGCTTTCCCTTACGAGGTTTGTCCGGTCCGGTAACAACCAGAACCAGTTCAAAATCTTTATCTGCTGAAGCTATAGCTCTGAGGGAAGGAACAGCAAACGAAGGCGTGCCCATAAATACAATACGCATGAAGGCCGGAAATCTTTAGTCTTGCAATGAAAAAATTGTTCTTTCGCTAATCTTGCCGCATATCCGGAAAATTCTCAACCCTGAAGCTCGGAAAGGGGTGTGCGGGTATGTGGATATGAAGCATCAACTATACCGGCCGAAAGGTCATTGAGCTTCGGCAGTACTTTACGCCGCTCACGCTTGAGAAGCCTGTCTACAAAAAGCGTACCGTCAAGATGATCGATCTCATGCTGCAGCACTCTTGCAAGCATTCCAGAAAACTCGCCGCTTTTTTCATCAAAATGTTCGTCCCGATATTTCAGGTTAATTACCGATGGCCGGGTAACATCGCCCTGAACTCCGGGGATGCTCAAACATCCTTCTTCCATCATATTGGTACCCCTCACAGACAGGATATGCGGGTTGATGACGGTCATAGGCTTCGCATCGGAATATTCTTTCATACAGGAAATATCGAGCACAAGAAGGCGAATCGAATGTCCTATCTGGGGAGCTGCAAGCCCGATACCAGAAGCGTTGCGCATGGATTCGAACATCGTTCCGATAAGATCCTCTATCTCACTGTCTACACCTTTCAGCGGTTTGGCTTTCTTTCTGAGTATATCGTCGCTGTATATGGTAATCGGTAAAATCATACGTCAATTTCTCCTTTACAGTTAGGAACTTCCCTTCTCATGAAAAAGTTGCTGCCGGCAGTGCAAAGATATCATGCTTTCCTGGCATGAAAAAAAACAGAAGTGAATATAGAAAAAGTTTGCATGAGCCAAACATTCGGCCAGCAAGGACCTGCGATTCCTTTTAATCTGTTGGACGACAAAAAAATAACATTTCAATTTTCATCAAACATTCCCGTACATCCGGAAACTTGCATGATTCCTTGAAACAGGGAAAAAACAAACCCCAATGATTAAAAAAAATAATAATATACTTTTATACAATATGTTAACAAAAACACGAGCAATTTAAGCGTATTTTATATTGTTTGAGGTATAACATTTTTTTCGTAAACATTGACTATGAAATCAGATTATGGTGAACAGACCTGAGTCCCCTGACAATCAATTGTTTATATATAGATTTTTCTGTGCAGTCACCCCCTGCTGCATCTGACTGGTTTGAACGGTAAAATGAATTTCCGGTGACTTTTTGACGGATCATTGTTGAAAAAATGTGAACCGAAAAGCAATCCAGACGTTATGCATACCAATTCGGATGGCACACAGAACCAACGTGAAAATACCTACCGTATCATATTTGATGAAAGTTCCGAACCAGCATTCATCATTGACCGTGCAGGAACAATTCTCGATGCGAATAAAGCTTTTGCTTCGCTTTTCAGCGAACAGTTCACTGATTGCGCTGATTGTCTGGGGTTGAATGTTTTCAGTTTGTTAGACACAAACCTGGCTGAGGAAAGGCGAAAACATATCGACCATGCATTCCGGAACGGAAAACGCATGTTTTTCGAAGATGAGAGGAACGGCCGTTTTTTCAGAAATACGCTTTATCCCATTCCCGGCAAGGATGGTATTACCGAAAAAATTTATATGCTGGCCCAGGATATAACTGAAACAAAATATTCTGAAAGTAAATCAAGAAAACAGTCAGCATTCAGCCGGGAAGCCATGGAAGCTATTCCAGGCCCTTTTGTCGTTCTTGATCCCCGAGGCTCCATTATCACCAGTAATTCCCATTTCCGGAAAATAATCGCTCGAAATGAAGATGATGATCTGTCGGGATTGAACTCCCTGGATCTGTTCCATCCTGACGACAGGGCTTTTGCATATGAAAAGCTCGACAATATCCTTCAGAAGGGCACCGAAGAAATCGGGGAAATCAGGATCATGGTCAATGGTGGACCTGAATTCAGGTGGTTCAGGATACAGACTAAGCGGATATTCGTCGATAATGAAATGTTCCTGGTGAGCACAGGTAACGATATCGATAAATACAAGAAAAAAGAAGAGGAGCTCAGCATAAGCAACGACCAGCTTCGATTCATTCTTTCGCAATCAAAGACAGGCAGTTGGGAATGGGATACAAAGACCAAAACCAACAAATGGACCGATGAAATGTGGCTGTTGTACGGCCTTGAAAAAAATGCCTTCGAACCAACCCATGACAACTGGAGAAAATTACTCATAGAAGAAGACAGGGACACCGTCGAACAGCAGATTGTCGAAAAAATCGTGAAAGGCATTCCCTTCCGGCTCGAAGTGCGTACCTATCATTCCGACGGCTCTCTCCACTGGCTTCTGATCAGGGCATTTCCTTTCAAGGATATTTATGGCAGCATCACACACTATGTAGGCATCGTCATCGATATAACCGATCTGAAAGAGTCGGAACAGAAGCTGAAAGAGAGCGAGGAACGGTTCAGGAGACTTTTCCAGGAACACGCATCCGTGATGCTCGTTGTCGATGACGAAACAGGAAAAATTCTTTACGCAAACAAAGCCGCAGAAGATTTCTACGGATGGAGTTCGAAAGAGCTTTGCAGTATGAGTATCGAACGACTGTCAAGCAGCTCGCCTGATACGATAAGAAAAGAAAAAGAAGCCATAAAGTCCCTCGGCCTGAGAAAATTGACTTCGGTGCACAGGAAAGCGGACGGATCCCTTCGAGATGTCGAAGTGTTCTGCACACCGGATATTTTAGGGGAAAGACCCGTCTACTACAGCATCATCAATGATGTGACAGATCGAAAACTGGCCGAAATACAGCTTATCGACAGCAAATCGAAACTGGAAGCAGCGCTGGAAAGCATGAATGATGCTGTCATCATTTCCGATCCCGATGGAAGGTTTATCGAATTAAACAATGCATTTGCAACATTTCACAGATTTACCTGCAAGGACGAATGCCTGAAAGTATTGGCTGATTACCCGAAAATTCTTGAAGTATTCAAGTCCGATGGAACGCCCGCTCCTCTCGAAGAATGGGCGGTTACAAGAGCGCTTCGCGGTGAAACAGGCATTGCTGTCGAATATGGTTTGCAGCGCAGGGATACAGGCGAAAAATGGGTTGGCAGTTACAATTTCGCCCCGATACGCGACAAGGAAGGCGATATTACCGGATCAGTGGTTACGGCACGGGATATCACCAGGATTAAAATGGCGGATGAAGCGCTCAGGGAAAGTGAAGAACGGTTCAGAAAATTCTTCGAACAGCATTCCGCCGTAATGATACTGTTTGACCAGGAAACCGGTGACATTCTCGATGCCAATGTGGCTGCCGAGAAATTCTACGGATGGAGACAGGAGAAGCTCAAGGGAATGAATATAAAGGACATTATCACCAATCCTCCTGATGTCAGTCAAAGAGCCTTTGAAGGATTCAACAATGTGGAAAAACGGAATTTTGTCACCACACACACAATAGCCGATGGTTCCTGCAGGGATGTAGAGGTTTTCTCTCACAAAATCCGGGTCAGAGACCGATGGTTTGTCTACTCCATCATTCATGACATCACTGAGCGCAAGCTTGCCGAGAAAGAGCTGAAAAGACTGAGCGTCGCTATACACCAAAGCCCCGTAGTCGTTGCCATCACAGACTCCCTTGGTAATATTGAATACATCAATCCGACGTTTACAAAACTTACCGGCTATACCTTTGAGGAAGTGAAAGGTAAAAATTCGCGTATTCTGCAGTCCGGTCTCATGCCGAAAGAGTTGTATGAAAATCTCTGGAAAACCATCCTGTCCGGTAAAGTATGGCATGGTGAATTTCACAACCGAAAAAAAAATGGAGAGCTATACTGGGAAGATGCATTCATCTCGGCCATCACTGATGAAAAGGGCACAATAACCAGTTTTGTCGCTGTCAAGGAAGATATTACCGAAAAGAAAAAGCTCTGGAATGAACTGGTTGCCGCTAAAGACAAGGCTGAAGAAAGCGATCGCCTGAAAACCGCCTTTCTCGCCAACATGAGCCACGAGATCCGAACACCCATGAACGGTATCATCGGTTTTACCGAACTCCTCAAAGAGCCTCACCTGACTGGTCAGGAGCAGCAGGAATACATCGAGCTCATACAGCAGAGCGGAGAACGGATGATGAACCTGATCAATGTCATTATCGAAATTTCACGCATCGATGCCAAGGAAACAGTTATCGAGCTTTCCGAAACACCGCTTAATGAACTGCTTGAACGTCTTTACCGGAGTTTCATCCCCAAAGCTGAAAATAAAGGTTTGCAGTTGAACTGGAATCCCGGCCTGAGCGACCATGAAAGCACAATCGAAACAGATGCGGAAAAGCTCGAACAGATCATGACCAATCTGATTCAGAATGCCCTTAAATTCACACACCACGGACATATCACTTTCGGGTACACGAAAAAGGATGACATGCTGGAGTTTTATGTTGACGATACCGGTGTGGGTATTCCCGAGGATATGAAAGAAAAGATTTTCGACCGTTTCAGGCAGGTCGACAACTCACTTTCACGGCTTCATGAGGGTATCGGTCTCGGACTGAGCATCACGAAGACATATATCGAAATGCTCGGTGGCGGGATCCACGTCGAACCCTGTAAATGCGGTGGCAGCAAATTCTTTTTCACCCTGCCCTACAATCCTCCCCGAAAAAATGACATCGGACTTTCAGGCTCTGAAGTCATGGCAATAACTCAACCTCCCCAAACCATCATCATAGCCGAAGATGACAAGATCAGCAGCCTTCTTTTGAAAAAAGTACTCAAAGATGAAAACTTCATGCTGATTTTTGCCGAAAACGGAAAGGATGCCCTTGAGCTCGTTAAAAAACATCCTGAGACGGAACTGGTTCTGATGGATGTCAAAATGCCCGATATGAATGGATATGAGGCTACCAGGCTGATCAAACAGATTCGGCCGGAATTGCCGGTTATTGTACTGACAGCCTTCGCTTCTCCGGAGAAAAGGGAAAAAGCCTCTGATGCGGGATGTGACAGTTTCATAACGAAACCGGTCAAAAAAAACGAGTTGATCGAATTAATCAGAACAATGATGGGAAAATAATTTCCCCCCCGTCATCTCATGGTAATTCGTACAATATGACGGATATGAAACTTTCCCTTGCCTGACATGCATCATCAATAACAGTGATTATTCGAGGAATTTCTTACTTTATGGAAGAATTCCGGCTGAAAGAAATCGCTTTGATACGTTACTCTTCTTTTTCCGGATGAGACGTCGTTTTTTTCCCGATCAAGATCCCGGCAACTTGACACCAGAAATCAACACCGTGTCCGTTACTCTCAGACATAAACAGAAAAAACCTGATGTCAAGGCAAAGCTTGCCGAAGAACATTTCCGTTCCGCGATGAAGGATCACGGTTTGCGATGCACGCTCGAACGCATTGCGGTACTGAGGGAGATATACGGTTCGAACAGTCATCTCGATGCAGACGAACTTTTTGTAAAACTGAAAAACAAGGGCGTCGGGATTTCACGTGCTACCGTTTATCACACCCTTGATCTTCTGCTGAAATTTCACCTGGTTACAAGAACTGACCTCGGCCACAAGCACACGCATTACGAAAAAGCCTACGGTGTTGAAAATCACCTGCATATGGTTTGCAACGAGTGCGGAAGGGTCCTTGAAATATCGGACAGCCAGTTGTCCGCCATGCTTGAAACACTTTGCAGGCAAAACGGGTTCGAACCTGAAAATTTCACTCTCCAGCTCTTCGGTAAATGCACCTGTTCACTTGAGACATCAGTCCCGTCGAAGCACTCCTGATTTCGGTATTCCCTATTGCTCCGACGATGACTCGACCGGTTTTTTCCGGTAGATTTTCTCAATCTGTTTACCCAGATCAAGTATACGGTCCAGAGCTTTCGATACCGGTTCCGCCGGTGCGATTTCGCAACCGTCATCAGGCATACCGGACTGAACGGGGTAAACAAGGATGAAACTTGTGTTCCTGAAATATTTGTTGAGGTAAAAAGGGATCCTGGACATTTTATGATGATAGGAGAGATGGTTTTTCCTGCTCATCACGATGATGATGTTGTCGTCGTTCTGCACTTCCCTTGCAAGGGCAGGAAAATTGTCCCAATCTCTGAAGAGCTTGTAATCCGATATGAAAAACCTCCATGACTGTGACTTTCTCAGGATACCAAGCACAGGTTTGTTTGCATAAACGACAAGTCTGGTTCCGTTATTCCGGACAATATTGATAACTTTCTGCATCCAGAGTGAAAAACCGATCTCGTTTTCCGCTTCATCAGGTATCAGCAGGATGGTACGCCTGATTGTGGCGAGCGGCTGAACAGGTCGGTAAATAAATGTTGTAACGTTACACCTTCCAAGAATACCCTCGGAGGAACTCCCGAGAAAACTCGCGGTAACGCTGTTCTTCTGATGAAGTTCCATAATAAGATCGGAGATATTCCTCTCCCTGATTACACCGGCAATGCCATTCGCAACATTATTGTCATACCTGAGCAACGGCGTCAGGATATTGTCGGACGATGATGCTGCAATTTCAGCTTTTTCAAGAAGCGCGCCTGCCTTTTTCTTTACTGCTTCATCGGACATGCAATGATCAGCTACATGGACAGCATAAATGTTGTGACGCCTTCTGAGAGATTTTATGGTAACACTCAGGTTCACCAGTTCATCGATTGTACTGTCGTCGTTCAAGGGTATGAGAATCCGTTCACATTCGCCGGTATTGCTTTTTTCGGAAACGTCATCCGCCGTTTCTGTCACAGCGATATTGTGCGCCCCTTTCTGTCCTATGACCGTAGCAAGGATACAGGTCACAAGGATAAACAGAATAGTTCCGTTCAGGACATTCTCGTTCAAGAGTCTCAGAGGAGATCCGTCAGGCGCTTTCCCGATAATAATGTTGTACCCTATCAGCACCGTTGCGAGGGCAACAGCTGCATGCGCACTGATAAGCCCGAAAATCAGCCTGCGCTGATCAAGAGAAAAGCCGAAAAGTTTCTGGGTGATCCATGCGGAAAGGTATTTGGCTGCCGATGCCGCAACAGTTATGACAACAGCGACTTTTATGGCATTGAAATCCTTGAAAACGGCACGGATATCGATCAGCATACCCACACCGATCAGGAAAAAAGGAATGAAGATCGCGTTTCCCACAAACCTGATCCTGTTCATGAGCGCTGAGGTTTGCGGAATCAGACTGTTCAGGGCAAGTCCTCCGAGAAAAGCTCCTATTATAGCTTCAACACCTGCTGCCTCGGCAAGAAATCCGCTGAAAAAAACAAGCGCAAGAACGAAAAGGTATTGCAGTACATTGTCTTCGAAACGCTTGAAGAACCAACGGGCAACAACGGGGAAAAAAAACAGGACAATGCTGCCGAAGAGCATGATACCGATGGTAAGCCTCAGCCAGAAAAGACCGGTTATACCACCTTCTGCTAAACCGGATACAATTGCAAGAACAAGCAGGGCAAGTGTATCGGTGATCATGGTACCGCCAATTGCAATAGTGACAGCTTTGTCTTTTGCTATCCCCAGTTTGCTGATAACCGGATAGACGATCAGTGTGTGCGATGCGAATATGCTGCCGATAAGAATGGATGAAAGAAGGGGAAATTGAAGAACATAGAGACCAACGACAACTCCGAGGGCTATGGATATGAAAAACGTGTAGAGACCGAACAAGGTACTTTTACCGCTGTTTTTCCGGAAATCCTCCACATCGATTTCCAGACCGGCAAGAAACATGATATACAACAGACCGACTGTACCGAACAGAAGAATACTGCTGTCTCGAAGCATGAGGTTGAGACCATGAGGACCTACAACTGTACCCGCAAGGATCAGGCTTACAAGGTTCGGTATCTTAAGGCGATTTAAAAAAAGAGGTACAAAAAGAATGATGAACAGCAGAAGGGAAAACTGCAATACCGGGTTTTTCAGCGGCAGGGATATGGTAAACAGGCTCATCAATAACATCGCTTAATATCGGGGTTTAATCGTCAACGAGCCCGCAGTTATATGCTGCGTCAGGAAATATGCATTTCTTTTCAGATGAACACAAACAGCTTCAGAAGAGACAATAAGAACTGCAAATTCGATCAACAAGCCATGGCTATATGTCTGGTGAGCAGGAATATCACTGAATAATAAAATCAGAAATACGCACTCCGGTTTTTGATTTTCAATCTTGTAACGGCAGATAAATACCTTATGAATAATGCTTGCAGGAAATACTTATTTAATTATTTTAAAGCAATTTAAATCATGATTCAATGCTTGTTTCAAAGCATAAAAAGGTATTGTTTCCTGGTTATAATACCTTTTTAATTTTTTATCAGTATTGAATAACAACATCAATTAACAAGAACACCAGAAGATATTTCTCACATCATTAATCCAACAGTAAGGCTTTTCCCGATATTCCTGCTTTGAAAAAAAATCACGAAAAAATATCTATCAACAAATTATCAACAGGCTCTTTTTATCAACATCAAAATAATTTTGATGCTAAAAACTTAAAACACAGTAATAAAAAACTTTAACAGTGAATTCCCACTGAAAACCAGATGGATTGCCTGCCACTTGCAAATATAGTTATCAACATCTGATAAACAATTCATCAACATACCTGTCAACATAATTACAGACATTAAACAGGTCTGACTCTGATTTGTTTTTTGTTCAAGAAAGTATTCTTATGAAATCGTAAAATAAAGCATCCCCGCAGCAGAGCTACGGGGTATTAATTCAAAGAAGATCTATTCATTCACGAAGCAAAGCTTCGGGGAATTTACCCATAGAGATTAAATAATAAATCCGTTCGACATGATATCCAGGTTTTTTTTTCCCTTTGATTGAAACCTTACAAACAGTATACAAGGTTTATTTTTCTTAGGAATGCATCATGATAACCGAAAAAGTACTCCATCCAAAAATGTTATTACGTCCTTGAATCATTATCAGAACTGACATCCCTTTCCGTTATTCAAATTGAAAACGTGAAGACGTGAATGGATTAATAACGCATTAGCATTGTCTTATTATGATATCCCGCAGGGCATTCAGTTTTTTTCCGGAGGATAGTTATTGTTTTTTTAACATTCAGTTCGTCGTTACCGCAGAACTTTTTCATGACATGAATGGCGCAGGAAAGGGAAAAACCGTGAATCGATCAATATCGTCAGGAGCAAACATCGGCAAATAAACGGTTCGTTACAAAGGACAAATCGACCTTAGTTTTAACGCGGCAGGAGGTTCGGCTGCCTCAAGTAAAATATTTTTCGTAAAATTGGCTCTTGAGATTGTAATGGCATATTGAGAGGCGGAAAAAGAAACAGGTCAATAAATGAAGCAACTGCATCATCCCATCTATAAAAAAATTGTCGTTAAAGTCGGCACGAATGTCATCACCAATAATAACGGTGAGCTCGATATCGAAATTCTTGAATGCCTGACCTCGCAGATTGCGTTCCTCCTGAAAAAAGGAATACAGGTGATTCTGGTTTCATCCGGAGCTGTCGGGGCGGGGCGTTCCATTGTAAAACCTTCCGGCACCCTCACTCCTGTTGCCGCACGTCAGGTTCTCGCGTCTACTGGACAGATAAAACTTATAAGTACATACAGTGACCTGTTCAACCGACAGGGTTTGATCACGGCCCAGATCCTTGTAACCAAAAGCGATTTCCGTGACCGCCAGCACTACCTGAACATGCAGACCTGCTTCACTTCCCTTCTGCAGCAGAAAATCATCCCTGTAGTGAATGAAAACGATGCGGTTGCCGTGACTGAACTCATGTTCACCGATAATGATGAACTTTCGGGACTTATCGCTTCGATGATGGATGTCGAAGGCTATATCATACTGTCCCATGTAGACGGACTGTTCGACCTGACGAAAACCGACGGAAGCATCATCAGCGAGGTCGATTCATCGACAAAACATTTCCATCAGTATATCAGCCCGGGAAAATCCGAATTCGGCAGGGGAGGAATGCTGACCAAATGCCACATAGCTCATAAACTTTCAAGGCTTGGAATAACCGTGCATATCGCGAACGGACGTAAACCGGATATCCTTCTCTCGATTCTCGATGGTGAAAAAACCGGCACTAAATTTCTGCCTCAGAAAATGACACATGGACCGAAGCGATGGATCGCTACAAGCGAAGGCCTTGAAAAAGGGTCAGTCACCATCAACAAGGGAGCTGAAACGGCCCTTGTCGCCGACGTTCGCGCAAACAGCCTTCTCCCCATAGGTATCGTATCGGTTGAAGGAGCTTTCAAAAAAGGGGACATCATCAAGATCGGTTCCATAGAAGGGAAGGTGATCGGCTACGGCATGGCCCGGTACGGTTCAGAAAAAACCCAGTCGATCATCGGTCAGAAAGACCAGAAACCCTTGATCCACTACGACTATCTCTATATCGTACCATAAGCCATAATTCATATTCAAAATTTTCCGCAACATCCTGTGATCAATACAAAAAAAAGACCTTTCAGCGACTCAGATCAAAATTCCCGATCAGTAATGTCCTGAACAATTTCCGGAACATGAGTAGCTTTTCCGTATTTATCATGTTGAATTGATGTTGTGGCCCATATTCTGCGCTTTTTACCGTTTGCTCTCATGATCCGGTACTCGGTGGTAAAATCTTTGTTGTATGAGATCGACACGATTACATTTTTTCCGACTCTCCTCCGGTTTTAAGGATGGATAGTGGTTTCCCGGAGTTGAAAGGATGGATATTTCCCCGATACTTTTTCAATACCACAGAGCTCCCATATTTTATTGGACCACAAAGCGTCATCTGTCTTGATATTCCAGTCCCGGTCACCGGTATTGCCGGCTTCCGTCGCCGTGGTCATCCATTTTTTATAAAAAAAATATTGATTAAAATATTTAAGAACCCGAGAGTAATAAACCGGTGTATTAAGAAGCTTAACATATAGGAAATACTTGAAATATTATAAGGGCACATCTATTTATTGTTGTGAGAAGGACGAGCAAGGCGGACGGAGTCCCGAAAGCTTTCGGGACAACGAAGCAACAGGGTTTCGTAACAAATAAATAGAGTTGCCCATAAGTTAGAGAAATTTTCATGACCTGTTTTCTTTCCAAAAAGAATACCAATAAAGTCTTGTTTTATAAAAATAACAATAAACAGGATGGGGCTTTCTTAACTGTAATTAAGCAGATTACAACCAAATCAACAATCATGAGAAAAACAACATTTTTATTCACATAAATTGTTTTAATTATTTGACTTATTGAAAGTCTTGTCAACCATGAAATATTTTTTCATATCAATGTGGAATTAAATAACATACATCTGCGTTAGGAATTTTGTTGGTTGTGTGTAATTACCGGAAAAGGGTACTGGATTTGATTCATTATCCTTTACCGGTTTTTATATACATCCTGTGAAAAACCGCAATGCATTAATTTTGCGAGAGATACAAAGTTCTTGACGAGGAGGTATTTATGCAAATATTAACCTTGCTTGGAGCTGGCATTGCTGGTTTACTTCTCTCCACTCACCCCTATGATGTTCAGGCAAAACATAAAGATCTGTATGCGATGGGTATTCGGTCAGGCCCGAATTTCGTGATAAAAGTCAGACCGAATTTTGTCTACCTGCCGGATCTCGGGTTTTTTGTTTCGTACGGGAGCCCGTATGAAATGATATTTTATAACGATATCTACTACCTTTTTTGGAATGAATCCTGGTATTACTCCTTTTACTTCAGTGGTCCCTGGAACATCGTTCAGCAAGACAATCTCCCTGTCTTATTCAGGCGTTATCGATGGCTTGATATAAGAAGATTCCGGGATACGGAATATCGGCGGCATGATCGCAATTATTGGGATAACCAGTTCAAAGAGGACAGTCAGCGCTTTGAACGGAACAAACCTGTTGGACCACCGCCTCCACCACCAGGCGGGACTCCTCCTCAGCCACCAAAGGGGGGATCTGGTGGACCTCCTCCAACTCCACATGGAGGGCCAAGTGGCCCACCACCCCAAGGTGGTACTGTAATTCATAATGGACAGGGGGGGCCTGGCGGTTCACCACCACCACCACCTCCTCCTGATGGTAATAGTCGGGGTGATAAACCCAATGAAGAACCGTCACAACCCTCACCAGGTGAACACCGGCAGAAATGACAGGAATATGTGCATGCGGCTGTCTCTTATACTGAATATGAAACATACTCTGTGATTTACTGCAATACCAGAATGATTGTTTTTTATGTGAATTCGATTACTCTCTGTGATTATGATGTGACCACATTACGAACTACAGCATTATGTTCAGATAAAAAAACAATAACCGGTTATAAGATAAAGTGAAAATAACTGCAATACCCGTTTTATGTTTATAGAATTACGATTTTTCAAAAAAAACATGAACTATCGCTGAAATCAGAATAAGAATGAAATAATGTGGATTCCATTACTGATTTTATTGATCGTGTTTATCGTGTTTATCGTGTTTTTCAAAAAATATATTTCCTGCAACAGTTTATCTTAGAGAGGCAGGGACAATAATCATGAATCCGGTGATTCGCTGGAAATACTCAAAAAACGTAATGCCGGATACAATATTGTAAAAGAGAAATACGAAGAAAAGAAAAAGGTGCACAAGGAATGAATAGTATATGAAAATGCAATCGTTTTAGTATCAATAATCAGGGAGTTTTTTTAACACTTCTCGATGTCAAGATTTCAGGTTGCTCTATTTTATTTAGCTATTTCAGGAACAGGCACTGCAATTATCTGAATCATATTTAAACACACGGAGTGTGTTTTATGGAACAGGGTTCTTTAAGTAATAAAACAAAAGTTCCTGCTGCAATCGAGCAACTGCTCTCCCTTTCATCCGATGAGTGGCTGTTGAGACGAAAAGGATTTCGCAAATCCGAAAAAAGCATCCAGGTCAATGAATCACTGCTGACAATCGGCAATGGTTATCTCAATATGAGGGGAAGCCTCGAAGAGCTGCCTCCGGGTCATTACGGCGGTATGTATATCAGCGGGATTTATGACAAGTCTGAAGCTGCCGTGGAAGAACTTGTCAAATGCCCGATGTGGACGGATGTGTCTGTGTGGGTTGAAGGGCACAAATTTTGTTTATCGACTTGTAAAGCCTTATTTCATGAGCAAATCCTCGATATGAGAAAAGGGGTTCTTCACCGCAGGACCACCTATCGAAATCCCCATGGAAAAATACTGACATTCGAAACTGCCCGGCTTGTCTTCATGCATGATGAAAATCTGGGATACATGCTTGTCAAAATAACTCCAATGAATTTTTCGGGACCAATCAGGGTCTTTACCGGGCTTAACGGTGAAGTGTACAACAGAGGGTATTTCCCTCATGAAACAGTCAAACATCTTCATCTTGAAAGGGTTGAACGCGGCAAAACGTTTATGTATCTCGAGATGAAAACCCGTGAACAGGGAATTCGTATTGCTGAAGCTGCATCATGGAAACTTGAATCTCCAAGGAATTATCATCACAGGGTCGAACCAAGGATCTATGGTGAGAAATTTACCAATGAAATTACCATCGATGCCGAAAAAGGCAATACATATGTCTTTGAAAAACTTGCCGTTGTTCTGACATGCCAGGCTGCCGAAGCATGCACAATGTTCAAGAGATCCATCTGCAGACTAAAACACTGCATTCGAAGCGGAGTCAGGGAGCAAATTCAATTGCATCTCGAAGCATGGGAAAGGAAATGGCAGCATGCAGATATCGTTATTCAAGGTGATGAAAAGGCCCAGCATGCTTTACGGTACAATATTTATCAGCTTCTGATCAATGGACCGAAAAAGCCCGCAAGTATCGGCGCCAAATTTCTGAGTTCGGAGGGGTATCTCGGTCATATCTTCTGGGATACAGAAATTTTCATCCTTCCGTTTTTCATTTACAATTTCCCTGAAACTGCAAGAAATATGCTCCTTTACCGCTACAACACCCTTGAAGGAGCAAAGAAAAATGCCGAAAATAACGGTTATTCGGGTGCAAAGTATGCCTGGGAATCTGCAACGACAGGCGAAGATGTGACGCCAAGGTTCGCCACGAAACTTGAACGGAACATCCGGCTCATCTATACCGGTATGGAAGAAGATCATATCGTATCGGATGTTATCTATGGCGTAGAAAAGTATTTCCGTGTTACCGGCGATGAACAGTTCCTGATCGATCATGGGCTCGAAATGGTTTTTCTGACAGCCCGGTTCTGGGCATCGAGAGTCGAAAAGAATGGCAGTTGCTATGAAATCAGATGTGTTATAGGGCCCGATGAATTTCATGAACACGTCAGTAATAACGCCTATACCAATTTCATTGTCCGATGGCATTTAAAGCTCGCTTACCTGCTTTACTCCTATATGCAAAAAAACAACGCCGCCAATCTTGAAGAGGTTGCCGGAAAAATCGGATTACATCAGGCAGAGATAGATACCTGGCTCGATATCAGTTGCAACATGAAACTGAACTATGATCCTGAAACAAAGCTTTATGAACAGTTCGACGGCTATTTTTCCCTCAAGGATTATGTCATAGAAGCTTTCGATCGCAAGAACCATCCCCTCCTGCCTCGAGGTGTCAATTTTCGAAACATCCATTTGACACGTCTGATCAAGCAGGCCGATGTTCTTGCAATGATGCTGCTCTTTCCGCACGCATTCAGTGATGAGGATAAACTTGCAAATTTCGATTTTTACGAGCAGCGTACCGCCCATAAATCCTCTTTGAGCCATTGTATGCATGCAATGATGGGGTTGGCTGTGGGCAGACGATCAAAGGCTTACAGCTATTTCATGAAAACATCCTTGTTAGATCTTGAAAACATCCATGAAAATACCGCTCTCGGTATTCATGCCGCAGCGGTCGGAGGCACATGGCAGACCGTGGTTTATGGTTTCGGCGGGTTTTCAATCAAATCAGACCGGCTGGTATTGAAGCCCTGGCTGCCGAAAAAATGGGAAAGTTTGTCGTTCAGGGTCCATTGGAAAAAAAGGACGGTTGACGTGACTATTTACCATGACAGAATATCGATCCTTGTAACATCCGATTCGGAGCACTCTTTCCCCCTCAGCCTCTACCGGAAAACCTATAACCTCGTTTCCAACAAGAGATACGAATTGCCCTATTGTGTCGGATAAAAACTAAATCAACAGGGATCATTACTTCGTTTTTTCAATGATTTAATAATTCATCCAGCATCAATAAAATACTTAAATATGACGAGCAAGTTTTCATTTTACAGCAACTTAATGACAACGCACTTCCTATATTGATATAAGAGAGATAAAATATTGATTTATTTAATCTTAGAAACTTTTAAAAACTTGAAACTTTTTAATGCGGAATACTTTTCTGTAGTATGATATGCCTGATCATATGATACCATTCCTTCTCAATTTCTGTCATTTATTTAAACCGTAACCTAACCATTAAAGATAATTACTGAAACTGATAACCGTCTTTTTATTTCTTATAAATTTACCAAAATACTGAGTTTTATGGCTATTGCCGGAAAAGAGACCAAAGATGTAATCAATGACATATTCACCGTTGCTTACCGGATAAACGGCTCTATAAAGACATCAAATGAAGTGATTTACAACGCGTTTCGGTTGATTGGCTCTCCAGAAGCCGATCAAATCGAGTTTTTCATAAAATTCATAGCCTGCCGGCATGAAAGAATTACATCGTAACCGGGAAAACGGAACATCCGTCATGCTGAAACATAATGCCATTGCTCAAAATCACAGGGCAATCTCTCGATACTTGTAAGGATATGGCTATCCTCTGGGGGGATATCATTTCGTGATGCTTTGTTGGCGCTCTTTTTTCTTTCATAGCTGGTATGTGCTTAAAACGAAGAGGTATACGATGAAAAAATTACGGATCGCACAGATAGCGCCATTAGTAGAACGTGTCCCTCCAAAAAAATATGGCGGAACAGAACGGGTAGTCTATCATCTGACAGAGGGGCTCGTGGAAAAAGGTCATGATGTGACACTTTTTGCATCCGGTGATTCGGTTACCAGTGCAAAACTGGTCTCCCCGATAGGCGAAAGTCTGAGGCTTGGGAGAAAATCACACTCTCCTGTTCTCATGAGCATGATGATGTTAAGCCAGGTATACGACAAGATGCTGAAAGAATTCGATATCGTTCACTCTCATCTTGAATTCATTACTCTTCCCTTTGCGTTCAAAGCTCATGCCCCTACGGTTTTAACCATGCACGGCCGTCTTGATATCGGGGACTTTGCAAAAATGCTCGAGGCATATCCGAATCTTGCTTATGTCTCGATCAGCGATTCACAAAGAGAACCGGTCAAAAATATCAACTGGGTAAAAACCATTTATCATGGCTATCCGGAATCCAGCTTTGAATTCAATGCGAATCCCGAAAACTATTTCCTCTACCTTGGACGGTTTTCAAAAGAGAAAAAGCCGGAAGATGCAATCAGGCTGGCAAAAGCATGCAACATTCCCCTGAAAATCGCAGCGAAAATAGACCCTGCCGATCAGGCATATTTCAATAAAAAAATCAGACCGTTGCTTGATCACCCGCTGATCGACTACGTCGGTGAAGTTGATGAAATTCAGAAAAAAGAATTGCTGAAAAACGCAAAAGCACTGCTCAATACCATTGACTGGCCTGAACCTTTTGGCCTGGTAATGATCGAAGCCCTGGCAAGTGGCACACCTGTCATTGTCAGAAAATGCGGTTCGGCACCCGAAGTGATTTCACATGTCAGAACAGGTTTTGTTTGTGAGTCCAGGCTTGATTTCATCAATGCAATTCACCAGATTGACCGGATTTCAAGAAAAGCCTGCCGGGAAGAGTTTGAAAAGCGGTTCACGAGGAAACACATGGTGGACAACTATGAATCCCTGTACTACAGTCTTTTAGAAAAGAGAAGATTGAAACCGGTGATACATACATCTCCGAGAAAAGCTTTTTCCATGTTTTAGATTAATCTACAATCTGAAAATGAGGTGATTTCCATGAATCTGTTACATAAGCTGTTTCATCAGGAAACGGTGACTTCTCAATCCAGACCTCAATACGGGGTCAATGCCAACGGAGTGGCTGAGGATTTCTATAATAAAGGACTGGAATATTATCTCAGATTCAATCAGGATTCCATAAATGGCAAGCAGAATCCTGATGATTTGAAAAGCGCCATTTCATTTTTAAAACTCGCACTGCATAACTATTCAAGAATGAGTAAGGCAATGGGCTTACTGGGCCTTGCATATGCCAAAAAGGGGGATTTTAAACAGGCACTGCTTTATTGCAAGGATGCACTTGATTACAAAGATGAATTGGGGAGCCTGATTAACGAAATTGAAACGGTTATAAGGACCTTTGAACCTGAATGAATGCTTATGCCGCTTTCAACCCTGCCTGTGTCCGCTCCTCCATCAACCGGCGCTCGAATTGCGCCTGAGTCGCAAACATATTGAACAATAACATCTCCTCCATTTTCTTTTGCAGCTCCGATTATTAAGGAATAACATTCCGATTGATATGGATTCAAGCAAAGAGAATCCGCATTCTCATACGTCATTGAAAAGGGGCAAGTTCCATTCTTCTTCAAGCACCGAAGTTTTTGCTGAATGTTCACCCTGGCGGCTTGCTTTTTGCATAAAGACCATTTTCTTTGTATGAGTCACAGCGCAAAGCCATGCAGGTTATTTGAATATCCCATACTTTCCTGAGTTGTGCCATTAGTGCGAAAACTCTGAAGTCAAGAATTTACTGAGCACGTTTCCCCAGAATTCACCGGTATCCATCTGCATCACATGCACCTCACCGGTTTGCTCGTCACGGATATGGGCT
>JAAXXY010000048.1 GCA_013334225.1 Chlorobiaceae bacterium
CTTTCAGAACAAACACCTTGCTTTTGTCATTCTGAACGAAGTGAAGAATCTATAAAGGGCAAAGTCAGGCAATGGATGCTTCACTTCATTTCATTACGTTCAGCATGACAAACCGTGATGTCATTCGTCTTTACGCTACGCTTCATTGCGGAATGACAAGAGGTTTTTTTAAATATTCAACGCTCTTTTCTCGATAGCCAGCGCCGCTTCCCTGACCGCTTCCGAAAGGCTGGGGTGCGGATGGCAGGTTCGCGCCACATCTTCTGAAGAGGCCTTGAATTCCATTGCAAGGGCCGATTCGGCGATCAGGTCGGAAGCGTTGAGCCCGATGATATGCACACCGAGGATCTCGTCGGTTTTCGCATCGGCGATCATTTTCACGAACCCTTCGCTGTCTCCGAGTCCCAGGGCCCTCCCATTGGCGGAGAAGGGGAACTGCCCGGTTTTGTAGTCACGTCCTTCCGAACGGAGCTGCTGCTCGGTTTTCCCGACCCATGCGATTTCCGGCGTTGTATAGATCACCCAGGGCATGCTGCCGTAATCGAGGTGAGGCTTCATCCCTGCGATCATTTCCGCAGCCATGACCCCTTCGTCTTCCGCCTTGTGGGCAAGCATCGGTCCGCGCACCACGTCGCCGATGGCATAGACACCTGGCGAAGCCGTCGCGCAATGGTCGTCCACAGGGATGAACCCGCGTTCATCGGTCTGCAGGCCTACGGCTTCGAGATTGAGGTTTTCCGTGTTCGGGATCCGCCCGATCGAAACGATCAGTTTGTCGCATTCGAGCAGATGTTCGGATCCCTGATCGTCGGTATATGCAATGGAAACGCCGTTTTCCGTGAGCTTTGCTTGGCCGATCCTGACACCGAGCTTGATATGGAGCCCCTGTTTCAGGAACAGTTTCGATGCCTGTCTCGAAACACTTTCATCGCATGCGCCGAGGAACGACGGCATGACTTCCAGAACCGTGACCTCCGCACCAAGCCTCCGCCATACCGAACCGATTTCGAGGCCGATCACTCCCGCACCGATAATCCCGAGCTTTTTCGGGGCCCCGGTGAATTTCATGGCACCTTCGTTATCGCAGATCGTGACGTTATCGACCTTGACGTTCGGAATATGCCGCGCTTTCGAGCCTGTCGCAATGATGACTTTTTTGGCAAGCACTTCCTCTTCTCCATCCTTGCCGGTGACCATCACACGGTAGCCCGCATCAACCCGGCCGGCAAAAGATCCCTGTCCCTTGAGGAGCGTGATATTGTTTTTACGGAAAAGGAATTTGACTCCGCTGGTCATCCTTTCGACGATCGCATCCTTTCGTTTCTGCATCCGGAGGACATCCATGCTGACGCCTTTCACCATGATACCGTGATCCTCGAGATGGAGGGAAATTTTTTCATACAGTTCCGAAGATGAAACGAGCGCTTTGAGCGGAATGCATCCTGCGTTGAGGCAGGTGCCTCCGAGACGGGGATCCCCTGAAGGATCGTCATATGCGTTGAATTCGCAGCAGGCGACTGAAAAACCAAGCTGGGCGGCGCGGATTGCGGCAATATAGCCACCGGGACCGGCGCCGATGACAAGGACGTCAAATTGTCTGTTCATGTTCTTTAGTTTCTTTTTCCATTAAAGATCGAGCAGGAGTCGCGCAGGATCTTCCAGCGCATCCTTGATTGCAACCAGGCCGAGCACCGCTTCGCGGCCGTCGATGATCCTGTGGTCATAGGACAGGGCGAGATAGTTCATCGGCCGGATGACGACCTGTCCGTTTTCCGCAACGGGCCGGTCTTTTGTGGCGTGAATGCCGAGGATTGCCGACTGCGGTGGGTTGATGATCGGTGTTGAAAGCATCGAACCGAAGACACCGCCGTTTGAAATCGAGAATGTACCGCCCGTGATCTCTTCGAGCGAGAGGCTGCCGAGCTTTGCCTTGGTCGAATAATCGGCGATTTTCCTTTCTATATCGGCGATATTCATCTGGTCGACATTGCGCAGGATTGGCACGACGAGGCCGCGCGGTGAACTGACGGCGATTCCTATATCGAAATAGCCATGATAGATGATATCCTTGCCTTCGACAGATGCGTTCAGGATGGGAAACTTGCGGAGCGCCTGCACGGCAGCCTTGACGAAGAACGACATGAAGCCGAGCTTCACGCCGTGTTCCTTTTCAAAGGTTTCCTTGTAGCGGTTGCGCAGGTCGATCACTGCCTGCATGTTCACCTCGTTGAAGGTCGTGAGGATCGCATTGGTGTTCTGCGATTCGATCAGTCGTTCAGCTATCCTTGCCCTCAGACGGGTCATGGGAACACGCTGTTCAGGACGGTCTGTCACGAGAGGAGGTTCACGGTGAGCTTCGAGCGGCTGCGGTTTCACCGGCACCGGCTGATTCCGGACGGCAGGCTCGGTCCCTGCGGCTATTGCCGCGAGAACATCGCCCTTGGTGATCCTTCCTTCCCTGCCGCTTCCCTCCACCTGGTCTGCAGTCAATCCGGTTTCAGCCATGAGGCGAGCTGCAGAAGGCATGGCTATTCTGCCTGTTTCCAGCTGCGATCCGGCTTTTGCAGGAGATTTCCCGGGTTCCGTCTGTTCCTCTTCTGCGGGATGTGGTGAGGCGGCTTTGCCCTCGGAGTCAATCCTTGCGAGTACCTGTCCGGGGACGACCGTTCCACCGTTTCCGACAAGAATTTCAAACAGAACTCCGGATGTAGGGGAGGGGACATCCATCACCACCTTGTCGGTTTCGATTTCAAAAAGGATTTCATCTTCAGCGACGGCATCTCCGGGTTGTTTCTTCCAGTTCAGAAGCGTCGCTTCGGCGACCGATTCGGACAACTGGGATATGGTGACGTCTACGATTGCCATTCGTGGATTGTTATTTGTTGAAAAAAACGCTGAACTTGCCAAATGCCTCGTCAAGGAGGGATTTCTGCTGTTTTATATGCATTTCGAGGTACCCGCAGGCAGTGGAAGCCGATGCGGTACGGCCGGCGTAACCGAAAATCTGGCCGGGTTTCATCGCCCTCATGAAAAAGCGCTGGACAAAGCGCCAGTATCCCTGGTTTTTCGGTTCGTCCTGGCACCAGACGATCTCCCTGAGGGCGGGATAACGCGCGAACTCCTGGGCAAGTTCTTCCTCAGGGAAGGGGTAGAGCTGCTCGATGCGGATGATGGCCGTATTTTCCGACAGGTTTTCCCTTCTCCGGTTGATGAGGTCGTAGTATACTTTACCCGAACAGGCGATCATCCTGCGGACTTTTTTCGATTCTGCAGCAGGGTCTCCTATTATAAGCCTGTAGCTTCCGACAGCCAGGTCTTCGAGATGCGAAACGGCTTCCTTGTTGCGCAGCAGCGATTTCGGGGTGAGGATCACCAGCGGTTTGCGGGCCATGCGGACCAGCTGCCGCCGGAGGAGGTGGAAAATCTGTGCCGGATTGGTCGGCTGGCAGACCTGGATGTTGTTGTCGGCACAGAGCTGCAGGAATCGTTCCGGTCTTGCCGAGGAATGTTCGGGACCCTGGCCTTCGTACCCGTGGGGAAGCATCAGGGTAAGTCCCGAGGCGAGCCCCCATTTCACTTCACCCGAGGTGATGAACTGGTCGATAAGCACCTGTGCCCCGTTGGCGAAATCGCCGAACTGGGCTTCCCAGATGACCAGCGTATCTGGTGCCGATATGGAGTAGCCGTATTCGAAACCGAGCACCGCTTCTTCGGAGAGTACCGAATCGATGACGGTAAAAGCCGCCTGGTTGTCGGTGACGTTCTGGAGCGGGATATAGGTCCCGGCGTTCCATTTCTCCCTGTTCTGGTCGTGCAGCACGGAATGCCGGTGTGAAAAGGTGCCCCTGCCGCTGTCCTGTCCGGTGATCCTGACGGGGTAGCCTCCGGCAACCAGCGAAGCGAAGGCGAGGTGCTCGCCCATTCCCCAGTCGAGCGGCTGATCGCCCGCACCCATTTTCGCGCGGTCCCTGACTACTTTTTCAACAAGCGGATGAAGCTTGAACTGTTCAGGAATTTTCGTGAGCCTTTCGGAAAGCCTTTTCAGCTCGGAAACCGGTACACCGGTACCTGATGCTGCTTCATGGATTGCCCCGGGATCGGAAGTGAAGATGGTCTTGTTTACCAGTACCGGATTTGCGGAATACCTTCCTTCATCGAGGTCCTTGCGGAATTTTTTGCTGAGCGAATCGGCATATCCCTTCTCCAGGGAGCCTTGGGATTCGAGCTTGTCCGCATAGAGTTTTCGCGTGCCGGGATGCTTTTCGATATTTTTGTACATCAGCGGCTGCGTCATTGCCGGTGTGTCCTGCTCGTTATGGCCGAGCTTGCGGAAGCAGATGATATCGAGCACCACGTCGCGTTTGAACGCCTGACGGTAATCGAGCGCCATGCGGGTCGCAAGCACGACTGCTTCCGGATCGTCGCCGTTGACGTGAATGACCGGCG
Source organism: Chlorobiaceae bacterium (assembly GCA_013334225.1). Lineage (GTDB taxonomy): Bacteria > Bacteroidota > Chlorobiia > Chlorobiales > Chlorobiaceae > Chlorobium. The sequence continues at coordinate 4,447 of JAAXXY010000048.1, forward strand.
CTTCGATCATCTTCACGACGTCCGTGCAGTAGGTTGTCGAGCGGGTGTCGCGGGGATCGGAGGTCGTGAAGCCGATCTGGTTGTTGATGACGATATGGACAGTTCCTCCCGTGCCGTACCCCCTTGTCATGGCAAGGTTGAGGGTTTCCATGACAACTCCCTGGCCTGAAAAAGCCGCATCGCCATGCACGAGCACCGCCAGGACCTGCGATCCTTCGCGGTCTTCGCGCTGGACCTGTCTTGCCTTCACGTCGCCTTCAACCACAGGATTCACGATTTCCAGATGCGACGGGTTGAAAGCGAGGGAGATGTTGACCGGTCCTCCCGGGGTTGCGATATCGCTGGTGAAGCCCTGGTGGTATTTCACATCGCCGGAAGGAAGGTCTCCGGCGTGTTTTCCTTCAAATTCGGCAAAGAGGTCGAGCGGGTTTTTTCCCATGATGTTGACCAGCACGTTGAGCCTGCCCCTGTGTGCCATGCCGATGACGATTTCCTGTATGCCTGCTTTTCCTGCGCGCTGGATCAGTTCGTCGAGCGAGGGGATGAAGCTGTCGCCGCCCTCGAGCGAGAACCGTTTCTGTCCGACAAAACGGGTATGAAGGTATCGTTCGAACCCTTCCGCCGCGGTGATGCGTTCGAGGATGTGCTTTTTCTTTTCCGTGCTGAAATCCGGTTTCGATCGGATTGTCTCGAGCCTTGCCTGCCACCAGCGTTTTTCGGTCTGGTCGGTGACATACATGAATTCGGCGCCGATGGTGCCGCAGTAGGTTTCACGCAGGTTCTGCAGCAGCTCCCTCAGGGACATGGTTTCCTTGCCGAAATAGGTATTGCTTGTATTGAAGACAATATCCATGTCGGTATCGGTGAACCCGTAGAACGATGGTTCGAGGTCCGGCAGGTTCGGTCGTTCCTGCCTTTTGAGCGGATCGAGGTCCGCCCATCGGGAACCGATATTCCGGTAAGCAGCGATGAGTTTCTGCACCGAAACTCTTTTACGTCCGAGGTCGGCATCGGGGCTTGCAACAACTCTGCAGATCGGTCCGAGCCGTGCTCGCTCGGCAAAAGAGGACTGGATCGGGGTATGCGCTATATCACGCAGGTCGGCTCCGTTCGCTCCCGGTATATTCTGCATGGTGTCGAAGTAGGAGCGCCAGTTTTCAGGTACGGAAGAAGGATTGTCGAGGTATTCTTCGTAGAGATTTTCGATATATGGGGCGTTGCCCCCGAAAAGATAGGAGTTGATTCTGGACTTCTGTGTCATGGTTTGAGATACTTGACTGAGGGAGGACTTACCTGAAAAGGTTCAGGACAGGGAAAACGCACATCAGGACAGGGGGAGACGCTTTTTTCCTGAAATCCGGATTCAAAAAAAAGAGGAGGAGAGTCCATTCTCTTTGGAATACGTTTGTTCTAAGGCATAAAACTGAAGTATAACAATTATAAACCCTTATTTCGATGGAAACAGAAAAAATAACAAACAATGTGAATCCGGTAATAGTTGTGGGAATTTATCAGCAGGATCAGTTATGCAGCTCTGCCGGTTCGAAATCGAACGGATATCTCGGATCTTTGTATTTACAGAGGTTTAGAGGGGTTTTACAAATTCGTAACAATCGGACAATAAGTCAAGAATGCCTGAATGATAACTGGTTTTTAAGTCTTCATCATGCCCGAGAGATCATTGAAACATGGCGAATTGATTACAATGCAAACTGGCCGCATATTACATTGGAAGGATTAACACCGGCAGAATTTGCCGCTCAAATTGAGGAGAATTTCCAAATCCAGGTATTCCAGTAAACGGGGTAAGTTCCAAAGACCTCAATAGCTTATCGGCTACATCGGTAGGATAGGTTTCTTCTCTCTATTGTAGGTAAGCATAAAAATGATCCGGAGAGACATTTAGTTTCAGTGGTTCATTGACATCCTCACTAATATACGACGTAACAAAAACGACAATCCGATATTCATCTTGCTGGATAAAAGGTTCAACGGGACTCTTTCTCAGGACATCAGTATCTAATGGATTTAGGAACCATGGAGGATTCTTTCCCAATTGAACCGCGGCACTACCCAGCACCGCGTTAGCAACAGTTAAACCGGTATGCTGGTAATATACTTTTCCATACCGATATCCGGTACATCTAACCTGCCGGGTTGCTTGATATAGAATTTCAGCGCTCAAGCTAGAAAACGACTTGACACCGAAAGTGATACCGCCGAATTCTTGTCTAAGTGATTCAGGTATACTTGACCCGTGAAAGGACGCAATGTAATGAGGAACTATTGCCTGACCGATTGTACCCGAACCCTGTACTGTAATGGCGGTCCCCCCTTGCGGGTTAAGTTGCAGTGGAATGGTCATTTTACCGCTATTGATTCCTTCAGATCTATCCGACCGAGCTATATCTTCAATTGAACGGTAATATTCCGCTGACCGGAGCCAAATCGACCCTGCATCAAATGTACACTTCGCAACCTCTCGGGTGGTTGTGCGAAACACAATTGGCTCGCCAGGTGCAGCTTGAATGTTTGAAATTGGCTGGATCATAGAACCCTAACATTGGTCGTAATCTGTGCGACAGATTTTCTTTCTCTACTCTGATAATATACCGCAGAAACACCTTTTGTGGGTATTAGACTTTAACTTTCTTTGTATCCTTGTGATATCCAAGAGTCCAATGGACGTAAGTAAACGAGGTAACGACGAAACAACAAAACACTTCAAACCAATTTTTCCGCTGGTTATCCACGCATCAAAATACTGATACCTGCCCTTGAAATCCCCAGCATCCTCGCAGCATCCGCATGGGACAATCCTAATTCAATCACGAACTTTCTTGCAAGCTTACGCCTTATCGAAGAGTACTCCCTGTTCCGACTTCCAGCCCGGAGTGCTTCCACCGACAATCCCTTTTCACTGCACTGCCGTTCGAGCATCTCATAGGCATGGACCTGTCTCAACCTTATCGGCACCATCTCTTTCTGTAACTCCCCAACATCTCCGAGAACCTCTTCGACAAATTCGCCGCTTCCCAAAATCCGCTCATCACTGAACCGGCACTCACCCCGCTGCCACATCGACAATACCTCAGACAAACCGCCAGCCGATCGCACCAGGCCACCTCCCGTCAACTCCAGCTGACGTCCAACACTTACGTCTGGCGTCTATTTTTTCTTACAATGACTAAAATGCGGTTAATTCTTGCTTATTGTTGCGCAAATAGCACATTTTATTTAAATTTTTTGCAAAATCCGCAACGGATTTCCTTTAAATAATCGTTATATGCATAAAGAGTGGCGGGTAAGCAATGAGTTTGCAACAAAAAGCCGTTTCAAAAAATTTGCAGACAAGTACCCCCGTGAGCTTAACTCTTGCGCTGCGAATCTTGATAAACTCATTGGACACCTGAATTCAAGCCTTCGCCTCTCGGTATTAGCTCAAAATCTTCCTTTTTTTAGAACAGAAGGTGATGGGTTGTTTCGGATCGGACAAAGTGGAGTAAAAGCGGCGAAGGAAAGTCGACTGTACATCTACCCTGATGAAAACACACAGGTTATTTTCATTATTGATATTGGTATAAAAGAGACGCAGCGTACTGATATCGCTTCAGCCAAAAAGATTATCAAGCAAATAAGACGTGACACTAATCAGTCATAAAAAGGGAGAACACAATGGACAACCATTTATTCAACTCAGCTGCAGAGGCTTTCTCCGCGCTCGTTGAAGATGAAAACATTAAAGGCCAGGTTCAAAAAGAACTTTACCGTTCCAAGCTGGTGAATGCATTGGTGCAGATGAGGTTACATAAAAAAATATCTCAAAAGCAACTTGCGGATCGCATGAACTGCACGCCAAGTAAAATATCCAGGCTGGAAGCTTGCGACGATGACTCGATCAAAATTGCTGATGTAAGAGACTATGTGCTCGGTCTCAATATCGGCATGGCAATTCTATTTGAAGACAAAGATATTCCTGTCGCAGAACAGATCAAGCAACACGTCTTTTCAATTCACGAAAAGCTGGAGAATCTTGTTAAGATCGCAGAGGGAGTAGATGGGGATACTGAAATAATCACAAAAATCAATCAGTTCTATGGTGAAGTACTGATGAACTTTTTAAAGAAATTCCAGGATAGTCACTCAAGGTTGTGTATGGTTCTGGGGCCTGATAGTTCAAAGAAGGGATTAACTTCGGCGCCTGAGCTTATTGAGCATTGTGAACCAGAAATATGTTTGTAAGCAACTAATCCCTCTATTAAGCGTCGGCAAAAATCCGACGCTTTTTAATACTCCAGACGTGCTCCGATTGCTTTGCCGAACTGCTGCAGCACATACTCCGAATCCAGCCAAGAGATCTAAAGGACGTAAGTAAAGGAGGTAACGACGAAACAACAAAACACGTCAAACCAATTTTTCCACCGCTCATTCACGCATCAACATACTGACACCTGCCCTTGAAATTCCCAGCATCCTCGCTGCATCCGCATGGGATAATCCCAATTCAATCACGAACTTTTCTGCAAGCTCACGCCTTATCGAAGAGTACTCCCTGTTCCGACTTCCAGCCCGGAGTGCTTCCACCGACAATCCCTTTTCACTGCACTGTCTTTCGAGTATCTCATGGGCATCGACCTGTCTCAGCCTCATCGGAACCATCTCTTTCTGTAACTCCCCAACATCTCCGAGAACCTCTTCGACAAAGTCACCGCTTCCCAAAATCCGCTCATCGCTGAACCGGCGCTCACCCCGCTGCCGCATCGACAGCACCTCAGACCAACCTCCTGCCGATCGCACCAGGCCGCCACCAGTCAATTCCGGCTGACGTCCAAGTTGTATCTGATCCCGGACAAACTCAATATAAGCCTTTCGTGCTGCCCCAGTTGTTCCGGCAAACTGCTGTAGCACATACTCCGTATCCTGCCAGGTATATTCGGCAAAACCCATGAGCGTTCTATGGCCGCTCCACGGATACCTATCAAGTTTTTCGAGAGAATCTGCCAATCCGGCACGCAAGGGGTTCAGATGGATATAACTGATCAGCTTGACAAAATAGGGCTCCTCTTCACAGAGTATCGATTTGTACCTGTTCTGGAAAAGATGGCCCGTTCGATGATGCCGCTTGTTGAACGATACTGAATATCCGGTCAGCACTTTGCGCATGAATGCAGGTAATCCCGCTGAACCGCTCCGTAGCAACAGGTGCGCATGATTGGTCATCAGCGACCAGGCATAAATCACCGTTCCGGTTTTATCGCTTGCTTTGCCGATCCGTTTCAGAAAATCCAGACGGTCTTCATCATCAATAACAATTGCCGTCCGCTCAATTCCCCTCACCATCACATGATGCAACGCTCCAGGTGCATCCAGTCTCGCTCCTCTCGGCATAGCGGTTCTCCGTTTCAGATCGCTGACCAATAACTGCTCTTTATTGGAAAGATAGGAAACAATCCTTTATTTACCTCCGTTACTTACGTCCCTCATTCCTACTCATTCCTACTCATTCCTAACGTTCAATTTCCTGTCATAATAGCTTGAAACATACAGATCAGGAGTGCCCGCCGACAACAATGCGCATGATTTTAATATTCAGTATGATAAAGCGGATAAACTGCCATGGTATATTTTTCCGCCAGAAAAGAGTTGTTTTAGACGGTACCGGCGGATACGCTTCATCATAATATGCCTTGACTTTGTTGGTGCCCATTTATTCAAGATATAATGTTTATTAAAAAAAAGTTATTCCGGAATCAGCCACCAGAATGGATAGCCTTTAGCCTTGTGGAAAAACAGATAATGAAGAATGAATTTAAGCCAGTGTCCGGCAAGACCTGCCTCGCCAAGGGAATAATTCATATCACGTCCCCATTCAGGGTACTTTTCCCAGTCGGGAACAACAGGAAAAAGAGTCATTGATGCTCCAAGGCCATCAAATGAACCGAATCCTGCCGATACAACGCATGCCGCTCCCATTCTGCTCATCGAGGCTTTGTGACGATGCTCTGCTGCGCCATGGATTTTTTCCGCAATGTTGAGCGCTACGATTTTTCCCATAACACCTGCAGGCATTCCGGTGCGCGGGGCTGTCGGAAAAATCTGACGTCCACTCGGACTCGACATCGGTTTTGAAATCGGATGCGGTGGAGCAAAAGCAATCCCCGGAGCATAAATATTCCGGTAAAGAGGGTTCTGGTAGATCGAAGGCCAGTCATCAGCAGCCCACTCTTCGAATGCTTTTGGAGTATAATCAGCATCCACCTTCATGAACTTGTTCGGAGCAAACATTTTATCCGTAATCTCGGTTCCATTTTTGTCATAAGCAGTTAATCCGACACCCGAGAATGAGGGAATAAGCATGGCGAAATCAAATTCCTGCATCAATTCATCACCATCAAGCGTCTCATAATATGCTTTTCCGGGTTCAACCCTGTGGACGCCAGCACGTCTTATCCAGTTGATACCGTATTCTGCCATCAAAGATTCAGAGAATACCTTGGTCGGCGTATAATAACCTCCCCTGTTGATAAAAGCACCACCCATCCCGAAATCGCCAAGTTCATACTCGTTGGACAGCCAGGTAATCTGCGCCTTGTCACTCAGACCAAGTTTTGAGATTTCATAGGCTACATTGAGAATATATTCGAATGCCGCACCCTGACAGGTTGCCATCGCGTGGCCGGTGCCGATCAGAATACGTTGTTTCTGTCCCGCTTTCATCCTTCTGATATTATCCTGAAGGTGCTCCCAGGCATGAGATGCATGATTATAGGTGCAAACAGAAAAGGTGTTTTTATCGGGTCCGAGACCTTCAGTCGCATCGAAATTAAGCTTGGGACCGGTTGCGTTGACCAGAAAATCATAGTCGACTTTTTCGGTCTGACCATTCTGCACTCCATCGGTATACTCAATGGTCACATACCCTTTTTGAATCTCACTGTCGCCTTCCGGGTGGATCTCAACCGCTTTTGCCTGTTTGAGCACAATGCCCCATCGATCATACACTTTCTGCAATTTGAAGCGAACATCATCTATGGACATCCGGCCTACACCGACCCAGATGTTTGATGGAATCCACTGATAGTAACTGTTCGGGGTCACTACAACGACCTCATGGTGTTTGCCAAGCTTTTTTTTGAGAAATGATGCCGCGGTATGACCTGCAACCCCGGCTCCCAAAACAACTACCTTTGCCATAAGCACTCATTTATTTCATTATTTCGCAAAAACAATTACACTTACTTTAAAAAAAGTGCGGCTACTTGAATGCATGACCAGGCTCAACACCTGCAGCCTTAAGAATCTTTGCAAGAGGACAGAAGCCGGTAAAAGCCGCCTGAAAAAGGTTAGCTCCGACAAAACCTGTAAACCACAGCCAGTTCTGGTTGTGGTAAATCGAGAGCAAAATGCTTGAAAGAACAAAAAGGCCTGCGATAGCAAAGACAATACGGTCGATATTCATAAGAATAGTATTTAGTGATGAAAAAAATATTGAAGTTCTGAACTTTTCCACTTTCAAGAAAATGCTTCACTCCTTATTCTTCACGCAACGGATGGAAAAACCAATTCGTTTGTCTGCCTGGCCCCGGCGAAGCGCTGCATCGAAATAACCAAGTGAGCGGCACCATGCACTGTTTTCTTCCGACTCCGTTGAGGACCACAGCCTGCTGTAGCCGCCAGGTGCCATGAATTCCCCGTCGGTGTCCCGCCTTGCACCGGCAGGAAGGACTGTGAGTTCGCTTTTATTATCTGCCCCATAATTCGGTTCTTTCCAGAGCTCTTTTGCCTTCAGCCCCCCCCCCGCACGTTCCTCACCGCCCAGAAGCTCGCTTAAAGCCGACCATTCCGCATCGGTTGCCACATGCCATCCTTCTGGAGCAAGACCTCTGGGATCATGGACGGCATACCAGTTATAGAGTTTCCCATAGGTTTCAGCATTTTCAGGGTTGTTCTGGTTATAACACCATGCTCCCGTAGTCAGGGTTGCCCATACTTTCGGGTCTGTGATTTCTGGTATCGTGTCACCGTTCCGGTAGCGGGATACCTCCAGATTCTCCCCGGTCCATATCATGGTGCCTTCCCTTACAGCCCTGTAGCTGTTCCCGTCAACATCAACCATTTTTTGAGGACTGCTGGTACAGCTGACAGAAAAAAGCATGGCGATCACTGCCGCGGTTTTCACGAAAAGCTCTCTTTTCAGCATCACCAGTTTCCAAAGGTTGGATTCCGTTCCGTTTTTTTTCATGACACAGGTTTTCTTGCCGTGACGAGAAACACCGGATAAGCCGTCATCTTTCCTTCCCTGTTTTGCTTTTCCAATATGTACGCTGTTTCAAAAGTCGTTTCCTGCAGACCTGCGGTCTCGATCAAGACTGCAAGTTCCGGACGCTCGAATCCATGATGGAGCTTCTCAAGCGGATCGTCATGAAAGAGGCCGTCCTCCTTGTCGAGATCAGCTATGGCAATCATGCCACCCGGTGTGAGCAGCGTCGAGAGGCGGTTCAGAAATCCTGCCGTATCACTGATGTGGTGAAGGGTCATACTGCTGTATATGAGGTCGAAAGTCTTTTCAGGGAGATCATCAAACTGATGCGACAAGATATCGATGCTGGTCGTTACGATGCCGGGAACCCCGAATGTCCGGATTTTCTCATCAAGCACCGCAAGCATTGCACTGGAAGTATCAATGGCTAAAACAGCACCTGTATGCGGAGCAATTTCCATGGTGATGAGACCCGTTCCACACCCGAATTCAAGGGCACGCATGCTTTTGTGCGGATTTGCGGCTGCAATGATTGCTTCAGCCACGGCATGAGCGAGCGCTCTGCGACCTTTATTTTCATCCCATTGTGCAGCTTCCCGATTAAATTTATCGGAGCTGTTCCATGTTTCGGCCATAGTATCAAATCAAGGTTTATTCCGTTCTCATGTTGAAAACTCAATCATCAGGAAGGCGATCCGGAAAGGCATCCACCCTTTCGCGTCAGTCCCGTCCCGCATTGAGGACAGGTTGTCTCTCTGCAAGGTTCCCCTTTCATGTGCGGAAGTTCGAAGCTGCAATCCGGACAAACACAAATATCAGGACGATCGGTCGGAACGGAATCACAAAGCGAACGAATAACACCGCCCTGTATACAAAGCTGCTTGCCCTCAACAATGGCTTCCGCCACTTTTTTTCTTGCTGCTTCAAGAATACGGCCGAAGGTTGGTCTCGATACATTCATCTGCTTTGCCGCCTCCTCCTGATATAAGCCCAGCAAGTCTGCCAGTCTGATCGCTTCCAGTTCATCAACCGTCAACAGGACGCTTTCAAGCTTTTTTTGTCGAATGCCGTCCGGCTTGAAACAGGTAACCTTCGGCAGGTCCTGGACTGACCGGCACTGTATCGGTCGGCCAACTCTTCTCTCGTTCATCTTTACATCCCGGGGATTCGTGGAATTCTTCCCATTTTTGAAAGTTTGTAGTACATACCCCAGCTTTTTTTGAGCCAATGCCCGACAATCGGCATTGGAATGAAAAACTCACGATTACTGTCTTTATAGACAAAACCGGCCCCATTGCCCATATCCATCACACAAAGAATATTCAAATGTTGCTGATAACCCTCCATGTTTCCCTTTCGACCAAGATACTCTAATGATGCATTACCAGCTGCGATCCCTGCCATAAATTCAGCAATGTGCCCCTGCTTTGCCTTCCATTCGGGACCATCAAGAGCCGCAACGTCACCGATACCGTACCATCCGGGTATACCCTCAACCCTGCAGAAATTATCGATACGAATGAAACCTGCTTCGTTTTGAGGAAGGTTGGAGGCTTTTATCACTTCATGACCTTCGCTCGCCGGAATAAACATGATCAGATCACTATCGAGCACGCTCTGGTCGTCAAAAACTATACCGTTCTTTTCAAACCGGTTGATTTTTTTCCCGTAATGCGTCTTGAAGTTGTTGGCTGTAAACATGCTTCCCAGTGCTGCATAGGCCTTTTTTCCCATCCGGACTCCCGGTTCCGCCATGGGAGCGAAAAAAGTCATCTCGAAGCGGTCACGAATGCCAAGTTTTTCAAGATGATGATGCAGATTGAAAAAGAGCTCAAATGCAGGCCCCCCTCTGACAGCGCTTGGGTCCCGGGGATTACCGCCGAATCCGAATGTTATGTTGCCACAACCTCTGGTTACAAGATCTTTTATCCTGTTTTTCAGCTCCAGGGAATCTTCCGGTTTACCACAAATTGAAAGCGTATGCTCAATGCCCCGATGGCTAAGTTTTGATGCACCAAGAGCGATTACAACAAGGGAGGGAGTGTGACGAAGACCTCCTCTTGCAAGAGTAACCGTTTTATTAATCCCATCAATAGCGAGAACCTTGTCGACAGTGAGCAGAAACCCGTGCTTTCCGGCCAGTTTGGAGAGGGGCATTGAAACATCCTTGAACTCTGCTGTTCCAACCGGAATCCAGATCGATACAGGATAGATAAACAGGTAGTCCCGTTCCGAAACAAGTTCGACCTGAAATCCCTTTTTGCGGAATGCGATAGCCGAAGCGACACCTCCGATACCGCCACCAAGAATCAGCACCTTTTTCATTTGCAACTCTCTCTCTTTAACCCTGATGATTACCGTGTGACAGTTTTAACAACAAATTCGGGAGGGTCCTGAATGTGCTTTTTAACTGCGCAGAGATTTGCCGCGCTGATAACCGCATCCTTGTATTTTTCCGGAAAGTCCGATGGCAACTCGATGGCAATTTCGATTTTTCCTATACCTCGGCCTGACTCCTTGACAAAATGAGTTTGAACGAGCTGGATCCCGTCTGTCGGAATACCTCTGCTCTGGCAGAAAGACAGGACAAAAATACCGGCACAGGTACCGATCGAGGCAAGAAAGAGGGTAAACGGTTCAGGAGCGGAACCCTCTCCTCCTGCATATGGAGACTGGTCGGTCTGAATGGTAAAATCGCCGTACTCGGCAATGACCTTCTTTCCACCGGCAAACGAAATGATCATTTCACTTTTCATAAAAAAACAGAATATGTTTGCAATACACCTTATTTACCATTATAATCATATGCTCATTATAAAACAAGTGATTTGCCATAATGACAAGGAAATCTCAACAAATCACAGAGAATATGAGCAGGCTCTTCAGCTTGAAAAGCACAGTCTGAAATAGCTTTTACTGTTTCACAAACGGCCAGATACCTTGACTTTTATTGGAGATAATAGGCATAACAAAGAAAAAATTAGCTGAATACTCAAGGGGATATTATGATACAAACGATTTTACTGGAAAAATATCCGATCTATACAATAGAGCTGAACAAGGTTGAAACAAACTGCAAAAACGTTGATGATATCCTGGTTCATTTCAAAATCAAAATTGAGGAAAATGCGGCAGTCAAATTCATTGGAATTTTTGACCACTATGCCCATACAACAAGCCTACCAGACGGAGTGATTGACCCAAAAATCAGTGACGCAAAAAATATTATTTTCTGCTTCGGAAAGGAAATCAAGGACCCTGGAGTTCTGGCAGTCCGCCCCCGTTCGATCGGCATCGCGGAACTTGAACATTCTTTTGTCATTACATTTCTTGAAGCGCCAAATCCTGTAGCAAACGCGTTAATGGAGAGCTGGGCAAAAGCCCTGAAAAGCAAATAATGGTTATAACAGCACAATCCTGGCGCACTTTGGTACAGACTCTTTTATCTAATTTAAAAGGCAAGAATACTGCCGTTTCGAATAAGGCCGACTTAATTCCTGTTCATCAATCAAGTTGACAGTGACGAGCTTTCAATACATTTCATTTATGATTTCTTGCGGAATTTTATCATTCTTTAAAAAGGATAGGGGATCGAATGCTCATCATTAAACTCTTTCTTCTTTCAATCAATAAACATCAAAGGAATCCTTGCCATGACAGATCATTGTGATGAAAATCTTTGTTATTCACATTTCAGCATGCCTCTGCTGGGAGACGAATTTCCCGAACTTAAAGTAAACACTACACACGGACCTATGAACATTCCCGGTGACCTGAAGGGATCATGGTTTGTTCTCTTCAGCCATCCGGCAGACTTCACCCCTGTCTGTACTACAGAGTTCCTTGGTTTTCAGGAACGGATTACTGATTTCGAAGGACTGGGATGTCGTCTTATCGGTATGTCTATAGACCAGGTCTTTTCCCACATTAAATGGGTGGAGTGGATAAAGGAAAACACGAATACCGAAATCACGTTCCCGATCGCGGCTGCAAATGACACAATTGCCATGCAACTCGGCATGTTACATCCTGGAAAAGGCTCAAATACTGTTCGAGCGGTCTTTGTCGGCGATCCTGAAGGCAAGGTGCGCCTGATTCTGTACTACCCACAGGAAATAGGCCGGAACATCGATGAAATCGTCAGAGCAGTTAAAGCCCTGCAGATTTCAGACAAAAAGAAAGTTGCCATGCCTGCAAACTGGCCATTGAACAGCCTCCTGAAAGATCGAGTGATCGTTCCACCTCCAAATAATATTGAGGATGCGAAAAAGCGCCCATCACAATACGACTGTTACGATTGGTGGTTCTGCCACAAGCCACTCGAAGAGTAATCGTCTTCCGGACAAAAAGAAGCCGGGGCATGCTGATTTTCTGCCCCGGCATTTAACCCCGCCAATAAAAGAAATTCAGAAGGTTTTTTCAGGAATCCCTTCCCGGTGATACCACTCAAACTGGATAGATTCCATGGTTGATGGGAATAAATGGAACCGTTTACAGTTATTACGTGCAATTGATATTTTTATCTTCAGCTCTTATTACTCTGGCGATTAAAACTGGCAATCCTGGTCAGCGACAATAGCGCCGATCTTGTCATTCTGAGCAAAGCGAAGAATCCATAAATTATTGTATAGTAACAAAATGGATTCTTCATTACGCTACGCGGCATTGCGGAATGACAGACCCGTTGCATGGATTTTCTTGCGACTTATTGTTGCCGGACTGATAAAAGGAATTTTCAGAATTTTTCATCACAACTAACGAGATCATCATTAAAAAAGGGAGTCTTTTTACAATATTTATTAGCATATGTTCATAAATAAGATTAACATTCGACAGATTAGACTCTTGAGTCAGTAACAAGAATACCTGATATGACACATAAATATAATGCAATAAATAAGACGCAGAGTAATTATCCCCTTTCGGGTTTACGCTGTTTAAATATCATTCGGGTTTATCGCTTGACGAAATATGAATAGCTGATTCTTTAAAAAAACTTGATTCCTGGATTGCGCAACAAATCAAAACAACGGCATAATGAGAAGTACGAAGCATGGAAGAGAGAGAACGGAGACCTGTACATTCAATCAAAAGTGAAAATATTCATCGAATGTCAGCAGGAATAGGATCCGATAAAGGTGTAAGTAGAGGCGAACAATGCCATGAAATTCGAACCGGTGCAGGGCAAACAGGGCATGGATCAAGGCATGGTAACTGCTCTACGACAAAGCATGGGCCAAGAGAAAGACATAATTCACAAACAAGTAATGGAGAAAGACCTATGAAAGTAATTGTTCCGTTGGATGAACAAGAAGGGCTGAGCTCAAAAGTGTGCGGCCATTTCGGTAGCGCACCCTTTTATGCTGTTGCTGATATGGATGCCAATACTATCGAAATTATCCCCAATGCGTCGAATCATCATGATCATGGATCATGCACTCCTGCCGGTTTCTTTTCAGGACTCGGCATCAGTGTTTTACTGTGCAATGGAATTGGAGCCGGGGCAGTAGCCAAACTGCAGTCAATGGGGATTGCTGTCTATATGGCAGAGATGGCCCCTACTCTCGAAGAAACTTTACGGCGTTTCAGTAGCGGAGTCCTGAAAAAAGTTACGCCCCGACAAACCTGTCAGGGTCATGGATGCCATTGATCTTTGAAGAATTAAGGCCACCTCTAATAACTGTGTTTTGCAATATTGCATGAACTGATAAGTCAGCAAGGATCAGGCTCTTTCCCGATAAATCGCCGTTCTTTGACAAATTTTGGGCAATAATGCCCCATAAAGGTTA
>JAAXXY010000049.1 GCA_013334225.1 Chlorobiaceae bacterium
TCTCCGCGCATGGAGGAAAGATACCATTAGTGCGAATACTCAGAAATCAGAAAATATTAACTGTATGAATAATAATGACTTATTTTTCTTGGCCCGGAATTTTGTTAAAAGTGGCACAACTCAGGAGCACCGAAGTTTTTGCTGAATGTTCACCCTGGCGGCTTGCTTTTTGCATAAAGACCATTTTCTTTGTATGAGTCACAGCGCAAAGCCATGCAGGTTATTTGAATATCCCATACTTTCATTAAAACGCTGTAATCTTGCGCCATATTTGCGACGAATCGCCGTAAGGCTCTTGCGTAATCCGTAATTAGGAAGATTATTTTTACTATTATCCATTAAACAATCCATCTGAGATACATGCAGGAACATATCATCCGACAGCTTACAACCGTTCAGCAGGCGAGCCGGGAAATCATAACGCTCAGCGACGCTGCAATCAACACCCTCCTGCTCGATCTCGCCGAGAGGATCCCTCAGCACCGGGATGCCCTGCTCGAAGCGAACGGCAAGGATCTTGAACGGATGGACCCTTCGAACCCCATGTACGACAGGCTTCTGCTGAACGCTTCACGTCTCGACGGGATTGCCGGGGATATCCGCAATGTCGCCACACTGCCTTCACCGCTCGACCACGTCATGGAGCAGCGGGTGCTGCCCAACGGCCTGAACCTGAAAAAAGTCACGGTACCGATCGGCGTTATCGGGATCATCTATGAAGCGAGGCCCAACGTCACGTTCGATGTTTTCGCGCTCTGTCTGAAATCAGGCAATGCCACCGTGCTGAAAGGCGGCAGTGACGCCATGTACTCGAATATCGCGATCGTCGACCTGATCCATACCGTTCTCAAGGACCATTCGATCAATCCCGAGATACTCTATCTTCTGCCGGCGGAACGCGAAGCGGCGGGAATCATGCTGAACGCCGTAGGATATATCGATATGATCATTCCCCGCGGCAGCCAGAAGCTGATCGATTTCGTGCGGGACAATGCGAAGGTCCCGGTCATCGAAACCGGAGCAGGCATCGTGCATACCTATTTCGACAGAAGCGGCGATCTCGAGCTGGGCAAAAAGGTCGTCTTCAATGCAAAGACCCGGAGGCCGAGCGTCTGCAATGCGCTCGATACGCTCGTGATCCATAGCGACCGTCTCGACGACCTCGTCGCCCTTGTGGAACCGCTTCAGGATAAAAAGGTCGTGATTTATGCCGATGAGCAGGCTTACGGTAAACTTGAAGGTTTTTACCCTGAAATACTGCTGCACCGTGCCGAACCTGAACATTTCGGAACAGAGTTCCTTTCGCTGAAGATGTCCATAAAAACCGTGTCGTCGATCGATGAGGCGCTCGACCATATCGCCCGGTACAGTTCCCGTCACAGCGAAGCGATCATCGCAGCCGATCCCGAAGCGAAGGAAACCTTCCTGAAAAGGGTCGATGCCGCAGTAGTCTATGCAAATACCTCCACCGCCTTCACGGACGGCGCGCAATTCGGCCTTGGAGCGGAAATCGGCATCAGCACCCAGAAGCTCCATGCAAGAGGTCCGATGGCCTTGAGGGAACTGACGACCTATAAATGGATCATCGAAGGAGATGGTCAAATCAGACCTCAGTAAGCATGCTCGAAGCAACGAACCTCGACAAGTCATATTCCATCCCCGGAAGGCAGAAACTTGAGATCCTCCGGGGAATCAACCTCTCCATCGGGGAAGGGGAAATGGTCACGGTGATCGGCGCATCAGGCAGCGGCAAAACCACCCTGCTGAACCTGCTCGGAACACTCGATACGCCTGACAGCGGTGAAATCGTATTTGACGGCGAGGTCCTTTTCAGGAATAAAAAGTACGCCCTCTCCCAGAAGGAACTCGCGAAATTCAGGAACCGTAAAATCGGGTTCGTTTTCCAGTTCCACCATCTGCTCTCTGATTTCTCCGCACTTGAAAATGTTGCGATGCCCGAGTTCATCGCAACCGGAAAACTGCCGCCGGCAAAACAAAGGGCAGCCGGGCTTCTCAAGGAGCTTGGCCTCGGAGAGCGTTTCGACCATCTGCCATCGGAACTCTCCGGTGGCGAACAGCAGCGTGTAGCGATTGCCCGCGCCCTGATGAACAATCCGAAACTTGTCCTCGCAGACGAGCCGAGCGGCAATCTCGACAGCAAAAACAGCCGGATGCTTTACGAACTGATGGCCGGACTGAGCAAGGAACGAAAAACGTCTTTCGTGATCGTCACGCATAACGATGAATATGCCTCACACTCGGACAGGTGTCTTCATATGCAGGACGGCATACTGAAGCAATGCGGACCGCAGGGAACCCACAGATGAACGAAACTCCTAACTATAAAATCGGCCCGATAACGCTTGCCCCGTCGGTGCTTCCCCGTCACGGCTGGACTTATCTCTTTGCCGCCTTTGTATCCATCGGTCTTATAACCTTCGTATCGATCGGCCAGGCCTATATCCTCAATGAAAACCTGAGGATCCCCACTTCGCAGCAGGGCACCATCAGCGGCAATCTCGTATTCTGGACCGAGATCGTCACCTTGATTTTATTTATTCCGGCCGGTGTTCTGATGGACCACATCGGACGAAAACCGGTTTACATCGCGGGTTTCCTGCTCATTGCACTTGCATACGCACTTTACCCGCTCTCCAGGTCGGTGGGCGAACTGACTATTTACAGAATGATCTATGCGGCCGGCATCGTGGCAATTACAGGTGCGCTCGCTACCGTCATGACCGACTACCCTTCCGAACGCTCCCGGGGAAAACTGATCGCGTTAACCGGTTTCCTGAGCGGTCTCGGTATCGTTGTCCTGAACCGCTTTTTTGGCGGTCTGCCCCATATTCTTGCCGCAAAAGGGTTCAACGGATATGATTCCGGCCTCTATACCCATCTCTTAATTGCTTCATTTGCGCTCTTTTCCGGATTGATCGTAGGTATCGGCCTCAAAAGCGGCACACCTGCCGAAAAAAAGGACCGTCCCGCGCTCCGGTCGCTCTTTACCAGCGGTATAAGCTGTGCAAGAAATCCCAAAATCCTTCTCTCCTACAGTGCGGCTTTCGTTGCGAGAGGAGATCAGTCGATTATCGGCACTTTCCTGCCCCTCTGGGGCACCACAGCAGGAATAGCCCTTGGACTTGCACCGGCCGAAGCGGTGAAGAAAGGCATGATCATCTTCATTATCTCCCAGTGTGCGGCCCTGCTGTGGGCACCGCTTATCGGTCCCTTCATAGACCGCTGGAACCGGGTTACCGCCCTCGTCGTCTGCATGGGCCTTGCAAGCATAGGTTACCTCTCCCTTGCCCTGATCGGCAATCCCCATGAACCGGCTTCGATACTCTATTTCGTTCTTCTCGGGATCGGTCAGATCAGCTCTTTTCTCGGGGCCCAGTCGCTTATCGGTCAGGAAGCGCCGAAAGCAGAGAGAGGATCGGTTATAGGCATGTTCAACATCTTCGGAGCTCTCGGAATCCTCGTGATCACCTCAATCGGAGGAAGAATGTTCGATACCCTGAGCCCGAAAGCTCCATTCATTGTTGTCGGGGCCATCAATGCACTCGTCATGCTTGCCGCTGTCTACGTCCGTCTCAGGTATCCCGGTTACGATGCAAAAGACATTGACCGTTCCTGATGTTCCCTGTAACATGACCGCAGAACCGGCTCAGTTGTGCTCCATCGTATTTTTACGTATATAACAGGCAGTCGCAACCTCACATTCGGCCCTGCAAACTGAAAGAAAACCTGCACAGATGAGTTCCATTTATTTTCTCGGTATCGGCGGTACGGCAATGGCGTCGGTCGCTGTGGCACTGTCTCATGCCGGACATGCAATCACGGGTTCGGACACCCAGCTGTATCCCCCCATGAGCACCTATCTCGAAGAGCACAGTCTGAGATATTTCAACGGATTTTCGGAACACAACCTGCAAAGCGCATCTCCGGATATGGTTGTTGTCGGAAATGCCATCAGCCGCGGCAATCCTGAACTGGAATACGCTCTCGACAACCATATCGAACTTGTCTCGATGCCGGACCTGGTCCGCAAAACCCTCATTGGAGGAAACACCTCGATCGTGGTAACGGGAACCCACGGAAAAACAACGACAACCTCGATTGTTGCTTGGCTGCTCGAACACGGAGGGCTCAAGCCGGGATTTCTTGTCGGCGGCATTCCGGAAAATTTTTCGGTCGGCTGCAGGGCATCAGGACGTGAAACTCCGGGTTATTTCGTAACCGAGGGTGACGAATATGACACGGCGTTTTTCGACAAGCGGAGCAAATTCCTGCATTACCGTCCCGATATCGCCATCATCAACAACATCGAATTCGACCACGCGGACATTTTCAATTCTCTTGAGGATATCAAACAGAGTTTCAGGCTTTTTGTCAACCTCATCCCGAAAAACGGCACGCTGATTGTCAACGGAGAGGACCCTGCAGCGCTCGATATCGCTTCAAGGGCGTTCTG
The DNA here is from genome assembly GCA_013334225.1 of Chlorobiaceae bacterium. Lineage (GTDB taxonomy): Bacteria > Bacteroidota > Chlorobiia > Chlorobiales > Chlorobiaceae > Chlorobium. The sequence continues at coordinate 4,475 of JAAXXY010000049.1, forward strand.
CAAGGTTGAACGGTTCGGCATGTCGGAAAAATGCGAATGGACCGCAATCAACAGCAGTTCCGATCACGATGTCTCTTCGTTCGAGATTATCCATCGCGGGTCATTGCTCGGAACGGTTCGCGTACCCCTTTTCGGAACGTACAATATCATGAATGCGCTTGCAGCCGTTGCCGCTGCAAACGCCGCCGGGCTGTCATTCGAAGCGGTGTCCAAAGGCCTGCCTCTGTTCAGACGGCCCAAACGCAGGATGGAGACGGTAGGCACATTCGGCAGTAACATTACCCTTCTCGAGGACTTCGCCCACCATCCGACGGCAATAAGGGTAACTCTCGAAGCCATCAGCCAGCTCTATGAAGGGCGCAGGATCGTTACCTGTTTCGAGCCTCGTTCAAATACAACGACCAGGAATATTTTCCAGAAGGAGCTGTCCCTTTGTTTTGATGCGGCCTCCGTTGTCGTACTCGGCAAAGTTCACCGTTCAGAACGGTACGGTCCTGAAGAACGGCTCGATACAGGCCTGTTGAAACACGAGCTGGAACAGAAGGGAAAAACGGTTTTTCTGGCAGGTGAAAATGCAGAAATCTATCCCCGCGATATCGTTTCGTTTCTCGAAAGCCTGGTGGAGCCGGGAGATGTGGTGGTTATTCTCAGTAACGGAAGCTTCGCTGACCTGAAAAACCTCCTGATCGAAAGTTTTAATAAAAATTCATGAATAATTCAATTGTGAAATCATATTTTGATTGATATTTTCGACTTTCGAATTCATCATTATTGTACACCGATATTTTCAATCAATTTTTCTATCTGAATGACATTATGGCAAAAGTAAAAGTCGGCATTAACGGATTTGGCCGAATCGGACGCCTTGTTCTTCGCCAGGCGATTAACAACCCGAATTATGAAATAGTAGCTATCAACGACCTCTGTGACACGAAAACTCTCGCCCACCTCCTCAAGTACGATTCCACCCACAAGAAATTCAACGGCGACGTCAGTGTCGATGGAAACAATCTTGTCGTGAACGGCAAGACCATTGCCATTTCCGCACAGCGCAACCCGGAAGAGCTTCCCTGGAAAGCACTCGGATGCGACCTTGTCGTCGAATCGACCGGCATTTTCACCTCGCGTGAAGCTGCTGCAAAGCACATAACCGCAGGTGCGAAAAAAGTCATCATTTCTGCCCCGGCAAAAGACAAGGTGGATGCGACAATCGTGCTTGGAGTCAATCACGACTCGATCACAGGCAAGGAAGAGATTCTTTCGAACGCAAGCTGCACCACGAACTGCCTCGCCCCGATGGTGAAGGTACTGCAGGACAATTTCGGCATCGTACAGGGTTTCATGACCACCGTACATGCCTACACCAACGACCAGAACATTCTCGATCTGCCGCACAAGGACCTTCGCCGCGCACGTTCCGCAGCGCTCTCCATCATTCCGACCAGCACCGGCGCAGCGAAAGCAATCGGCGAAGTTATTCCCGAACTCGCCGGCAAGCTCGACGGCTTCGCCATGAGGGTCCCGACACCTGACGGTTCCGTCACCGACTTGACGGCTATCCTCAGCAAACCCGCAACCAAGGCGGAAATCAACGCTGCCATGAAAGCCGCCGCTGAAGGTCCGATGAAAGGCTACCTCGAATACTGTGAAGATCCGATCGTTTCAATGGACATCGTCGGAAACAGCCACTCCTGTATTTTCGATTCCCTGCTGACCATGAGCTCCGGCAATATGGTCAAGGTTGTCGGCTGGTATGACAACGAGCTCGGATACGCGACCAGGGTAACCGACCTGCTCGATATCTATTCGAAATTCGTTTAACAAAGCGGAAACAAGACACACACAAAAAAGCGTTCCATCCGGGACGCTTTTTTTTTTGAGAAAAGAAATCGATGACGCAGGAAATGTGTTTACTGTTTTTTACCGTACTTTACAGAAAACGTCTCTGAAGATTCCTCTTTACCGGTTCAGAGCTGATATTTCTTAAAAACACATCCTTCACCTGAAGCCATGAAAGCCATTATCCTTTATGACAGCCGGTCGGCAGGCGGATCAACCGAAAAATTCATCGATTCGGTCGGGACAAAACTTGCGGAAAAAGGAGCCTACGTTGAAAAAGCGAAATGTAAAAGTACAGGGGATTTCAGCTTTGTCAAAGATTTTGACCTTGTGATACTTGGTGCACCGATCTACTACATGATTGTTTCATCACAGCTCCTCGGAGCCCTGATGCAAAGCAATCTCAAACAGTTCATCCAGGGTAAAAAAGTCGCTCTCTTTCTGGCCTGCGGAAGCCCCGAACCGATGGCAAATTTGCTCTATCTCCCGCAGCTGGAACTGAACCTTGCCGGCACGACCATTCTTGCCGAAAGGATACTGGCACCGCATCAGCTCACGAACCCGGAAATCATCGAAAAATTCGTGAACGATGTGTTCACTGCCTACAGCAAAAAGTAAGTTTCATGCGCTGTATCAATTTGAAAGAGGCTGCCTCAGTTTTACTTCTGAGACAGCCTCTTTCGTTTTACGTCGATTCAAGGAGGGGATCAGCTGAAAATATCCCGGGCTTTCTCAAAAAAACTCTTCGAGTTGTTGTCATGGTGACCGGCAGGCGATATCGTGGAGGATTTTTTCATCTCCTTCAGCATCTCCTTGTCCTGATGCGAAAGATCCTTCGGCACAAAAACATTGACTTTCACATACTGGTCGCCCCTCGATGAACCTCTCAGATGACCGATACCGTGACCGGCAATCCTGAGCCTCGTCTCGGGCTGGGTTGAGGGCGGGATCGTGAGTTTGACTGAACCATCGAGCGTAGGCACCTCGATCTTCGTACCGAGCACAAGATCAGGGAAACTTATCGCAAGGTTGTAAATAACGTCGTCGCCCTCGCGGATGAACAGATCGTGAGGTTTCTCCTCGATGACCACGATAAGGTCCCCAGGAGCGCCTCCTCTCGGCCCGGCGTTTCCCTGTCCGCGAAGCGTGAGATAGTTGCCGTCCTGAACACCTGCAGGAACGGTAACCTTGACGGTGACCTCTCCCTGTTTGATGCCTTCACCATAACAGGACGTGCAACGGTCCTTTATCACCCGTCCTTCGCCTCCGCAGGTTGGACATGCGGTAATGTTGACGAACTGACCGAACATGGTTTTCGAAGCCTGACGAACTTCACCGGTACCATGACAGGTCTGGCAGTTATCGGTGGCACCCGATTTGGAACCGGTCCCGTTACACTCCTTGCAGGCAACCTGCTTTTTTATCTTGAGCGTTTTTTCGACACCCTTGGCTATCTCCTCGAGGGTGAGCTTGAGCCTTATTTTCAGATCGGTTCCGGGTATTCCTGCCGAAGCGCGGCCTCTTCTGCCGCCGCCGCCACTGCCGCCGAACACCTCTTCAAAACCGAATGGCGCACCACCCGAACGGCCCCTTCCGCCGCCGAACATATCGTTGAACGCACTGAAAATATCGCTGAAATCCGCTGCACCGCCAGGACCTCCGCCATAATGACCACCACCACTGGAAGCAGCGGAAGAACCTACGCCGGCATGCCCTAACTGGTCGTAACGGCGACGTTTATCGTCATTGCTCAGCACTTCGTACGCTTCGTTCACCTCTTTGAAATGCTCCTCGGCATCCTTGTTGTCAGGATTTTTATCAGGGTGATATTGAAGCGCAAGCTTCCTGTATGCTTTTTTTATTTCGTCCTTGGTAGAAGTCCGGCTCACCCCAAGTACTTCATAGTAGTCTCTTTTCATAATAAAACCGGCAATTTTTCATGGATATCATTCATAATTGATAACACAAACGGGTTACCGGGCAACAATAACTTTAGCATGCCTGATAACCTTGTCGCCCAGAAGATAACCTGTCTGGTACTCATGGACAATGGTATCTGTTTCCGCTTCAGGATGATCGATCTGGGAGATCGCTTCGTGAAAATTCACATCGAGCTTCTGTCCTTTCGATTCAATTGCCTTCACTCCTTTGTCACCCAGCCACTTGTCAAGGTTTTTCCTGACAAGATCAACACCGTCAATGAACGGTTTAGACTGTCCTGCACTTTCCGGATCGGTTGGTGCATTGTCGAGAACCCGCTGGACATCATCTACAACCGGCAGGAGTTCCCTGATAACATTTTCAAGCGCCCTCGAGGATGCCTGCATGGTTTCCCGTTCTTTCTGCCTGCGGAAATTTTCGAACTCAGCGGCTTTACGGAGCAGCTCGTCACGAAACTTGTCAGCCTGCTCCTTCAGCCTGGTGAGTTCGCTTTCAAGTTCCGCTATTCTTGCAGACAACGCTTCGACTTCCTTTGCCGACTGATTTTCCACCGCAATTTCCGCATTCTGTAAAGTCTCTTCCGATCCTTTTATAGTCACCGGGATCTGCTGCTTCTCTCCGGTTTTTTCCTGATGATGTTCTTTTCTTTCAAAACCTTTTTTAATCATAAATCGATAACCTTTTTAATTGACATTCGACAACGTGGCAGAAAGACTGCCTGCCATATAGTTCAGTACCCTGACCGCATGTTCATAATCCATTCTCTTCGGACCGAAAATCCCCAGTTTGCCGACCATGTTTCCGACATAATACGGGGTCGAAACAATCGTGAGGTCTTCAGCCTGACGGGCGATGTTTTCCTTTCCGATACTTATGCTAACCTCTTTTCCGTGAGAACGCAACCCTTCGGCACTGTTTGGACTACTGTTTTCGACCAGTCTGGCCAGGCTGAACTTATCCTCGATCATCGCTATGAGATCACGCACCTTTTCAGGCTGCTTGAACTCGGGCTGTTCGACGATGTATTCAGTACCGGATATATACAGCCTCTCAACGATAGGAGACTCGTCAAAGAGTTTTCCGGCTGAACGGACAATGAGATTTTTCAACTGCCTGTCACAAGCGCAATCCGAAAGACGCCGTGTGATTGACTGACGTATTTCTGACAGCGTCAGGCCGGAAAGACGCTGGTTGAGCACCGTAACGACATCGTCCACTTTCTGACGGGAAACCTCTATATCCAGCTCCATGACAATGGTTTTTACAAAGAGGGACTGGATCGAAAGAATCACCATCATCCTGGTCGAGCTCAGAAGAACGATATCGAGCTTTTCGAAAATCGCGTTGGACAGCGTCGGCGACAATACAACGCTCAGCTGCCTTGAAATGGTCCCGAGCACTTTCGCTGCCGAAAGCAGGACATCCGATGGCGTGCCGTTTCGTTCCATACCGATCTGGCCGATATTTGCCTCGATCCGTCTTTTTTCCCTGTCGTCAATACTCTGGACAGTCATGATAAGATCGACATAGTAGCGGTACCCTTTGTCGGTGGGAATACGTCCTGCCGACGTGTGGGGCTGACTGATATACCCTTCATCCTCAAGTTCGGCCATAACGTTGCGTATCGTGGCATCGGAAAGACCGAGATTGTAATTTTTGGCAATATATCTCGAACCCACAGGAGCTGCGGTAACGACGTATGACTGAATGATGATACCCAGGACCTGACGTTCCCTGAGCGTTAATTCACGAGAATCCATCTGTCTCTACCATTGTAGTTGCAACACTTTGCCGGAAGCAGGCAAACAGGTGAATTTAAAAAAACTAATCTTTTCTGCACCTTGTAAACTTTTATTATAACAAATCCTGAAAATATAGATGCATATAAGCTTTCCCAGGCAAGAGAAAACACAGGAAAACCTTGCACTCATGATATTTCCGCTACAACTGCAGGTCGCAGACGGATATGAGAATATTTCTGTCTTCCTGATCGGAGCAAAGCGCGGAAAAATCCTATCTTATTTCTCTGAAAAGGGTTACGGATTTTCTTCCTGATTGCTTCCAGCTCAAAATTACAATTTGCCCAAAACCGGATTGATACCTTTGATCGCCTGTGTACTATTAACAATTCAGAAGGCCTGTTAATTTCGGACCGGGCCGGTACCGGAAATCACCCTGTCATGACCTGAATAATCCTTCAATACCGTGATATCGGAAAAACCGTGCGTTCCGAGCAGTTCTGAAACAGTGGCAGCTGCATCGGCATGAAGCTCAAAAAAGATCTTTCCTCCCGGCACAAGCAGTTGTTCGGCATGTCCTGCCATCACTCGGTAGCACTCGATGCCTTCCGGGACCGTCAGCGCGAGTGCGGGTTCATATTGCCGGACCTCACGCTGCAAACCTTCCCATTCTGAAACCGGTATATAGGGCGGGTTTGAAACGATCATGTCGTATCGCTCTGCAGGAAGTTTCCCTGCAAACCGTTCATCGAACATGTCGGCCTCTGCGAATGTAATCCGTGATGCAACATCGTGCTTTTCCGCGTTCATCCTTGCAACGGCAAGTGCATCGCGGGATATGTCCACTGCGGTTATCCGCAGGGAAGGGGAAAGCCTGGCCATGGTGACGGCTATACATCCGCTTCCGGTACCGATATCGAGAATTGCCGGGTTTGCAATACCTTCACGTTCCTTCATTGCGAGGCTTTCGAGCGCAAGTTCGACCAGAAGTTCGGTTTCCGGCCGAGGAATGAGCACCCGTTCATCGACATGGAACTGCATACCGTAAAAAAACTGCTCACCGGTTATATACTGGACCGGTCGTCCGGCAAGCCTCTGGCGGCAGAGGGCCCTGAAACTTTCCAGTTCATCCCGGTAAACCGGCCGATTATGGTTCAGGTAGAGCTGAAGCCTGCTCTGTCCAAGAACATGTGCAAGCAGGAGTTCGGAACTGATACGCGGTTCATCGACATGTTTTGCCGAAAAAAACTCCGTGGTTGTCTTGAGCAGTTCGACAACCCGCCACTCTTTCAGTTCGTCCATCAGGTTTCAGTAAAAGGAATATTCATAGTCATAGCGATCGTAACTCCGGTAAAGGATTACTCACAACCCGAATCCAGTTTCCTGGAATTGTCCGGCATGGAATTTCTTAAAAAAAATGTTTTTCCTGCCACCATATGTTTATTTTGAAAAAGATCAGCCTCATGTAACTTTATCCGGGCAAGCCTTCATTATATATGATATCGTTACAGAGAAAAACAGCCAATACATAACAGCAAGACACGATGAAAAAAGTTCTGATCGTATTTTTCCTGCTTTTCCTTGCAATTGCGTCCAATACAGCATCTGCAGCTGCAAAATTCAACGGTATCATGGCAATGACCCTTAAAATGCCGAACGGCTCAGCCGATCTTACCTACTATTTCGGCAACGACGCCCAGCGGATGGATATGCTCATGAAAATGGACAAAATTCCTGACCCGCTGAAAACAACCGTCATCACAAAGGCTGCCAACCCGGATCAGGCATGGGTCGTCAACCACAAAACAAAAAGCTATTCGGTCGTCAATCTCAGGACTGCCGCAGAAAACGCCATGCTGGTCGATTTTGACAGCAACTATAAACTCAAAAAACTTGGAAAACAAACTATAAAAGGCTATTCGTGCGAACATATCAATTTATCCAGCACAACAGACAAGCTCGACCTCTGGGTCAGCAGTGATCTTGGAAATTTCTCGACATTCAGCATCCTGCAGTCTCAAAATCCCCGCCTTTCAAATACGGCTCTCTCAAAAACGCTCAGCAAGGAAGGCGTAGAAGGCTTTCCGGTGAAAATCGTGCAGCAGAACGAAAACGGCACATCAACCATGGAGCTCAGGCAGATCCAGCCAAAGACAGTTCCGCCGTCCGAATTCAGCATTCCTGCTGGCTACCAGAGAATCACCAACAGCCAGAAACCTCTGGAAAAAAGCCAGAAAGCGCACCTGAAAAGTCTCATGGAAAAGATGAAAAAATTTGAACAGTAGAGACGCCTTTCCTTCTGTTACCTGATATTGCTCCCGGATTCCTTTTATGACTGAATAAGGCATCAGGGGGCAAAAATGAGAATAAAGACCGGGAGTTCGAACCGAAACGGATCAGTTGGACTACAACGTTACGGGTAATGTGCCCATAGAGATTCAAGGGTTTATCGGCAGAGAAAATGTGAAAACTGCTCCGCCATCCTGCGGACAGTCAAGAACAATTTTCCCGTTATGTTTATTGACAATGATATCATAGGAAATGGAAAGCCCCAGACCGGTTCCCTGTCCCGGTTCCCTGGTTGTAAAAAAGGGTGAGAATATCTTCTCGCGGTTCTCCTCGGCGACTCCCGGACCGTCATCCTTTACAGAGCAGAAGACCTGACCGTCCGCAGACCAGGTTTTGACTGTTACTTTACCCCGCGTATTCCTTTTTTCCGACTTTATGGCGTGAACGCTGTTCAGAATCAGATTCAGAAGCACCTGATTGATCTGCGATGGATTGCATTGAACCATCGGGATATTTTCAAGCTTCAAATCGATATCGGCATCATATATGGATTCCGTTTTTACAATGGCAACGACTTCATTGACAAGCCTGCTGAAATCAGACGCTATTATCGAATTTAAAGGGTTCTTGAAAGAGTACCCCCTCATGCTTTGGGTAATGGCCGATATGCGCTGAAGACCTCTTTTCTGATCCTCCAGGATATTAGGGGTGTCATCGAGCAGCATATCGATATCCAGCTCTTTTTCCTTGTTCATAAGCTGGTGAACCTCATCAGCGAGTTCGGGAAAAGCTTCTGCATTTACTACAGTTCGGCGGAAAGAAGCAATAAGGTCACTGATATCGGTAAAATGGCACTTCAGCATCTCGTTATTGAGTACGAGGAAATTGAGGGGATTGTTTATTTCATGAGTGATGCCTGCCGCAAGCTGACCTACCATCTCCATTTTCTTTGCGTGCTCGAGCTGGGTTTGCAGTTGTTTCTGGTTCTCATCCACTATTTTTTTGGCAATGATGTCCCAAATCTGATTGGCAAGCAATACGACCAGGTCAACATCTTCCGAATCATAGTCAGTCGGCTTGTTGCCGAGGCCCAGAACTGCAACCACTTTTTTATCGCGGATGATGGGGATAACCATTTCGCGTTTTACCTCGGCATGCCCCTCCGGCATCCCTTTGCGATCAGAAAGTGATGCATAATCATTGTGAATCACCGGTTTCTTGAGCCTTGCCGCATCGGCCCAGACTCCGGCCTTGTCAAGGCTGTAGTGCAGACCTGCTCCATCAGCACTGCACATGTTCAATAAAGTATTGGTTGACCATGCCTGTTGCGTCAGTGATTCCTGATCATCATTGACAAAGTGACAGAACCCGACGGTGCTGCCCGTAACTTTTTCAGCTTGGTCAAGTGTTTTCTGTAGAAGATTTACCGGTGGATACTTGTCTGCAATATTCAGCAATCGAATCCTGTATCTGTTGACCATTTCCATGCGTTTGCGCGATGTGACATCATGAACAATATCATAAATCAGCTCCTTGCCCTTCAGCCGGATCTTTTTAGCAAATATCTCGACATCACGAATTGATCCGTCAGCTCTCCGGTGGCGGAATGTCATGCTGCGCTGGTTCAGATGCTCCCACTTCTGCAGCTCTCGCTGAATGAACTCCCGTGATTCGATGTTGATGGCCGATATATGCATACGCCTCAGTTCATTTACAGACCACCCATAGAAGGTTGCCGAAGCCTCGTTGGCATCGACAATGTTACCGGTGTCAGGGTCAACCACAATCATGATGGCGGAATGGCCTTCAAACATGTTCCGGAACCGTTCTTCGCTTTCAATCAATGCATTTTCGGCTGATTTGCGTTCGGTGATGTCGTGAATAATGACATGGACGACAGGCTTTCCATCAATCTCTACCAAATTGCGGTATACCTCTACATCCCGTACCGATCCGTCAGCCAGTCTGTGGCGCCCTGCAAATATATTGTGCTGACCCGCAGACACTTTTGCGAGACTGTCGATAACCGCTTCCGGCGCCATCATATTGACGTCGCCGGCGGACATCCGCTTCATTTCATCAATTGGCCATCCGTACCAGTTCACTGCCGTCTGGTTCGCATCGAGTATTCTTCCGGTATCAGGATCAATGAGCACCTGGATTGAACTCGCACTGTTAAACAGCGTCCTGAAGCGTGCCTCGCTTTTCTTCAGTTCCTCTTCAGCTTTTTTATGCCTGGTGATATCATAATGGGTTCCGAGCATACGCACCGGTTTTCCTTCCGGCGTTCGTTCCAGCACTTTACCAGAGGTGAGCACCCAGATCCATTGCCCGTTTTTATGCCTCATCCGACATTCCATCGTATAATCCTCAGATTCACCATTGAAATGCTGTTGCAGCTGGCGGGTTGACTCTTTCAGGTCTTCGGGGTGCACCAGATCGATCCATGTCTGAATGCTGACCGGTTCAAGCTCTTCGCGACAGTATCCTACAATATCAAACCAGCGTTCATTGAAAATGACTCTGCCGGAGGGTATGTCCCAGTCCCATGTTCCGACATTTGCCGCTTTAATGATTGCTTTAAATTGTTCCTTGTTATTCTTTATGATCAGCTCAGTCCGCTTTTTCTCGGTGACGTCGTTGAATATGGCAACCAGAGTGCCTTTTTCAGGGCAGTAAACCGTATTGCTGAACCACTTGCCCAACTCTTCAAGATGGATATCGAACTTGTCGGGGATTCCGCTGTCGGCAACCTTGAGCAGTCTCCCGAAGAATTCCGGATTGGATTCGGCAATTCCGGGCATGACCTCTGTAAGCCTGCGTCCGACTACATCGTTCAAACCGGTAAGTTTCCTGTAAGCCTCGTTGATCTCCTCATGCATAAGATCCGAAGCGCGCCCATCCTGATATATGACATGGCAGTAGACAAAGGCATCAACCATTTTGTCAAGTATTTTTTCTAAATGGTTCACACGCTGATAATACCCGGCAGCGGAAGCTTCGGCCGGATCTTCCGCCTGCCCTGAATGAATGTTGTAATGTCCTTTTTTCATGGGGGAAGTGTTGTTGAGCTGTTAGAGCAATAACGGGCAGATATGGTAATCCAGAAAACACCTAAAACCAGGAAAGACCAGGAAAAACCGTTGAATACAAATTTCTCAGACCCTCTTACGCGGGAATTATACACTCGACCAATTAAGCTGTCCATTTATCCCGGATTTACGTCAACGGGATCAACATCAAAAAAACAGAACGAATGAAATATTTGATAACCATTTGCGCACTGCACACTTCTCGTTGCTTTGGCTTGATTAGGGGACTGGGAGTATTGATGTATAATATATGAAACTCGGGTGAGTATTCCGCCGAAAATTTGCCACCCGCGTGGGGTGCTCTTGTCATCTGACCTGAACCGTCGATGAAAACCATTTCACTCCGTCTTCCCGAAGTGATGCCCGAGCCGCATCAAGGTTCTTGCCAACGAAAGAGATGTGCCTTACCAGTCTCTCATGAAACTGTTCCTGAGGGAACGGATCGATCGTGAATATGAACCGAAACGGAACAGGCGGGATTCATCAAGCAAAGCGTAAGCCGGATCGCAAATTCTTTCTACTTAAATAGATTTTAAGTTTCATATCGATTTGCTGCGAAGCATCCCCAAAACCTCTCATATCCACTCTTTGTCCAGGATAAACTCCTATAAAATGAGCATCTTTGAAGGCAAAAAAAGTGATTGTTGAATGGATACTTCGTATTTTCGAAACCTGAATGACTGCCGCAGATAAAAGGAACTTCAGAGACCACGATATTCACATGAAAAAATTATCACCAAAAGGATTGAAATGGCTGAAAGGGTTTCACCTCATAGCTGTTGCATGCTGGGTGGGAGGTGCCGTTTCCCTGCTCTCGCTGTACTTCCTGAAATACGGAGTGACCGACGGCAATGTTTTGTATGGTATTAACCGGAGCATTCATCATGTCGATATGTCCATTGTCGTCGTACCCGGAGCCATCGGAAGCATGCTGACGGGTTTAATCTATTCTATATTCAGTAACTGGGGGTTTTTCAGGCACAACTGGCTGACCTGCAAATGGATAGTAACAGTAACCGCTATAGTGTTCGGGACTTTTTACCTCGGCCCCTGGGAAACGGCTATGATGGAGATTTCCGGGAAAATCGGCATGGCTTCGCTGACTGATGCCTCTTACCTCTACAATCAACAGATGAACCTGATTTTCGGCACCGTTCAGGTCGCAGTTCTTATGATCACCATATTTATTTCCATCCTGAAACCGTGGAAAACGAAAAAAACAGCTTGAATGCTCATTGAAAACATGCCTGAAAACCATTATTCCCAGCTGAAAAGCCACGAAACAATATTTGAAAGGAGAAAGCGAAGAACAAGCAGAATGATAATGAAGAAGATATTCTGAAGACCTATGAAAACAGCGAATGGAAATCAGCGGCTGATTTTAAAAAGCTCAAGGAAAAGTTTGAATCATACGCGCTTCATACCTTCAGGAAAAACAAGAGAATCAATATTCGAATATAGGAAAGTGATCTGAACCGCCTCAAGGCGAAATCTCTCGAGGAAGGACTCCCCTGTCAGACTCTTGTTTCCTGCATGATCCACCGGTATGTTTCAGGAAAGCTCAATTCCTGACAGATGACAGGAAAATTTACTGTTACGCCACTCTCCGTTATTCTCAACAATGAGGAATCACTTCTTCCTTGATGTCCTGTATCAGGCACCATTGCCTTCAGGAACATATCGTCGGCATAATCTAAAAAACATACGTCGCGTATTCCGGGACAGGCGGGATGCATCACGCAAAGCGTAATCCGGGTCGTAAAATCCTTCTATAAATGAGGTTACGAATCTTTTTGACTTTCTGCGGAACGTCCATAAGTCCGGATCATCAAATCGTATACGCCCTTCCGGGGAGATAAAAGCAAAAGGCCCTGTAAAAAAACAGAGCCTTTTGTCTTTAAAATAAGACGCCATGCCGGATTTAATCTCAAATGCAAGGTGGCCACTTTCGTGGACTTAAGCCCGATGCCAAAGCAGAGCGGTTACAATGAAAGTATAATGATTAATACAAATTTCAACAACTATTAAATTCCCAGTCCTTTTGATATGCACTTTTGAATTTTGAGAAGATCAGCCGGTGTTATCAATCTTGTAATATAATTCCGCTTACCAGTGCTATCCTTACCATCAAAGGGTAAATCCAATCTGTCGAGAGATACGGTATAAAGCATATCCCCTTTAACCCAGTGATATGAGGCATCGTAGGGAGCAGGTAGTGCTGGATCAACATAATGCTTGTAATGATAGGGCATTTCAGGAACTGGCGGGGTTTTACTCAGCGGTACTACTGTACAAAGCTGATCTCTGCCACGAAACCTTGGTGAAACGATCACAACTGGTCTGCGTTTGACCATCTCAGGTCGAATAAGTCCTGCAAAATCACAAATAACAATAGTCCCTTGTTTCGGGTGATAAGAGATGCTCATCTATGCAGATTTATTGGATTTATGTCAGCTTTTTCAAGGTTTCTTTATGCCAGGGTAAAGTCTCACTTAAGCCTGCGGTTGAAATATCGCGCATCCCCTGACAGCTGCCTGCACAAAGATGCTCGTTCCGGACCCTTTGGCAAGCATTCCCATCCGATCCTCAAACATTTTCCTGTCATTGTCGTCACGAACAATCGAAACTCTCTCGATTCCCCGGATGATCACGTGGTGCAATGTCCCCGGTGCATCACGTCTCGCTCGCCTCGGTACATGACATTTCTCCTAACGCTTGTCAGATAAGAATATTGCTCTACCAATGTACGCTATATTTACTTTTTCAATTGCAAATTAACAATCATTATCTTTCCCGAACAGGCAATATTCATATCGCAAAGTGTATTACGGATCGTAAAATTTTTCTATAAAAAAGGTTACGAATCTTTTTGACTTGCTGAGGAACGTTATATAATCCTTCAGAACCTGAAGGGAATAAAAAGCATAACATCCTTGTGTTGTCCCCAAGGTTTCCTCCACAGCAAGTCGTGATCATTGATGAGGAGAAAATCAGCTCTGCCGCACAGTGGGACGGACTGCATGGCGTCATCACCAATATCACGGACATAACAGCAAGCGATGCCTTTGAACATTATCGGGGGTT
>JAAXXY010000080.1 GCA_013334225.1 Chlorobiaceae bacterium
ACTTCGAGGATGAGCGGCTCGAATTGAAAACAGAAGAACTTGATCTTCTGCTCCAGGCATATCAGGAGCTGTACCCCGAGATGCTGATGGAAGGATGCTACTTTTTCTTCGATGAAATACAGAATGTAGCCGGATGGGACAAGTTCGTCCGCCGGATATATGACAGCATCACAAAAAACATCTTCATTACCGGCTCGAATGCCCGCTTCCTCAGCTCCGACATCGCTTCCAGTCTGCGCGGAAGGGCCGTCAACTATGAGGTATACCCTCTGTCGTTCAGCGAATACCTCGACTTCAAGGGCGTGAGCACGGATCTTGACAGCACGAAATCTGTCGCCGTCATCAATCACCACCTGGCTGATTATCTCAGGTGCGGCGGATTTCCGGAGGTTATCGGCTACGATGATGCGTTGAGGAACAAGGTGCTGCAGGAGTATTTCAATGTCATGATCTACCGTGACCTGGTAGAGCGTTACGAAATCAGGAACCTGCCTGCACTGAAATTCTTTCTTAAGCGGATACTGGCATCGGCGACCAAGCAGTTTTCGGTGAACAATATCTACAATGAATTGAAGTCATCGGGGTTCAGGATCGGTAAAAACCAGTTGTACGATTACCTTGAAGCCGCCGTAAATGTATACCTGGCGCAGATACTGAGGAAATATTCCGGGTCGCTCGTCGATCGGGAGCTGGGAGAAAGAAAGGTTTATGTCATCGATACAGGCTTGCTTAATGCTCTTGACCTGAAGTTTTCCGATGATACCGGAAAAGCTATGGAGCAGACCGTTTTTCTGGAACTCAGAAGGAAGGAAAAGGATATTTTCTTTTTCAAGGATAAATCTGAATGCGACTTTATCGTCAGGCAGGGCACGGAGGTGAAGGAAGCTATTCAGGTCTGCGCAGATATCAGCGATTCAATAACAAGAAACAGGGAGCTCCGGGGGCTCACGGCCTGCTGCAATGAGTTCGGATTGCGGCATGGCACGATTATAACGCTCAACGGTTCGGAAGAATTCGAGCAGAACGGAATTGCCGTTACCGTCATGCCCCTCTACCGCTGGCTACTGCAGCCGTGAATTTCCGGGGAGGTTTCTGCTGGTTCCTTCAAATCTCAGGAATGTTTATTTTGCTTTCACTCCGCAGCATTTCCCCCCCCCTCTTCATATTGAAAACACTTGCATGAAAGTGGCGCATATTTCTGCATTGCCATGCATGAACATGGAACATTTTTTGTCATAGTCACAGGTGCCGGTGCAGATATCAGAGTGTTTCCCGATCTCATCAAGCTGAAACGGGTAAAGCGGCAGATCAGGTGGGTGAATGCGGATTTTCCGGAATGGATGATAGAATCCCCAGGCAAAGAAGCCGCAAGAAGAGGCGTTTCTCGACAGTCCGTCATAAAAGTCTGGCTGGCCGAAAGGTTGAAGCAGCAGAAGGGGTGAGTGTAATGGTTAACGTTGAGGTTTACTGGCATCACAAAGGGATCCGGTTGACAGCTGTCTGTTTCTGATGAAAATTTATCTACTTTTAGAAAATGCCGCTATCGGGGGGCTATTGGTCTTTTTATCCGGTAACGGCTGTAATCAATTTTATTTAAGCGAGAGAAACAATTGAAAACCCGGCATACCATCATACATGGCGACAGCCGACAAATGAACCTCCTGCCTGATCGCTCGGTGCATCTTGTCGTTACGTCTCCACCATATTGGCAACTCAAGGATTACGGCACGATAAACCAGATCGGGTTTCATGACAATTACGAGATCTACATCAACAACCTGAATCTTGTCTGGAGTGAGTGTGAAAGAGTCATGCATCCTGGTTGCAGGCTTTGTATCAACATCGGAGACCAGTTCGCCCGTTCGGTTTACTACGGACGCTACAAGGTCATTCCCATCAGGTCCGAGATCATAAAATTCTGTGAAACCATAGGATTCGACTATATGGGTGCTGTCATCTGGCAGAAGGTGACAACGACGAACACAACCGGCGGGGCTTCGATCATGGGCAGTTTTCCTTATCCCCGAAACGGTATCCTCAAGCTCGATTACGAGTTCATTCTCATTTTCAAAAAACAGGGGGAGGCTCCGAAACCGACAAAGGAGCAGAAAGAACGATCTGCAATGACGAAAGACGAGTGGAATGCCTATTTCGCAGGTCACTGGAATTTTGCAGGAGCGAAACAGGACGGACATATCGCAATGTTTCCGGAAGAACTTCCGCGCAGGCTCATAAAAATGTTCTCATTCTGGGGAGAAACGGTGCTTGATCCTTTCATGGGGAGCGGTACGACTAATCTTGCGGCAAGAAATCTCGGACGCAATTCTGTCGGTTATGAAATAAACCCTGAATTTATCAGCATTGCGAAGGAAAAACTTGGAACCGGTCAGAACGACCTCATTGGAACTGAATACCGTTTTCAGAACGATGTTTTGAACGGCAATCTGTCGGATATGATCGATCAGCTGCCGTATCGTTTTGCAGACCCGCATAAACTTGATAAAAAGGTCGATCCGAAAAAATTACCTTTCGGATCGAAAATAGACAGTTCCAATGGCGAAAAGCGTGAAGAGCTGTTTACTGTCAGGGAAATACTCAGTCCGGAACGGGTAAGGCTTTCAAGCGGGCTGACCGTCAGGCTTATAGGTGTGCAGGAGGACCCTGTGATGTTCGACAAAGCGGTCGAATATCTGGCCGGAAAGATCAGGGGAAAACGGGTGTTCATGAAATACGACAATATAAAGTACGACGAAAACGACAACCTGCTCTGTTATCTCTATCTCGAAAACAAGACCTTTGTCAACGCTCATTTGATCAGAAGCGGGCTGGTAGGCATAGACAGCAGTTATAAATACAGGTATATCGACAAGTTTTTCATCCTGTCGGAACAGATCGATGGCTAAAGAATGGATCCTGAACAGCGCGATGAACCGCTTTCAGCTCAACTTCAAGAGAAATGTCGGCCCGACTTCGGAGTCGATCAGGAAATGCTCGCCAGGAAGTCTTGAAGAGTGGCGGGAATATTATTTCACGAATGTCAGACCGAAAGATCACATCGTCAAACTCGGTAAAAAGCTCTATATAAAGATTACGGAAGTCATTCAGTCAGAAGTTTCTCAAGTTACTGAAGAGGATTGCATCGATTATATGATGCAACTGGTTATCGACCGGACGTTTGACGGTTATATGACCGAAATCCAGACCGTTTACGGCCAGCTCGAGCATATGATCGGAGTGAAGGTCGAGCCTGCCCCGGATGAATGGGATCGTCTGTTCAATGTCGATTTTTTCATCAGTATAGGAGAGAAGTGCATCGGACTCCAGATCAAGCCGATCACGTTTGGCGGAGGAACTGTGCAGCTCCCGGAGATTTTCAAAGAAAAAGCAATTCAGGAAGAAACCCACAGAGAATTTGCCGAGAAGTTCGGAGGCAAGGTGTTTTACATCTACTCGTTCAGAAATGGGGAGAAAAAAGAGATTTACAACAAGGATGTGATCGAAGAGATCAGGGCGGAGATTGCACGGTTAAAGGGACTGTCCTGAAGGTACAGACAGCAGAACCCGTCACATTCCTTACGGCTAAAGAGAAGTCGATTTTGAATTGCTTATCGGATCATCGTTCGCCGGAACGGGATGTTTTAACCGCTTTGATGATATCTTTTGTGGTTGCCGCAGTTTTGATGCCCTTGATTGCCAGAGGTGATGTAAGCGCATTGCCGACTTCAAAAGGAAGAATATCAGGGGCAACAAGTTCATGCCCTTCAGTCATCTGAACAATCCTCTCCTTTTCAGGTTCCTCGAGAACTGCAGCCAGAAATATATTTGTATCAGCAATAATTTTCATATGTACAATTGTACAAAAATAAAATCAGCAGAACAGAAGGGTTACTATTTCCGCATATCTGATGTTTCAATCCCCCTGCATTGTATCGGGGAAGCCTCGATCTTAACAAGGCCAAACGAATAAAGCTGTTTATCAGACTGGTGCATGTGGATTTTCCGGTATGGATGATCGAATCGCTCGATAAAAAGGCTGCGTGAATAGGCGTTTCTCGACAGTCCGTCATAAAAGTCTGGCTGGCCGAAAGGTTGAAGCAGCAGAAGGGGTGAGTTGTCCGATTTCCGGATTGCTGCGGGGAGCTTTATTTTGTTCAGTCTCAAATGTTTACGAATTGGTGAGCGTCTGCGACTGTCTAAAGTCCCAACTCGCTGTGTGATCCGAGTCGAACCAGTTCAAGACAGTTGT